>DEHO01000062.1 GCA_002351955.1 Flavobacteriales bacterium UBA2798
AAGGGCTTCCGTCAGGAAGCCCTTGTTATTTTACCTATTTTTTACCTAATTGCCGCTGCATTATAAAATGGAAAAAAAGATCCGGTCACAACGCATTGAAAAAGGTATCGTCGAGAATTATGTTCTGGAGGATATGCATATTGAACCGGAAGATCTTGATTTGTGCAAAAGCGATAACCTGGCCTTAATGGGCGATGAGCTCTACACGGTACTGGTTGTTTCCGGAAGTGGAAGCACCATCTCCGCCGAAGCTCGTAAAAAGGTGGCCTCCCCGGAATACCGCATGAATACGGTGGCAAAAGCATTCCTTGTTGAGAACCTGGCTCACCGGATAATCGGCAATTTTTACATGACATTCAACAAGCCCGCAATCCCAACACGCCTGTTCACCGATCGTGAAAAAGCATTGGAATGGTTGCGGCAGGAACTCAAAATCAATACAGAAAAGGCGGTCGGCACCGAAATGAAGAACTAAAATCATTTTTTTGTTTACCTTTGACTGACCTTCCAACAATGAAGCCGGTAACCATAGTCAATACTCAGCTCTTCTCTCTCCTGATCAACCGGCTTTGTCATCAACTTATCGAAAATCACAAGGACTTTTCTGAATCCGCCATTATCGGACTTCAGCCGCGTGGCATTTATCTTGCAAATCGCCTCAAGCAACGTCTGGAAGAAATTACCGGTAAAACAATTCAAACAGGCGCTCTCGATATTACCTTTTACCGCGACGATTTCCGACGCAGAGATGTACCCTTGTTGCCCAGCGTTACCAATCTCGATTTCTCCATCGAAAACAAAGATGTAATTCTGGTCGATGATGTGTTGTACACAGGCAGAACAGTGCGTTCAGGTTTGGATGCACTCATTGCATACGGCCGACCAAGAAAGGTGGAATTACTTGCCCTTATCGATCGCCGCTTTAAACGTCAGATTCCCATTCAGGCAGATTATGTAGGAAAATGGGTGGATACCCTTTCCTCCGAAAAAGTTGCAGTTGAATGGCGGGAAACTGAAGGAGAAGACAAAGTGATCCTTTTTACTCCGAAAGAACATGAATAAGAACCTCAGTGTAGACCATCTGCTCGGAATTAAGGACCTCAACCGTGAGGACCTTGAGATCATTTTTAAAACAGCCGATAGTTTCAAGGAGGTAATTAACAGACCGATAAAAAAAGTCCCCTCATTAAGGGATATTACCATTGCCAATTTATTTTTTGAAAACTCTACCCGTACTAAGCTCTCTTTTGAGTTAGCAGAAAAACGACTATCTGCCGATGTGGTGAATTTTTCGGCATCCGGATCATCCGTGAAAAAAGGGGAGACACTCATCGATACCGTCAACAACATTCTCGCAATGAAAGTAGACATGGTAGTGATGCGTCATTCCACTCCCGGAGCAGCCTTGTTTTTATCGAAACATGTGGATGCACGAATTATCAATGCCGGCGATGGAACGCACGAACATCCTACCCAGGCGCTGCTGGATGCGTATTCGATACGGGAAAGATTGGGAAGTGTGGAAGGGAAAAAAGTGGTGATTGTGGGAGATATTCTTCATTCAAGAGTCGCCCTTTCAAATATTTTCTGCCTCAGGAAACTTGGGGCTGAAGTAATGGTTTGCGGACCAACGACTTTAATTCCCCGCTATATTTCTGAGCTGGGTGTTAAAGTGGAACATAACCTGAAAAAGGCGCTCGAATGGTGCGATGTTGCCAACATGTTACGCATTCAGTTGGAACGTCAGGATATCCGGTACTTCCCGACATTGCGCGAATATACTATGCAGTTTGGTCTTGATATGAAGCTGTTAAAGAGCCTGAACAAGGAAATTGTGGTGATGCACCCAGGCCCCATCAATCGCGGTGTGGAAATTACCAGTGAGGTTGCCGATAGTCATCAGTCGGTTATTCTTGACCAGGTTGAGAACGGGGTAGCGGTTCGAATGGCAGTTATTTACCTGCTGGCCTCCAAAATACGCTCCTGAGTATTTACCAACAAGCCCGGTTGAAAAGACAGTCCTTTTCCGGTTTTCTTACGATTTAAAAATTCTTACATTTAGGCTTATCAAATTTCCAGGACATGAATTTTGAAGTCTTTCCACACGAAAAATATGTGCTTATCCGCAGCAAGGTGGAGAAGCTGGATACCGGTCATGCCCCGGAATTGAAATCGCTGGTTGTTTTTCACAATAAAGAAGGCGTTCGCAATATCATCATTGATTTGAGTGATACTCGCTATTGCGATTCATCAGGACTCAGTTCCATACTGGTTGCAAACAGACTTTGTCGTTCTTCCAACGGGAGTTTTGTGTTGACCGGACTTCAGGAACCTGTGATGAAACTGATTACCATTTCTCAATTGCATACAGTTATCTCTATAACTCCAACGGCAAATGAAGCCTCAGACCTCGTTCTGATGGAAGAAGTTGAGCGGGAGCTTACCAGTGATGATGAAAACCAATAAACCAAACCCTGCTAACATGAAAAAACTTTTACTTTTTATTGCATTAGGACTTTCAGCTTCTGTTGCATCAGCACAATGTACACCCGATATGTCGGTTGCCGGAGATGCCGGAATCCATCCTNNATTTTATGCCTGCATATGTTGGTACGCCTTACAATCAGGTTGTAACTGCCGTTGTACCTGCAGATACTTGTGCGCAGATATTGCCATTGCCTTTTCCATGTACTACCCTTTCATTTGATTACATTGAAGTAACCAGCGTAACAGGTTTGCCAACAGGATTCACATTTACATGTGCACCCGCAAACTGTCAGTTTATGGGAAATACAATAGATTGTGCCATAATTTCCGGAACAGCACAACCAGGACAAGAAGGTGTTTATCCTTTGGTGTTTAACCTCGATGCTTACGTGGGTGGTCTTGGTGTTCCAAACAGTTTTACCTTGACCTATTACCGTATCGTTGTAAATCCGGCAGTGGGTACAATTGAACTTTCACAGGATGCCTTTGCGGTTTCTCAAAACCAACCAAATCCGTTTGATGAATCTACATTGATTGAACTTGAAACTTCCGTTTCTGGTCTTGTTCAATTTGAAGTGTTCAATCTGATCGGTCAGCCCGTTCATACACGCACCGTTTCTGTACAGAAAGGTAAAAACCAGATTCGTTTCGAAGCAGGTGATCTTCCTGCAGGAACGTATATGTACAAAGTGTCCGACGGAAAACGCAGCACCACAAAAAGAATGGTCGTAACGCGATAAATAATTTTAATCTCTTTTAGAAACCGTCCCCTTAGTGGGACGGTTTTCATTTTATGAAGTTTGAAGTCACAATATTAGGTTCCGGTTCCTCAACACCATCGTTAAGGAGAAATCCTGCTTCACAATTGGTGAATGTACAGGAGAATTATTTTCTGGTTGATTGCGGGGAAGGAACACAATTGCAGATGCGTCGGTTCAAGATCAAGTTTCAACGCATCGATCATATTTTTATCTCACACCTGCACGGCGATCATTATTTGGGACTGATCGGATTATTGCAAAGCATGCACTTGTTGGGACGAAAAAAAGAGGTTCATATTTATGGTCACCCCGATCTCAAAACGATGATCGATCTCCATATGAAAATCTCATCCACCCGACTTACTTACCCATTGGAGTTTCATGCATTAAACTATGATGCTCCCGAAATAATTTATTCGAATAAAGTGGTTGAAGTATCTACGGTGATTCTAAGGCATAGAATTCCTACCTGTGGATTTATATTCAGGGAAAAACCCAAATTGCTTCCATTGAGTTCTGAGAAAATCAGAAAGCATAAAATCCCTGTATTTGCTTTGCCCGCAATTAAAGAGGGCGCAGATTATACTACGGAAAATGGAACAGTCATTCCCAATCATGAATTAACATTGCCCCGACCACCATCGCCTTCATATGCCTATTGTTCGGATACTATATTCACCGAAAAAATTGTGGAGAGTATTCAGGGAGTGGATGTCCTTTTTCATGAAAGCACTTTCACCAAAGAATTGGAAGACCGGGCAAAGGAAACTTATCATTCAACCGCCGCTCAGGCAGCTACTATTGCACAAAAAGCAAAAGTCGACAGATTGGTGCTCGGGCATTTTTCTGTGCGGTATAACGATCTGGAACCATTTCTGGAAGAAGCCCGAGAGCATTTTAAAAATGTTCAACTGGCCACTGATGGAATTACCATCAATGTGTATCCGCAGTAATTAAAGCATCCGCGCATCCTCTGAAAGTTTTGTTCCTCTCAGAAATTCTTCAATACCCATTCTTTTTTTACCCGCCTGTTGAATATCGGTAAGCAGCAGACTTCCATCATTTGTCACTACTTCAAGAAAGGTCTTTCCGTCGGTATGGATGGATCCGGGTTTGCCGGTTGAATTTCCTTTGCGGCTGGCAAATATTTTTACGAGGGTTTCTTCTTTTCCACTTTGAACGAGTGTGGTAAATGCTGCCGGGTATGGCGACATTCCCCGAATAAGATTGAAAATGCTGTCCGTTTTTTTTGTCCAGTCTATTTTACAATCCTCCCGGAAAATTTTAGTAGCAACAGGAAAATTCTTCGTTCCCACCGACATCTCTTCCTGTGGAATGGAATGTGCGGTTCCGGATTCAATTGCTTTAACCGTTTCAACCAGTAATTCTGCGCCAACTAACATCAGTTTGTCGTGCAATTCTCCTGCTGTTTCATTTTCCCCAATACTCACTTTACGTTGCGCAATTACATTTCCGGTGTCAATTTCTTCGCGTATAAAAAAGGTGCTAACTCCTGTTTCTTTTTCTCCATTGATCACCGCCCAATTGATGGGTGCTGCTCCTCTGTAATTCGGTAAAAGCGATGCATGCAGGTTGATTGTTCCCTTAATAGGCATCTTCCAGACTACATCCGGCAACATTCTGAATGCGACAACAACAAAAAGATCGGCCTTATAATTTTTCAGTGTGTTTAGAAATTCCGGATCGCGTAATTTTTCCGGTTGTAAAACGGGAATGTTGTTTTCGGTAGCATACACTTTTACAGCTGAAGGACTAAGCTTCTGACCTCGTCCCGCCGGTTTATCTGTTGCGGTTACAACTGCACAGATTTCATTGCCTGCTTTTCGCAAAGCATCCAGTCCGGCAACAGCAAATTCGGGGGTGCCCATGTAAACTATTTTCATACACGTCAGATTTTAATGTCTTTCCATTTCCCTTTTCGTATATAGACCAGGCAGGCAAAAAACATCAGCAGAAAATAAACATACTCAAGACACCACACATAAACGATAGGCTGTGGGAATTTTACTGTCAACAACCATGCACCAAACAGATAAATGGCAATGGAGAACAATTCGATGCGGAAAGCAGTTTGTGTTGCACCGGCACCGGCGATGAGTGCGTTTAGTGGGGAAGATGCAGCTAACAGAAACATCGCACCGGTTACAATTTGTAATGTATTTGCTGTGGTGTCCAGAATTTCAGGATTCGTTGAAATAAATGGAACTGCCAGATGAGGAAAAAATAAATTCGGGAATGTGAAGAGTACGGTCGCAATAAGATTCAAAAAGATAATGCGTTTTACAGTGGGTACCACTTCATTTGTTTTTCCTTCTGCAATGAGATGCGATACGAATGTTCGCGTTGCAGAGCCTAATCCCAATACCGGAATCAATGCGATAAGGTAAAAAATGCGAATGACCTGCGATACTTCAAGATTGGCAGGACCCAATTGCTCGATGAAAAAGAAAAAAATGGTCCATGTCCCCATCGAAACGATTCCTTGCAGCATCAAGGGAAAAGAAAGTCGCATCAGTTCCAATGAATCTGATGTATTGAAGCGCATATTTCCAAACGGAGAATAAGGTTTCGATTCTTTATCGATCAGCATATAAATGACCACAAACAAAAGCGCTGCAGCTTCAGCTATTACTGTTGCAATTGCAGCTCCCTGTAATCCGAGTTCAGGAAAACCGTAATTCCCGAAAATGAGTAAATAATCAAGCAGAATATTCAGCAAGGCAGTAATAACAGTAGAGTACATGATGATCCTCGTTCTGGCTACTCCTGTGTAGAATCCCTGAAACGCCATGGCCGGTAATGCAAAAAAGAATCCCCATGATCGGATATCCAGAAACTCCTGCATTTTTATTCCTGTTTCAGCATCTTTTACAATAGCAGGTAAGAATTTATGTGAACCCACAAGCAGAAGTATCGTAAACAATACGCTTAATCCGCAAAGAATCAATAAAGATTGTCTGAATACATTTCCTGCTTCTTTTAGTTTTAACTCTCCATCTCTGCGCGCAATCAATACCTGTGCGCCGTTGGAAATGCCCATTGCAAACATGGTGAGCGTTACATACAGCATTCCTGCATTTCCGGATGCATTAAAATCAAGCGAACCAATCCTGTTTAAAAATGCGCTGTCGGTTATCAGCATGGTGAATTGCACAAACACACCAACCATAATGGGTGATGCTACCGCAAGGATGCGACCGTAACTGAGTGGTGCGTTTAACTGGTTCATTCTATATAAAGGACAAGTCCTTTCAGGTATTCGCCTTCGGGATGAAAAATACTAACGGGATGGTCGGCGGGTTGATGCAAACGATGCAGTATGCGCACATTTCTTTTTGCATTGGCTGAAGCTGAAAATACCGCTCCGGTAAATAACTCCATACTGATAACCTGTGAACAGGAAAAGGTAAATAGCAATCCTCCGGGTTTAATCTGACGAATGGCTTCTTCATTCAGCCTTCTGTATCCTTGTATTGCATTGTGTTTTGCACTTAAGTGTTTTGCAAATGCAGGAGGATCCAAAACAATAATGTCATAATCGTTTTCAATGTTGCGGATATAGGGAATCGCATCTGCAACAATACTCTTATGCTTATCAGCGTGTGCGGTAAGGGCAATATTTTTATCGGTTAACTCAATTGCTTTTTTTGAAGAATCAAGCGAATGCACTTCCCGTGCACCTTCATTGAGTGCATACACCGAAAACCCACCGGAGTAACAAAAGGTATTCAGGATTTTTTTCCCTTTCGCATACGATCCCAGTAATTTTCTGTTCTCGCGCTGGTCGATGAAAAAACCGGTTTTTTGTCCGCTCTCCCAATCTACCACAAAACGGTGACCGTATTCCATCACTTCAGTACTTCCTGCAGCATCTCCATACAAAGAAAGCGATGTGCCTTCCGTATGGGTTTTGGGAAGTGTTTCTGTGCTCTTATCGTAAATTCCTTTGAGCGAATTGCCAACTACAGCTTTCAACGCTTCAACAATCTCACTGCGTTGTTTGTACATGCCAATCGAATGACATTGAACAATGCAATAGCCGGCATAATAATCGATCACCAGTCCGGGTAAGCCATCTCCTTCGCCGTGTATCAGTCGGAACACGTTGGTGTTTTCCGGACAAACAGCATTACGCATATTCCATGCTGCTGCAATTTTAGCTTTCCAGAAACCGCCATCAGGACGTGTTTCCCCGAATTGCAACATTCGTATGCTGATGCTTCCGGTTTGGAAATGTCCATACCCCAACGTTTTACCTGAGCGATCGCAGACCATTACCATTTCGCCTTCTTCCGGTTGACCGTCAATACGGTGAATGGCGCCGGAGAACACCCATGGATGAAAGCGTTCCAGTGATTTTTCCTTGCCGGGTTTGAGCTGTATGATGGAATTTGTCATTTGGAGTGCAAAGCTACATAAATGCTTGATAAGCTGTTTTTCGATTTAGGCATGGATTTGGTATGTTTGCATCCCCTATGAAACTGCTTGCTATCAGGGTTCTGCCTTTTTTGGCTTTATTTTTCTTTTCATGCGGATCGGAATCTCCCGTTCCGGATGAAATTGTTTCGGATACACTCATTTCTCCTGAGTATGCAGATACCACCGTATCCGAAAATGAAAATACAGAAACCCTTTCCAGTCGGCCGGATCCCGAAGAATTATTGGAATCCTTTATTTACTGTACCGAGAGTGCAGAGAATTCAATGACCTGTAAATACTTCATCGCAAAAGCCATTTGCATGTATTATGGCATAAACGATTTTGAATCCGATGAAGGGACCTACATTAATTTTGAGGAGATCTTACCCCGAATAAAATCCTCAGACAAGTGGTACCGTGCAGGTGATTCCTTTAATCAGGATGTTTTGGTAAAAGCACAGGATGCAGTTAATAATGGAAAAGCAGCACTTGCAATCAGCGAACAGGAGCAATACGGACACGTGGTGTTGATCTTGCCCGGTAAAACGGAAGCAGCTCCGGCCTGGAAAAATCTATCGGTGCCACAGGTAGCCAGTTTTTTTATGGTGCCCGGTATTCAACCGTTTGTGAATCGTTCAATGGCATTCGCATGGCGGGCTCCTGAGGGAATTGGTATTTATATCCGAAAATAATAATCATGATACGCACAGAACAAGAAGTACTTGCCGATCTTTTAAACTACAACCGGAAATCAACATTGGGTTATCTTTCCAAAATCAAGGAATTTGATCTGACCAAAACCTTTTCTGCGGAAGGGAAAGAATTGAATTCTCCTATATGGATTCTCGGTCATCTGGCCACCACTCAAAACTATTTGTGCCTGAAAAGTACTGGTGCCGAAATGGTGCGCTTTTCCTGGGCGAAATTATTTGGAATGGGTTCCGTAATTCCTGATGCCGCTGGTCTGCCTCCGGTTGAAGAAATTGTGAATGTGCTGAATGAAGTTCATCAACGTTCGCTGACCAGAATTCTATCATTGAGCAACGAGGATCTCGCTCTTCCCACAACTACAGGTTTTGCAATGGGGGGCGAGGATAGCTACAGAGCAATAATTCGTCACGCAATCATGCATGAAGGAATTCATGCCGGACATATGGGCTGGATCTGTAAACTTTGGGGTGTGAAAACCATTTNNTCACCATCGGTGAGGGATTTTTTTTGGAATTATTTTTTAATGGATTATCTCAATAGTGAGACGTGACCGTAATAAACTTTTTGCTGACCGGTTAAGGCATCCTGCAATTTGATTTTCCACACATACACATCCTGTTTGGAATCGTTTCCACGATGTTTTCCATCCCAACCTACAGTAGGATTGTGTCCTTCATAGATCAGTTCGCCCCAACGGTTGAAGATCATGAATTCGTACCTGTTTGGATCGGGATCTGCACCGTTAACGATAGGAAGGAAGATGTCGTTGATTCCATCTCCATCCGGAGTAAATGCATTCGGAACGTAAACCAATAGCTCATCGTAAACGGTTACAATATGACAGGTGCTGTCGATACAACCAAACTGAGATACTGCAGTTAAACAAACCACATAGGTATTAGGCGCATTGGAAGGGAATACAAATGCAGGATTTTCATCAGTTGAAGATCCGATTCCTGCAAAATCCCACAGGTAAGTGGTTGCACCGGTCGATTCATTTACAAAATTCACGTTTGGTGCAAGTACAGTAGGTTGCATAGGAATATACGAGAATTCCGCAACCGGATTAGGATAAACACAAACTGCATCAACAATGGTAGTATCATTGATACATCCTTCCGGTGATGTGATGGTTAAATTGATATCGTAACATCCAGGATCGGGGAAGGTTTGCGTGATGCTTGCACAGTTGGATTGTGTTCCTAAAACACCAAGATCCCAAAGGCAATTGCCACCAATTTGACCAACCGGAGTAGAGTTAACCAGTGTGGTTGTAAATGGTGCACATCCTGCAGCAACAGTTGGTGCAAAATTTACCTGTGGTAATTGATGCATTGTAACGTTTACTTGTAGCATAACTGTATCCATACAAATATCCATTGTCAACAACTGGTAGGTGGTATTTACACTTGGAGAAACCGTTGTAGTCTGAGAAGTATCTCCACCAATCCACTGGTAATAGTAAGGAGCTAATCCTTGTGATCCCTGACCGGAAAGCGTTGTAGGAGTTCCCGGACAAATAACAACATCAGGAGAAATCGTAGCAGTGTACAATGGATACACATCTATTGTTGCGCTTTCAGTAGGAGATATACAACCATTGGCATCTGTTGCAAAAACCGTTACTGTAGTAGTTGTGCTGGATGTTACATTAACAGATGAAGATGTTTCGGTTGTGCCTGACCAGGTATAGGTAAACGGAGGAGTACCGCCAATACCAAGTGCAATCAGGTTGAACGGTTGATCAGAACATGCAAATCCACCTGTTGGAGGGAATAAGTCGAGAACAGAAGGTTCAAGAACTGTTACTGTAGTATCAGCACGGCAACCTGTTGCGTCTTGTGCTATGATGTTATATACTCCTGCACAAACATTGGTAAAGTTGTTGGCCGGCTGATAACTGGCTCCACCGTTTGTTGAATAGCTAACTGCAAGTGGGCTGTTTACAGTTATCGTTGCATCGCAAGCGCCATTACAGGTTACATTGGTGATTACAGTAGATGTAATAACTACCTGTGGAGGTTCGTTGATGGTGAAGTTCTGACTGATTAAACAGTTATTATCATCTGTTACGGTAAGCGAATAACTTCCGTCGCAAATGTTGGTTGCAGTGGCCTGTGAAGGACCGGCAAGACTGTTCGACCAGTTGAAATGATACAAACCTGCAACAGTACCACCGGTTGGGAATGCCTGAACTTGTCCGTCGCAAACATCGAAGCATGTTGCATCAACCACAGTGAAGCTTTGGAAGGCTAA
This sequence comes from Flavobacteriales bacterium UBA2798, assembly GCA_002351955.1. Lineage (GTDB taxonomy): Bacteria > Bacteroidota > Bacteroidia > Flavobacteriales_D > UBA2798 > UBA2798. Next base: position 10,656 of record DEHO01000062.1, read on the forward strand.
TTGCGTTGGCTCGTTTACAGTTGTAGATCCGGTTACAGTACAACCATTGTTATCTACAATGGAGAGGTTGTAATTTCCGCCGGCAATAAAGGTTAATGATGGTGAGGCTCCAAATGTAACTCCACCGTCAAAACTATATTGGTAGGGTGATGTTCCTCCGGTTGCCGACATCAATATTCCACCGGTAAAGTCATTGAAACAAAGAAGTGGAGTAGGTGTGGCAGTAAGTGTCAGTACAGCAGGCTCAATCATCGTAAAGACGAAAGTGCTGGTACATCCATTTAAATCAACTACTGATGCAGTATGATTACCTGCGCCAAGACCACTGAAATTCGGGGATGCTTGACCAGGTCCACCGTCCATTGAGAAAGTGAGTGGAGCTGTTCCGCCATTTACCAAAACCTGCGCAAGTCCGTCAGTTGATCCAAAACATAATGGGTTAGTTCCGATAACCCCGGAAATTACCGGAGAGGAAGCGTCAATAAGAGTGATGGTTTCAGTTGCAGTACATCCGTTTACATCGGTAACAACAACAAAGTAGGTGTTTTCTGCAAGACCGTTAAACGCGTTTCCTGCCTGGTTGGTTGTTCCGTTGTCGATGCTGAACTGGAATGCACCTGTTCCTCCGTTTGCATTGATGGTGANNTGCTTGTCCGCATGTAGTGTTTACCGGAGTGGAAGTAAATGTGACCTGAGTAGGTTGGCCTATGATCTGTGTTGTATTAAACAAACAACCGTTTTGATCTTTAACCTGTACATTATACGTGCCTGCTGTTAAACCATTAATCGTGTTGGAAATCTGGAAAGTTGTTCCGCCATTTTCTGAATACTGGTAAACTGGAGTTCCTCCTGATGCGTTAATCGTCATCGATCCATCAGCACCATTAAAACAGTCGGGGTTATCAGGTGTTACTGTTGCTGTTAATGCAGCAGGTTCTGTTATGGTTGCTGTTCCGGTTATTACACAGTTATTCGCATCTGTCACACAAAGCGTGTAAGTGTTGGCAGCTAGTCCAAAGAAGGATGAGAATGCCTGCGATGTTGTGCAGTTGTTATTGCTAAATTGATAAGGTGGTGTTCCGCCTACCGCACCAATGGAAAGTGTTCCTGAGTTGTTTCCGTTACAGGTAAGATCCGTGTGACTTTCTGAAACAACTATTTGTGTTGGCTGGTTTACAGTGGCAGTTGCTGATTCTGTACATCCGTTTTGGTCACGTACCATCAGATTGTAAGTGCCGGCAGCTAATCCGGTGAAATTTCCAGTTGCCTGGTAGGTTGCTCCGCCATCAACACTGAATTGGAAAGGAGGAGTTCCTCCAATTGGAGGGTCAATTGTAATTGTTCCGTTTGATCCTCCAAAACAAGATACGTTGGTTGAACTGTTTGTAAATATAATTTGTGGTGGACCAATTACGTTGAATGATACAACATAAACACAAAGCCCCTGGTCGGTCATTGTTACAGCATGCGAGCCAGGACAAAGATTGAAAAAGTCCCCGCTACCAAATGCGCTTTGTGAACCGTTATCCAAATCAAATGAAATTGTTCCAAAACCACCTGTCGCACTGGTGTAAACTTCACCGTCACAAAGTCCGGGACAACTTACATCAACAATTGAATTCAATACACCCGACATTTCTACGTCGTTCACGCCGACAAATGCAATTTGCTGACAATTGTTTGCGTCTGTTACCAATACTTCATAAGCACCGGCAACAAGTTGGTCAAATAAACCTGTACCATTTGCTATACCAATAGTTAGGTTGTTATAGCTATAAGGTGCAAGTCCGCCTGAAGCCTGAACCTGGAAACTACCATTGTTAAAACCACAATTCGATTCAATTGAAGAGATTGTATTGACTGCATATCCCGGAGGATCTATCAATACAACTTGTGACGTTACCTGGCAACCGTTTGCATCACGAATGATCATGTTTTGAACTCCGCTGCATAAACCAGTGAAGGTTGTTCCCGATTGAAATGCACCACCATTAACTGAATATTGGTAAGGAGCAGTTCCTCCTGAACTTGCACTTGCAGTTACCTGACCATTACAAACACCCTGACAAAGCGGGTTCGTTCCTGTAAATGTTGCAGCAACTTGTGTAGGTTGTGTTATTACAACGTTGGCGTTTACCTGACACCCATTTGCATCACGAACAACTACGTTAATTGTTCCTGCGCAAAGATTGGTAAGCACATTGGAAGCCTGGTATGTCGCTCCGCCATTTGAGGAGTATTCGTAAGGAGGAGTTGCGTTGCTTGCATTAACAGTAATTTGACCATTACACTGACCAAAACAGGTTACATGTACAGGTACAGAAGAGAATGCAAGCTGTGTAGGTTGAGTTATTGTAAATGTTGTTGTAGCAGCACAGTTATTGGCGTCAGTTACTATAACAGTGTAGTTTCCGGCGGCAAGTGCTGTGAATGAATTAGAAGCTTGCGGTGGAGGATTTGGTCCAACAGCAGGGTTGAGGTCGTAACTAAATGGAGCAGTTCCTCCGGTGATTCCAATGAGCGCAGAACCATTAACACCTCCTGCACAACTCACGTTGGTTTGGTTGGTTACACTTGCGATTGGGGTAAGTAGCGCATTGATGGTAATATTTACCGGTGTTGATACTGTACAATTGTTGGCATCGCGAACAACAATGGTATAACTACCTGGCAATAGGTTTGTAAATACTCCGCTTCCAACAAATGGACCACCATTCAATGAATAGTTATAGGGGGCAGTTCCTCCTGAACCCACAATGGTAACACTACCGTTGGCTTGTCCGCAGGTAGAGGAGACTGTTGCTGTAATCGTTCCAACAACCTGTGTAGGCTGTGTGATCGTTGTGTTTAATGTGATCTGACAGTTATTTGCATCCCGAATGATGATGGTGTAGTTACCTGGANNCCTGAAAGGCTCCACCGTTAATACTGTATTGAAGCGTTCCAGTTCCACCTGAGGCGTTAACTGAAATCTGACCATTGTTCAATCCAAAGCAGGTTACGTTGGTTGGTGTTAGTGTTCCTGTAAGAGCTGCCGGTTGGTTTACGGTAACAGAAGATGTAACAGTACAACCACCTTGTGCGGTTACAGTAACAGTATAGGTTCCGGCTGTAAGGTTAGAAGCGGTTTGACCGGTTTGTCCACCGGGAGACCAGCTATAGGTGTAAGGTGGTGTTCCGCCAGCTGGAGTAACAGTTGCTGATCCGTTGTTGCCGCCGTTGCAAAGTACATGCGTTGCTGCTGTTGTTGCAGTTAATGGAGCAGGTCCTGTAACCGTTGCTGATGCAGTAGCAGTACAGCCATTGGCACCTGTAACTGTTACTGCATAGTTACCCGGACAAACATTCGTTGGATTTCCTGTTGCCAAACCGCCGGTCCAGGCAAATGTAAAGGGTGCGACTCCTCCTGATGTATTCAGATTTATGGAGCCATTACATCCACAAGTAGCATTGGTGCTGACAGGATTCAATATTGGCGCTGCACCTGTAGAAGTAACAGTGATTGTTTGAGTAATTGGAGGTGTACAGGAAAGCGGGTCGGTAACTGTTACTGTGTAATTACCGGGAGCAAGATTCGAAATAGTATTGGTTGTTTGTCCACCGGGGCTCCACAAAATGGAGAAAGGTCCTGTTCCACCTGAAAGCGTAACACCTGCAGAACCATTGGATGCTCCACATGTAGCAGGAGTCATGCTGGGTGTTAGTGTTAATGGCGGAGTAGTACAGGAAAAACTCTGATAGCCTAAAAACAAGCCTGAGTCGTAAATTTGGTCACCTGCATCAGCGATAATAATTTTGATGTGGTACGACTGACAAGGTGTAACGTTAATGGTTGCAACAAGTCCGTCAGTATAACCATCATACTGCATGATTCCTGTGGTATTGGTATTGTAAAACGCTGCGTTGGTTGTTGCGTTTACATTGTCGATACTCACCAACTGATTATTGGGAAGTCGTGCAAAATTGAAGTTGGTATAGTTACCTCCCAATGGGTTGGGCCCTGTAATGAACATCCCAAAACCATCGTTGAAAGAAGAACTCACGAATTCAGGATATTCTTCTGAACCAAATACAAATGCAACATTGAATTGAGAACAGGTTGGAATCATGTCAAATTCCAGAATACAGTTATCGAAAGAAGGCGCAGGAGAACCGGCACCGGGTTGGGTGGTAAGCTGAGGGTCGGAAAAGTCAAAACCTGCAACAGTTGCTCCGGCAGAACCGCTGTTGTTAGGCCCATCTGCTGCTGCTGCCGAACCAGTGGTAAGGATGATTCCTCCATTGGTCATACCCACACCACCTGCACCGAGGTTACCGGACCAGGTTCCGTAGGCTGTTCCGCCACAATTGATCACCACGTTCGAAACAGTGATTCCCTGTCCAACAAGGCTATTGATGATGGTTGCAGAAGAACCACCAGGGGTAATGGTAATCTGAGCTTTGGAAGAAGAAGAAAGAAACACGAAAAGACAGATTAGTGTGATCGTCTTTAAAGTGTTTGAAATCAGGCTGTTTGGCTTGATCATATCGCTTGGTTTGGTTTTGGGCAACGTTGTAAGGTAGTTTACCTGATGTCAAGATGAAAAAATACCATTTTGGTTGCCTTAAATATCGGTCAAATATTGGTTAGTCAGCAAGTTTATATTTAAATCGTTTTTAGTGTTTTTTGGTTATAAACGTTTGAATTATAATTGCTTGTTGGTTTTTTTGCCTCCTTAACACGGAAGTCTTTTTTTGTAAAAAATTAAAATTCAATTTTGTACAAATGAAAAGTGGAAGAAAATCAGATAAAATACTANNAATGATTTGATTTTCAGATGTTACTCTGGGAATGCTTCGGTCGTATGGATTTTAAGGCGGGATTGGCTTTTCAATTATAGACTAAAAATTCTTTCAAACTATTGTTTTCGAAAGGGTTTGGCAAACCATGCTTTGTTTCTCTCGGAGAACGAAAAAGGACTCGCGATTGTTTATCATCTCCACAATGAAAAAAGCGGGCTCAGAGTTGTTCTGAGTGAACTTGCATTGGTTCTATTTGGAATCGGACTTTTTCGTTTACCTAAAATTGTTCGAAGAGATCATTACATCCGAAAACACCGGTCCCCTCAGAAAGCGCTTTATGCCTGGATATTTGCAGTTGATCCTGATTCACGCACTGGAAAAGAAGCTAGGGAAATCCGTGATTTTATTTTTGAGAAATCAGATCAGGAAAATTTACCGGTGCTGGCAGAAACATCCATGCCGCAAAACAAACGGGTCTATGAGCGTTTTGGCTTTGTAGAATACCATCAATGGGAAGATCCAAAAACAGGAATGATCACCTGGTTTTTACGACGGGATCCTTCAACTAAAAATCAGAAATAAGCGTTACCGGATTCCTTGGCATTGATGATCAAAACAGGAACTTTTTGTTCGTTCGTAATCATCGATTGCGCAAAGGTGTCAAACTGTGGCAGCAGACTATCACTGAAATAGGCAATAGCATACATGTCAGCCCCCATTTTTTTTCCAAAATCAAGATTTACCTGATGCGGATTTTTCGATTTTTCAACAAAATGGATCGAATGCTTTACCGATCTTTTGGTGAATTGTTTTACAATTACATCCAGGTAAATTCGGATTTTATTGGCAAGTACTTTATCCAATTCCTTCGGTGCAGCAACCAAAATTTCAGCATCAAAAATCAAAGCAATAGAACCGGCATCATTTAATACCTGCAAACTTTCCGAATCAAGTTTAATGGGGGCAACTATTTTTTTAATAGCATCAACAGGTGTTGATTCCTGAACAATAAGAAAAGGTGCCTCACAACTGGTGATCACTTTTATCGCAAAGCTTCCAAAAACTTTCTGCATTCCTTTCGCACCATGCGTTCCCATCACCACAAGAGCACTCTTCAGCTCCTTGGCCATGGTTCCGATGTCGGTGAAAATACTGCCCGTTTTAATGTGGGTCTCTACCTTCGGGTCGAGTGGACCCAGCTGTAGTTTAGCAACGATTTCTGCAAATTTTACACTGGCAGCAGATTTTTCTGAATCAGACTTGGTTACGTGCAAAAGGTGTACAACCCCCTTCGTCTGACGAGCAATCTGAATGGCATGACGGGTTGCAGCATCGGCAACAGCTGTAAAGTCATGGGGTACGAGATAAGATATAGTAGACACGGTCGAGAAGTTTAACGCTAAGTTAAGCATAGATTTTCAATTATTTGAAAATCATATGGATGCTTTTTTATGGTGGCATGCCAAAAAATAAAGAAAACAACTAAAAGTTCAGGATTTTAGGACAATTCTGCATTTGTAATAAGGCTGGTTCAATGTTCATTAGCCGGACTTCAAAACAGAAAATGAGGTGGTGTCTACAAAAAATAATTCGCTTTCCCGGTAGCGAGGAGCAATTTCAACCACTGTGCTGCCACAATGAGGTTGAAATAGATTCAGAATGGTTTCCGCTTCATTGTTTTCTTTGGAAACATGTCCGAGTAACAGGTGACTGAGGTTATTGTGACGGAAATTTTTAAACAGATCAAGCGCATCAGCATTGGATAAATGTCCGTTTGTGCTTTTAATTCTGTTTTTAAGTTTGGCAGGATATGAACTGTTAGCAATCAGGTTATCGTCGTAATTAGCTTCAAGAATAACAGCATGACTCCCATTAAAATGCGTTTTCACATTTTCGCAGGCATAACCAATATCCGTAATAATTGAAATGCGTGTCTGTTGATGCTCCACCGAAAAACTGACGGGATCTGCTGCGTCGTGTGATTTGGAGAATGCAGTGATTTTTAAATTACCGATTTCCACCGTTTCATTAGGTGAAATGCAAATGGTATTGGTTTCCCTAAGATCAAAAAATGAACGCGATAAAGTTCCGGCTGTCAGATAAACCGGAAGTCCGTATTTTTTAGAAAGCCGGTAAACTCCTCTGATGTGATCGGTGTGTTCATGGGTAATAAAAACTGCTTTGATTTTTTGCATGGGAATACACAAACGTTCCATCCGCTTTTCGATCTCGCTGCAGTGAATACCTGCATCAATGAAAACAGCTTCATTGGCGTTTCCGATATAGTAGCAATTTCCATTGCTCCCTGAGTTAATGGAGGAGTATTCTATCGACAATGTAAGTGGTTTTGTTGCATGGAGTTCATTCTAACTCTTGAACGCATAATTGTTGATGGTTAGTTTGGATCTGATTTTATGATTTTTCTTAATAGATCAAATGCTGTATTGTACATATTGGTTTTCCCTTTGCTGCAATTACGGAGAATCACAATTCCAATTTTGCTGTTCTGATCCAAAACAAAACAACCGCTATATCCATCTACCAGTCCGTCATGACAGACAACCGATAACATGTCATCTTTATAAATGAAAAGGCCTAATCCATAATCCTCATTTGATGCATGCGATATTTTCATGATGTCAATATGCTCTTGCTTGATAATCGCTGAAAATCCGGAAATACATTTTAGAAATTTAATCATATCAAGAGGCGTTGAATAGATGCCTCCACTTGGCACCTTGTATCCACGTCCTCCGTGTTCTTTTGCGGCATTTCGACTTTCTTTCTGCAATTTAAGCTTCATGCCTTGAGCCAAATTGGATTTCGTTTCATCTGTGATCTGAAAATAACTCTGGTTCATTCCTAATGGTTGAAATATTTTTTCGTTCACCAATTTAGTGTAAGGTTTCCCCGCGGCCCGGGATAGCGCAAGTCCCAAAATGCCATACCCAATATTTGAATACTTGAATTTCTGTTCCGGATTATTCCGGATTTTGGTTTTCTGAATTGCCCCTAGTGCTTTTTTTTCCCATTCTTCAAATGCACCGGAAGTCGATTTTTTTGTATCCGGTTCCCTATTAAGCCCGGATGTGTGGGAGGCAAGTTGAATGAAAGTGATTTTGTTGAATGTATTATATCCTTTGAGATTTGCTATCTCCGGTAAGTACCGCTCAACCGGATCTGTTAGCATGATACTTTTATCCTGCACTAAAAGCATCATAAGAAGTGCCGTAATTGGCTTGGTCATTGAGCCTATCCGATACAATGTGTTAGTGTCCGCTTTTTTGTTTTTTGAAAAATCGGCATAGCCAACTGCATTGGCATAAACTACAGTATCCTTTTTCAGTACTGCATATGAAATACTGGCACCGGAATGATCATTTATAAGCTCAGTATTAAGTTTGTTTTCGAATTCACTTATGATAGCTGTGAAATTCCTTTGATTTTGAGCTTTGGTAACTACTGAATGAAGTAGAAGAACAAAGAATAAATAATGTCTTTTGAACTTCACCAGCAACTGTGATTAAAAGTTTTTGATTTGTAAGAATTATCAAACAAGATACGAGAATATTAGAATCATCTATTTTGGGAAAAACTTTTCATGAACTTGATTTTAGATTTTTTCAAATTGAAAAGCTTTGAGTTTGTCTTTGAAGGCAAAATAGGAGATGAGTTCAACCGGAAGTCTTGTTGAGGTGTATTGAACCTCCTTATTGGCATGTCGCCTCAATCGGTCATCCAGATTATTGGTGCATCCTGTATATACCGAAGCCCTCCTTCACATCATCCTCCTTGGAGTCGGATGAAGTTTCGGTGGGCATGCCCTTGTAGTTTTTAAATTCGTTTTGGCGAATCCCTTCTTCGCTCCAATAACCTGTAGGTTATCGGAGCTTCGAAGGGCGAAGGTGGAGCCGGAGGGATTACCTTTGGTGTTCCCTCCTTTCCCTCAGTCAGAATGTAAGAACCACTGCTTCACATTGGTGTTTTATTGGATGCTGATCCTTTTGAAAGCGCGGCTTTCAACGGTTCTGCATCCAATAAAAAATCCCGCTTTGAGCGGGATTCTTACATTTTTTCGTGGAGCCGGAGGGAATCGAACCCTCGTCCAAACAGGGAAGCGGCAAGGTTTCTACATGCTTATTTGCAAGTTGGTTTTCGTCGCAGTGCCGGTATGCAACCTCCAATTCTGCGCTTAGTTTCTAAAGATTTTCGTCGGACCTCCGAAACACCGGTCCGCTTATCCTGAAAGTTCGGCACTCCTGATCCCACTTCTAACAGGCGGAGTCGTGGAGGAGTGTCCTCGTCCCGTACCTGGTACGGAATTAAGCAAAATTCACTTCTGTGAATTAAGCAGCAAGGGCGTAGTTATTTTCGCCATTTATAGATTGGATAACAGATTTACGAGCATTTATCCATAGCTCGGCATGCTTGCTTGAAACTTCATCCCGCTGTCAAAGCCAGTCGGCCCCAAAGAACTTAGTGCAAAGATAGCAAAAGCCATGCAAGCCCTTGTTTTTCGGAAAATCAGGCAGAATAGAAAGAATTCCGCGCCTAAATGACAGTGGATTTGAAGGTTAGATTTTAAACAAAAATTATCTGTTATTGTTAATTCTTTCCTAGCGATCTTTCTCCTTTCTTTGTACCCGAATGGACAAGAAAATTAAAATAGGAATAATACGCGAAGGAAAAGTACCACCGGATAAAAGGGTTCCGCTTACGCCTGAACAATGTTCCAGACTGAATAAGCAATTGAGTGGAATGGAAGTTGTGGTTCAACCCAGCGTAAAGCGTTGTTTTCCGGATGCAGAGTATGAGCAAATGGGAATTCAGCTTCGTGAGGATTTGTCGGACTGTGATGTGCTGATGGGAATAAAAGAAGTACCGGTTAAGGAGCTGATACCGGGTAAAACCTATTTCTATTTTTCACACACCATCAAGAAACAACCGCATAACCGTAAGTTGCTTCAAAAGATGATCGCCTTGGGTATAACCATGGTCGATTATGAGACCTTAACAAATACAAGTGGTGAGCGACTTATTGCGTTCGGAAGATATGCAGGTATTGTTGGAGCTTACAATGCATTCAGGGCTTACGGCGAAAAATTTGGTGTTTACCATTTGAAACCTGCGCACGAATGTTTTGATCGAAAGGAAATGGAATCGGAATTGAAAAAAGTGATTCTTCCTGCAGATTTTAAAATAGTAATCACCGGTTCCGGACGGGTTGGCGGTGGATGTCTGGAAATTTTAAAAGGAATGAATCTTCAGCAGGTTACATCCGAAGATTATCTCTCGAAATCGTTTTCACAACCTGTATTTACCGTTTTGCATGTTGGCGATTATAACAAAGCCAAAGATGGATCTGTGTTCGATAAAAAATCGTTTTACGGAAATCCTTCTGCATTTGAACCGGATTTTTTAAAATGGGCGAGATGTTCGGATATGTATATTCCGTGTCATTTCTGGGACTCAAAAGCGCCGATGATTTTGCGGAAGGAAGATTACACCGATCCACAATTCCGTATTCGGGTAATTGCAGATGTTTCCTGTGACATTAGTATTCCGATTGCTTCTACAATACGATCATCGACTATTGCTGATCCGTTTTACGGATACGATCCTCAAACCGGTGAAGAAGCAGATTTTTATGCTCCTAATACCATCGGAGTGATGGCTGTAGATAATCTACCCTGTGAATTACCGCGTGATGCGAGTCGCGACTTCGGTGAAGTCTTGTTGGAGAAAATTCTACCTCTGCTAAGCGGTCCTGATCCTGATAAGATTATTGAGCGTGCTACCATGTGTTCCAAAGGAGATTTGTTACCCAAATACGAATATCTGCGCGCTTATCTGGAAGGTAAGGAATAAGGGTATTCCTATGCGAAACGTGCTAATGTTGTAACAGAACCTTGCACCATTTGGTTGATCTCAACGTTTACATTTGCATCCAATGGGAGGAGAATATCTACTCTGGAACCAAATTTTATGAAACCGAATTCTTTTGATTGTGTCGCAGTATTTCCTTCTTTGGCATAATTGACAATCCTTCGCGCAACAGCACCGGCTATCTGGCGAAAGAGCACTTTTCTTCCTTTTTCATCTTCAACTACAACAGTGGTGCGTTCGTTTTCTGTTGAGGATTTCGGATGCCATGCCACGAGGTATTTTCCGGGATGGTATTTGGAATAAATCACCTTTCCGCCGATGGGGTAGAAGTTGACGTGAACATTCAGTGGCGACATAAATATGCTTACCTGGATCCGTTTTTCATTGAAGAATTCTGTTTCCATCACTTCTTCGATCACCACTACTTTTCCGTCGGCAGGACAAATAACACTGTTTTCATTTTGTGTAATGACACGTTTGGGAACGCGGAAGAATTGCAGGATGAGAAAAAACAAAACGGCGAGTCCGAACCAAAGTAAAAATTTAAGAATCCACCAGGATTCCGGCAGAAAAGAAACCCCGGAAGCAGTTCCTCCAATGATGAAAAAGGAGATTAATAGAATAACATAACCTTCGCGATGAATGGACATAACATGTGTTTTTTCAAAAATAGGAAACAAAAAAGACCCCGATTGGGGTCTTTTCTGATTTATTTGTTCAAATTATTGAATGCTGAGTTTTTTCTCGAGTTCTTCAATGTAACCACGGAACTGCTTGTCGGTTTCAACAAGGTTGTTTACGGTTCTGCAGGCATGAAGTACAGTAGCGTGATCTTTGCCACCGCAGTGCATACCAATGTTTGCCAATGAAGATTTGGTCATCTTCTTTGCAAAGAACATTGCGATCTGACGAGCCTGCACCACTTCACGTTTACGTGTTTTGGATTTAAGCAGTTCGATAGGAAGATCGAAATAATCACAAACGACTTTTTGAATATAGTCGATGGAAACTTCGCGTGCAGTATTCTTCACGAATTTGTCGATCATCTGCTTTGCAAGATCAAGCGTGATGGCTTTCTTGTTCAGTGATGACTGAGCGATAAGTGAAATCAATGCACCTTCCAGTTCGCGGATATTGGTAGTGATGGAGTAGGCAAGGTATTCTACAACTTCGCGAGGAAGTTCGATACCATCAGCGTACATTTTCTTTTCAAGAATGGCAATACGGGTCTCGAGGCTTGGCGCCTGAAGATCTGCTGATAATCCCCATTTGAAACGCGAGAGCAAACGCTGCTCCATCCCCTGCATTTCCACAGGTGGTTTATCAGATGTAAGAACAATCTGCTTTCCGCTCTGATGAAGATGATTGAAGATGTGGAAGAACACATCCTGCGTACGTTCCTTNNTCCTTACCGGCAAAGAATTGAACATCGTCAATGATCAATACATCCATCATCTGATAGAAGTGAATGAAATCATTGGTTGTGTTGTTCTTTACAGCATCAATGAACTGATGGGTGAATTTTTCAGAAGAAACATACAATACCGTTTTATTCGGGTATTGGTTCTTGATCGAAATTCCGATTGCATGAGCCAGGTGTGTCTTACCCAAGCCAACTCCCCCATAAATGAGAAGCGGATTGAATGCGGTTCCACCGGGCTTGTTGGCTACGGCATACCCTGCTGAACGTGCAAGGCGGTTGCAGTCTCCTTCTACAAAATTTTCAAACGAGTAATTGGGGTTAAGATTAGAATCCACATTAACTTTCCTCAAACCCGGAATGATGAACGGGTTCTTGATGGGATTGGAACTAATGTCCAATGGCATCGAAAGGGGCGGATTCTTCAATGCTTTTGCGTTCGTAGTCGGAATCTTGACAGTGTAGGGCGATTGTGATCCATACGTGTTTTCCATCACGATGGAGTACTCCAGACGTCCTTCAGTACCTAATTCCTTCTTGATCGTTTTTTTGAGAAGCGTTATATAATGCTCCTCTAACCACTCGTAGAAAAATTGAGAGGGGACCTGGATCGTAAGTACATTGTTTTCAAGTTTAAGTGGCTTGATAGGCTCAAACCACGTCTTGAAACTTTGCAGGCTCACGTTGTCGCGGATGATATCCAGACAATTCTTCCAGACGGTCTCGTGATTTTTCTTCATTCGTTGTGTTGGTATTATTTGGTTTGTTTGTTTGACCGCGTCCGGTCATTGGGGTTGCGAATATAGAATATTTGATACTCCCGATGACCGTACAAAGCAAATATTTACATAAAAAAGTTTAAAAAAAAATGAAGGTTAGCTTGATTTTCTAAAAAGTTTTTTTTGGGCGATCAGATAACATTTCTGTTACTACTCTGAAGATACGAAATTTCTCCTATAGAAGTTCCTCCCGATCGTGATTTATTAAAGGAAATATCGATACGTCCTAATCGCAAGCCTCCCCAACCTGCCTGATTAACCAGTACAGGTTTTCCTGTTTTATTTGTAACAATTGCTGCTTCTTCCATAAATGTATGCGTATGTCCTCCTAATATGATATCGATCATGGTGCTTTCCTTTGCAAGTTTTATGTCTGATACTTTTTCGTTAGCATACTGATACCCAAGGTGCGAAATACAGATGATGAGGTTGCATCCTGCCTGCTTTAGCATTTTTGAGCGGTCCTTAGCTATTTCAATAGGGTCAAGCCAGACGGTTTTTCCATAATTTTTTTCTGTAACCAATCCCTTTAATTCTATACCAATCCCGAACAGACCTATTTTCAGGCCTCCCTTTTCAATTATCTTATGATCGAAGGTGTGCTTGTTCAGTAAAGTGCCTGAAAAGTCGTAATTCGAGCATAAAAAGGGGAATTGGGCATGGTGCAGGACTTTCAGAAAGCCTTCCAGCCCGTTGTCGAAATCGTGGTTGCCCATGGTTGCGGCTTCGTAGCCCATGTCCGACATCAACCGAAGTTCCGGTTCACCTCCAAAGAAATTAAAGTAGGGTGTGCCCTGAAAAATATCCCCGGCATCGAGTAGGAGTACGTTTTGCTCAGCTTTTCGTATCGAAGCTATCATGGCAGCACGACGTTCCATTCCTCCTAATCCTGCATATTGAGGATCATCATTCGGAAAAGGGTCGATCCTGCTGTGCATGTCGTTGGTGTGCAGAATGGTGAGACGACGCGTTTCATCTTTGTGCAAAACATTTTCGCGCAAAAGATCAGGGATAAGCAGCATTCCCGCTAATCCGGCACCTGATTTCTTTAAAAAAGATCTTCTATCTGAAAAAGAGAATGCGGTCATCGGTTTCAGCTTGTATTGATTTTCCCTGTGAAGTAAGTTTGCGGATATGTGCAATGATAACATCGCGTAATTTCAAATGCGTGGAGATCACTTCTTCGGCTTTTGCGAAAAATTCCATATTGTCACCACCCTCTGCAAGATAATCTGTTGTGATGATCCACATATTGGCAGCGGGTTTCAAATCGCTGATGTGCAATCCGGCAAATTCTCCTGAGAAACTGACCAGTGATGTGTTTTTTGAAAGGGGATGCCCTCCTTTTTCTACAAGCGAAGAACCGATAGTGGGTAATTCCTTTATTGGCATTCTGACCAACACAACTTCATTTTCGAAGGGCATGATCGAAAAAATTCGCTCCACCGTTACTTCACCTTCCGGTAGCGGAGCCCTGAATCCTCTGGTATTTAAGAGCGAGAAATAATTGTGTTCCTTCAAAAATTGATAGGATGCAATTGCCGGAATATCTTCCAATAACAAATCACAAACAAAATTTCCAAGCGAGCCCTGAGGTTTTTTGGTGATAAGTGCATTGCTGCAATACCCAATCACTTCTTTCATTGTGCGTGAGAGGGAATCTCTGTAGGGTGCGATGATGGATTCACTCTTAGCATGTTTCCCCTCTTTAACAGGCGTGTATCCGGATTTGGAAACAGCGGGTGTCCATTGGCTGCATGAAACAAATGCAATAAACAGTAAAAGATATAGGAGGCTTTTTTTCACGGATGCTGAATATACAAAAATTCAGCCTTGGATAATCAGGAGTTCCAGATTTCCCAGGATTTTTCTGCTTGAAGTTTAAGCATGGTTAATCCGTTTAGTACAGTAGCTCCCTTTGCTTTACCTTTTGTTAAAAATAAAGTAAGATCAGGATTATATATAAGGTCAAACAGTAAATGCTCTTTACCAATACCCGAATAAGGAATAGGAGGGTAGTTTTCAGTTTGCGGATGCATTCCTAACGGAGTAGTATTGATGATTAGCGGATAGTTGCGAATCAAGGGCTCGCTGATTTCAGCCCAAGTTAAATCACCTTTTCCTTTTTCCCTGGATACAGTGGCTACTTGTATGCCCAGTTCCATTAACGCATACACAACTGCTTTTGAAGCTCCGCCTGTGCCTAAAACAAGTGCTCTGTAATGCTGACTTGTGAGAAATGGTTTAAGCGACATTCTGAAACCATATACATCGGTGTTGTACCCGATCGTTTTGGTAATGCCTTGTTTGCGAATGATCTTTACAGCATTCACCGCTCCGATTCTTTCGGCTTCTGGAGTGAGTTCGGTGAGGAAGGGGATGATTGATTCTTTAAAAGGAATGGTGACATTTATTCCCGCAAGTTCAGGTGTGTTTTCAATCAGTGCAGCGACTTCTGAAATTGCAGCAAGCGGGTAATTTCCGTAAAGTGCATCGCTAATATTTTCCGCCTTGAATTTCTGCTCAAAATACGATTTTGAAAAGGAATGCGTGAGGGGGTGTCCGATCAGACCGTAGCGTTTCATGGCGGATAATAAAGAATGGGTGGCAAATATTGGAATAATCTCCGAGCATGCGAAAGATGCGCATTCATTTGTGCTTTAAATTGGATTAACATCTATCTTCGTCTCCTATGGAACAACAAAAATATTCCCGGTCAGTTGCCATTTCCATGGTTGTTGCCAATATGATCGNNTTTTTACAGCACTTGGCTTTCAGGTAGGAGCATTGCCTTCGCCGTTTGTTTTGCTCTTTCTTTGGTTTATCGGCGGAATTATTGCTCTGGCAGGAGCTTTGTCTTACGCAGAGGTATCGACGCGCATACCAGGTAGTGGAGGCGAATACAATTATTTATCAAAACTCTATCATCCTTCATTGGGATTTGTTTCCGGTTGGATGTCCCTGATCGCAGGATTCTCGGCACCGATTGCTGTTGTTGCCATCGCTATTGGAAATTATTTTTCTCCTGTAATTGGTATCGAACGCATCGAATGGATCGCAGTTTCCTTTATATTGATTGTTGCAGCCATTCAGTTGACAGGAGTTAAATATGGTGGTGCATTTCAAAAATACCTCACGATGTATAAGATCATTCTCATCGTGGTGTTAATCATTCTTCCTTTTGTAATGGGGGGATATGAACCTTCCGGCTATAGTTTTATGCCGCAGGAAGGTGATCTTGATTTGATTTTGAGTCCCGCTTTTGCCATCTCTCTTGCATGGATCATGTATGCCTACTCCGGATGGAATGCATCGACCTATATCGCAGGAATGATGGAAAATCCCCGTCGAAATCTTCCTTTTTCATTGTTGATGGGAGCAGGGATTGTTACTTTATTGTATGTAGGATTAAATGCCGCGTTTCTGCATGTTGCAACATTTGATGAGATTGGTGTTAAACCACCCGACTTCAGCGATGTGGATGTTGGAAATGTTGTTGCTTCCAAATTATTTGGTGCGCGTATCGGCACTGTCTTCGCGGCATTAATTACGTTCGCACTACTTTCTTCTCTCAGTGCAATGATGATTGCAGGGCCAAGAGTATATGAACAGATCGGAAAAGATTATCCGGTTTTTACTATTCTTACCATCAGCAACCGACTTGGTGCACCTTACCTGGCTATTTTGCTGCAGGCTGCAATTGCCATCGTTATGGTTATGACTTCCTCATTCGAATTTGTACTGAAATACATTGCAGTTAGTTTGTCGGTCTTCTCAACACTAACAGTTGTTGGTTCGATGTTGCTCCGGTTCCGTAAAGTGGATGTTGACGGATCTTTCCGTTCTCCGCTATTTCCTTTGGCTCCTCTTGTTTTTCTGATTGCAAATCTCTGGTTTCTTTATTTCATGGTTTCGCTAGAAATAAACGAAGGGAAATTTGGAATCATTTGGTTTTCCTTGTCCACCATGGCAATTGGATTTGTCATTTATTTCCTGGCAGGAAAATTTTCTGCAAAAAAACCTTCCGACAATTTAGAATGAATCAGGTCATTAAATTTCTCGCTTTTTCACTGGTGCTCATGCAAGCTTCTTGTGGCACCGCTGATTCTTCTGCCGGTAAGCAGGAGGAACCAAAAAAAGTGGTGAAGCCGGATAGTGTTAACCATGTTGTTCCTGAAAAACGCGTGTTTTACCGCGATAGTCTGCTCGATTTCACAGCACGTTACCTTGCCGGATTGAATCAATTGTGCAGAAATCCGTTTTTAAAACTGGAACAGGAACCTGCATGGATGGATCATCGTTCTCAGTCGCAAAAAAACTGGGATAAACTTTTGGAAGATCGCATTCAACCCATGATGAATTGGTCGGCAGAAACATTTAAGCCAATGCTCAAGGATTCCTTAACTGTTTTCTACCCGTTTTCCGGCCCCGATTTTTTACATGTCCATTACTTATACCCCAATGCAACTCGTTATATTTTATGTGCACTGGAACCAATTTCTGATTTGCCGGATCTGCTTGTTTTAAATCCGGAGAACAGATCGACGTATCTGAAAAGTCTTCAGAATTCATTGCGTGACATTTATGGTAAAAGCTATTTCNNAGCAAAGACAAGGTGCGTGGGGTGTTGCCTTTGTTTTATGTTTTTTTAGTGCGTACCGGACATGAGATTCTGCAAATCGATCCGGTTGCTTTGGATAGCGCAGGTGTATTATTGGATACATTGCCGGAGAAAAAATCGCCCTTATTGATAAGTGGAATTCGTTTCCGTTTCCGTCATGAGAATGCAGACACTCTTCGTGAAATGATTTACTTTTCAACGGATATTTCGGATAAGGGATTGAAAAAAAATCCGGCAATCATAAAGTTTGTACAACAGCAAGGATCAGTAAATACTTTCATAAAGTCGGCATCCTATTTATTGCATTATTCAACGTTTTCAATGATGCGTGAACAAATTATGGCATCCAGCTCCACGATATTTCAGGACGATACAGGGATTCCGTACAAACATTTCAAATCAGCTTCGTCGTGGCGAACGGTGCTATATGGTAATTACACCAAACCGGTAAAGGATTTCGGTTCGTTTACATTCCAGGATGATCTGGATTCTGTCTATTCCGCTTCTAAAGGATTACCATCGCTACCCTTTCACCTTGGGTATCATTGGGGCGACAGAAAACAGAGTCAACAATTATTTATCAGAAAATGAAGACACGATTTTTTCTTCTGCTTTTATTTTTTGTAACAGTTAGTGTTGGAAATGCAAACGCCATTGGAGAGGTTTCCAACGAGCAATACTGGAAAGATGTGCGAAAGAGAATGCCGGAGTTTTCGAAAATATTTAAAAAGCATAAGGATTTCCGTTTGGAGATTCTGGTAACCCAAATTGACAGAAATGCGGCAAATGGGATTGAGCGGTTGAAGCGCTACCATTTTGGTGATTCGCTCAGCTATTTTTACCCTGCCAGTATTGTTAAATTGCCGGCTTCCATTTTTTTGCTGGAGAAAATTCGTGAACAGCTAAAAAATGGTTCTGTAGAATCATTTGTCTATTTCGATTCTGCCTTTTTCTGCGGAAATAACCGCTATGAAAATTACTACCCGCTTTATCACCGTGTTACCCAAAAGGAGAGTTTTCGCGATTTTGCAAAGCGCATGCATCTGCCGGCAGATTATGTTTTTAAATTGAATGCGCATTTACATCCCGATTCTTTACTTCCTCTGAATACTTCTATCCGCCTTTCGGAATGGAAATATCAACTGACTTTACGGGATCTTTTGATTGCCATGTTGGTGTACAGTGATAATGATGCTTTCAATAAGGTTTATGAAATAATCAGTCAGGATTTCTTTTTAATGCGATTCCGGGAAATGAATTACAAATCAAGGGTAGTTCGCCGTTTGATGTATTGTCCTCCGGGTGGCGATACGCTTGCTCCCGAATACACACTTACTGATCGCGACTCTGTTACTGTTTTGGTACAAACCCGAAGCAAATCCCTTTCCTCACGTATGCGATTTGAATCGGAGCCGGTACTGGTGGGGAAACGTCATATGGTGGACGACAGGATTGTAAAGGGCGGAAAAGATTTTGCAAACCACAATTGGGTGCGCTTAAATGAAATGCATTACCTCCTGGAAAAGCTTGTGCTTCATGAACACCTGGATCAGGACAAACGATTAAGAATTGGTCCTTTCGAACAACGCACGCTTATACGTTTGTTGGGCAATCATCCGCGGGAGATCACTCGTATGCGTACCAAATCATTTGACGGATTACCCGATGCTTACTTGAATTTCCTGTTGTTTGGCGGTACCGAAGAAACTATTCCCGATAACCTGCGAAGTATCAATGTTGCAGGATGGGCATTTGGATTTACAACAGATTGTGCCTACATCATCGATACGAAAACAAAATCCGAAATTTTTATTTCCGCAAGGATCTACACCAATAAAGATAAAGTGATCGGTAACGATAAATACGAATACGATAAAATTGCGCGCCCGTTTTTAAAACGACTGGGACAAGTTGTTCTGGAAAAGGAGCAGAAACGCGAAAAAGAAACACTCCCTCATTTGATGAGTGTTGCGGGTCTCTTTAAGTAAGCTGTGGCAAACGGATCTGTTTGAGCAGTCGAATATAGTTCGGTGCAGTAGCGTATCCGATCCTGTGAAGGAACTGATAATAATCTCCGCCTTTATAATAAGCGTCCTGCCACTGCTTATAATAAGCGATTGAGGCTACCCAATTGTCAAATTTCAGGTATCCTTGTTTTGTGGTGAAACCAAACAGGTTACCGAATTGCTTCGAACAGTTGCGGCATTTCAACCATTGGGTTTCGGCAATTACCTGGCGAATGACAATTTCAGGATGCTGAATCTCTTTACGGATCAATTCCTTGTACACGTTTTCCAGCGTCAGTTCGGGAATGAACGTTGCCGTTGTTTCGTCCGATAAAAAGATGTAGTGGACAGAGATGTAAAGCGGGGAAAACGAAAAGACCCCGGCAAGGATAAGTTTAACTAAGGTTTGCTTCATCATAGCTTAATCATTGACTAGCGGGTGCAAAGGTCGACCATTCAGCTTCCTTATCAAACCTTGTTTTTTGAACAGCGTCATGTTTTCTGTCATTTTGACGTATATTTAACATTCATTATCAAAAAATACGCTATGAATCAATCGTTAACGGCGACAAAAAAAATCTTGCTTGGTGGAAAAGAGAAGGTTCATTTTGAAGAAATTAACAAACATAATGTGCTTGCGCGCATAGATACGGGTGCGAAAACTTCTTCAATTCACTGCGAAAAAGTGTGGGTGGAACGTGAAGGAAACAAGAAAGTGCTCTGTGCATTTTTATTGCGCAAAACAACACAGGTAACGCGGTTCAAGAAATTCACGATGAAAGAAGTAAAAAGCTCCAATGGTATTTCGCAAAAACGATATGCTATTAAGCTTCGCGTACGCATTGGTGATTTTGAAACACTTACAGAATTTACACTTACCAATCGCGATAAAATGAGTTATCCGGTTTTGTTGGGACGCAAGGTTTTACGCAAGGCGTTTATAGTGGATGTCAGCCGGAACTTTATTCAGTCGGGCGACGGTACTCCTGCCGAAAATTAATCGCTAAAGTTTTTTTTGAGGACTTTGTTTTTTGCATTCATCCTTTTCTGATTTTAGTAATGCCATAAGACAAGGCAACTGTTATGAAGATCGCTGTATTATCCCGGAATTCGAAATTGTATTCGACGCGACGTTTGGTTGAAGCCGCAAAAATGCGTGGTCATGATGTGGTGGTGCTCGATCACCTTTCCTGTACAATGCTGAACGAACATGGTAAGCCCCGCATGTTTTATCGTGGTCAGGAAATTCTCGGAATTGATGCTGTTATTCCGAGAATTGGTTCATCGGTTACCTTTTACGGAACAGCTGTTGTTCGTCAGTTTGAAATGATGAAAGTTTTCAGTGTGAATTCATCCGTTTCAATTACCCGTTCGCGCGATAAACTTCGTTCGCTGCAAATTTTTTCCCGTCACGATATCGGAATTCCGAAAACAGTTTTTGCCAATCACCCTAAAGACATTGATAATCTTCTTCGTCTGGTTGGTGGATCACCCGTTGTAATAAAGTTGTTGGAAGGAACACAGGGAATTGGTGTTGTTCTCGCAGAAACGGAAAAATCAGCAAAGTCGATTATCGAAGCCTTTTACGGTTTGGATGCGTCGTTTCTTGTTCAGGAATTCATTGAAGAAGCAAAAGGAGCAGATATACGCTGTTTTGTTGTTGGCGGAAGAGTCGTTGGCGCAATGCGTCGTCAGGGACTCGAAGGTGAGTTTCGCTCAAACTTGCATCGGGGTGGTAAAGCGGAAGTCATTAAAATAACCCGGGATGAGCGTCGCGCTGCATTACTTGCTGCAAAGGCGATGGGATTAAATGTTGCCGGAGTAGATATGTTACAATCCAAACGCGGACCATTGATCCTTGAAGTGAATTCCTCACCCGGACTGGAAGGTATTGAAGGTGCAACGGGAGTGGATATTGCAGGACGAATCATTGAATTCATCGAATCCAAGTTTCATCAAGGGTACAAAAAAGATAAGATTGTAGGATAATCCTTACATTTTTTCAGGAACGTTTATTCCCAATAATTGCATTCCGTTGCGAATGGCATTTGCCGTTGCTTCGGAGAGTGCAAGTCGTAGTGATCGTTTCGATTCATCTTCTTCCTTCAGAATAACAGTATTCTGGTATAAATGGTTGTAGCACTTTACCAGTTCGTAGATATAATTTGCAATCAGTGCCGGCGAGAAATTTTTTCCGGCTTCAGCAATTACCTCGGGAAACTCGGTGAGTGTTTTCAGAATTTCACGTTCTTCCGGAAGCAGATGTTGAACGGCGTCATATGCATAGGCAGGATTTTCTGCTTTACGCAACAGAGAACGAATGCGTGCGTGGGTATACTGTAAAAACGGACCGGTATTCCCCTGGAAATCGATAGACTCTGAAGGATCGAATAACATGCGTTTTCGTGGATCTACTTTGAGAATAAAATATTTTAATGCTCCCAATCCTAGTGTATGAAAGAGAGGTTCGCGTTCTTCGGAAGGAATTTCGTCGTATTTCCCAAGTTCTCGAGTTTTTGATTCTGCTTCACGCACCATTTCTTCGGCAAGATCATCAGCATCCACAACAGTTCCTTCACGCGATTTNNTTTGCCCAGGAGTATCCCAGTTTTTTTAAAATGAGAAACAACACTTTGAAATGATAATCCTGCTCGTTACCTACCGTGTAGATCATTCCGTTCATAGCAGGGAAATCATCATAACGGAGAAGTGCGGTACCGATATCCTGAGTGATATACACAGACGTACCATCGCCTCGCAAAACTAATTTTTCATCAAGACCATCTGCAGTAAGGTCACACCAAACTGATCCATCTTCCTTTTTGAAAAACAAACCTTTGCTTAATCCTTCCAACACTTTTTCTTTACCAAGAAGGNNTTTGTCAAAATCAACACCTATGGTTTTATACGTCGCATTGAATCCTTCATAGACCCATGCATTCATTTTCTCCCAAAGTGCAATCGTTTCTTTATCGCCCTTTTCCCAGAGCAAAAGCATTTGTTGCGCTTCCTGCATCAGGGCAGTTTTATTTTGTGCGAGTTCCTTTATCTCACCCGCAATATCACTTATTTTCGATTCTATTCCTGCAATGGAACGTAGTTGTTTGATCAGTTCCTTTTGCTGATTATCGGGTTTTTCAAACGATTCAAAACTCTTTAACAAGGATTTTGCTCCTGATTTTTTTTCAATCAGTTCTTCGGTCATTTTTTGTATTTCACCACCGAATACCTGAAAAGATGTAGCATTTACCGTACTCATCTCTTTTGAAAGTACTTCATTCAGTTGCACATGTTTTAAAAGATGCGCGGTGATCGTTGCTTTTTCTTTTTCGTTAAAGAGCGACAAATCACCCTTCTCGTAAATTGACTGAAGTATAGGTTTTANNTCCACATAATATTTCCCAACCAGTTTATCTCCTTTTAATCCGCTGCTTTGTGGTGTTTCATTTTTACCTGATTTTTTCCAGGCAAGCATGGATTTACAAATGTGAATTCCACGATCATTGATGACTTGTGTCTTTACTACATTATGACCATTTGCTTTCAGAATCTCGCTTACCGAGTAACCTAAAAAGTTATTTCTTAAATGACCTAAGTGTAATGGTTTGTTGGTATTGGGCGATGAATATTCCACCAGGTAGGTTTTTCCGCTGGCTTGTTCTGCTTTTCCAAAATCTTTTTTCAGAGCTGTAGCCAGTGTTGCAATCCAAAGTGAATCTGCAAGCGAAATGTTGAGGAATCCTTTTACGACCTGGTATTCGGTTACTATACCGGAATATTCCTTCAGATGGCGGCCAATCAGTTCTGAGGTTTCTTCCGGCGATTTGCGCAGTGCTTTTGCGAATGGAAAAGTAACAAGCGTTAAATCGCCGGTAAATTCTTTTTTCGTTTTTTGCAATACAACCTGGTCGTGCATTCCAATGCCGGGTTGAATCGTTTCAATACATGCAATTATTTTTTCGCGGAGAAGGATTTCGGGTGTCATATTGATTTTTTGTCTGCTACTGCTACAATGTTTTTTACAATACTGAATGCGGTTTCGGCCATTTTATTGATTTTATCGTCGAGACATGGATTGACTTCCACAATCTCAAACACACTGCACTTGGACGATGAAACCAATCCCGCAGTGATTTCATGCGCTTCTTCTGCGGTGAATCCACCTGCTACAGGTGTGCCTGTTCCTCTTGATACTTCCGGGTCCATGCTATCAACATCAAAGGAAACATAGATAAGATCACATGCTTTCAGGTATTCCAACGTTTCCTGAACAACCTTGGCTGTACCTTTTTGGCGTACTTCGTTTACCTTAAAGTTTCTGATGTTATTGTTTACCATAACATGATCTTCTGCGGGTTCCGTATCGCGTACACCAATAAATACCAAATCTGTGGGGAGTATTTTTGGACTAATTCCTCCAACATTCTTCAGTTTCTCCCATCCCAATCGGGTTTCTTCCTGAATGTCATTGATCTTGTCTTCGAGGTTATCATTACCCAATGCAGTTGCCAAAGGCATTCCGTGAAGGTTTCCCGATGGAGTTGTGTACGGCGAATGAAGGTCGGCATGTGCATCTACCCAAACCACTCCAAGGCGTTTATCGGGATGTGCTTTTTTAATGCCTGCAATGGTGCCCCCAGCTGTAGAGTGGTCGCCTGCCATTACAAGAAGGAATTTTCCTTTCTCCAATTCAGTGGAAACGGCTTTGGTGATGCGCTCAAAGATCCGCACCAAACCGGAAATACGTTTCCCGTTAGGGGTAGTTACCGGTGTATGAAGCAGATAGTTTTCAGCAAGAACATGCACAGGCTTGTTTTTAAAGAAGAGATCGTCTCCTTTATTGAGTGCAGCTACCTTAATCGCATCCGGACCAAGGCTGGCTCCCCGGGTTCCGGCTCCAATTTCTGATTTGATTTCTATGATACTTAACGTATTCATAACACTAATTTATTTACATTCGCGGCCCGGTTTCAATCCGGGTGACTTACTTTGCTTGAAAATTAACGATCTAATCGAGTTAAATCGCAACTAATGGAAAACCAGTACCTTGACCTGATTAAGCAAACCTTCGATTTCCCGACAGAAAGCTTTACAGTAAACGATAACGAGTTGTATTTTAATGATATACCGCTTATGGATATCGTAAAACAGTATGGTACTCCGTTAAAAATTACTTACCTGCCGAAAATCGGTGATCAGATTCAGAAGGCAAAGACAATGTTCAACGTGGCCATGGCCAAGGTCGATTATCAGGGCAAATATACATATTGTTACTGCACTAAAAGTTCGCATTTCTCCTTTGTATTGGAAGAAGTGTTGAAGAATGGCGGTCATTNNGTCATATCGAGACCTCTTCCGCATACGATATGTACATCGTAAAAGACTTGTACGAACGCGGTTTTCTTACCAAAGAACATTACATCATTTGCAATGGGTACAAACGCGATTTGTATACGGAACAAGTCATAGAATTGATCAATGAAGGATTTGAAAATCTGATTCCTGTATTGGATAACAAAGAGGAGTTGGCAAGCTATGCGGAAGGGATCAAGAAAAATGTGAAAATCGGAATCCGGATTGCATCTGAAGAAGAGCCGACTTTCGATTTTTATACTTCCCGTCTTGGAATTCGGTATATCGACATCATCGATTTTTACACTACTCACATT
>DEHO01000064.1 GCA_002351955.1 Flavobacteriales bacterium UBA2798
GTTTTTGCATTCTTTGTACTCATAAATTCTGTTTTAGTAATCGGCTCGCACCGTGCTTGCCGTTACAGGCATGGCATCATACCCTGTGCCACGAATCGAATGTTTCGCATTGATTTTGAGTATATTACGAAGAAATCTAGTGTTTTCCCTAAAACCTGGACTTTGTGTCCGGATTTGTCCGATTCTACTTGCAGCCCATTTGCCAACGATTTCCCCGATGTCCGAACATTCTCGGTTATTTTGCCGATTTCTCCTATGAAATTCTTGCTTAATGCAGAGAATCAGCGTATTTGTTAAACGGGTTTAATCAGTATATTTGACCTACTTATCGGGAAGGGAAATACTCACCCTTACTGAGTTAATTTTACAGTATATCATTAATGAAACGGGAAGATGCAAAACTTGCAATAGAAAATTTAGTTGAACGCTTCAGCGAGCATCGCAAGGAGTATCATCACGCTGACTATAACGAGCAGAAAGTACGTCAGGATTTTATTAACCCGTTTTTTAAAGCACTTGGTTGGGACGTAGATAACGAAAGAGGCGATTCAGAAGCCTACCGCGAAGTAATCTATGAAGACAAAGTTGTTGTTCGGGGTAAAGTAAAAGCACCGGATTACGGTTTTCGTTTGGCAGGTAGCGGAAAGAAAAGACTTTTCTACGTAGAGGCAAAGAAGCCGTCTGTTCCGATTAAAACGCATAAAGAATCTGCTTANNCGCACAGGCATATGTTTCCATTCTTACCAACTTCGAAGATTTTGTGGTGTATGATTGTTCAAGAGTACCGAACCAAAACGACAGTGCCAGTGTTGCCCGGTTAAAGCATATTCATTTTGAAGATTACGTAAAGGAATTTGATTTTATCTACGATACATTTTCGCACGAAGCGGTAACAAGAGGGAGATTTGATAAATTCATTCAGGCGGGAGCATCCAAACGTGGAACAGATACGTTGGATAAACGTTTTGTGCAAAGCCTTGATAAGTGGCGCAAATATCTTGCTGTAAGCATTGCTTACAACAATCGCAAGTTGGATGATGAGGAAGTAAATTTCTCCGTGCAACAAACCATTGACCGTTTGATCTTCCTACGTTTTTGCGAAGACCGTGCCGTTGAACCTTACGGGCAATTAAAATCTACCGTTGCCAAAGGAGAATCGTACAAAAATCTGTTTGATTTATTTAAACAGGCCGATGACAAATACAACTCTGGTTTATTCGATTTCAAGAAGGATGTATTAACTCCAACACTTAAAGTAGAAAACAAAGTCATCAAAAACATTGTCGAAGAATTGTATTACCCTAAGTGTAATTACGAATTCTCGGTAATGCCTGTAGAAATTCTTGGAAACGCTTACGAGCAGTTTCTTGGAAAGGTAATTCGTGTTACGCCTGCACGTAGCGTAAAAATTGAAGAGAAACCCGAAGTACGAAAAGCCGGTGGCGTTTTTTATACTCCTCAGTATATCGTGGATTATATTGTACAGCATACCGTTGGTAAGCTCATCGAAGGCAAATCACCGAAAGAAATTGAGAAAATAAAAATTGTTGATCCGGCTTGCGGTAGTGGCTCGTTCCTATTAGGCGCATTCGATTACCTTCTTAATTATCACATCAACTGGTACCATCAAAAAGGGTATGCAACCAAAAAAGGAAAAGACAATCCTTTCACACCGCAGGGAACGCTTACTACACATGAAAAAAAGCGGATTCTGCTAAATAGCATTTATGGTGTTGATATTGATGCCAACGCAGTTGAAGTAACCAAACTGAGTTTATTGCTCAAATGCATGGAAGGCGAAACTGAAGCCTCAATCAAGCAGCAAATGACTATGTTTCATGAGCGTGTATTGCCTGATTTGGATAACAATATCAAGGATGGAAATAGTTTAATTGATGTCGACTTTTACGAAAAAGAATTAGACTTAGGTTTTGAAAAGAAAATTAAACCCTTTTCTTGGAGAAAAGGGTTTCCTGACATTTTTAAAAATGGTGGATTTGATGTTACCATAGGTAATCCTCCATATTTAGGAGGAAGGGACTGGAAAGAAGACAACGGTAATGCATATGATTATTTTATTGAACGATATTCCGTTGCAGAATATCAGTTCGATATGTACTCATTGTTTTGGGAAAGAGCAATAAAGATAACGAGGGATAACGGGTTTATCGGTTATATCACTCCTAACACATGGCTCAATAATCAGAGTAATAAAAAATTGCGAACATTCATTTTAGATAATTCTTTTATCTCATCTATTGTTGACTACTCGAAAATTAAGGTATTTGAACAGGCGACCGTTTTACCTATCGTGACCATCCTTCAAAAGAGTTCAACCAGCAAAATGAAAACCGAAATTTTCGAGCCGAAAAATGGTGAATTGGTATTAAAAAATCATATTAAACAGACTACTTGGAAAGATGGAGACCTGAATATTATTAATATAGATTTAAATGAACAAGATTTGGCTCTTCGAAATAAAATTGAAAGTAATACCACTCCATTAGAAACATTAGCACAAATAAAGTTTGGGATAAAAGTTTACGAAACAGGAAAAGGGACACCCCCACAAAAGGCGAGCTTTGCCAAGGATAAAGTTTTTGAATCGGACAAAAAAAATGATAAAACATATAGACCATATTTGGAAGGGAAAGATATTCAACCTTATAGTATAGAATATAAAAACAGATACTTGAAATACGGTGCAAACTTAGCAGCACCTCGTGATCCAAATCTGTTTGTTGGTGATAGAATTTTAGTAAGGCGTATTGTTGGTAAAACTTTAATTTGCGCTTATACAAATGAAGATTACGTTACAAGTCAATTATTGCAAATTGTAAAACCTTTTGACCCATCAATCACACAAATTCTTTTGGGAATACTAAACTCCAAATTACTTGCATATTATTTTAGGAAGAAGTACAATAGGCAGGATAAAACATTCCCTGAAATAAGGATTTATGAATTAGCCTCTCTGCCGATTAAATATTCTAAAAAGGAGTACCAAAAGAATAAAAAGATTTATTCTGAAATTTCGAAGCATGCGGAGCAGCTTACTATCCTAAGAAAGTCATTAGATGTGGTTAAAGTTCCAAGCAAAGTGGATCAAATTAAAGTAAAAGCTGAATTTCATGAAGAAAGCCTAAACAAAAAGGTCTTTGAGTTGTATGAGATATCAGATAAGGAAATTGGTATTATTGAGAAGGAGGCAAATGGATAGTCATCAGCGCATCAAGGAAGCTAATTCAGATCATGAGATAAACGTTGCTTATCTTTCTACTTTATCAGAAAGCGATCTTTCGGAGAAGCTTGATACTGTCCATTTACAAATGGAGTTGGCTGAAAAATCCGGCAATACCTCGTCAATGGAAATTCTTGAATTATGGCGTTCACAGATTATTGACGCAAGAATATATAAGGCCGAAAACGATATTCCTGATCAGCCTTCTGAAATCGACATAGCGATTTCTGATGTTGAAACCGTTGTTACTCGTGCTGAAGAACGTATGGATGCATTGAATGAAATTTCAATGGAATTGAGGCCGGAAAAAACCAAAAGGAAGCATCAGGAGGAGCCGAATGATGATCAGTTAAGTTTATTTTAGTATTCATGTTTAGAATATACTTAGATCATAATGTGTTTACGCACCTTCGTCAAAAAAAAGAAACAGTATCTCCATACAGAAATCTTTATTCATTTATAAAAAGAAACAGGGATAAACTTTTTTTTGTCTACTCTCCCTCTCATTTGCAAGATTTAAAGCGTTCTTCAAACAGTATTTATACCGAACAAGATTTAGAATTCATTAATGAATTAACCAATGGGTGCTACATTTCGGAAAGATATAAAGCTAAAACAGTTCATGCAGGAGTTAGTCATCCTAAAAAATACTTTGAATCAATAAAAAATGATACTACTCTTGAATATTTTGACTTTGAAACAATTTTCAGCGATTCAGATAGCCCCGAAATTACAAAGTTATGGCAAGCTCTTGTTAACCTACTGAAATCTACTCCTTCTGGATTAAATGATGATTTTTTTAAATCACTTGATAACACAAATTATTCAGGGCTAAAAAAATTCTTTGAGAATACTCAAAAAGATAATTCACTTTATTCTGTTTTTAAAGACACGTTTAGTGTTATAGCAAATCCGGAGGAACATTCGAAAACTTACATTGCCTTTAGAAATAAGTCTATTGATGATATGAAGTTAAATCCAAATCCATCAGAATGGGGTAATGCTTTTGAGTACTTAGACAAGGCTGTTGCAAAATCCAGTGCTAATAGTTCTTTTCGCGAAATGATTGAGAAGAATTTGAAAATCACTAAAAAGGAAGGAGAAATATCGACTTTCGATTATTTTATTAATTATTACATTTCATTGGATTCATTCGGATTTTACAAGGATAAGCAATTACAGAATTTAATAGATGATGCAATGCATGCCTACTATGGGGCTTTTTGTGATTATTTTGTAACAGATGATAACAGAACGTACCAAAAGGCTAAGGCTATTTACGAAAATTTCAATATTGGCACAAGAGTTTGTAAGAGTGAAGATTTTGCAAATGAGTTTTACAAGGAGAATGTAATTTCTACCTCCATTTCCGAAGAAAATATTACATCACGGGTAGTTGAAGTTTTACAAAATTCTCTAATCATGCTTGAATCCGTGGATGATGAATTAAATCCTGCTACCGTGTATAAAGTTTGTCCTCCACTCGCAGATTACTTCACACGTCTACAAGTAACGCATTACAAAGAGAGTACTGTACTGCTTTTTTATAAGAAAGCAAATAATTACTCCGCTTTCCTATTTTGGGATGAGATTAGAGCAATTACCAATAAATTTTCTAATGATTATGGAATTGATGACAACCTGAGATTAAACTTTGATCCTGCTAAGGAGGAAAAGGAAATAAGTGAAAATGTATGGCCAGGACGGGAGTGGAAACGCGGTCAACTTCATACAAGTGTATTTTACAATACCAGTCTCAACGATATTACTTTTCGAATAGAGTTACTGAGATAATAAACTTTGATTTAGAAATCAATCAATTATAAATGAATGTCTTAAATTCGTCAGATTGACTATATTTTAGACATTAATATGATTGGAATCACAACACATGGGAGATCAATAAATTAAGTTGTGTTCAAAACTTTTTCTTTCATTTTGTCTTTTATACAGACATTAAATTGTTTTTGAATAAAGCCGTTTCATACATTTGCATAAAACGAAACGATTATGTCAGTGTTTTTAAGCAGCAATCTCAAAGTACTTCGCAACCGAAAGGATTTAACACAAACCGGACTGGCCGAAGCCATAGGAACAAAGCGGGCAACCATCAATAATTATGAAAGCGGTGGCAGCAATGCTTCTATTGAAAACCTTCTTGCACTTGCGCGGTTTTTCAGGTTAAGTGTAGATTCATTATTGACGGTAGATTTAAGCAAGCTCTCCGATAAACAATTAAAAGAACTGGAAGACGGTCACGATACCTATACCAAAGGAACCAAGATGCGAATCCTTGCAACAACTGTTGACAACAAGAATCGGGATAATGTAGAATTGGTCAACCATAAAGCGAAAGCCGGATACCTTGCAGGATACAATGATCCGGAATACATTTCATCGCTCCCAACTTTTCAATTACCGTTTTTATCGCAGAGTAAAAAATACCGGATGTTTCAGATTGATGGAGATTCGATGCTTCCTATTCCTCACAAAGCATACATCACAGCAGAATTTTTCAATGACTGGAACCTTCTTAGGGATGGATTTCCCTGTGTGGTGGTAACCCGCGATCAGGGTATTGTCTTTAAAGTGGTATATAACCACCTGAAATCAGAAAAGTGTTTTGAGTTGCGTTCGCTGAACTCCATGTATGCACCCTATAAAGTGAAAGTCGGAGATATTTTGGAAATATGGCGTATGGTCAACTATACTACCGACGAAATACCAAGTACTCATGTGCGGGCAGACGACCTGTTGGGTATTGTAGATAAACTCAAAACCGAAATCAAAAAAATGGCCTATTAGGAATTCAAACAGTATTCACATAAAAATTAAATCACATGAAAAAGAAAGAAGAAAAAAAGTACATTGTCATTAAAGCCTACACAGGAAAAGAATTATCGGAAATTTTAGGATATCCTTCACCACGCGCTTTCACGACCCTGCTCAAAAAAATGAATGTTACTGAAAAGATCGGCAAAAGAATAGGAAGATATTNNCATATTATACTCCCCGTCAGGTCGAATCCATCATTCAATTGGTTGGTATGAAGAAAAAAGTGGAAAAGAAACTAATGGCAGCCTGAAAATTTGTTTATAAAGATTACATCACCCATGAAAAATACGCTTGCCATGCTAAAAGAAATAGGACAGGTTATTCTTAAACCTTACATGAAAAAGGAACTCGCTGCTTTATATGATATGAATCCAAGGGCGTTCTGCGCATTTATCAAACCCTTTGAAGGAGAAATCGGAAAAAAGAAAGGCCGTTATTATACCATCCACCAAGTGGAAACCCTCATCAAATGCGTGGGACTTCCACGCAGACTTCAGGTTGAAAACAAAAAGAATCTGCTTGAATACGTATAACTATGAAAACTACCACACCCTAAAAAGCCGGACTGAGATGTTCCGGCTTTTTTTGTCCTGATATTTCGTAGAACCGATTGGAACGGGTTAGCTACAGTTGCACACGCTTAGGTTTGATCGCATCGGGTTAGGACAGGTTAGAACGGGTTAGGTCATTCGCCCATTTTTTATCTACGGATTTTTGTTCTGTTAAAATAATCAACTATGGACAGAACAAAAGATACACTCGG
This sequence comes from Flavobacteriales bacterium UBA2798, assembly GCA_002351955.1. Taxonomy (GTDB): domain Bacteria; phylum Bacteroidota; class Bacteroidia; order Flavobacteriales_D; family UBA2798; genus UBA2798. Next base: position 6,840 of record DEHO01000064.1, read on the forward strand.
GGAAATCATCCAGCGCGATATTATCGTCAACACGGATGCTATTTGGAAATGCGCTCACCGCTATTTATGGAATAAATACCCTTTTTCCCAAAGGGAAATCAACAGCGCAAAAAATCACATTAAAAAATACTTCGAAGAAATTCTTCCTGCGCTGTATTTCAATTTTGAAAAACAAAAAGTCCAGGAGTTTGCACTTCGCATTTTACTGGCTGCCGATTACGTAAAGCGCAAAAGCGGGAGGTTCATTCCTCATCCGGTTATTTGGTTCAACCCTGAAAACCCGCACGGATTTACAGGAACCAAATCATGGTACGAAAGGCGCATCGAAAATGAGCGGTACAAAAACATCCGATTTTATCACCAAGACGGAATCCTCCTTTGTAAAGAAATTATTCATCAATAAAATATTCGTAATGAAAAGTAACGAAAAACAAACCGATAAAGGCGTATTGATCCGCCCCTATACTTTAAAAGAACTGGCTTCTTTATACGGTGTAGGCTGGAGAACCTTAAAAAGATGGCTGGCTCCCTTCAGGACAGAAATCGGAGAAAAAAATGGCAGGTATTTTTCTATTCCGCAGGTCAAAAAAATATTTGAAAAGATCGATTACCCGACTTTTTCATCAGAAAAATAGAAAATGATAGCGACCATTAGCGACATAGTTATTACCCAAAGCGACAAAACTATTACCCAAAGCTACCATTAGCTACATCAACCGAACAGNNTTCAACCAGCCATATGCTCCTGACCGGAACAATCCTTTTTGCGAACCTCGACTATAACGGATTACTGGATTACGCGATAAAAGCAATTCTCGGAGGGGGCATTTGGATGGTGTTCAAATTAGGCTCAGATTATTTCTCAGGTAAAATCCGGAAAAAACAAAAAGATGGGAATCGTTAAAAAAATATTAATCGGAACCGGGATCACCGCAGCGGTGGCGGGAGTGGTTACCTACGTGAGCAGGTTAAACAAAATGTCAACAGAACTGGTCATTGTACCAACGGTGAAAGTGCATAAGATCGCTCTCGATGGAATCACCCTGCGCGTGGATGTACGAATGAAAAATCCAACCCGCACCAAAATCAGAATAAAATTCCCATTTGTAAAACTCATTTACAAAAACTCCGTGGTGGGGTCTTCGCAATCTGTGGACAAGGATATTGAAGTTCCGGCTTTCGGAGAAGCACAGGTAGATGCCATGATGGTACAGATTCCTTTCCTTGGATTGTTTTCCATAGCGGGAGATTTGATTAAATCTCTGCAAGACGGAACAGCAGTCAAGGTTGGGGTAAAAACCACTACGCTGATTAACCTTGGATGGAAAAAAATTCCTTATGAAGATTATCAGGAGTACAACTTAAAAAATGAAACACCTACTACCTGATGGAAGCCAAAACACAGCGCATAGTAAAAAGCGGATGGCAGTTTGACCATCTTTTTCCAAAGGCACTCTTTACGGAAACAACTGTTAAGAAAAATGCCTTGGTGGAAGATACGGTTCGATTCATTCCTGAAGTGATCGCCAAAACGCGGTGGCAGGTGAAGCGATACGTGGATCAGGAACTAAAATACCTTTCGCTTTTTGATGCCTGTGAGAAGTTATGGCACTTCATTAAAGACCATATCCGCTACAAAAAAGATGAAACAGGAAAAGAACAAGTGCGCTCACCGCGCAGGTTATGGGGAGAAAAAACCGGGGACTGCGATTGCTTTACTGTTTTCATTGGCGCATGCCTCTCTCTACTGAGCGAATTAAAAAATAAAAAAGGGAGCATTATGCTCCGGATAACGAAGTATGGGAAGGATCACTTTCAGCATATCTACGGGGTAGTGATTACCGAAGAAGGAAAACAAATCATCCTGGACTGTGTGGTGGAAGATTTTAACTACGAAGAACCTTACACCGAAAAAAAAGATTTTCAGTTGGACATTAATACTCTAAATAAAATGGATTTAAATTATCTCGATGGCGTACCGATGAAAGAGAATTCCGATACGCAACTCATGGAAGACAACTCGGAACTTGGAAAACTCTTTGATTTTCTCAAAAGGAAAACCGACCCCGCCACCGGACAGAAAAAACCCGGCATACTGCAAAAAGTAGGAACGGCAGTAAAAACCGCTGCTAAGAAAGTGGGAACCGTTACCAAGAAAACGCTCAACGTAATCAACAAGGTAAACCCTGCCACCGTCTTGCTTCGTGCCGGAGTATTGGCTTCAATGAAACTAAACGTAATGAAAGTTTCGCAGCGACTAAAGTACGCCTACCTGAGCGATGCTGAAGCGCAAAAGCGCGGAGTGGATATGGTAAAGTTTCAAAAGCTCAAGCAGATCAAAGACAAAATTGAAAAAATATTCTACGGGGCAGGCGGTGATCCCAAAAATTTTAAGGAGGCTGTTTTAACCGGAAAAGGAAATGAAAAGCGTGAGGTTCCTCTCAGCGGTCTTGGAAATATCTCCAGCGAATCGGCTATCGGGATGAATCAAAACACACCGCTAACCAAAATACTCGGACAGGAAATGTACTACTCCGAGTTCATGGATGGCACAAACGAAATCGAAGGACTTGGATCGTTGGGCGAACCTGCTACCGGGACAGCCATTGCAGCAGCATCTGGTGTACTGGCTTCCATTGCAGCGTTGCTGAAGAACCTCGGTAATTTATTTCCAAAAAAGAATAAAGAGGCTGCCGATTTTGAAAACGTGGCCGATGCCAATGCCGAAGCCGATAAGGTGAATGCTTCTTCTGATGAAGTGGACTTGGACAAACTCACCGAGGATTTGGAAAACGAATCAAGGCAGACCCGGTCACTAACCACCGATGAGACGACCAATGCCGATAATTCTAATGGAGGCGATCCGCCAGCAGACGGCACATGGTGGGAACGCAACAAAAAATGGCTTAAACCGACTGTATGGGGAACAGGCATAGCAACTACCCTCGGACTCGGATACCTCGCTCTACGGCCAAAAAAAGGGGCTAAAAAGAAGGATAAATCACTCGAAGGTGTCGGCTCCAAACCGAAACCTAAGAAAAAGGGCAGGAAAAAAGCCAAAACCCAAAAGGTGAAAAACATCACCCTGAAATAAAAACGTAACAACCATCAAAAAAAATTAAAGTCATGAACAGGTACGAAAAGAAAGCACAGCAGGATAAAACCCTCGGCATTCTCAACGATATTGAGGATACCGCCTCCGACCGCAAGCTGCCAATGGGCAAACGCATGGGAAAAGGCGCAGGATCAGCAGCCATTAAAATTCTCTCCGGAATTGGAGGTGGAATTGTGGGAGCAGGTTTTGGAACATGGTCGCTGATTCCGGGATTTGTATTAAGCGCGACCGGAGAAGTGATCGGTTCACCGGAACTGACCTGCTTCGGAGTGGGCATGGTCGCCTCCGGCATCATTCCCGATACTTCGCTCAACGGAACCGAGGATGATAAAAAATCCAAATTCCAAAAAGCCAAAGACCGAATGAAAACCTACGGTAAAGGAATCATGCGGAAATTTTGGATAGACAAACTCGTTAAGAAGGAAGCAACCAAAACGGAAACCAAAACTACCGAGAATACCAGTATCACGACCAACGCTGAAACTTCTACAACAACCACAACGGATCAATCCACCAGTGGCATGGGTGAAGTAAAATACTACACGCATCCACAGGCTGAACCTGACCCGGCAGATCTGGCTGAATTGGAAAAGTACGAAGAGCAAATCCGCGAGTCGGCTAATTCTTTCGCTCAGGAAAATCAAATCAGCACCTCGGAGAATATGTCCGGTTTCGGTGATGACGACAGGTTTCTTCCCATAGAAGAGGAAAAAATCTACTAAGCAAGCCACCCCAGTTTTTTAACGGCTAATGGCGAGATTTTACTCGCCACATGGAGAAGCTGCGCACTTCTCCATCCGGGAAAGAACTGCCTAAATCAAAACAGAAAAAAAGTAAAACTCAAAAAACAAAACAAAAATGTTAGGACAATTATCAGCAATCGAAGAGTACAACAACGCAGGTGCGTTGATGGGTACTGAAATGATGGAAAGCGAAGAACTCAACGCTGCCATCAAAGCCATGCCAATGGTGCAACGCGCTAAGACCATGCAAAAGTTAGTGGGCAATCCATTCCCGTCAAAAGGATCGCGTGCAGAAATGGAAAAGCATTTTCCCGAACTGCAAAAGCACATCAAAGATGGATTGGGAAAAGGTGAACTGCGCTTGGCAGATACGGTGATCTATTCCATCAAAGCCGCTTCCTCGAAAACCATTAAAATGTTCGAGACGCAGGACGACAAGGAAATCGGTCTTCGCAATATCTCCAACGCGAAACTTCCCAAAAACCAGTCTATGCTGGTTAGCGGTATCATCCTGTTGGCCGGAGTTTCTGCCGATGCCACCAAGGACAAGATCATCGCTACCAACTACGACAAGATTGAACTTTTCCCGGCCATTGCCAACGGTGAGTTCTCTCTCAAGGCCAACAAAAAGCAAATCGTTCCGGATACTTCCAACAACCTGTTCAAGACTTCCAATCTGAACCTTGTGCCAATGGGTTATTACAAACTCTCCAACCCGCGACTCATTCAGGATGACGTACTGATTGAGTTGACTATCGAGCTGGGCACAATGGACGGCATCGCAGCGAACACCTACATCTTCGCTGGCCTCCACGGAACGATCACCACGCCATAATGGCGATTTCGCCCTAAAGGGCGAGTTCTTTAGGAATACCTATTCCTAAATGAAAAACAGGAACGGATTTCAGGTCTGCTTGAATGCAAACCTGAAATCCCGAACCTGAAAAAAATTAAAACCACCAACGCAACAATAAAAAAATGGAAGAAAACGAATTGCATAGCGTACCCAAAGTTTTTGAAATACAGATCACAGCTGCCGGACAAAAAGTATCGGAGACCTTTGAACTGGACAAAAGCGTAAAAAAAGTACACGGGGTTGCTTTCTCCAGTGAAAAACCCGATCTGATGTACCATCGCGGGTACGCACGATTGGAGATTAACAACAAGGAATACTTTCCCGATAACCATGCCGTGCAACGCGTCATGAACGGCATCAACGCTAATCTCGATAACCGTTACTGGCCACTTAAAAAGGTGATTATCGGAAACGGCAAGGTAAAAATAGAATACACCGACAAGCCCGATGGACGTACCGTATTTGCTGCCTATACCGTGCTGTTGTATTTCGACTGTGAAATCGTAATTGACTAATACCAATGGAAGGACTCATCATTCATACGGTAGCCATCAACCGACAAGGTGAACTCAAGCATTTTGAAATCCCTCTTTCAAACAATGCGAAGTTCATCACCGGGCTGTGGTATAAAGTCCGCCTGATTACGGATGCAGAAAGCGGTGTGGTAACGGAACTCAAAAGCCGCTCTCCCTACCAACCGGAAGTGATCATTGGTGAACTCTCGCTTTCAAGTAACCAACGTGAAGGTGTTTTTTACTTCGGAAAAATAATCCTGGACAATGCCAATTATGGTTTACTGGATTATACGGGTGGCGTTTTTCGGGTGAACAATTATTCACACGCAAAGTTTCCGCAGAGCCTGAAAGTAAAAGTCGATGCCGATACTGCCATCGTTCACGGATACATCCATGACAATTGGGGAGTGATATCGGGAAGGAACGTCCGCTATGAAATTGATCTGTATATCTACCAACAACTAAAAGAAAAACCATGACACCGGCTTTGGCACAGGAATACATTAAACGCAGAATGCATGAACTCGGCTTTGGCGACAACTACCATATCCGCTTAAAGCACTTTATCATTCGCCAAGGAGAAACCCGCGTGGAAAAAGCCTATAACAGCTTTTACATTTTGGTGGAAGAACCCGCCCGCTTACAGATCAAAAGTCAGAACGGATTTTTTGAACTGGCCAATACCAACGCCAATGAAATGCAGTACGAGCATCACGGAAAAATCACCATCCGGCATACCGGGGGAGCCATTGCCAGAGTGCGCTTTATTCAAGTCATCCCTTATAAATAAAAAAATGGAAGAAAACGAAAACAACATACAACCTACGATCGACACTGTGGAGCAACCCTACGATCCGGCTTCTTTGGAAAACATCAAACGCGTTTTGGATATGTCGCTCAAGGCGGGACGACCTCAGAGTTTTGAAATTGAAGTGGACGGTCTTCGTGTAGTGCAGCGCACACCAGTACTGGAGATGTTCGATACCTACAAAACTTTTATTCATCCCACCACGCGAAAAATCATTGTTACCGTATATCGCGGAGTTAGAACTCCGGCTTGCACCAAGCACGTTTTTTCAAGAGATAATGATAAACCGTTAAATGAAAATCTTGGTAACGTGCAGCAACAAACTACTACAGCAACGCCTCCGGGATTTTTAAGCGGAACAGAAGTCAAACAAATGATGCAGGATATGCTCGAAAAAGAGCGCATGAACAACCGTATTGTTTCATTGGAAGAAAAACTCGATGACCGCGAGAAAAAAGTAAAGGAAGCGGAAGATTACATCATGCGCCTTCAGACAGGAATTGAAACACTCCGTCAGGAAGTGCAAAGCAAAGGATCGCAATTACTGGATAAGTTCATGGAGATTGCCAAAAACCCTCCGGACTGGATCAAACTTCTCATCCTGCAAAATTCCAAAGACGGAAACAAAGGATTAAGCGGTACGGATGATTCCGAGGAAGAAGAAGTGACCATTCGCAAAAAACAGCCTGCGCTCACGGAAGAAGAAAAAGAATTTGTCGAACTCATGCACCGCATGGAAGAAAAACTCGAAGAGGATGATTACGGACTGCTCATTATGATCAACGATAAACTCATCGAAAACGAAGAACTCATTGAAAAAGTGGCCGATCTCATTGACGTAAAGTTACCGGAAGAATAATCCCTACTAAGACCAAAGAAGAAAAAAACGGAGTCATCACATGACCCCGGCAGGGAATCCCTGTGCCTGAAAAAAGAAAAAAAACAAAAACAGCATATGAAATTTGAATATGACATTGTAATTGAAGCTCCTTCGGAGAAGGAAGCCGATCAAAAGGCGAAAGCCCTCAAAACCATTGCGAAAAAACTCTCTGCAAAGGAACTCGCAAAACTCTCGGACATCATTGAAAACGATCCCATCAAACTTGCCCTTGCCAAAAAAGCACTTGGTGTGTAATGAAGCGAACTAAAAAACATATCAAAAGAAAAAAGTCCAAACAACTCGGAATGGTTCCGGTGGCAATTCAGGCTGCTGCTGTTGCAAAGGATATGACCCCGGAGCAAAAGCAGGCAGCCATCCAAGCAGCAGGTGGACAACCCATCGCTCCAGCACAGGATAAACTCAACCTGAAAGAGATTGTGATTTATTCCACCCTTGGACTGGTGGTTGCCGGGGGAACGATTTTTCTTCTTTCCAAAGCCGTACGTAAGCAGGTGGCCAATACACAGGAGAAAAAATCGCTCGATGTAGATTCCTCCGCTTCTGTTGCCAAACAAATCCGCATGGCTTTGGACAATGATATGTGGTTTGGTTGGGGAACCGATGAAGAAGCACTTCGAAAAGTCATCCGTGATATTCCCTCCAAGGATGAATTCAAAAAAGTAGCTGCTTCCTATAAAAAACTTTATGGTAACCCACTCACGGCAGATCTCCAAGGGGATCTCTCCACAGCAGAATACAACGAGATGATGGCCATCATTGCCGGCAAGCCGGAAAAGAAAGGCGATAAAGTAGCTTACAACCATACAGCTGCTGCCGTTCGCCTCTATAACGCCATGAGCATTTGGTACGGGATATTTCCCGGAACGGATGAAGATGCCATCAAAGCCGTTTTCATGGAAATCCCCACGCAGGCCGATTACAAAAAGATCGAAAGTGCATACTACAAAAAGTACGGCAACATCCTGCAAGACGATCTCGAAGGTGATTTATCACAATCCTACATCGATGAGTACATGGGCATCCTTCACAAAAAACCAAAATCCTAAATTTTTAGCTATGGCCGAACAAACAATCAATACTAACCAACAACCTAAAAAAAAGAACTACAAAAAGGCGATCCTTATCGGTCTGGGTGTAGCTGCTACTGCGGTAGGTGGATTTTTTGGCTGGAAATGGCTCAAAGGAAAAGATAATGTTACCCATACAGAAAATGATGCAGACGATGCAGGCGAAACAAAATCGCAAACCAGCAGCAGTTCTTCAAGCCAATCTTCCGGCAGCGGTTCATCCGGTTCTTCTTGGACNNCACACCGACAACTCCGGTTCGCAAAGATGAATTCCCTTTGAAAAAAGGAAGTAAAGGAGAACGAGTAAAAGCCGTTCAGGATGCATTGCTCTATAAATACGGAAAAACCATTCTTCCGAAATATGGTGCTGATGGAGATTTTGGAAGCGAATTAGAAGCGGGTCTTACTAAAGCGGGTTATCCCAAACAAATTGATGAGAGTTTATACAACATCATTTTAAAAAGTGGATCACTCAACGCAAAATCAACTGCGACCAACCTAAAAAAGGCGATTGATTCAAAAAGCTATCAAGGTATTCTCGATACGGTTAAAACAATCCGGAATCTCACCGATTATAAAGCCGTCAACGAAGAATATAAAAAATTCACCGATTGGTTTTTGCCTCCGGTTCAGGTAGTAACTGCTGCTATCGCTCCATTTTTAAGTTCTGATCAACGTGATAAAATGCGCTTGGAGTTCATTCGCATCGGGTTGAAATTCGATGGGAAGGTTTGGACGCTTTCGGGTTTACCAGCACAGGAACACCCGCTACTGATTACAACTGCACCTACTGAACTGATCGACCCAAAGAATAAGGTGAAAGTGAAAGTCCCTGCAAAAATGGTAGTGGGCTACAAACTCAAAGAGAAAAACGGACTAACGCTCATGCGCTTGCTGGAGAGAAACCTCAAAGTCATTGTCAAATCTTCAACTGTAAAAATTTATGAGAAACATTAAATACATCGTGGTTCACTGCACCGATACTCTTTCCAATGCCGAAGTGAAAGCGATTCAAAAGTATTGGAAAGAACACCTGAAATGGAAAAATCCGGGATACCATTACATCATCAAAGCAAACGGTGAAGTAGAAAAACTGCTGGACGAGAAAAAACCATCCAACGGAGTATTGGGCTTTAACGAAAACTGCATTAATATCTGTTACATCGGTGGACGAACAAAGGATAAAAAACGCGTGAACACCATGACCCGCGCTCAGGAGAATTCACTATTCGACAAAATCGTGGCATTGACCGAAAAATATCCCGGTGCTGAAGTAAAAGGTCATTATGAATTCCCCAACCAAGGAGGACGTATCTGTCCAAACTTCAATGTAAAGGAGTGGATCAAAAATTATGTACCTGATTTGGATCAACCTGATCTCGATTAACTAAAAGAGTTCTTTGAAAATGGGAATGCTTGGAAAAATTAAATCAATTGCTCGCAAGAACAAGTACGTGATTTACGATAAACCCTACCAGTTAAACATTTGGGGTATTCGTTCACCGCAGACGCGTTCCGGGCAGTTTGACGATCATTTTCATGTATTCTATAAAGACGGCAATGGCCGTTGGGAGTATCATATTTTCCGCTGCACAACCGATCCCGGTACTTTTTGGCTGCATGACCCTATGCGACCTGAAGGAACCGCTATTCTCGCGCAGGGGCAATACATCGATGCTTATCAAATCGGCATTCATTACACTTACGCAGCCTTAGTGCAACGAAAACCTGTCAGGGTAATCCGTGACTACAACCGGGATTCGGTATTGGATTTTTACAACGGAAATTACCACACAGGACTTTTCGGCATCAACATTCACCGCGCTATGATGTATGGAAAAACTCCCTACATCGAAAAGTTCTCTGCCGGGTGCCAGGTATTTGAAAACGCATCGGATTTTTACCACTTTATGCAAATGGCCGAGCGACACCGTTCCCTCTACGGTAATCGCTTTAGTTATACGCTCATAGATGAACGTGCCATCAAACGTGCCAAGCTACGCAGAACTTTTTATGGCGCATTGGCTGTAGGAGCCTCCACCGCCACGCTGCTTTACCTCTTAACCTCTTCTGAAAACCAAGAAAACCAAAATCAATCAACATTAACAAATTAAAATTTATGAAAGACACACCAACTGTAGAAAACAACTCCAACGAGTTTTTTGACACCCTGCTGTCCATTGCACAGCAATCCCTGAATCAACCGCAACCACCGTATTCGGTTTGCATCAACCAAAGCAGGAATTTGAATAACATCAAAGTGGATATTCATGTTGTGAATACTCCGCAACCGGGATTTTTTAGAAAACTGTTTTCCAAACTTTTCTAAAACATGAAATCCTTCTTTGAAAATATTCTCAAAGACAAGCACGGAATGTTTTCCCTGCGCGAAACAGTGGTGGCCATCTTCATGGTGGCTACCCTGATCGCGTGGGCTGGCGAACAGTTTTTCCTGCTCCCTTGTCCCGAACATATTTTTTACGGCTTCATTTCCCTCATTGCAGCCGGATGCTTCGGGTATTCCATCGAAAAAAAAGTAAAACCCTTTAACCAAAATTCCAATGACGAACCAACCAACTAAACTCAAATTAAGAGAAAGATTGTCGCTGACTTTTTTCTTCCTGTTCTTCTGTCTTGCTGTTGTACAACTCTTCCGTCCTGACCCAATGGGATTATACGAACAGGGAAAAGAATCCGAAAAGCAGTACGCTCGTGAACTTACCCAAAAGGTAGAACATGAAAATAAAGTCTACCGGGAGAAATTCGATTCCCTGCAAAGGGTCAATGCCCGCCTTTCAGAAAAAGTGCTGAAGACGGATTCCCTGCTCACCGGGCTGCGGTATAAAAACGCATCGCTGCGCTTTCAACTGCAATCCACCATTGTTTCTTATAACAATGATACCAGCCTTGTAAAAAACCAAGAGGCTTTTGATTCGCTTGCCAATCTCAGCAACGAGTATGTTTTTCATACACAAGCACAGGATAGTTTATGCCGATTGGAGATTTTGCTTCTAAAAGAACAAATGGAAAACCGCGATTCACTTATTTCCATCTGTGATACACAAGTTAAACAAGTAGAACAGAATTTCTACTTGCTTTCCAAAAGCCACGAACGGCAAACGGAGCAATTGGCCTTCACCGAGAAAAAACTCAAACGACAGAATTTCAAAAAGCGGCTTTATCAGGGAGCCGTACTGGTACTGGCCGGAGTTTGCACTTCATTTTACTTAACCCATCACTAAAAACAGGAGGTAATTTTTATGAACGAGAAACGATTGATTTCGACTGTTACGCTGCTCACTTCTCTATGCGGGTATTTCTATGCCAAGCATATTGAAAAGGATGCGGTTCCCATTGTAATGATCTCCGGGTTCTTTGGTGCTGTACTTGGTGAAACGATTTACAGTTTGATAAATGAGAAGGATGACAATGATAAGCATCCTCCATCAGCGATATAATCTTTATGGATTTGTTGATTCATCGGTAGAATTTTGTTCCCCTGTTTTAGGAGTAGGATCATCAGATTTTAAAACTGCTAATATGGCTGTAACACTTGTTCGTATTATTAAATATAAGAACGCAACAAAAACAAATGTTTTGAATCCCCATTCCATCCAGTAGCAGAATAAAATCGACAAGGACAAATAAAGAACAGAAATAATGCCACCGATTACAAAAGTTGCTGAACCATCTTCATCTTCTGAGTCCGTGATGTAAATCGCCAATGCCGCCAAAAGAAGATTTAAAGCAAAATAGGTGACAGAAAAACAAAAACACAATGCTCCAATTATGTATAGGTCTCCCTGATTGTATAGCGGTCTGTTGAATAAATAAATGGAAACAAACCAAAACGGAAATAATACTACCAACGATAGTATTGCGCTTTTCGAAGTAACGTGCAATTTGTCGAAATCACTAAACCAACTCATAAATTTTGTTTTACCAAAAATAGCGAATAAATGAAGACCCCCATCACCTATTACGGAGGCAAACAAGCATTGCTCAAACACCTTATACCATTGATTCCGAGTCACAAAATCTATTGTGAGCCTTTTTTTGGTGGTGGGGCTTTGTTTTTCGCTAAACCGCCCTCAGAGGTAGAAATCATTAACGACATCAATTCCGAGGTCGTGAATTTCTTCCGGGTGGCAAAAACGAAGTTTGATGCATTGCAGAAAGAAGTACGAGCATCGTTGCATTCGCGTGAACTGTATAAAAAAGCAATGGTCGTTTATGCCAATCCGGATATGTTCGATGACGTGAAGCGGGCTTGGGCTTTTTGGGTAGCTACCAATCAGGGTTTTTCTTCCTTGATCGGCTCTTGGGGTTTTGGGAAAGATGATTCCAAAGAAGCAGCCGTTGCAAAAAAGCGCGATGCGTTCTCTCAAGAATATGCCGACCGATTAAAAAAAGTCCAGGTTGAACACAACGATGCCTTGAAAGTAATTGACCGCGCTGATTCAAAAGAAACGTTCTTTTATGTTGACCCTCCTTACATAGGTTCTGATCAGGGACACTACAAAGGCTACACCGAAGAGGAGTACGAAAGACTGCTCATCAAACTTTCCAAAGTAAAAGGCAAATTTTTACTCAGCAGCTATCCCTCAACGCTGCTGACTAAATACATCCGCAAATACAAATGGAAGGTTCAAAAAATGAGCAAGGCCGTTGCTGTAACCAAACTCACCAACAAAACCAAGACGGAAATGATGGTGATGAATTACGACCCAAAAAAGATTACTCCTATTGTTTATTCCTCTGAAAAACTACCAACGGCTTCACAAATTAAACGCAAACTCCAACGATTAAAATTTTCCGCGCAATGAAGATTACTAAAAACAACTACATCGCTTCTGTTGAAAAAACAGGTATCGAAAACCTGCCGGAAGAAATCCAACAAGCTCATTTGTACATCATGAAAATGACGGATGAGGGAAAGGATTGGTCTCGCCTGAAGTCCAACGAGTCGTTTACGAGTATTGCAGAGCTGGCATTTGAAAAGCTGGGAGAATTTTTAAAGCATAACAATGGACTTGACGGAGTAAACGACCCTCCATACATCCGGCAAGCCAAGGAAGATGCTAAAAATTACCAATGGCAGGATACCGAAAATTTGAAAATGATCTACCGAATGGAAATCGATGCCGAAATCGAAGGTGATGCTACGCCTGAAGAAATTAAGATTAGAAAAACGGCTCTTGAAAAAGAATTGAAGAAGCGCGATAAAAAATGGTTGCAAGAAACTAAATCAACTTTTGGTTTGTCGGGTGGAAAGAAGGAATACGATCCCAAGCAAGAAATTAAGTTTATAAAACGGTTTCTTGAGTTTCGTGATAGGCTCTTGAAAAAGCAAGACATTAAACCCTTTATTGATGACCTTCAAAATGCTATTGCTTCTAAAAAAATCAGGAAATACTCTCCTTATGCGCAGCAAATCGTGAAAATACAAAAGCATGTAATTTATTTCTATAACCAAACTACCAGCATTAGCCGAATGGTTTTAGGTGAGGAATGGCTGAAAGAATTATACGGAGTGATTATCAACTATGAGAATCGAGAGAACAAAAAGAATGACGATAAAAAGATTGAGTCAAAAGAACTTTCCGGGATATACCACGAAGAAAAAGAAAGCACTCAAGGAGAAATTGTACCAAGTATTGAACTCGCTAAAAAAGAATTTTCCTGTCTTGGTTTTACCGGAAAATGGCTGGAATTAATGGGCGATCCGTGCGCTGGATTTACAGCTATGGTTTTTGGTAAACCTAAGATGGGTAAAAGTTATCTTGCCGTTGACTTCGCAGGATATTTGGCTAAAAACTTCGGCATGGTTTTATATGTTGCCAAAGAAGAAAAGTTCGGGGTTACATTTGCCAAAAAACTGGAAGAAAAGAACGCTACGCACGAAAATTTAATCATAAGTGAAAGCATACCGGAGGATTTGTCATCCTATGATTTTATTTTCCTGGACTCAACAAACTCCCTGAATCTTTCTCCTGAAGATCTGCGAAGCCTCAAAGAAAAAAATCCGGAAAAATCCTTTGTCTATGTTTTCCAAACCACAAAAACCGGAAACTTTCGTGGAGCAAATACCTTCCAGCATGATGTGGATATCGTGATTGAAATCCCGGAGCGCGGAAAGGCCGTCCAGTTTGGCCGATTCAATCAGGGCGGGGAAATGTCCATCTTTGAGGACGATACGCGTTCTGAAACCAAATTAGAGGGTGTTTCGGGTAAAAAGAAAGACGCATACCCCGCATGGACTAGGCCAAAGTATATGGACGAACGCGATCACAAGCAACTCCGGCACATTTATGACCTGTACAAGCAAAAGAAGTTTAAGCAAGCAATGGATTACGCGAGTTTTAATTGCGACACTGCCATACGCGAAGAAATACCCGGTGAAATTTGGAAGAAGATGGGGGGTGAACTTACGCCTTCAGGAGAAGCACGACTCAAAGCAAAACAGAAAGTAAAGAAGAGCAAAGAAAAGCCTGTTAAGGAAATTCAGAAAAAAAAGCCCTTTGTTTTTCATGGAGGTGTAAGGACTATGAAGGATGTACTTGAAAGATCGTGGGACTTGGAATTAACCGACAGCCAGTACATTGAAATCCTTGAAATTGCTCAGGAAAGGAATGGTGTTTTTGTAGAGATGATGGATAACCTGAACCATGAGTTCAATAAATTCTTTATTTCAATGAAAAAGGCTATGGCTGAATGGGAAGCCAAAAATGGGAAGCTCTCTTCACGAAACCGGGAGAAATTTCAACCTGAATTATTTGCCAACCGATCAGACGATGAAAACCCGACCTATATTTTTGGCTCAACCAATAACCGTGTTCTAGTCGATGCTATGAAAGGCGAATTCGACTTGATTTACATGGTGCGCAGAGAACTTGCCAACAGGGGGTTAGATAGTGATGGAAAATGGGTGGGGTTTGATAAAGCGAGAGAAATTCATCAGGTTGATGAACTAAATAATCTGGTTAAAAAACATAATTAATAATTCTGTCCCATTGTCTAAAATCCGATAATGTTCTACCTATAATTCACTATTTCGAGATTTACCCGATGTTTTTCGCTACTTGCGCTCTTATTAAAACACGCTGTGCTACTTAGTTTTGGTATTTGGTGGACAGCTTTCTAAATCCCAAAAATTATTGTGCCTCTTATAGGAAATATTAACGTCGTCAAAACTCAATATATATAGTTTTTGGCTATCGGGATTCCAATTAACCTCCTTAAGATTTAATTCAATAAATAAGCTGATGACTTTTGAGGTTCTATCAAATAATTTTTCAAAATTTTCATTATTTTCTAAATTTTCAGCAAACTCTAATTTTGAAGCCTTCCGCGTTAAAAAATAGTAGGCTGTCCCAGTACTGTCTTGCGAAAACTCATATGAAATTAAAATCAATTCATTATTTCGATATCCCAAGTCGAAGTGCATAAATTGTGCTAAAGTTTCATCGCTAAAGCTTGAGGCTAGTTTCTTCTCTTTCTCACAATTTACCAAATCATTAGATTCGTTCATTTCTTTTGCAATATTTGAATCGCATGCAAATAGACAAAACAAGATTAATATATTTAATGTCTTCATAATTAATTTTCCTTTTCCGGTTCCTTATTTTCTCTTTGCCAATTAAAGCCAGCCCCTATAGACTTTTGGTCATCCGCAGAATCTAACTGACGTTCTTCCATTGGTTTTCCTTGATTATTTACGTCATTGAAAATATTATTTACATGTGCACCTGCTTTGGCAAGTTTTTCCGGCACTCCTAATGCACTAGCTGCTGCACCCCACAGGAAATTTCCAAAATTATAGTTATTGTGAGCCACTAATCCATCTTTCAAAGAATAAGTCAAGTATAACCTATCGCCGGCAATCATACCTCTGTTTCCACTAAATATTTCACCTGAAGTTGAAAGAAAATCAGTAGCACCATCGTTTTGTGCATAATTACTATGGTTATTCAGATACTCCGTACCGGTAATAATTCCTTGGTTTTCTTTATTGTAAGCTCCTGATTTTTTTAATGCTTTATGAATTTGCTTATTTGAGGGAAAAACAACTCTTGTAATTTTCCCATCTCTAATCGCTTTAGAGTCATTAATTGGATCGGCGAATGAAAATGATGCAACGTTTTCTGCTTTTTCAATATTAAATTTTTCTCCGAAAATCTCAAATTGAATTTTGGTAACTTTCACAATCATTCCCACAGAACCAGGTTTATCAAGATCAGTCATCCCTATATATTTACCTGTTTTCCTGTCAAATCGATATGTTGTATCTCCAAGCACATCAACGTTAATGATAGGATTATTTGCAAAACAAGTATAAGAACTAATAAACGAAACTCCTTTAGGATCAATATTCCATCTTCTTCCCAACCTCGAATCGTATTGCCAATACTCCGCTGTATAAGAGTTTCCAGCCCCAGCAATCTCATCATTTTTCTCTTGCCCATTGAACCCATACCTGTACTGATCCTGGCTTCCATTCCTCCCGGGCATCAGCATCCCGAAGGGGTTGTGGCTTGGGTAAGAGCAATGGCAAAATATGGGGATATTCAAATTCATTTAGTTAAGAATAAGAAGTTATGCCTAAATAAAGAAGAAAAAATACCCCAATCTGAACTTAATATCATAAATTCATCTCGAGATGTTCTTTTTAAAAGGCTATCTATTAATTTGTTATTTTCTGGATATGAAAATGGCGCTAAACAAATTTCCTGCATTTTTACTTCCTGCATTTTTGAAGATTCAAAAAGTGTCGAACAATTGAAAGATATATTTGCCTTAATAAGTCGTTGCACCAATGGTTGAAACCCGATTACTTCTTCTTTTTCGAAAGAAATATGTGCTAAGCCAAATGCTCCAAAATACTTAGAATCACCGTTATAATTTTTTATTATATTTTGAGTTATATATAGTTCTCTCCAATTATATGCCTTGTTTATATTATTTTCATTAATAAGTGAATAAAATTTATTGGAATGGTTTAAGTCATCTATTATTAAGGATAAGTAATTGTTATTGATTTTATTAAAATAAACACTATCTGAAACAATTGATGATAAGTAGGGTGAAATTTCTCTATTTTCAAATTTATTCTCGGTTAACCACTTATACTTATTAATCACCTCAATATTAAAATTAGGTTCTTTTTTTATTATGTCATAAATAGCAGATATAGACAAGTACAAGGCGCCTTCAATGTCTACTGGTATTATTTGTATTTGTCCATTGATAATTTCTTTTTTATTATCAAAAAGGAAATTCAGTGAATTATAATTTTTACGAATTATTTTTTTTATATTTTTATTTAAATAATTCGAGCGTTTGGTAATTTCATCAAAAATGTATTTTGTTGAATAAGAGCATTCATAAAAAACATTTTTGAGACGATACCTATTATATAAGTATCGAAAAACTATTTGTTCAATTTTACTGGATTTCTTAGAATAGTGTATCCCACCAAATAGAAAAATATCAATTGAATCTGAAATGTTTATATTTAAGTTTTGATTAGTATCCTTTAAATTAAAATATTTTTCTTCAGGAATTGATTTAAATGATGAAAAGATGGAAGTTAATAAAAGTATAAACGTTAACCGTAACATGTTTTTTTCTAATTCGAAAAGATTGTCATTCAACAAATAAAAATTCAATATATAATATCTATAAATTAGTTGTAAATCATTGATAAAATTTTAAATATACTATAGATTATAGGATCGATTTTATTAATTTTATTAGAGGAGCAATTTTATATGTTTTAAAATGAAATTTTACTTCAACCCCACTAATTTTTAGGGCATGACCAAATGAGATCCAATTTTCATACCCTTTATTGTTTTTCCATCTTATTGCCAATAGAGAATGCTCCATATTTTTGTAGATTCTTTTTACACCAGGAATATCAGGATAAATGTAGTTGCGTTCCTGAAAGAAGAAATTATAATTTCTCCAATCACCTAGCCCCCAAGAAATAAATGATATTCGATTCGGACCACCATCACCTGAAAGATCATTTATAGCCCCCCAACGCACTTTAATTTTAGGCCAGTTTAACTTAAATGTGATCAATTTCTCAGGTGTTTGAGGAGTAGGATCTTCATGTCCATGACTTTGCGCCCGCTCTTTACCAAATACCCAAAGTTTATTATGCTCTTTGAAATTATCACTTCCATTTATAAATTCCCTTTGTTCTCCACCATCTCTTAATCTTCTAGCATCTTTATCGAACGTCATAATATGAGTGATAGGATTACCTGAAGCATCCACATCATTTTTTCTTCTATTAAATTCAGCTCTGAAATTTTTGTTAAACAATCTAAGGAAAAGACTTCTTGCCCACCTGCCGATTTTTTTAAAAATACCAGTATTAGAAGTTCCATATTCTACAACATTGCCCAATGGATCATTAAGAGCTATTGGATTATTATCCATACTACAATAAGGACTTTGCCATGATTGCGTAACTGGATCCAAACTAAACCACCTTCCAATCCTTGTGTCCAATAGGCGATAATGTGTAGAGTAATCATTTTCTACAATTTCGTTTTCCTTTTCAGAACCCTGATACCCATACCTATACTCATCCTGACTACCATTCCTTCCCGGCATCAGCATCCCGAAGGGGTTGTAATTTAGATAAGAGATAGAGGTTAAGTGTGAAGAGTATGATGAGGACCAAAAAAATGGTGGAGAGCTAATTGATTGGGGCTGGCGATGTGACCTTGAATAACAGGCGGGGTATTTTATGCCTGAAAACGGCTTAGGAAGGCTATTTACGGGGTTTTCAATCCTCATGGAGGTGAATGTAACAAATATCTTAAACCTTTGAAAGTGGCTTGTTTATTTTAATTGCCTCTATAATCGTCATTTTCTTAAATGGAAAGATAAATCTTCTTCTTGCTTTTTCAAGACTACGAAATTTAGTAATTCTAATAGTAGCTATTTTCGGGGGAGTCTTCATATGGACACCGTTGTAGGTTTTGAAGTAATATCCTAATTGGGTAAAAGTCATGCATATTTGAAAAAAACCTTTCTTAAAAAGATACAGATTCGATAATTGACGTCAATTTTTATCAGCGTAAGTGAAATTGTAATTATCCATTAACCTACAAAATTTTTCTCTTTCAGCTAAACTTAATGGAAAATACACTATGCTATTTGGCAAAAGAGAGGTCCAGTGAATTAAGGGATGATAATATCCTTTATCATATTTGTAATCAATTCCCTCTTCAAATAAATACCCCCCATACTCTTTATCAATTATAAATTTCACCTTATTAGTGAAAACCACATTAATATCACCATTAAAATAACATGAAATATAACCTCCCTGATCATTAAATACAATTTTAACGGTCTTTTTCCCAATGTAACGTTGAAAAACAGTTCTAAATAATTTTCCGATCAAAATCATACCCATCAATGAAGAAATGAATAAATACCCTTCTATCAATGTCCCTATAAATAAATATGCAAAAGATGCAATTATTAAACTATACGAAAAGAGCAACATGTAGGCATAATTCGATCTTTTAAAAGAACTATATTGAATGATAATTGTCGAGTTGGTATCTTTATTTATGTCTGAAATCAGAGCCTTTTTAAGTAACTTTTTTCGCTTGAAATAATTAGGCGACAAAAGTGCCAAATATACAATTGTGAAAGGAATATCAACTTGCGCAAAAGTCATTTACGGCATTTTATGTTTATTAGAGGATACGGACTCTCCAAAATACTGTCTCTTTTTTCTTCTAAAGATATACATATCTCAGAAATAATTATTCTACTTTGTTGATGAATAGTCATGAAGTTTTTCTCCATTTTAATTTCTTCACAGACTTTATTTCTGCATAGAAATTTCTGATTTCCCAGATCATAATAGTATGCAATAGTAAATCCCTTTAAAACACCAGTTTCTTTAAATGGGGTTGATAAAAATTCAATGGTATCTCCAAGAGCAATACTGAATGGATCTTTCCCTTTCAAACAAATATTTGCAACCCCTTCATATTTAAATGAAAGAAGGAGTAAAAGGTTTAAATAAATCAGGATCTTCATATTTAAAATTTAAAAGTCGAATTAAATGGAACTGATGTAGCGCCTGCAAGAGAGGATATTGTGAATGCACCAAAATATGTTAATGGTGTAGAGGGGTTAAGAGTTGAATACATCAAATTTGACGAAAAACCAAATCCAAAATCAATTATAAATTGTGACGGGGTTTTATTTAATAAAGTTCTGTATCCATTTGCAAAGGAATAATCAAATGATGCATCTAATCCGGAATATAGTAATGCTCCTTTATAATTTCCTGTCTTCGCACCAAAATATGCAAATAGTGGTCCAGTCCAATCAATCTGGGAGAAATCCCATTTATTTGCCATTCCTTGACCGAAAACGTTTGCACCTGCGGCAAGCAACGAAAAATGTAATGATTTTCCTAAAGGTCCAAGAAGCGCGAACTGTTCTGGATATAAGGGAACTAATGGTGGATCATANNCCATATTGTTTCCTTGAATTCCGGTAAACACTAACGGTGTATTTCCAATTTGTACCCAATTTTCTCCTACATCGGATTTGATAATATCTTGAAACCTATTGGTATTTTTTCCCTGAAGAATTGTATATCCCGCTGTTCCTCCTGGATCCCAAATACCTTCAGTAGTTGAATATTGAATTTGATGAGATGCAAATCCATCATTTATCTCAGATGAATAATTAATTACAGTTCCATCAATAGTTACAGAGGCGGATGAAACTGAACCTTCTGGAGTATAAAAATTACCTTCATTATCTTGACTAAATCCAACGTATTTGTAAT
>DEHO01000082.1 GCA_002351955.1 Flavobacteriales bacterium UBA2798
TTAAGGTCGGGATGGGGGCTGTGAGCGAGGAGTAGGATTTTTTGTTTGCTGTTCAGAACTTCAATAAAAATATCCCGATGATTATTCAGAATAGTGAGTTCATCATTCAACGGCGTTACAGCTATCCGATAACGCTGAATTCCGGGTGTTCTTGCTTCGAGTTTGAAACTTACTTTCGTGGTAAATTGATCCTTGTCGATTTGAACAACTTTGGAAGCAACAGGCTCATTTCCTTTTAGAATTTTGATTTCTGCTTTTTCGCTTTTGCATTTGCCGGCATCAATAGTTACTTCAATGGGAAATTCATTGCCCAAATAAGCAAGTCGATTGTATAGGACTTCTCCAATAAGCAGATCTTTTCTAATGGTAGTATCTCCCATAGCAATAGTAAATACAGGAACTCCTTTCAGTCTTTTTGCACTGTATAACGGTGATGTGCCCTGATTGAATATGCCATCGGTGGCGAGAATTACTGCACCAAGATTCCTGTTGTAGTACCGCGTAAACAATTCCTCAAACAATCCACCTAAATCTGTACTCTGATCGGTATAGTCGATGTTTAATCCTTCCCTTACCTTGTTACCAATAGTATAAGAGCGGACATCATAATTTTCCTCGAGCTTGCTCTTTAGTCGGTCGATTTCTGCGAGGTATTCTCCTTTGTAAAACGAAGAGTCCTTTCCAATGATTACAGATCCCGAATTATCCTGCGCAATTACAATGAGTGGTTTTTCCACCCTTCGTTTTTCTGTTCGAATAAGGGGTTGAAGCAGAAAAAATGAGAGCAGACTGATCACAACAAATCGTGTTGTTGCAATCAATGCCTTAAGCCAGGTACGTATTTCACTCAGTTGCTTTTCTCTGAAATAGAGAATGGCAGCATAAAGTCCTCCGGCCGAAAGACAGAAGACAATGTACCATAGGGGATAACTGAGTATTATTTTCAAGGTTATGGATCAGGAATCAGGTAAGCATCCCACCACAAACATGAATTGTTTGTCCGGTGATGTACGAAGAAAGATCGGAGGCGAGGAATAAACATGCATTGGCAACATCCTCAGTGGTTCCGCCTCTTTTAAGAGGAATCGAATCTCTCCATCCCTGAACCACCTTTTCGTCCAGCACTTCCGTCATTTCTGTCTCGATAAAACCGGGAGCAATGGCGTTGCTTCGGATATTTCTTGAACCCAATTCAAGGGCGATTGACTTTGTGAATCCAATAATTCCGGCTTTTGAAGCTGAATAATTGGACTGTCCTGCATTTCCTTTCACTCCAACAACGGATGACATGTTGATTATCGATCCGTTACGTTGTTTAAGCATGGGTTTCTGAGCTGCTTTTGTGAGATTGAAAACAGATTTCAGATTGGTGTTAATTACCTCATCCCATTGCTGTTCCGTCATTCTCATCAATAGTGTGTCGCGGGTAATTCCTGCATTATTGACAAGAACATCAAGTGTTCCGAATTCCTTCACCACATCATCTACCAATTGCATGGCCTGATCAAAGTTTGCTGCATCAGATTTATACCCCTTTGCCTTGATACCGAGAGCGCTAAGTTCATTTTCCAAAGCCTTTGCTTTTTCTTCTGAGGACGCATAGGTGAATGCGATGTTAGCACCTTCCTGAGCAAACCGTAGAGCAATGCCTCTCCCAATTCCTCTCGAGGCTCCGGTAATTAATGCGACTTTTCCTTGCAAGATTTTCATAGATGTATTGTTTGGTTGCTGAAATTGGATAATTTTGATTCTTTCCGAAAACCAAAGATAATGAGAAAATCTATCCTCCTGTTGGCACTGGCCATTGTAATAAGTTCAACAATCTCTGCGCAGCGCTGGCTGGATATAGGTTTCAAAGGTGCATGGGGTCCAACCTGGCTGATGAATAAAAACCTGATGAATGATCAGCAATTTAACCATGTTTTGGCCTATGGTTATGGAATTGGTGGAAAAGTAGGATTCAATTTCAATGATGAGCACGAGCTTACACTTGATGTCATGGCATCAACATTTAAGCAGGATTTTAAATACAATGTAACAGATACAGTTTCCGGTGCAAGTCCCGAATTTAAAAAGGGCATGCAATTCAAAACACTTGATTTTATTCTGATGTACCGTCATAATAAAGATGGTCGTTACTTTGAAGTTGGTCCTGGATACTCCACTATCAGAAGTGCATCAGGCACTAATGAGCGTCCGGAATTTGCTACACTCGACGGAGAGATCAGTGAGAATTTAATTAAAGGATATTCGATCCTGGCGCTTGGCTTTGGCGGTTATTTTGTGGGTACCGAAAATTTCGGGATTACCATGGGCGCACGATTCACCTATGGCCTGAGTGATCTTATCAGCGAAAAGGGGAAGCAAAACAATTATCCGGCGCATTATCCTGGAACAACACGTTATACAACCTATACGCAGTCGCACCCCTTTACAGCGATGCTGGTAATGGAAGCGAATCTCGATTTTGCTTATATGGTAAAAGCCAAGTGTTCGAACAAGCGAAAGATTCTTCTTTTTTAAACGATAATGACCCCGGAACAACCGGGGTTTTTTATTGTGTATGTTTTTGTGTGGGTGAATTAATCGGTATGTAATATATTAGCCCGGCGAATGTTTCATTTTCTACGACTTATACGACCCCTGAATCTACTCATCATTGCATTTACCATGTATATGATGCGGTACTTTGTGGTTGGTGGTAAATGGATGGATTGGCAGGGAAATGAAACCTCCGATCTCTTTTGTTTTACAATGACGCATTTTGATTTCTTTTTACTCGTGATATCAACAATGTCTGTTGCCGGCGCCGGATACATTATCAATGATTATTTTGATATCCGAATCGATCGCATCAATAAGCCGGAGAAGGTTATTGTAGGAAAATACATCAAAAAACGAGTTGCCATGCTTTGGCATACCCTTCTGAATTTTTTTGCAATTGGAATTGCTGTTTACCTCACTTTTAAATACTACAATTTCTGGCCATTGATTTTTCATTTGTCCACTACGCTTGGGTTATGGATGTATTCATTGTCCCTGAAGCGGCAATTTCTTTCGGGCAACCTTACTATTTCCTTAATGGCGGGAATGGTTGTTTTGCTCTCCGGTCTGGCAGATCTTCCCGACATGATGCTGAGGTACCAGGAAGTTCCGGAAGGATATCCTTTTACATTGGAACAATTGTCGTTCTCATGGAAGGCAATTTGGGTATTCACAGGATTTGCATTTCTCACAACGCTCATTCGTGAAGTACAAAAAGACCTTGCGGATGTGAAAGGAGATGAAGCACAGAAATGTAAAACGGTTCCAATTGTTTGGGGAATTCCCAAAACGAAAAAACTGGTTATAGCTCTGGTTGTTCTTTTGCTTGTACCCCTTTTTCTTATTGTATTTTCTCTTCAGCTGGAATTGTACCGGTTAATCTTTATAAGTTTCGCAGTGATCGTCCCGATTCTTTATAGTGGTTTTCTCACCTCATCAACAAACGACAGAAATGGATTTCTCGGAGCTGCTAAATGGATGAAATTTGCCATGTTTGCCGGCGTGTTGTATAGCCTATTCCTGTTCTGATGCTGAGTCACCTCCAATCCTACAACATTTTCCTTGCCTCAAAATCTCCACGGCGACAAGCTCTTTTAAAAGGGCTCGACATCGAATTTGCTATCCGAACCAAAGAAACCGATGAAGAATTCCCGGAGCATTTAAAAGCAGATGAAATTGTACTGTATTTAAGTAAAAAGAAAGCGGATGCTTTTTCCGGAGAGCTTCAGGAAAAGGATATTTTGATAACCGCAGATACAATTGTTTGGATCAATAACCGGGTTTTAAACAAACCCGAAAACAGAACGGAGGCAATTGAAATGCTCAAATTGCTTTCCGGAAAGAAACACACTGTTTATACAGGAGTCTGCATAACGGCAAGCTCATTCCAAACTCAATTTGTAGGTTCAACGCAGGTGTGGTTTAAAGAGTTGACTCTTGCTGAAATTGATTATTACCTCGATCATTATAAACCCTACGATAAGGCAGGTTCATATGGAGTCCAGGAGTGGATTGGTTATATAGGTATAGATCGTATAGAAGGCTGTTTTTATAATGTAATGGGTTTACCACTTAATCTTCTTTATGCACATTTACGTGAAATTCCTTTGCATTAGTTTTTTCCTAGGAGGGATGCTTTTTTTCACTGATCATCTTCATGGGCAGTCCTATGCAGATTCTCTGGAACAATACCGTGTAAACCGTAACAAGGAGATGAAAGATACCGCACATTCTCCCTTGAAAAAGGAAGAGATCCTGAAATTTAAAGAACTACATTTTTATCCTGCAAATTCCGACTACAGAATTTACGCTGCCTTTATAAAAAATAGGCGGAAAGAAACAGTTACCATACCTACCTCCTCAGGTAAGGAAAAACAATACTACAAAATAGGAAAGGCTGCTTTTGAATTGAACGGCGTGGCCTGTACACTTTCTGTTTTTCAGCCTGTGGCATTAAAGAATTATATTTTTATTCCGTTTACAGATCTAACCAATAGTGATGAAACATATGGTGGTGGCAGATATCTGGAAGCATCTGTTATTGGAAAAAAGAAAATTCTGATCGATTTTAATTATTGCTACAATCCTTATTGCGCCTATACTTCCGGTTATTCCTGTCCAATACCACCGACCGAGAATTTTTTGAATACAGCAGTCAAAGCCGGTGAAAAATTACTGTGGGATTCGCATTAATTCTGTTTCAGTATATTTATCCAAATATTTTGCATGTCTGCTCCAAAAAATACACCTGTTCCGGGATTGTTCATTTCCTTTTTACCCATTCTTGTACTTGTANNGCCCTAATCAGATCGCGCTAATTCTAACCGCAGCTTTTGCGGGAATCATTGCCTGGAGATATGGGTTAACCTGGACCCGCATTCGCGATGGTATCATGCATAGTATCATTGCTTCTTTGCCGGCCGTTATGATTTTATTGTTGATCGGTGCACTTGCAGGAACATGGATGATTTCGGGTGTAGTTCCTACTATGATTTATTATGGATTAAAAATTCTTCATCCTGCTATTTTTCTCCTTGCAGCAACTATTGTTTGTGCAATTGTTTCTCTTGCTACCGGAAGTTCTTGGTCTACTGTTGCAACTGTTGGTGCTGCTTTGCTTGGAATTGGTTCTGCCATGGGGTTTCATGAGGGCATGATAGCAGGTGCAATTATTTCGGGAGCCTATTTTGGAGACAAGATGTCGCCTTTATCGGATACCACTAATCTTGCTCCTGCAATGGCAGGTACAGATCTGTTCACGCATATTCGTTATATGACAATTACTACTGTTCCATCATTGGCAATTACTCTTTTAATTTTTTTGGTGCTTGGATTTACTGCTGAATTAAATCCGGTTGCCGGTGGGGTTGATTCATTGATGTCGGCCATCGATTCAAAATTTTATGTTTCACCGGTTTTGTTTTTGGTTCCATCTGTTGTCATTTTTCTAATCATAAAAAAAGTTGACGCAGTTCCGGCTTTGCTGATTGGTACTTTATTGGGCGGAATCTTTGCGGTTATTTTCCAACCGGAAGTAGTAAATGAAATTTCTGGAATTACAAGTGATTATGTAAAGTCAGGTTACTCAACAATTATGAATGCTATGATGGGACCGGTTAGTGTGCATACTTCCGATGATCAGATCAATTCACTTTTGTCGACCAAAGGAATGGGAGGGATGTTGAATACAATATGGCTGATTATTTGCGCAATGAGTTTTGGAGGAATAATGGAAGTAAGCGGAATGCTGCAAAAAATTTCGTCAACAGTAGTAAATCTTGCCCGTTCAACAGGATCATTGATCGCTTCTACTGCCGGTACTTGTATTTTTTTCAACGCAACTGCAGCAGATCAATATTTGTCGATTGTTGTACCCGGCAGAATGTATGCAAAAACATATCGCGATCGTGGTTTAAAACCGGAGAATTTAAGTCGCACTTTGGAAGATTCCGGAACAGTTACTTCTGTTCTTTTCCCCTGGAATACATGTGGAGCAACTCAGGCCGGAGTATTGGGCGTTGCAACCGGAACATACTGGATGTATTGCTTCTTTAATTTGATTAGTCCAATTATGACAATCGCAGCAGGATATTTGAATTACCGGATTGCCCGCTATTCTGAAGAAGAAATGAAAGCAATGAATCAGGAATGATACATTACTGACCGCATGCTGATTGCACCCATTGTGGTTTTGTCGTTCAAGTAACTGACCTTATCCTTTTCATCTCTTAATCCGGCCGCATAGAGTAAAGGTAAGTAATGTTCGTTTGAAGGCACAGATAAAAGCGCTGCCTTTCCAAGGGATGTATAATCAATCAGCGTTTTTGAATCATTGGCATCAATCGCCGTTTTAATTTTTGAATCAAACTCAATTGCCCAATCATAGGCTTTGTCTTCCCACAAAATTCTTCCCAGATTGTGTACAATATTTCCGCTACCAATAATCAACACACCTTTTTTTCGAAGTGAGCGAAGTTCTTTTGCAAGTTCAAAATGATAAGACGGACCTTTACTTCGATCCAGACTCAATTGAATAACCGGTATATCAGCCTTTGGAAACATGGGCAAAAGTATCGACCATGTACCATGATCAAGTCCCCATTGTTCATCCGGAAGAATTGCTGTTGATTTAACTGTACTGATAATTTCTGCTGCCAGTTTTGGATGACCTGGAGCAGGATAGCTTTGTTGAAATAACTTCTCCGGAAAACCAACAAAATCATGAATGGTTCGGGGTTTTTCCATCGTAGTGATTTTGGTTCCAAGCGTTTCCCAATGAGCAGAAACTACCACAATAGCAGTTGGTGAAGGTAATTTTCCTGCTAGCGATTTCCATCCCCGACTGAATTCATTGTCTTCTATGGCATTCATCGGACTACCATGTCCAATAAACAATACCGGCATTTTCGCCCCATTCTCCGGAAGTGAATTCGACCATTTGGCGAATGCATATAAATCATTCATTGCTAATGCAGCTAAAGTTGAGGTAAAAAGGAAATCTCTTCTTTTCATTTTAAAAAAGCATCCAGTGTTTTAGAAATTTGATCAAACGAAGTATAGCCATTGGCAAGAAGATAATATTGATCATTTTTCTTCCCAATAACAGCCGGAAATCCTGACACACCCAGTTGAGAGACGAATTTGAATCCGTCCAACATTGCAGATCGTGTTGCAATTTCATTGAGTGTTAAAATATATTGAACGGGATCAATTCCATATTCTGTCGCCAACTCACTGTAGGTTGAATCAGCTTCAAGACTTTTCCCTTCAAAAAACAATTTTTTCTGCATGGAATGGGCGAAATCTATGGTGTTTTGCTTTTTTATTTTCCGGTAAGCTTCGAGTGCCTGTGTTGGTTTTTCAGAACTGAATACAGATGTGCCTTCTTTCAGTAATTTAATGTAAGCCTCTCCCATTTTTACTCCGGTAAGTTGCTCCAATCGGGGAATGGCACTCAGGATGTAATCAGCCATTTTTCCAATGGGTTCTGCTCTTTCAGCTCTAACCATTCCACCAGAAATGATTGTGAAATTGGCCTTCGTTGCGTATGCTTTTTCCATTCGCGAAACCACCGGACCAAAACCATAACACCATCCGCAAAGTGGATCAAATATGTAAAGGATTTCAGGTTTATTGTTGCTAGAATCATTGTCCATGGCTGAAATATTTAATGTGGTAAATAAGAGTAAAAAAGGGAATACCAATCGTTTCATGATGCAAATATAGTGTAAATCGTTGTATGTACAACAATTAAATATTTCAATCATTTTAGTAGATTGGTCTAAAATAGTGATTATGAACACAGATTTTCGTCCAGTCGATTACTCAAGAATGACAATTACCGAATTAATGATTCCGGCATATGCCAATTTTTCGGGGAAGATTCATGGTGGAATTTTATTGTCTTTGATGGATAAGGTAGCTTATGCATGCGCGACTAAACATAGCGGGAAATACTGTGTAACTGTTTCAGTAGATGGTGTTGATTTTTTGCAACCAGTCGAAGTGGGGGAAATGATTTCTTTAATGGCTTCGGTAAATCATGTTGGCAAGAGTTCAATGGTGATCGGAATAAAAGTTATAGCCGAAAATTTTCAGTCAGGTACAGTAAAGCATACTAATACTTCTTTTTTCACAATGGTAGCGAAAGACGATACCGGAAAACCATGTGCTGTTCCGGGATTATTATTGCAGAGTAGGGAAGAAGTACGTCGTTTTCTTGAGGCGATCAAGCGAAAAGAATTAAAACTTCGCTATGCGCAGGAACTCGATAATACAAAAACAGACCTTGAAGTGGAAAGTAATCTATACCTGCTCGAAAAGGAAAATTGTAAGCTGGAAGTAAAACTTTGATTCGGCTCAAAGGCATTTAAAATAATCAAACGGCTCAAGGCAATCTTTGCATTTGTAAAGCGATTTGCATGCTGTAGAACCAAATTGACTGATCATCTCCGTTACTGCCGATCCGCATTGTGGACATTTTACAACACGTTCCTGAAGGCCCATTAATACTTTTTTATCGATTGTAGAATGTTCAGGAGGAGCAATACCATAAACCCTCAATTTTTCCTTTGCTTCATCAGTGATCCAATCCGTTGTCCAGGCAGGAGAATAAGTCATTTTTATTTCGACATCACTTATACCGTTTTCATGAATTTTTGCGCGGATATCGTCTTCCATTTGTTTCATGGCAGGACAACCGGAATACGTTGGTGTTACAGTTACAGTGACTTTTGAATTGTTCAATTCAATTTTCCGGACAACGCCTAACTCTACCACTGAAATAACCGGAATCTCCGGATCAGGAATTTCCTTTAACCAACTTAGAATATCGTTTTCAGTAATCACAATTCAGAGAATAAAAATGGCAGCAAGAATAAAAATCAGAATAATCACAATGTATTGCCATACATCAACAAAATAGGGGAAATATTTTTTATAGAATTCTTTCATTGGTGTAAAAAAAGAGACCCGGAATCTCCGGGTCTGTTATTACCATTTTGCAGTTGGATAAGCTCTGGGTAAATATTGCATTTCTGCAAGTATAAAGCCAAGATACTCGGTATGTATTCCCTTACGACTTCCGGTTTGCATGAAGGCATCCTGAGGACGTTTCAACGTAGCTTGCGATAGCACTTCTTCAATTTTGGAACTCCATTTTTGTTTGATAGCGTTCAAGTCGGCGGCAATTCCTGCTTTGATCAGAATAGCGTCAACTTCGTTCATTTCAAACAATTCCCCGGTGTACATCCAAATGTCGTTGAGCGATTTTTGAACGCGGTTATGACTTTCTTCGGTTCCATCACCTAAACGGAGCATCCAATCAGACGAATGCCTGACATGATATTTTATTTCTTTCAGCGATTTTGCTGCAATTGCTGCAATTTGTTCGTCTTTGCTTTTGCTCAATTCTTCATAGAGAAAGAGTGCGAAAGTTGAATAGAGAAACTGGCGAACAATAGTGAATCCGAAATCTCCGTTTGGCAATTCCACCAACAAATTATTCAGAAATTCACGTTCAGCGCGTTTGTATGCAAGATCGTCCTGTGACCGGCCTTTTCCTTCTGTTTTTCCTGCATATTCCAAGAGCGAATTGGCTTGTCCTAAAAGATCCAATGCAAGATTTCCCAAAGCAAGATCTTCCTCCAGTAAAGGAGCTTTGCTGGTCCACTCACTTAAGCGATGCCCCAAAATCAAGGCATTGTCACCAAGGCGAAGTGTATATTGGTAAAGAGCTTCCTGCTGGTTCATATCAAATATGTTTTGCGCCTTCTGGCATTACATAAAATGTTGGATGGCGGTACACTTTATCGTTCATCGGATCAAAAAGCTCTTCCTGATCATTGGGATTGGATGCTACTATGCATTCAGCAGGAACAACCCAGATACTTGTCCCCTCATTCCTACGAGTATAGGTGTCTCTTGCAGCCTGTATGGCCAATTCTTTGTCGGATGCATGCAGACTACCTGCGTGCTTGTAGGGTAGTCCTGATTTGCTTTGGATAAAAACTTCCCAAAGTGTTCCCTGATTGTCTTTTGCGTTGCTCATTTGGTTTGGAATTTTATGCAGCTACTACTGAATTCTTTTTTTTCTTTTCGGCGTAAGCATTCGCAGCTTCGCGAACCCATGCTCCTTCTTCGTGGTAACGAACATGATGTTCTAATCGCTGTTTGTTACAAGGACCATTTCCGTTGATCACATTTTGGAATTCTTCCCAATTGATTTTACCAAAATCGTAATGACCACGGGCCTCGTTCCATTTGAGATCAGGATCAGGAACACTTAGTCCGATTATCTCTGCCTGTTGAACGGTTTTATCAATGAATTTCTGACGCAATTCGCNNATCATAAGTGAAGGCCACCACCAACGGTTCAATGCGTCCTGTGCCATTTCTTTTTGTTCGGGAGTGCCAAGTGCCATGTGAGCCATTATTTCGTAGCCCTGACGCTGATGGAAACTTTCTTCCTTACAAATGCGAATCATTGCGCGGGAATAAGGTCCGTACGACGTGCGTTGCAATGAAACCTGATTTACAATTGCGGCACCGTCAACTAACCAACCTACTGCACCTATATCTGCCCAGGTAACTACTGGATAATTAAAAATACTGGAATATTTCGCCTTTCCATTATGAAGCTGCTGAATCAACTCATCGCGGGTAATTCCCATTGTTTCTGCAGCGGAATAAAGATATAAGCCATGACCACCTTCATCCTGTATTTTNNTATCACGCGGTTCAATTTTTTCATCGGCATCAATTCTAGCCTGAAACTTGCTTTCCAATAGTTCGTTTTCCATAAGTTCAAAATGCTTGCACAAGTTTAACAATTAAAGCTCCTTTTTGCTCATGACAGCAGTCAGTTTTATTTGCATTTAGCTCTAATTGGCTGAAATCCTGCAATTCCCCCAAATTTTGTTTTACAAATTTAGGTCTTTACAGCATAAAATTTCACATAAAACGGTTTGCTCGGTAGATTCTTTTATCAATTTGCATAATCAGCGAACAATCTCCTGCTAAAAAAATGAAAATTCTGATCAACCAACAGGACACCTATTTGTTACCTTTGCGCACGAAAATTTCTGTTTATGTCAAAATTCCATTCCCTTACAGTTGTTGATATCCGTAAAGAAACTTCGGACAGTGTTTCAGTTGCGTTTGAAGTTGATGCAAAAGATTCTGCCGCATTCTCCTATGCTCCCGGGCAATATCTTACCTTAAGATTTACGATAAATGGGGAAGAAGTCCGTCGTTCGTATTCACTTTGTTCTTCTCCCTTTTCCGGAGAAAAAATGCGTGTGGCAGTAAAAATTGTGCAGGGTGGAAAAGTTTCAACCTATATGAATTCTGTGCTTAAGGTTGGAGATAAAGTAGATTCCCTCCTACCAATGGGGAGTTTTACAACAACATTAAAATCAGATAACCAGAAACATTATGTTGGTTTTGCAGCAGGAAGCGGGATTACACCGGTGTATTCACTTATAAAAGCTATCCTCGAAAAAGAACCCAAGAGTAAGTTTACGCTCATTTATTCTAATAAGGGGAGTGAATCAACAATCTTTAACAAGGAACTGGAAGATCTTTGCGATGCAAATGCTAACCGTTTAAAGGTTGTTCATGTATGGAGCAGACAGGAAACAGGAGATCCGATTTTGAATGGCAGACTCGATGCTGAACGTACAGCTGCAGTTATCAGTAAATTTGAGCTCAAAGCTGCAGATGAATTTTTCATTTGTGGTCCTGAAGAAATGATCATGAATGTTTCCAAATCATTGGAGAATTCTGGAATTAAAAAGGAAGCTGTTCATTTTGAATTATTCACAACTCCGGTATTAATGGCTTCCACTGAATCTTCCGTTTCAGCAGAAACGTTTTCTGGGGATAGTCAGGTAACGGTGATCATGGATGGCATTGAAACGAAATTTAAATTGGCCGGAAACGGAGTCAATATTCTGGACGCAGCCATTGATGCCGGTGCGGATGCTCCTTATTCGTGTAAAGGGGCAGTTTGTTGTACCTGTAAAGCAAAAGTTCAGGAAGGTAAAGCAGCTATGGATATGAATTATGCTCTTACTGATAAAGAAGTGGCCGACGGATATATTTTAACATGTCAGGCTCACCCTTTAACTGATAAGCTGGTTGTCGATTACGACGTTGCCTGATTATGCANNTTGGCGCTTTTTATTGCACTCACCCTTCTTGCTGAAATTTTAGGAACACTGGGAGGATTTGGGTCAAGCGCATTGTTTGTTCCGCTGTGCGGTTTTTTCTTCGGTTTTCAGACGGTCCTGGCATTTACAGGTATTTTGCATGTGTTTAGCAATGGTGCAAAGCTTTGGCTGTTTGGAAAACACCTGAATCTGCGTATATTTTTTTGGCTGGGTATTCCCAGTTTAATCTTTTCAGTGATTGGTGCATTTTTAATTGTTGGAACTAATAGTGAATGGTCGCAGATAGTACTTGGAATTTTCCTCGTTTCCGGCAGCTCATTATTGATGCTTTGGCCGAACATTCAGATGCGGGATAAATTTTCCAATCATTTATTAGCAGGGANNAGTGGACCTTCCACGAAGTTTGATTTATTTGTCAGCAGGATATTTAGATCCTGAACTCTATTGGTATATCCCTATTCTTGCATGTATTGCATTTTTGGGATCATGGTTAGGAAAATTACTTCTGGATAGGGTTACAAGCAGATTTTTTCGTTCCTTGGTTTTATTCCTTGTGTTTGCAATTGGAAGCATGATGATTATTAAAACAATCTTTTATGACGCTTGAGTTTTTTGGAGCTGCTGAATGTGTTACAGGTAGCAAGCATTTAATAACCTTGTCCGACGATACTAAAATTCTTTTGGATTGCGGAATGTTTCAGGGAATGGGCAAAGAAACAGAACCTCTCAACCGCCATTTCGGATTTGATCCTTCCTCTATTCACGCGCTCATCCTATCTCACGCGCATATTGATCATTCCGGACTCATTCCACGGTTGATAAAAGAGGGATTCAGAGGGAAAATTTATTGTACAGACGCCACCTTCGACTTGTGCAAAGTCATGCTTAAGGATTCAGCAAAAATTCAGGAGTATGATATTATGTACCTCAATAAGAAGAGAAAAGAACGCAAGCAAAAATTGCTGGAACCTCTCTATACTGAAGATGATGTTAACTTTTGTCTTCAAATGTTCGAAACAAGAGATTTTGAAACTCCTTTTGATGTCACAAAAAATGTAAAATGTGTATTTACCGATAATGGTCACATTCTCGGTAGTGCTGCCGTATACCTTAAAATCAATGAAGAAGAAACGATTACACGTCTTGCATTTACAGGTGATATCGGAAGATATTCTTCGCCATTGTTGAATGATCCTAAATCATTTCCGCAATGTGATATTCTAATTTGTGAATCAACCTATGGCAATCGTCTTCATGAAAAAATTGAGGATAGTCAAAAATTGTTACTGGAGATCGTCAAGCAAACATGCGTTGAGAAAAAAGGGAAATTGATCATTCCTGCTTTTTCATTGGGCAGAACACAAGAATTGGTTTTTACATTAAACAATCTCAGTCTTTCCGGCGAATTACCTAAGATCAAAGTGTACGTCGATAGTCCACTTTCCTTTAATGCGACCAACATCATCCGGAAACATATTGATTTGTTGAATGAGAAAGTAAAAAATGTCGCTAAAAACGATCCTGATCCTTTCGGGTTTGAATGCTTGAATTATATAACAGAGGTAGACGAGAGTAAAAAGCTAAACGATAAAGACGAGCCATGTATCATTATTTCCGCCTCAGGAATGGCAGAGGCCGGACGAATTCGTCACCACATTAAGAATAATGTTAGTGATCCGAAAAACACCATTCTTATGGTCGGATATGCTGAACCGCATTCTTTAGGAGGGCAATTAAGAAATGGAAACAAGGAAGTACGCATTTACNNGCATTTACGGAGAGTATTATCAGGTGAATGCAGAAGTCCGTGTTATCGATTCCTATTCAGCTCATGCCGATTACCAGGAGATGTTACGTTACTTATCATGCCAGGATGTTTCGAAAATCAAAAGGACGTTCCTTGTTCACGGGGAAACCGATGCAATAGTTGCATGGAAACAACATTTGCAGGGTAATGGTTTTAAGAATGTTACAATAGGTAAATCCGGTGATCACTATCACTTTGATTCGCTTTGATTTTGGTTTTTTCCATTGACTTTTCAGAACTCAACTGTTCAAAACTGATTTTTCGCTGATTTTTTTGCGGGGTTCAATTGTCTAAATTTAGCTGAACCAAATCTTTTCCTTATGTGTATTTTATTTGNNTTGTATCAATCATTATTGTTGCTGCGGCTTTTTTGCTGTTGGCCGGACTCTGGTATTCCAATTATGTAAAACAACAAACACTTGGAATGTTCCATAAAATAGCGGCATATTTTGCTGTTTCGGTTGCTGTATTTGTTATTGTAATTGTAATTCTTGGTGGAATTATGAAGGTGATGTGTCATGGCGGTGGTTGTGGCGATCATCACGGAAAAAGAGGATGCAATAAAGAAATGTCATCATGTCCTTCTAAAGCGGATTGCTCAGAAGGAAAATCATGTGATAGTGAGAAAAAATGCGGTAAAGAGAAAAAATGTGGAATGGGACCACACCACGGTGGAGGAGCTTCCTGTCACAAAGAGATGATCATGATTGACACTGTTTCCGGTAAAATGGAAAAAGAAATCAGGGTTAGTGTTTCTTCCGAACATTAATAATTCGTTGTGTGAATTTCGGATTCAGGTATAGTTATTTAGTGTTTACCGCACTTTTTTTTCTTGGGTCTTGTGCAGAATNNAATGGCGCAAGGCTCAGGAAGAAGGAGAGCAGGTACAATTTGATATTGAAACACCTGATACCCGTAAGGAACGCAAGCGAAAAAAAGAAGAAGAACCCAAAGAGTCGGTTGTAAAAGATAAAAACACCGATGCTATTATTGATAAGTATGCCAGGGAATTAGGCGTGTCGAGAAAAGAATTGAAGGATCCTAAATTATACGCCTATATCGATGGCTGGATCGGGGTCCCTTACAAATTTGCGGGAAACACGAAAGACGGAGTTGATTGTTCCGGTTTTGTAAACGCTGTTTTTCGGGATGTCTACAAAATAAGTCTGAAGCGCTCAGCAACAGAAATCATTGGAGAATGTAACGAAATTGAAAAAAGTGCCCTTACGGAAACAGATCTGGTTTTCTTTGATATCAGTGGGAAAAATTCGCACATTGGGATTTATCTCAGCAATCAAAAGTTTATTCATGCAAGTACCAGTAAAGGCGTGATGATCTCAGACCTTAACCAAACCTATTGGCAAAAATACTGGGGTAGGGCAGGACGAATCAAGAAATGATCAGTTCAGGTGCATTTGAAAAGTAGTCACCATATTCTGCTGAATACTGACTTCTTCTTTTTGCAGTTCCCTTACGATCATTCTGATCATATCATCCAGTTCCCCTTCAGTGCAGGTTTCCAGGTTCCGGTAAGCAAGACTGTAAAACCTGCTTTCGCGGATGTAGCGGATTTTGTCTTCCCTGTTCATAGCGATGTAGTGTTGGTTTCTATCTGTAATACGAAAACCATGCCCAAGGGTGGTCTGCGAGTTAAGAAGTGGTCGGTTTTTAGGTTTTAAAGGTTTTAAAGCCGTGATAAATACAGGATTTAGCAGTTTTAAAGTTATCAACCGAAATGAGGCTGTTAATAACCTCTGTTTTCGGTGGATAATGCGCAAGACTTTGCAGGATAACGGGAACAAGGAATAATTAACTTTGTGCCCTGAAAATGATAACTAATCCTTCATTTATGAACGAATTCGGAATAAAATCCAAGCATTCTACACTCGAGGAGCTTGGTTTGGGTAAAGTAGCGAATGCTTACTGGAATCTTACACCGTCTGAACTGGTTGAAGAAACCATTGTACACGGACAAGGGGTATTGTCGGACACCGGAGCACTTGCAATTGAGACGGGAGAGTTTACCGGTCGTTCACCTAAGGATCGCTTCATTGTATGCGATTCCAAAACTGAAAACACCGTTTGGTGGGGTGATATTAACATCAAATTTACTCCCGAAAAATTCGATGCGCTCTTTAACAGAATGAAAGCCTATCTGGCCAATCGTGATGTTTATGTTCGCGATGCATTTGCCTGCGCCGATCCTAAATACAGAATGAATCTTCGTGTGGTTACAGAATTTCCATGGTCGAATCTTTTTGCCTACAACATGTTTCTTCGTCCCGAACAAAAGGAACTGGAAGATTTCAAGGCAGACTGGCATATAGTATGCGCTCCGGGTTTTCAGGCAGATCCTGCTATTGATGGTACTCGTCAGCATAATTTTGCAGTAATCAATTTTACCCGTCAGATGATTATCATTGGTGGGACAGGATATACCGGTGAAATCAAAAAGGGCATTTTCTCTGTATTGAATTATATCCTTCCCCAAGAGAAAAACACCTTATCGATGCACTGTTCCGCAAATATTGGGGCAGGTGGAGATACTGCGGTTTTCTTCGGTTTATCCGGCACCGGAAAAACAACTTTATCCGCAGATCCTCACAGAGGATTAATAGGTGATGATGAACATGGTTGGGCTGATGGTTCTGTTTTCAATTTTGAAGGCGGTTGCTATGCTAAAACAATCGACCTTACTGAGGAGAAAGAACCACAAATCTGGAAGGCCATCAAGTTTGGTGCGCTTTTGGAAAACATCGGTTTCAAAGAGAATACATCTTCTGTTGATTACCTCGATAGTTCAATTACCGAGAATACCCGGGTTAGCTACCCGATTCATCATATCGAAAATGCTGTCACTCCTTCTGCCGGTGGCGATCCTAAGAATATTTTCTTTTTGACTGCAGATGCTTTTGGAGTGTTGCCTCCCATTTCCAGACTATCTCCCGAGCAGGCGATGTACCACTTTATTTCCGGTTATACTGCCAAAGTTGCCGGAACAGAAGTAGGAGTAACAGAACCGCAAACCACATTCTCAGCATGTTTCGGTCGCGCGTTTCTTCCCTTGCATCCTGCCAAGTACGCGGAGCTATTGGGTAAGAAAATGAAGGAACACAACGTTCGTGTTTGGTTGATCAATACCGGTTGGTCGGGTGGTGCATATGGTGTTGGTGAACGTATTAAGTTACGCTTTACCCGCGCAATGATTACTGCTGCATTGAACGGAAGTCTTGAAAACGAGGAGTTTGAGACGCTTCCTGTGTTTCATTTGAATGTTCCAAAATCATGCCCTGATGTTCCAACAGAAATTCTGAATCCGAGAAATACCTGGTCAGATAAGGACGCATATGACCAGACACTGAATAAACTTGCTGGTCAATTCGTTAAGAATTTCGAGCAATATGCTTCCGGAACAAACCAAGATATCTTGAACGCAGCCCCAAAAATTCATGCTAACGCTTGATTATTAGGTTTTTAATACTGAATTCAAAAGGACTGATGCACGTCAGACCTTTTTTTGTTCAAAACTACGCTGTCAATATTGACACTTTTACCTTGGAATGAGGCAAATAAACCGATAAATTCGTTCAAAATTTCGATAAGTATGATTTTGAACCGTTTACTTTTCCTTATAAGTCTGATGCTGCTCTCATCCGGACTTTTTGCTGCAGCTCCTTCAACTCAGGCTTCTGGTACAACATTTACTACCAGAAACAGTAATTCTCTAAGCGTAGGTTGGACAAGAGGAAATGGTGGACGTTGCTTAGTTGCTGTAAAGCTTGGAACAAGTACTACCACCCCTCCACCCTCTACTGTTCCAAATGCCAGTCAAACCCCATTTTCAGCAAGCACTGTTTTTGGATCAGGTAGTAATCTGGGTAATGGAAATTATGTTGTTTACCAAGGCACAGGGACTTCGGTTACAATTACAGGCCTTAACCCTTCTACAAGTTATACGGTTATTGTGTACGAATACAATTCAACATGGCAACCATTATTAGGTCTTTATTACAACGAATACAACACTTCATATGGTGTTGCCAATCTGGAAGGGGTATATACTCTATGCACAGAGCCAACAACCAATGCAACCAACCTACAGTTCAGTGCTATTAACTATACATCTGCAGGAATTGCATTTACACCGGGCAATGGATCAAATACGCTTGTTTCCCTTGAAGGAGCTGCCGATGGGTATCAGTATGCAAGTCCTGTTGACGGTACTTCTTATACCGCTAGTACAACTTATGGTTCGGGATCACTATTAACCGGAGATAATCGTGTAGTTTATAATGGAACAGGCACCTCATTTACGGTTACCAATCTTCAACCGGCACAAACTTACAGAGTGCGTGCTTTTGAATTTTGTGGTTCAGGTACCGGAGCTACATGGAATTACCGTGTAACAGGTTACACTTATGCAGATTTTACAACACTCAATAACCCTCCAACCCTCAATACTATTTCCAACCGTACTATCTGCCAGAATGCAGGTCAACAATCGGTTTCTCTTTCCGGTATTTCGGATGGTAGTTCAGCTGAAACACAAACAGTGACAATCACCGCAACTTCCAGTAATCAAACCTTGATTCCGAATGGAAATATTTCAGTTTCTTATACAAATCCAAATTCTACAGGAACATTATTCTTTACTGCAGCAACAGGACAGTCAGGAACAGCAACTATTACTGTAACTGCCAATGATGGATTTTCGGCAACAAACACATTGGTAAGAACTTTTACTGTAACTGTAAACCCAATTCCTGCTGCAGCCGGAGCTATTACCGGAGTTAATGCTGCCTGTAAAAACGGATCCAATTATATTTTCTCCGTTCCAACAATTGCCAACGCAACCACCTATAACTGGACATTCCCATCGGGAACTGTGATTGTTTCCGGTGGTACAACAAATACAGTAACAGTGAATTTTCCTTCTGCAATGGCGCAAAATTCAGGAACAATCTCTGTTTATGGTTCGAATTCATTCGGTTGTGGAAATGGTACAACAAGTTCCAAGAACATTACGTTCGACAGAGCTCCAACTGTGGCTGCAGCCGGAGCTGATGTTGTCATTTGTTCGGGTACTACGCAGTTGCAGGGAAATGCAGCCAGTATCGGAACCGGAATCTGGACCGTTGTTTCTGGAAGTGCATCATTTAACAATGCATCTCAAAACAACACGAACGTAACCGGTATTGCACCGGGTCAATCTGTAACCTTGCAGTGGGCGATTTCAAATGGTGTTTGTCCAACTTCAACAGACCAGGTGATTGTAAATTACAACCCTTCTGCACCACAATGTTTGTCGTTCGCCGATTTCTTTGCCAATAATACGACTCCTTGTGTTGGAGCCACTGTTCAGTTTACAGATAATTCAGCAGGTGCAACAAGTTGGAGCTGGAATTTTGGTCCTAATGCAACCCCAACTACTTCTATACTTCAAAACCCAACTGTTGTTTTCAATGCTGCAGGTCCTCAAACCATTTCACTTACAATTGGTGGTCCAAATGGTCCGGATAGTGAAAGTCGTCCCGGATACATTACAGTTTCTGCAGCTCCAGGAAATGCCAGCGCAATTGCCGGTTTAACTACAGTATGTGCAGGCGAAACGCAGGTGAATTACTCTATTAATCCAATTGTAGGAGCAACCAACTATGAATGGACATTACCTGCAGGAGCAACCATCAATTCAGGTGATGGTACTGATGCGATTACTGTGAATTTTTCAGGATCAGCATCAAGTGGTGCTATTCAGGTGTATGGAGAAAATCAGTGTGGTCAGGGTAACAGCAGTACATTGAATGTTACAGTAAACCCATTACCACAAAGCCCGGGAATTATTTCGGGTGACATTAGTGTTTGTCAGGGCGAGAATGGAGTTACCTACACCATTGCAGCCATTCCAAATGCAACTTCAGTAACATGGGGCGTTCCTTCAGGAGCTATTATCAATGGATCATCTACTACTCAGGTTTTGGTAGATTATCCTGTTTCTTCAGTTTCTGGTGATATTACAATTTATGGAACGAACACATGTGGCGACGGACCTGCATCCACACTTTCAGTTACTGTTGCTCCATTGCCGGATCCTGCAGGACCAATTACTGGATTAAATCTAATTTCCTTCTGTCCACCTTCAGGAAATCAGGCATACCAGATCACGCCGGTTGCAAATGCTTCTACCTACGATTGGACACTTCCAACCGGTGTTTCTATCGTTTCAGGAACAGGAACTGCTACCGTTACCCTGGCATTCGCTAATAATGCAATTTCAGGAGACATCATTGTGACTCCGCAAAATGCATGTGGATCAAATGGTCCATCAGCATTAACGCTGGTTGTTGATCAGTTACCTGCACAAGATGTATGTGTAGTATCTGTAGATGAAACTTCACAGCACAATATTGTGGTATGGCAGAAACCAATCGCATTCGATATCGATTCTTTCTATGTATATCGCGAAATTGCAGGTCTTGGATTCACCAAAATTGCGGCAGTTCATTACGATTCATTGAGTCAGTATCTCGATACAGATGCGGGGATTAATCCAAATGCAACCCAGTACCGCTACAAAGTTTCGGCTTTGGATACCTGCGGAAACGAAGGCCCACAGAGTACGTTCCACCAGACCATATATCAATTCCCTCCGCAAGTTGCAGGAAATGATATCATCCTTGACTGGGAAGATTATGTTGGATTGCCAGCTGGTTTTTACTAC
Organism: Flavobacteriales bacterium UBA2798; assembly: GCA_002351955.1. Classification (GTDB taxonomy): domain Bacteria; phylum Bacteroidota; class Bacteroidia; order Flavobacteriales_D; family UBA2798; genus UBA2798. Next base: position 20,741 of record DEHO01000082.1, read on the forward strand.
CGAATCCTGCGTGATTCTGCCAATACCGATTCTTGGTCGGCAATTGACTCTGTTCCATCAGGTATTACCGTTTACACTGACCTTAACGGACTGCTCGAAGGCCCATCAATCCGCTACATCATTGAAATTGTTATTCCAAATTCATGTGTTGCTACCCGTGCACAGAATCACAATTCAACCCGCTCTAACCGCACCCAGCCAATTGTTNNTTGTTGAAGAGAACAGTTTGTTGGCATTGGTTCAGCTTGTTCCAAACCCTGCAAGTGACCTTACACGAATCAGCATTGCCGGTTCTGTATCACCTATGCAGGTTGATGTGTATGATATCAATGGACGTTTAATAACTTCTGAAAGGTGGAATACTTCCTCCGGAGAGCTGAATATCAGTACGTTTGAGGCTGGAGTGTATGTGGTTCGGGTTATGGTGAATGGACAATCGGCTCACTTAAGACTGGTAAAACAATAATAATTCTTGTTTAATCAAAAATTAGCGTTATTTTTGCGCTCCTAAAAATTGAATAGCAATGGCACGAGTTTGTCAGATTACCGGTAAGAAAATGATGGTTGGAAACAATGTTTCACACTCCAACCGCAAGACAAAACGTAAGTTTTTCCCTAACCTTTTGGTGAAGAAATTCTTTGTAGAAGAAGAGAATCGCTGGGTAGAGCTAAAAGTATCTGCCAATGGTCTTCGTACCATCAGCAAAAAAGGTATCACGGCTTGTTTGAAAGAAGCTCGTGAAAAGGGTTTTATTGATTAAGCACGATTTTTGTAATCATAAGAAACGTTGTCGTAACCCGGCAACGTTTTTTTATTTTTAGCCCATGAAGTACATTCTGATTCTATTTCTGGTTCTTGCAATGAACCCCATTCTCCACGCACAGGAGCATAAACATCTTACTATAAAAGGGGATAGTTCACTTTATGATCAGGACATGTTACCTGCATCCTTTCATAAACAGCGTAGGGAAGAAGTTAGAAAACTGATGCCCGATAGTTCTATTGCGGTTTTCTTTGCAGCACCCATTCGTAATCGCTCCAATGATGTCGATTACGAATACCATCAGGACCCCAATTTCTATTATTTGAGCGGTTTTAACGAGTCAAATGCTGTTTTGGTAATCACCAAGACACCGGTTCGGTTTGGATCGGTTATAACGAACGAAATCATTTTTGTGCAGGATAAAGATCCTGGTAGCGAAGTTTGGACAGGCAGAAGGTTGGGCGCAGACCAGGCTAAAAATGTACTTGAAATTGATGTTGCATTTCAAAGTTCTGCGTTTGGAGAATATCCATTCAATTTCGGAAGATTTTCAAAAGTCTTGATTGTTCCGCAACATGGGGATGTAAGGGATGATAAAAACGATAGGGGAGACTTGTTTTCGATGATCAAAATGTTCAATGATCAGGTTGATCCTCTCAAGGGAAAAGTGAATCGGTATAAGCTACCGGAGATCATGGCTACTTTGAGGCAAATAAAGACTGCTGAAGAAATAATCCTGCTTCGAAAAGCAATTGATATTACGTGTCAGGCCCAAATGGAATTGATGAAAACACTTCGTCCGGGTATGAAAGAATACCAGACAGAAGCTATTGTTGAATTTGTTTTTGCCACATCTGGTGCAGAAAGTGAAGGATTTCCTTCTATACAAGGTGGTGGTTCCAATGGTTGCATTCTTCATTACAATACCAACCGAAAAACCTTAACCAGCAAAGATCTTCTCGTGTCGGATATTGGTGCAGAATACCACGGTTACACTGCGGATGTAACACGTACTCTACCTGTAAATGGACGATTTAATAAGGAGCAAGNNAAGCCATAATTTATGATATCGTTTTACGAGCTCAGGATGCAGGTATTGCCAAATGCAAAATCGGAAATAAGTTCTGGGATCCTCATGAAGCAGCTACGGAGGTCATAACGAAAGGATTGCTTGAACTGGGAATCATTAAAAAGGCGGGTGAGGTAAAAAAATATTTCCTGCATGGTACTTCTCATTACCTTGGACTTGATGTTCATGATCCGGGATTGTATGGGACATTGCAGGCCAATATGGTAATAACAGTAGAACCCGGTATTTACATTCCGGAAGGCAGCGACTGTGATCCCAAATGGTGGAACATCGGAATTCGTATCGAGGATGACATCCTGATTACCAGTAAAGGACCGGAAAACCTTAGTGCCTGTGTACCACGCACAATGGCTGAAATTGAGCGGATAATGGCGCAGAGTAGTTTATTTGAGCAATTCATCCCCGGAAAATAATTATTCCAGTTGCTTGGATAAAAGAAAAATGTATCTTTGCAGCCCGTTTGTATCAATTATTCAATTAAGCAATGGCAAAGAAAGGAAATAGGGTTCAGGTGATTCTTGAGTGTACCGAGCACAAGACTTCGGGTATGCCTGGAACTTCTCGTTATGTAACAACGAAGAACCGCAAAAATACCCCGGATCGCATGGAGCGTAAGAAATACAATCCGATCCTCAAGAAAGTAACTGTTCACAAAGAGATTAAATAATTAAGCCATGGCAAAGAAAACCGTAGCTACCCTGCAAAAAGGCGGAAAGAACCTCACGAAAGTGATTAAAATGGTTCGTTCAGATAAATCCGGCGCTTACTCATTCAAGGAAGAAATTGTTCCTAATGAGAAAGTGAAAGATTTTTTCGCAAAGAATTGATCTGTTATCAAGTATAACTAAAGGCTTCTTCCGTCGGAGGAGGCCTTTTCTTGTTTTCAAGGAATATGGGCATATTCAGTTTCTTTTCTAAAGACAAAAAAGAGAGTCTCGATAAAGGTCTCGAAAAGACCAAGGATAATTTTTTCAGCAGAATTTCCAGAGCTATTGTCGGCAAAACAACTGTCGATGATGATGTGCTCGACGAATTGGAGGAAATTCTTGTTAGCGGCGATGTAGGTGTTGATACGACCTTAAAAATCATCAAGCGTATCGAAGCGCGTGTTGCCCGCGATAAATACGTTAATACTTCAGAACTCAACAAAATTCTCAAAGAGGAAGTCGCGTCTTTACTTGAAGAAAACAACAGTAAAGGCAACGATTCAGAAATTACAATTCCTGCGGGCAAGAAACCCTACGTAATAATGGTAGTTGGTGTAAATGGAGTGGGGAAGACTACTACCATTGGTAAACTGGCCTGGCAATTTAAAAGTCAGGGTAAAAGTGTTTTGCTTGGTGCTGCTGATACCTTTCGTGCTGCTGCTGTTGATCAGCTTAAAGTTTGGTCAGAGCGTGCAGGTGTACCCATTGTTGCGCAGGGAATGGGAGCTGATCCTGCAGCTGTTGCATTCGATACAGTTCAATCCGGTGCTGCTCAAAATGCCGACGTGATCATCATCGATACGGCAGGACGTTTGCACAATAAGGTAAACCTTATGAATGAGCTGGGTAAGATCAAAAAAGTTATGCAAAAGGTATTACCGGATGCTCCGCACGAAGTATTACTGGTTTTGGATGCTTCTACCGGTCAGAATGCAATCAGTCAATGCCGCGAGTTTACCAATGCAACACAGGTAACTGCACTGGCGCTTACTAAACTTGATGGTACAGCCAAAGGTGGAGTAGTTATCGGTATTTCAGATCAGTTCCGTATTCCGGTAAAATACATTGGCGTTGGAGAAAAAATGGAAGATCTCCAGGCTTTTAACAAGAATGAATTTGTTGATTCCCTGTTTAAAGGCGCTTGATCAGAAATCAAAGCCTCCAAACATTGATTCAAATCCTCCGTATCCCGACGATTTAGCCCTTTTTCTGCCTTCGGTGCGTATTTCCTTACGGAAGTTCGAGATCTCCTTGTCCAGCATCTCCTGACCTTCAAATGAAGTGCCTTTTCGATTAATGGTGGTAATAACAGTACTCTGACCTTCGTCTTTTGGCTGATACCCTACAAATGCAAGGCGCCAAACTCTCTTGTCCTTGGCCCTGTATTTAAATAGATAAACATATCCACCACCTGAAAGATTGTTATTTTCAATTCGCTGCAACAACACGATGGTGTCTTTTTCTGCGTCTTTCTGACCTGAATATAAAACCCCGATAGAGATCATTTCCTGAGAGGAATAGGTAGCCGGAAATACTTTTTTCACGTCGAAATATTCGGCAGATGCAAATAACAAAGCACGGGTATCCGGTTTTTTAGCGTAGAATGTCCAAACAGAATCCATCACCGGAACATTGCGCTTTGCATAATAGGCGGAAAGAACAATTTTCAGATCATGCTTCGGAGTACGCTGGATTTTGTCTAGATACTTCTTTACATCTGCTTCCTTATGGAATGGACTTAATAATACCGCATATCCAAAAATTTTCAATTGCTCTTCATCCAAAGTGTTTTCCGGACCAAGTTCTCCCTTCGAACGGAATTTTCTGGAATAGTATCGGTATTCATTTCCTTCTGATGTGAGATAAATCTTTAAATCGTAATTGGCATCACTCAATATGTCGGATTTGAATTTTTTGTACTGTGCTGGTTTTAAATGTCCTTTCATTACCAGTTCCGACATCAAATGATATACAGGCGTTTTGTATTCCGGGAATTTAGTGTAGCGCAATAATTCAGGAAACAATCGAGCACCCAATTCAAGCGTATCGTGGTAGGTGTTGAAGATGCGTTCTATCTCATCAGTTTTACTGCTTACCGGTAGATCGGTTTGCAATAGTTTCAGGAAGAGTTTCATTGATTTTTCTGTGCGTTGGCGTGCAACACCTCTAAGTATTGCCAATTGCAATCCGGAGGAGTCGGCGTATGACCGGTACAGTTTTTCGTAGAACGGCAAAACGGCATCATGCTTCAGTCGACCCAGGCCAATAAGAAAACGCTGTTTATCACTGTAGGGCAAATCTTTGAATTCCGGGTGTTCGATAAATTTAATGGTTTGTGGTGCCTGATTATCGAGTAGGTTTCCGATCACGTATTCCATTGCTTCGAAAGCTTGTTTTCTAATCAGCGTGTCTTTCGAGTAAATGCGGTCAAAGAAAAATGGTTGAATTTTATCCGAATACAAATCAACACCAAGACAAGTATCCAGCGGCTGAAAGGATTCAAAGAAGGATTTTACAAACGGTGTTTGTCCCTGAGTAGTATCAATTTGTGCACGGAGCGTATAAAGGACACCGCATTTCTGAATTTTTCGCACCAGAATTCCGCGTGTGCTGTTGGTGTCGACAAGTAAATAATCACGGATTGTATCATTGCGCAGGAAGCCCGGTTTATTCTTTCGGATAATCATATTGCTTTCACCGGCCAGATCTACTTCCTGGTACCTCCAGAATGTGTCCGGATGCTCCATCTGATAATACATGCTGAATTTCCGGAACTCTACCTGTAATTTTTCACCGGTTTCGAAATTCCCATAGGTGCGTGTAATTGTTACGGGACGAAAAACAGTCTCGTCCTTTTTCGATTTTTTTGTATTGTTTCTGTTTTGTTCTGTGAGTGAAGTGTAAGGGGAAGGATTCTTCACTGTTTTAACGGTAAAATACAATGTAGAATCAATATGTTTTTCAAAGGGTAGGGAATAGGTATAGGCTTTTGTATTCAGCGAATTCAAATATGCTTCCGCTTTTAGTGAATCAGTACAGGTAGTTCCAGCCATGTAATAATTTTCACCCTGAATTAATATACGTAAGCGGATATTTCGCTCTTCTTTTCTTATGCTGAAATGAAGTTCTGTAGGACCCACCAATGAGCGTCGGGTAATTTTTGCTTTCAGCTCCTCTGCAAATACTTCCGATAAATAATTGAGTTCAAAAGTATCTTCTTCAATGTATCGGAAATCATTTACCTGAGAATGGAACATGAAATACAAGTCGCCATTCTCATCACTTGCGCTAATGGCATGGCGTAATATTCCTGATCGAAGTGCATAAGCCCGGTTAATCACTCGTACTGCAGGCATCATAATTGTGAATCCTCCTGCTTTAGGACTATAAACACTTCTTGCAGAAAGATCGACGCTTTTCCATTTGATGCTGTTGAAAAACTGATCACCTTCTTTTCCGCTGATGTATTCGTTTGGACCACTCATCTTAAAAACGAAAATTTCGAGAGGGCCAACCAAAATCTGGTAGCGCTGCAAATCACCTCTTCTGGTTTTATTCACGATATCCCAACCTGAATATCCGTTGGACGCCTTGATCTCTTTCTTGCTTTGGATTTTTCCGGGGATATTTTCGTAGAGCAAACTATCCAATCGTTTCAGTGTATGTTGCTGATCCTTTCCATCCAATTTACCCAAATAGGCTAAGCGTTGAATGTGATAATAACTCCCGTTTGACATATCGTTGTAGAGGTATTCAATTTTTCCGGGGCGATCAAGTGTCCTGAATAATTCACCGGGCACCTCACACGAAAAGGCAGAATCCTCCGGGAACCGGGTTTTGAATGTTACAGGGAACTTCATTTTCTCGATTTCGGTCCTGCGCTTATCTCCATTTATATTGGTATACACAATGGGTCTGACCTTGTATCCCTTACTACGTAATAATTCAATTACACCTTTTTCTCCCGGTAAGTGGGCTGCACCAACACCGGTAAATAGCGTTTGTTTTTTCATGATGGAATCCATCTGATTCGCCATAATAACATTGCGTTCCCATAGCATATAGCGAAGAAAAACAGTTCCCGGATTAGTGAGTCTGTAAATGGAATCCAGCATATCTAAATCGCCATTGCGGTATGAGTCTTCCTGGTATTCGCGCATGGATTTAACCTTTTCCATCTGGCGAATCAGAATTCTGTTTCTTTCCTTTTGGTTTTTATAGTTTTCATCATCTTCATCGTCTTCTCCCTGATATGCTTTATCCACTAATTTTCTGGAGACCATAAAATCTTCGAGTCCAATTACATTTTTCCCCAATTTTTTTCCTGTCTGATAGATAAAGAGATCCAGATATGTATCTTCTTCAAATTCATCGTATGCCTCATTGGAGCGGTACAACATGTTGTTGATAATCCTTGGCTTACTTCGCAGTAGTCGCATAAGCTCATTCTTCTCGGGAAAGAATGGTTTGAACGCAGAAGAATAATATCCGGAAGCGGATCGGGCAGAGGTTACATACTCTTTCTGTTCAAAGGCGTTGTCCATCTCCAATGTCTCTTCCATCCATTTTCCGGGATCAAGCTCCAGGGCAACGAGATCTACATTCTTGAGTGCAATGAAAAAAGTATCACTCAGGTGGAAGGCCAGCTTTTCACTTACGTGCATGGTTCCGTACAAGTACGAAGGCTTGCTTAAACCATTACCTGAAATTTCCCAAAGTAATCCCTGGTATTTTTTGTTGTCCTGTGCCGTTGAGCCAATAGCAGCTAAAAGCAATGTAAGTGTGAGTAATATTCGTGTCATAGTAATGGGTATAATAAAAACCAACGAAAAAGTAACAGTAAAATTGCCTTACCAGCTTTGCACACCAGTTATGGGCTGCTCAGTTTGAATAAATTTAAGCGCCTCTTCCATGTGACGGTGCATCAAAATATCTTCCCGAATGATTGGAACCTTCACTCGGAATTCATTCATCCAGTTTTCAATCAATGCTGAACTTTTCCCTTCTGTTCTGAAACTTAGAGCCTGGGATGCATTCAACAATTCAATCGATAAAATGCGTTCAAGATTATTGACAATGCGAAGGGCTTTGGTCGCTGCATTAGCTCCCATACTTACGTGGTCTTCCTGCCCATTGCTTGAGTCAATACTATCCACCGAGGCAGGCATACACAATTGTTTATTCTGACTGACAATGGAGGCTGCTGTATACTGAGGAATCATTAATCCGGAATTCAGTCCCGGTTCGGGAGTAAGAAATGCGGGGAGATCGCGTTGACCGGAGATGAGTTTATAAATTCTTCGCTCTGAAATACTTCCCAATTCAGCAGCGGCGATGCACAATAGATCAAATGCAATTGCGATAGGTTGTCCGTGGAAATTCCCTCCTGATAAAATCAAATCCTCTTCCGGGAAAATAGTTGGGTTATCGGTAACCGAATTAATTTCTGTTTCTACAATTTGTTCGATCCAGCGGAACTGATCTTTGCTTGCTCCATGAACCTGTGGAATACACCTGAAGGTATATGGATCCTGTACCTGGTTCTTTTTTGCTTTTTGTAATCCACTACCCGAGAGGATATGCCTGAAATTGGAAGCTGTAATAGCCTGACCGGCATGCGGACGGATTTTATGCAGGCTCGGATGGAAAGGAGTATCAAGACCAAAAAAAGCTTCAAGGGAAACCGCTCCTGTGCAATCTGCCATTGCGCTGAGTTTGTGCATGCGAATCATGAGATGTACACCATGTGCGCTCATGAATTGCGTTCCGTTGAGCAAAGCCAATCCTTCCTTTGCTTCAAGTCGGAGTGGCTGAATATTTCTTTCTTTGTAAAAGTCTTCGCAGCTGATTTTTTTCCCATTGTAATTCAGCATTCCCAATCCAAGAAGTGCAAGCGATAAATGTGCAAGCGGAGCAAGGTCGCCCGAAGCACCAAGCGATCCCAATTGGTAAACGACCGGATAGGCTTGTTCATTGTAAAGAAAAATCAGACGATCAACTGTAGCCGTTGATACACCTGAATGGCCGAGCGCAAGTGCTTGAATTTTCAGTAATAACATGAGCCGGACAATTTCCGGGTCAACTTCTTCACCTGAACCACAGGCGTGCGATTTCACTAGATTTTCTTGTAGCTGCGAAAGATCTTCTTTGTCGATTTGCGTATTGCACAATGACCCAAATCCGGTGTTGATTCCGTATATAGGTAAATCAGAATTTTTCAGTTTTGTATGCAGGTACGAATAACAATTCTCGATGCGTTGCCTGGACTGAGATGAAAGACCAAGGACATGTTGTTGTTTCAACACCTGGTCAATTTGTTTTATCGTAAGCGGGTTGGGACTGATTTCGAATGTGCTCATGATCATTTTAGTTTTTCGATGAGCTCATTCTGCCCAAAGCTGTTTTGTTCGCCGGAACGCATGTCTTTAACGGTAATTTTTCCCTGTTCCATTTCCGATGATCCAACCAATGCCACATAGGGGATCTTTTTATCATCGGCATATTTCATTTGTTTAGTCATTTTCGATTTATCGGGATAGAGTTCGCAATTAATTCCTGCATTTCGAAGTATAGGTAGCAGATCCATTACCCAACGCGATTCCTGCTCGCCAAAATTGACAAACAACAAGCGCGTCGATTCTCCTGCATCCTCAGGGAAGCGTTCCAGACTGGAAAGTACATCGTAGATTCTGTCAGCCCCAAATGAAATACCTACTCCCGACATTCCCTTTAAACCGAATATTCCGGTGAGATCATCGTATCTTCCTCCACCTGTAATGCTTACTTTTAAATCTCCTTCATTCGATTTTACTTCGAAAATGGCACCGGTATAATAATTCAATCCTCTTGCCAGCGTGATGTCCAGTTCAAGAATTGCGGTTTTCAGCTGATGAGTTGTGGTGCCGAAATAGTTGAAAATAAATTCCAGCTCTTCAATTCCCTTTAATCCCACTTGCGATTGAGACAGTACATTTCGCATTTGTGCAAATTGTTGAGCGGGACTTCCCTTAAGTGCGAGGAGTGGTTTTATTTTTTCAATGGCATTTTCACTGATGTTTTTTTCGCGCATCTCATTTAAAACCGCTTCTTCACCTATTTTATCGAGTTTATCAATGGCAACTGTCATTTCCACAATGCGGTCGGATTCGCCGGTGACTTCTGCTATTCCGGAAAGGATTTTGCGGTTATTGATTTTTATGGTGGTTTTAATAGTCAGATCACTGAACACATCGTCCATCAGGCGAATCAATTCGATTTCATTGAGTAAGGAATCTGATCCGATAACATCTGCATCGCATTGGAAGAACTCGCGGTAACGGCCTTTTTGCGGACGATCAGCTCGCCATACAGGTTGGATCTGATAGCGTTTAAATGGAAAACTGATTTCATTCTGGTGCTGAACAACAAATCGTGCAAAGGGTACAGTAAGATCGTAGCGGAGGGCTTTTTCACTGAATTGAGAAGCGGCAAATAAGGAACCTTTCGTTTGAATCTCCTGTAAGTTGGCTCCTTCTAAAAAATCACCACTGTTAAGAATGCGAAAAATCAAGCGATCACCTTCTTCACCGTATTTTCCCATCAAGGTTTTCAGATTCTCCATCGCCGGAGTTTCAATAGGCAAATAGCCATAACGTCGGAAATGCCTGCGGATGGTCTCGAAAATGTAATTTCTTCGCGTCATTTCGGTTGGACCAAAATCGCGTGTGCCTTTGGGGATGGATGGTTTTTCTGCCATAATGCGTTGTGGACATCAAAAATACACATTCAGCGCAATGAAGTGGGATAATTCGCCTGAATCGCATATCTCTTTTTTAGCTATTTTTCGGAACTCTATGTCCGAGTCTACAGTCCTGATCATCGATGATAACCTCTCCCGGCAAGCCCAGCTGGAGCAGATACTTGATCCGTTACCCTGTACGGTAATCCGCACCGACACCTCCGAAAAAGCCCTGGATATTCTGCGTTATACGGAGGTTTCTGTAATTATTCTGGATTATAATCTCAAGGGTATGGAGCTGCATTCTTTTATGGATCAGATCAGAAATGATCCTTCCAGCGAGGATGTGCATGTGATTTTAACACTGGACGAATTGCATCGCAAATCGCATATTGCCGATTTGTACCGTTCCGGCGCAGTCGATTACATTGAACGTCCCTTTCAGCCGGAGACCATTCGATCGATGGTAAAGGTGTTTGTGCGCCTCTTTCAGAAATCAAAAAAAGTAAAAGAGCTTCTGCTCAATATTCTTCCGCGCGAAATTGCATCAGAACTGGAGCATTCCGGTAAAGTAAAACCCAAACGCTACGGTTCTGCTTCTGTATTCTTTGCCGACTTCGTCTCTTTTTCCCGTCGTACCAAAGAGATGTCGCCTGTAGAGCTGGTAAATATTTTAGATCAGTTTTTTGCTGGATTCGACAGAGTAATTACCCGTTTTCAGCTTGAAAAAATCAAGACGATCGGGGATGCGTACATGGCAGTAGGAGGAGTGCCCGAAAAGCGAAAGGAGAATCCGGTTTTAACTACATTGGCAGCTCTTGAAATTGCGCGCCAAATGGATCAGCACTGGAGAGTACAAAACAAATTGGGCAAACAACATTGGGAATTAAGAATCGGCATTCATACAGGTCCCTTGGTTGCGGGTGTAATTGGGAAAAAGAAGTTTGCATTCGATATATGGGGAGACACTGTAAATATTGCATCCCGAATTTGTTCGCATTGTGATCCCGGAAAAGTGAATATTTCGGCAGCTACCTACGAAAAGATAAAGGATTATTTTGAATGCGAATACAGAGGAGAAATTGAAGGGAAAAATGTGGGTCACGTTGGCATGTATTTCGTTAAGGGATTAAAACCGGAATTTTCGCTCGGCGGAAACGGTAGAAAACCCAATCGGGCCANNCTGATTTTTATTCAGTTTGATCGTTTGCTGGAAACTATTTTGCAGCGTCTGGAAAATGAATTACCTGCAAATCTTTATTATCATGGGGTTCACCATACCCGCGATGTGTTGCAGGCTGTACAAGCTATTGGGCGGGAAGAGGAATTATCGCCGGATGAGCAATTGATGCTGAACACAGCTGCCTTGTTGCACGATTGTGGTTATTTATACACCTATTCGCACAACGAAGAACTAGCTGTAAAAATGGCTCGTAAAATTTTACCGGATTTTGGGTATACGTCGGCGCAGATCAAAATTATTTCCGGAATTATCCGTACAACAAAAATAAGATCTGTTCCCAAAACCAAGCTGCAGAAAATTATGAATGATGCAGATTATGACTATTTAGGAAGGAAGGATTATACCCGCATCGCTGAATCTTTACGTCTGGAACTGGAAGAACAGGGTAGGCCATTCGAAGAAAAAGAATGGATCAGTTTACAAATCTATTTCCTGAAAAAGCATCAGTTTTATACTACAACTGCATCCAAACTTCGCGAAGATCAGAAGCAAGCCAATATCGTTAAGCTGGAGAAAGCGATGTTACGATTGTTATGATGCTAAAAAGGATCAACATCCAGGTCAATTAACGTTCTGGTTTTGTCGTATTCCTTTCTGAATTCCAATAACCATTCCATTAGTTGTTTTTTCCATTGAGGATAGGTTGCTCCTCTCTCAATTTTTAAGAGAATTGTTCGGTAAAAGTAATTCCTGATACGGGGAATGGAAGGTTCTTCCGGACCTAATACCCTTGTTCCCATTACTTTTTTCAGCGCAGAAGCCAACTTAATTGCAGCTTCATCAACCTTTGTTTTGTCTTTATTTCTTAATGTTATTTTGATCAGTTTTATAAACGGGGGATAATGGAAATTCTTTCGTTCAATAATTTCCTGTTTGTACATCCCTATGTAATCGTTTTGCATTACTTTCTGGATCACCCAGTGATTCGGTTCCCAGGTTTGAATAAGGACTTTTCCACGTTTGCCCTTTCGTCCCGCTCTTCCTGCTACCTGCGATAATAGTTGATACGAACGTTCGAATGCTCTGAAATCCGGAAAATTCAACATGGTGTCTGCATTCAGAATTCCTACCAAAGCAACATTATCGAAATCCAGACCTTTTGTTACCATTTGTGTTCCTACCAAGACATCAATATTTCGCTCTTCGAAATCGGTTAGGATTTGTACGTAAGCATTTTTTGTTCGTGTAGAATCCAGATCGAGTCGTTGTATACGGATTCCGGGAATCAGTAATTCGAGATCTTCTTCAATTTTTTCGGTACCAAATCCTACCATTTTTAACTTATGACTACCACAGGCTGAGCAGGTTTTTGGTGGGGGATATGCCGTTGCGCAGTAGTGGCAAATCAGTTGGTGTGTACTCTTGTGGTAGGTCAGGCTGACATCACAATTCTTACATCGCGGTACCCATGAACAGGTTTCGCAGTTCCATTGAGGAGTATATCCTCTCCTGTTTTGAAACAGAATGATTTGTTCCTTGTTTCCAAGAGCAACTTTTATGTGTTCCAGCAGATCATGCGAAAAGGAGGAGTGCATTTCTTTTCGTTTGTGAGCCTGTTTAATATCGACACATTGAATTTCCGGTAGTAATATTCCTCCAAACCGTTTTTTCAACTCTACCAGTACATATTTTCCTGTATCGGCATTGTGGTAACTCTCTATTGAGGGTGTTGCCGAACCCAGCAGAATTTTTGCATTATTTCGTGCGGCCAGAACAATTCCTGCATCTCTTGCATGATACCTTGGAGCAGGATCGAATTGTTTGAATGTGTTTTCATGTTCTTCATCCACAATAATCATTTTAAGATTTGTAAATGGAAGAAAAACAGAGGATCGTGCTCCTAATAAAATTCTGTACTCGCCTTTAAGTGTTTTAGCCCAGATCTCAGCTCTTTCCTGATCGTTGAACCGTGAATGGTAAATGCCTACCATGTCCCCAAAAAAGCGACGTAACCGCTGAATGATTTGTGTTGTTAATGCAATTTCCGGAAGCAAATACAATACCTGTCCATCCGTTTTTTCCAGTATTTCCTGAATGAGACGGATATAGATTTCAGTTTTTCCCGAACCTGTTACACCATGCAGCAACACCGGTTTGTTTTCATTAAATCCCTTGCTGATTTCATCAAATGCACGCTGTTGTTCGTCGGATAAAACGGGTAGGGTAGAAGTCGCTGATTTTTCCGGAGCCAAACGATCAACCCTGACCTGCCGAATTTCAAAAACACCGGCCTTGATCAGGGTATCGATCGGGGAACTATTTCCACCCAATGCCTTTACGAGTTCGGATTTTTTTACGCTTTTTGGATCAGTGGAATAGCGTCCGGATAGTTGAATAAATTGCAAAAGTGCATCCACCCGTTTTTGTGCTCTTTTATCCTTTTCAAGTTGAGCAAAAACTTCCCTTAATGCATCTTCATCTGTGCAGGCCGCAGATAACTCGATCATTGTTTCGTACTTGGGCCTGTAACGGTATTTAAGTTCTTCTTCGACAAGTATCTTTTTCTTTTCGAGCAAGGATTTAACATGTTGCTGGACGGTGCGTTGACCGAGTAATTCTGCTATTTCCAGCAATGTCATTTTATGCCTTAACTCCAGCGCATCGAGAATAGTTTGTTCTTTTGGACTGAGTGGAAAATCAGTTTGTGAATCAGGATCCGGAACAATTACCGTTTCACTTCCCAATCGGAGTGAGCCAGGAACTGCTGCAAGAAAAACCTCTCCGGGCGTACAGCAATAGTAATCGGCCATCCATTCCCAAAAAGTCATTTGTTGCTCCGTAACGATTGGACGCTCATCAAGTATGCCGTCTAAATATTTCGCTTCGTAGTGTCGGGGTGCTGTTTGGTGAACGTTTCTTACAATGGCGGTGTACAATTTATTTTTCCCGAACTGAACAATTGCGCGCATGCCGGGAAGAACATCTTCGTTCATTTCCAGTGGTATGCGATACGTATAATACTGAGGTACCGCCAAAGGCAGAATTACGTCAGCAAATAAAGTACGTCGTTCGGAACCGGACACAATAAAAAGTGATTAAAGCGATAGAATTTCCATCATGCGAAGATAATCGGGATAGATTTCCTGCAAGTGTTTGGTCGCATTTTCAAATGGGGTATGTGTCACTTTGTTGTTCATTATCCCAATCATTACGTTTCGTTTTCCTGCCATTAAAGCTTCAACAGCAGCAAATCCCATACGTGAGGAATTGACGCGGTCCATACACGTTGGATTACCTCCCCTTTGGATATGACCGAGAATGGTAACGCGTGTATCGTATTCGGGAAGCGCCTTTTTCACTTTATCCGCAATTTCGAATGCACCTCCTGCTTCATCACCTTCTGCGACAATAATTATTTTCGAACTTTTGTCTTTCCTGCATGCTGCAAGCCGGTTAATTAAGCGATCGAGATCGGTTTTTGTTTCCGGGATGAAAATATCCTCGGCTCCAACAGCAATTCCGCTCCGAAGGGCTATCAATCCGGCATCCCTTCCCATCACTTCCACAAAAAACAAGCGGTTATGACTTTCAGCGGTATCCCGAATTTTATCAACAGCCTCCATAACAGTGTTAATAGCAGTATCGTAACCAATGGTATAATCCGTTCCAATCANNATTATCAATGGTTCCGGGGCATCCAACAATAGGAATCTCACAAATCTCACTAAAAACCCGTGCACCCGTAAAGGTTCCGTCACCACCAATGGCTATTACCCCTTCAATGCCGGCCTTCTTCAATTGTTGATAAGCTGCTTTTCGTCCCTCAGGTTCCAGAAAGCGCGGACTTCTTGCCGTTTTGAGGATGGTCCCGCCGCGGTTGATGATGTTGGCCACCGACTTACGATCCATCGGAATAAAGTCTCCATCAATCATTCCCTCATACCCCTGGAGGATGCCAACTACCTCAAGATCATGGTAGATACCTGTCCGTACAACAGCCCGGATACAGGCATTCATTCCCGGCGAATCGCCTCCTGAGGTAAAAACTGCGATCTTTTTCATAGGCGCAAAATACGGAAGAAAGGGATAAAAGCCATCGGATTTAACCCCATAATGCCCCAGTTGGGCGACAGTTTCATTTTTTTTATCGAACGTTTCCGCTTTGTCAATTCAACTATTTTTTTTTACTTGCACCGTTCAATTCTACTCCTGAACATTATGCAGAACCGAACCAGAGGGATCACCTCAATTTCTTTTATCGCGCTGGGAGTCTCCATGCTCATGTTTTCCGCTTGCGGCGACTCCAATACCAATGAACAGGATGTGACGAAAGTCGATCCCAAGGTATTAGACACAAGTGATGCAATGGGCATCTCTATCAACGGACGTTTATTCAGTATTCCATCTCCGTTCCAAACCGCAGAATTGATTAAAAGCACAGGCGCGCCTTACAATGCAGCCATGCTCAATTCTACAGATCAAACAGCCAACTATTCCACTAAGTTCAATAAGGCATTGAACCTCGGAGTTTACGGAGCTGATCTTGGTTACGCAACCATGTACGATAATACCACCGATGCAATGTCGTACCTCTCTTCTGTTGAGCAGCTTTCTAAAGAACTCGATATGGGTGGGGCATTTTCTGAAGACATCATCGATCGTTTTTCAGAAAACATGGGCAACAAAGATTCCATGCTGGTAATTGTAAGTGACGCTTACCGAAATGGTGACGAATACCTGAAGACCAACGATCGTGCCCAGGAAGCAGGACTTGTATTAACAGGAGGATGGATTGAAGCATTGTATTTTGCCTGTGAAGTGGTAAACAAAACCAAAGATCAGAAAATCATCAACCGTATTGGTGAGCAAAAAACCACACTTGGAAATCTTATTGAACTTCTTGAACAGTACAATACTGAAGAAAGCATTGCAAACCTTATTGGAGAAATGCAATCACTTTATACTTTGTTCGACCAGATCAAAGTAACCTATACCTATCAGAAGCCTGAAACGGACGCTGAGAATCAGGTTACCGTAATCAAGAGTTCTACCAAGGTGGACATCACTCCTGATAACCTGAATAACATTACCCTTAAAGTAAAAGAACTCCGTACCAAAATTGTACAATCTGAACTATGAGAACTTTAGTCCTTTCCGTTATAGTACTCTTCAGTGCCGCGTTTTCAGGCAATGCTGGAGCTCAAAGCTGTGATTCACTTACCAATGTTTGTAAAGGTCACCTTGCCAAGCCTGCAAAAAAGGATAAAGGCTCAATCTTCATCTCTGATGGTCAGACTTACCGTGCCTTATTGGACGAAGAGCAGACTGCTGAGTTTACCACTACATTTTATGGCGGTTCAACTTATCGCATTGCTACATCTGCAGGTACGAAAGATAATTATGTCATTTTTGAGGTATACGATAAGGAGCGCAATCTTCTTTTTTCGAATGCCGATTATGGAAACGCACCCTACTGGGATTTCAAAGTTGAATCAACAGTAGATGTCATCATTGAAGCACGTCTTGATCCCAATAAAAAGAGTTCCGGTTGTACCGTAATGCTCATTGGGTTTAAGCAATTGAAAAAGTAAAAGTTCATTCTCAATCTATCTGAAAAGACATTTCGCAGTAAATGTCTTTTCGTGTTTGAGACAACACCACGCACAGCATGAGTGAACGGATATTAAAAGCCCTTATGCAACTTTTCGCCATCATCGCGAGGGTTGAAGATGAGGACGGACCCGAAGCCGAATCAGGATCAACTGATGGAGGTGGACGCCGCATTGTTGAGATCTTCCTGAAGTCGCAACTTAACCAGGAGTTGGTGGACGAATATCTTCGTCTATTTGACGAATACCTGGAAGCTCACCAGGGGAAATCGCAGAAAAAAGACGGTGCAAAAAAACGTACATCCGTAAATTCTGTAAAAGTTCTGCGGATTTGTACCCAGATCAATGAGGAACTTGCCCAAAAGCAGAAAATCATTGTATTGGTCAGGATCCTTGAGTTCATCAACGAAAACCAATCTGTAACCGAACAAGAGCTTGAGTTTGCCAGTACTGTTGCTGAAACGTTCAATATCTCAGAAGAAGAATTCCGTCGCTGCAAAAATTTCGTTGACAATAAAGAAGACCAGACGGAAGATGGAGCTTACCTGCTTTACATCAATAATTCAAAAGAGAATCCTTTTAAAGAAGCTCACCATATTTACAGTGAGGGAATTCAGGGGCACATTCGCGTATTGCGTATTCCTTCATTGGGAATTTATTTCCTGCGTTATTACGGGAATTCGGAGATCTACCTGAATGGAATAAACATTACACCGCTAAGGGTTTACATTCTCACACAAGGTTCTTCCATCCGTTCATCGCGTGTTCAGCCGATTTATTATTCGGATATCATTAGCAAATTCCTCAGCGATACGTCCGTCAGCAAAATCGTATTTAAGGTGGACGAGATCATGTTCCACTTTAAAGGAGGGAAAATCGGATTGCATCCATTAACCTTTTCAGAAGAATCAGGGAAACTGCTAGGAATTATGGGAGGTTCCGGTGCAGGAAAATCGACTTTGCTGAATGTATTAAATGGTAATTATGCTCCTACAAGAGGTGCGATTACCATCAACGGAGTTAATATCCACAGTGAAAGCAAAAAAATTGAAGGTGTAATTGGTTACGTTTCTCAGGATGACCTTCTGATTGAAGAGTTGACTGTTTTCCAGAACCTGTTTTACAATGCCAAATTGTGTTTTGGAAACCTCAATGATGCACAGATCACCAAGCTGGTATTGAATCTTCTTACAGCCCTTGGTCTATACGAAACAAAAGATCTCCGTGTCGGAAATCCATTGGATAAAACCATTTCCGGAGGACAACGGAAGCGCTTGAATATCGGTCTTGAATTGATCCGCGAACCGGCGGTATTGTTTGTGGATGAACCAACTTCAGGATTATCCTCAAGGGATTCTGAAAACATCATGGACTTATTAAAAGAGCTTGCTTTAAAAGGTAAGTTGGTCTTTGTGGTAATTCACCAGCCATCGTCTGATATCTTTAAGATGTTCGACCGTCTTCTGACTCTGGATGTTGGCGGATTCCCTATTTATTACGGAAATCCTGTTGATGCAGTGATCTATTTCAAGACACTGGTGAATCATGTAAACTGTAATGAAAGTGAATGTCCAACCTGTGGTAATGTAAACCCGGAACAGATATTCAACATCATTGAGAGTAAGGTAGTCGACGAATACGGAAATGCCACTCAGAACCGGAAAGTATCTCCAAAAGAGTGGAATGAGTTGTACACCGAAAAAATCGGCAATCAATTACCGGAAGCACCTGCGCAAAAAGATATTCCGGAAAGCACATTTAAGATTCCCAACAAGATCAAACAATATTGGGTCTATTTGGTACGGGATGTTTTATCGAAACTAACGAATACCCAATACATATTAATTAACGTATTTGAAGCTCCTGCGCTTGCACTTATTCTGGCGTTCTTTGTGAAATTCTTCAACAATGAAGCTGCGCGATCGGGGAATTATATTTTCCGTGACTCAGAAAACGTTCCGCAATTCCTGTTTATTTCAGTTGTGGTTGCCCTATTTATAGGACTCACTGTTGCGGCTGAAGAAATCATCAAAGACCAAAAAATTCTTAAGCGGGAATCCTTCCTGAATCTATCCAAACTAAGTTATCTCAATAGTAAAATCACCATCATGTTCCTCATTTCTGCGGTTCAGATGTTGCTTTATGTTTTGGTAGGAAATTTTGTTCTGGAGATCAAAGGCATGACTTTCGTTCATTGGTTTTCCCTTTTCTCCACAGCATGTTTCGCCAATATTCTGGGCTTGAATATTTCTGCCAGCTTCAATTCAGCAAAGGTTATTTACATCCTTATTCCGATTCTGATCATTCCTCAGTTGTTGTTTTCAGGTGTAATTGTGCGCTTTGATAAACTCCACCCATGGTTTGCTTCACAATCAAAAGTTCCGCTTATCGGTAACGTAATGGCATCACGTTGGGCTTATGAGGCGATGGCTGTGGTTCAGTTTAAGGACAACGATTACCAGAAAAATTTCTTCAGTACTGAAAAGGCACTAAAATTCTCAACCTGGAAAAAAGACCATTGGCTGAAAGAACTTGAGGGATATAATCAAACCATCAAAACCAATCTTGATAATCCTGAAGAGAAGGAAAATGTTGAGCATAAACTGCTCGTCCTGAAAAATGAAGTGAAGCGCGAGATGAAATTCATCAAAGGCCTTACTCATCCCTCGGTAGATCAGTTGGAAGTGGGCAAGGTGAATGATAAGGTTCTAAATGAGACCATGATTTATCTGGATCAGCTCAAGAAGCACTATAAGAATGTTTACAAGGAGGCCAGTACCAAAAAGGATAGCATTGTGAAGGCGATGCAAAAAGACGATGCCGCACGCGATCAATTCCTTGCATTGCAGCAATCGTACACCAATCAGAGTCTTGAAAATTTTGTCACCAACCGCAATGTTTTCCCGATGATTATTGAGGAGAATGGTTATCTCGTACAAAAAGCAGATCCCATTTACCTTGATCCCTATGATAAAGGCTTCCTGGAATCGCATTTTTATGCGCCGCGTAAACGATTGTTTGGTTCATATATCGATACCTTCTGGGCAAACATGTTGGTGATCTGGATGATGTCATTCTTCCTGATTATTGTGTTGTATTTTGACGGAATGAGAAAACTGCTGAATATTGGTTCAATTTTCAGTGGATTATTTTCCCGTAAGAAATAGAGAGTAGGGGATAAAAATGAAGAAGTTTTACGGCTGGTTGCTCAGGACCATACCTCGTCCCTGGCTAATCAGATTAAGTTATGTGTTTCGTTTGTTCGCTCCTTTGTTTTTAAAGGGCAACAAAGTTGAGTGTACGGTATGTAAAAAGCACTACCGTAAATTTCTGCCCTATGGAACGCATCAAAGGGACAATGTACTTTGTCCGAATTGCCTGACTCTGGAAAGACATCGTTTATTCTGGCTTTATCTGAATGAAAAGACGGATTTCTTTACAGCTAAGCATGAAGTATTGCATATCGCTCCAGAACAATGTTTTTACAAGCGTTTCCGTTCCATGAGCAACCTTCGTTATGTTACGGCCGATCTTGAATCTCCCTTAGCAGATGTGCATATGGATATGCATCACATGCCATTTAAAAACGAAGAATTCGATATTGTATTTGCCAATCACGTTTTGGAACATGTTGATGATCCGCATCAATGTATGACGGAAGTATTACGTGTGCTTAAGCCCGGAGGATGGGCAATTATGCAGGTCCCTATTGATTACTCCAGGGAAACGACCTACGAGGACAGCAGCATTACATCTCCTGCCGACCGCGAGAAGCATTTTTGGCAAAAGGATCATTTGCGCCTGTTCGGAAGAGACTATCCTCAACGCCTGCGCAAAGCCGGATTTTCAGTTGATGAAAACAATTTTTCCGCTGCTCTTCCTGATGATGTACGCGAGCGTTTCCGCTTGCAAAAGGAGGAGGTTCTTTACATCTGTAAAAAGATCACGTAGTTAAATCTTCTTAACAACCGAAGCCTCAGTTTCCAATCATAGAATGCTCCTTTTTCCTATCTTTGCCCAATTTTAATTGAAGGAGCGAATATGACGATCACAAAGGACAAATTCATTGGCGAAGGGCTGACATACGATGATGTTTTACTGGTACCTGCTTATTCGGAGGTTATGCCCCGCGAAGTAGATATCCGTTCTAAATTCACAAAGGGAATAACGATCAACCTTCCGGTAGTTGCTGCTGCGATGGATACTGTTACTGAGTCTGAACTGGCAATTGCCCTTGCCCAACAGGGTGGAATAGGGGTGATTCACAAAAACATGAGCATCGAGGCGCAAGCCAACGAGGTACGTAAGGTGAAACGATCGGAGAGTGGAATGATTCAGGATCCGATCACATTGCAGGTAAATGCTACGGTTTCTGATGCTTTGAAACTGATGGCAGAAAATAAAATTGGCGGAATTCCCGTTGTTGATGCAAATCAAAAACTCGTTGGGATTGTAACCAATCGCGATCTCCGCTTTGAGTAGGTGATGACACGTCCGGTCGCTGAAATCATGACCAGCTCCAATCTGATTACAGCCAAGGCAGGAATGGATCTACGCAGTGCTGAAGGTATTCTTCAATCCAATAAAATCGAGAAATTACCCGTTGTTGATCAGGAAGGCAAACTTGTAGGCTTGATCACTTATCGCGATATTATCAAAATCAAGGAACATCCCAATTCCTGCAAAGATCAATACGGAAGACTTCGTGTTGCTGCTGCAGTTGGTGTTACAGGAGATACACTCGATCGTGTATCTGCATTGGTTGCGGCCGGAGTAGATGCAATTACCATCGATACTGCCCATGGTCATTCCAAAGGGGTGATTGAAGTTTTGAAAAAGGTAAAAGCAAGCTATCCCGATCTTCAGGTTATTGTGGGGAATATCGCTACCGGTGAAGCAGCCAAAGCATTGGCCGAGGCAGGAGCTGATGCGGTGAAGGTGGGTATTGGTCCGGGTTCTATTTGCACCACACGTGTAATTGCAGGGGTTGGTGTACCACAATTATCGGCAGTGATGATGGTTGCCGAAGCACTCAAGGGGACAGGTGTTCCTCTCATAGCAGATGGTGGAATTCGTTATACCGGTGATGTGGTTAAAGCAATTGCTGCAGGTGCATCTACTGTTATGGTTGGCTCCATGTTTGCAGGAGTGGAAGAGTCGCCCGGAGAAACCATTATTTACGAAGGAAGGAAATTTAAATCCTATCGGGGAATGGGGTCGATTGAAGCTATGCAGCAAGGTTCGAAGGATCGCTATTTCCAGGATATGGAAGATGATATTAAAAAACTGGTTCCTGAAGGGATTTCAGGACGCGTCCCCTACAAAGGTCGGCTTACTGAGGTCACTTACCAACTGATTGGAGGATTACGCGCAGGAATGGGGTATTGCGGATCGAAAGATATTCCTACGCTTCAGGAAAAGAGCAAATTTGTGCGAATCACCATGGCAGGATTCAGAGAGAGTCATCCTCACAATATTACGATTACTCGGGAAGCACCCAATTACAGTTATAATCAATGATCGTTAACAATAGCAACACCATGAAAACACGTCACATTCTCGGAATTTTTCTTGCAATTCTGTTTGCAGTATCGGCAAGCGCACAGACCGACCCCGTGCTTATGTGGGTCAATGAAAAACCCATCCATAAATCCGAATTTGAAGCGATTTTCCGCAAGAATCAAAAAGAAACCGGTGTTAGTCGTGAGGCACTGGATGAGTATCTCGTATTGTTCACCAATTTCAAACTGAAAGTAACCGAAGCCGAAGAACTCGGAATGGATACCGTTTCGAAATTCAAGGAAGAACTTGCAGGATACAGAAAACAACTTGCGCGTCCTTATCTGGTAGATAATGAAATGACCGATAAACTCATTGCGGAGGCCTACGAACGAATGAAATTCGAATTGCGTGCCAGTCATATTCTTGTTAAGTGTGATATAGATGCAGAGCCTAAGGATACACTGATTGCCTATCAAAAAGCATTGAAATTCCGTGAGCGCATTCTCAAAGGAGAAGATTTTGGAAAAGCTGCATCTGTTAAAGGTGGGTCAGATGATCCGAGTGCCATTAAAAACAAAGGAGACCTGGGATGGTTCACTGCGTTTATGATGGTTTATAATTTTGAAAATGCATGTTACAACATGAACTTGGGAGATCTGTCGATGCCGGTGCGTACGCGTTTCGGGTATCACATCATCAAGCTCACAGGAAAGCGTCCTGCTCGGGGTACCATTCGTGTTGCGCATATTCTGATTGCATCAAAGGATGAAGATTCCAATGAAGCTAAGGCACAGGCAAAAAAGAAAGCAGAAGAAATTCTTGGCCGTATTCAGGCAGGTGGTGATTTTGGAACTTTGGCCAATCAGTTTTCCGAAGATCCAAGTTCAAAAGGAAAAGGTGGAGAACTTTCTCCCTTCAGTACAGGTCGTATGGTTGAGGAATTTGAGGAGGCTTCATTTGCATTGAACAAAGACGGTGATGTTTCGGGAATTGTTAAAACCGCTTACGGCTATCATATCATTAAGCGACTTGAACTTAAGCCTATCGATTCATTCGAAGAAATGAAAGCAACGCTCAAGCAAAAAGTACAGCGTGATGTTCGCTCTCAACTTCCTCGTAAATCGTTTGTGGCTAAACTGAAAACGAAATACAACTTCAAGGAAGATAAAGCTGCATTGAAACCCTTCTTTACTGTGGTGGATACGAATATCTTCTACGGAAAGTGGGATGCAACCAAGGCTGCCAAGCTGAATAAATTCATGTGGTCGTTCAATGGTAAGAATTACACACAAGCCGATTTCACCAATTTCCTGAATAAGAGTCAGCGCAGAACACAAAGGGAAGATGTTTCCAATTTTGTGGCTAAGCAATATGAAAAATGGACTTCCGACTTAATCATCGATTTTGAAGATGCTCGTCTTGAAGAAATTTACCCTGATTTCCGAATGCTGATGAAAGAATACCGCGACGGAATTTTATTGTTTGAGTTAACGGATCAAAAAGTATGGACAAAAGCCATTAAGGATTCTGTTGGACTTGCGAGCTTCTACGAGAAAAATAAAAACAATTACCTCTGGCAAAAACGTTACGTAGTTGATATTTTTTATTGCGCCAATGCTAAAATTGCAAAAGCCCTTCGCAAGGATATCGCTAAAGGAAAAATGAGCAATGAAGCTTTGTTGGAAAAATACAATAAGGAATCACAACTCAACCTGAAGATTGAAAGTGGTAAATACAACGAAGAAGAAAATGTAACGCTGAAAACCAATTTGCCAAAAGCAAAGGGTCTTTCTGCCGATATTCAATTGAATGGACAGGTTGTTATCATCAATGCCAAGGAGATTATTGAACCAACACCTAAGGCCATTAACGAAGCGAAGGGATTGATTACGTCGGATTATCAGTCTTACCTGGAAAAGGAATGGCTGGAACAATTGCGTAAAAAGTATCCGGTTCGTGTTGATAATACTGTTTTATACAGCATAAAATAATCCGGGTTGTTACGATTTCTGTTGCCGGTCTTCGTTTTTGTTGCTTGTTCTTCCGGAAAAGGAGAGAAGGAAGAAAATGTGTTGGCCACAGTGTACGATAAAAATCTGACGCTCGATAAAGTTCTACCGCTTATTCCGGAAGGAATTAATCCGGAAGACAGTGTGGCATTTGTGAAGGGATTTGTGGAGTCCTGGATACGCGATATGGTAATCGTACATCAGGCAGAAAAAACGCTTCCGGAAGAAACACTCAATGTAGAAGCGCGACTGGAAAACTACCGTCGCTCCTTGCTGGTTTATGCCTACGAACAGGAGTATGCGCGTCAGAAATTGGATACGATTGTAAGCGATGAAGAAATTGAAGCACATTATGAGGCCAATAAGGATGATTTTCGTTTGGCCGATTACATTGTAAAAGTGTTGTTTGTAAAACTGGTCCGCGATCAACCTGGTAAGGCCAATGTTGCCAAATGGTACAAAAGCACACAGCAAAAAGATTTAATGGAGTTGGAGAAATTTTGTGTGGAAAATGCCGTTAGTTTCTATAATGATTCGGAAAGCTGGATTTATTTAAGTGACCTGATGCAGGAGATTCCAATACGCACCGACGATCGTGCAACATTTTTGAAGTCGACCCAAAAGCTGGAGTTTGAGGACGAAGAGTTTGCCTATTTTTTGCTGATTCACGATTATCGCTTAAAAGACGCATTGTCGCCATTAAGTTTTGAACGAGAAAATATTAAATCGAGGATTTTGAATGCCCGTACCAATGAGATTGTGCGAAAGATGCGGACAGATCTTTTAAACTCCTCTCAATCACAAATACGAAACTATGTTGAGAATTAAGCGCCTATTCAGTGTTGCAGGTTTGTTTCTGACCATTCAGGCAGCAGGGCAAGGCAAGAACATCGACCGCATTATTGCAGTTGTTGGTGACCGTCCTATTTTATTTTCTGAGGTAGAAATGCAACGCATGCAGGCTGTAGCGCAAGGATTGCCATTTGGCCCTGAAAAACGTGGTGAAATTCTGGATGAAATTTTATTTCAGAATTTATTGATTACCCATGCTGAATTGGACTCGCTTACGGTAAGTGACGCTCAGGTTACCAACGAAATGGAAGGTCGTCTGCGTTATTTTGAACAACAGATCGGAGGTCGCAAAAAGCTGGAAGAATTTTACGGCAAGAGCATTGCTCAAATCAAGGAAGAGTTCTTTGATATGATCAAGGATAAACTAATGGCGCAGGCTATGGAGCGGAAAATTACGGAAGGAATAAAAGTAACTCCCAACGAAGTTCGCGCATTTTACAACCGTATTCCCAACGACAGTCTTCCACTAATAAATTCAATGGTAGAACTTGCTCAGTTAACCATAGTCCCAAAAGTTAGTGATGAGGAAAAGAAACGCACACGCATTAAACTAGAGGCCGTCCGCAAACGGATCATGTCTGGTGCCAGTACGTTCTGTGTAGAAGCGATCGATTCGGATGATCCGGGTTCAAATGGTAATTGCGGAGAATGGGATTTCATTCCTCGCGGAACATTTGTCCCTCAATTTGATGCCATTGCCTTTCGTTTGAAAGACGGTGAGTTTTCTGAAGTATTTGAAACGGATTATGGTTTTCACTTTATGCAATTGATTCAGCGAAGAGGAGATGAATACAAGGGGCGTCATATCCTTTTTGTACCTAAAATTTCTCCTTTGGAAATGAAGGCATCCAGTTTGCGACTGGATTCGCTCTATCAGGCAATTCGCGATGGGAAGATAAGCTGGGAAAAGGCATGTGAGAAATATTCTACAGATGCAGAATCCAAACGAAACGGTGGGAGGATGATGAATCCGATGAACGGAGATACTAAATTTGATGTTGCCGATCTGGATCCGCAACTGTTTCTGACTATCGACAAAATGAAACCAGGACAAATCTCATTGCCGGTAGGCTATACCACCCAGGATGGAAAACCGGGATTCAGGCTGCTAAAATTAATCAGCAGAAGTGCTCCGCATCAGGCGAATTTAACAGACGATTATCAGCTGATACAGAACGCTGCCCAGAACGATAAGGAATCGAAGACAGTAGATGATTGGGCCAGAAATAAAATCACCTCTACCTATGTGTGGATTGCTGACGATTTTAAGCAATACACGTATCGGTATAATTGGATTCGCCATAACAACTGATGTTAGCCGTTCCACTTGTATCTCTTGATCCCTATAAGCGAGCCAAAATATGGTACGCTGCCGGATTTGTTGTTGCCGGATTAACCTTGTTGTTTTTTTCCTTTACTGCCAACCCAAGTAAGGATCAGGCGATGGTTTTAGGTGGATTGTCGCTAGCTTTTTTACTTACCGGTGCATTCCTTTATCTGCGTGCAGGAAAAATTCATTTATGCGGAACCTTTAAGCTCAATGGAACAAGTTTGATTGTAGAACGTCTTGATCATTCCCTCGAACAATCATTGAAGGAAATGGGAAGTGTACGTTTTACCGATGAAGGATTTCACAAGTTGCATGGAAACCATGGAAAGATTTTCGGGATCTGCTTTAAGTTTAGTGACGAAAGAGAATGGCAACACTTGCAATTGTTTTTTGTCAGCGAAAAAGAAGTGGCCGAATTTCTTCGTCCCATTAAAGCAGCCGGATTAAAAACGGAATTTTAATCTAACGACTTATCAAATCTCTTTTGAAAAGCTGATTGCCTTTATTTTGTTGCAATATAAAACAAGTCAAGACACTCATCGTTTGCATCTGCGATAAAGAAATCGGATGTGCTTAATGTTTCGGTGAGCGAATTGTTTTGGGTGAGTAGTTTTTTCCGGTTACGACGGTTCATATAATCGTAGGGAATCTGAAGAATTTGCCGAGGTAACCACCATTGCATTTTGAATATATCGAAGCGCATGATCTTATTTACCGACTCCTTGTTTTTTTCGTAATAATCCATTGCCGCTTTTCCTGCAAAAACACCTTTTGTGTCGACAGTTGAAAAACTTGCCTTGAGTAAATCACGCAATTGTTCCACCTTGTATTCGCGAATGTGCCATGGGTTGCGGCTAAGACTCATCTTTTTGTTAGGTGTGGTAACAATAAGCTGACCACCGGGTTTAAGCACGCGGTGAATTTCCTTTACAAATTCTTTATCGGGTTTAATGTGTTCAATAACCTGAAAGGTTACAACGAAATCGAAAGTATTATCGGCTATCCCGGTAAATGGTGGAACATTGGTTTGTATAAATTTAACTTTCTGAGGGTCTTTAATTCGGCTTAGATCGAACTGAAATTTATCGAGCATAACATACTCCTCGCACCCGGGAGAAAGAATTTCCATTCCATAACCCATTCCGGAACCCACTTCAAGTACTTTGCCTTGAACTCGTTTTGCTGCTTCCAAATAGGCCAGTTTACTTCGTTGGTAAACGAAATTATCGGATTTATCTACATCGGATACGCGCTCTGCTGTTTGCATGGTTTAATTGATTGAAATAGGCATGCTAATTTACATTAAGAAATCAGTACCCCAAATTCAATCATGCATTTTTCAAGAGATAATTTGAACTAATCGACGTGGACATGCTGTTCAATAACCGTATTGTTCGCGTCGTTATCTACCGCCTTAATTTTAAGATGGTAATGTCCTGTACCTGTCGGAAGAATAATCCACTTGCTTAAGGTAGCCAGTTGTGAAAAATCCCATTGAACGTCTGATGTTCCCGGTAGTGCAAATTCTTCGTCATAAACCAGAAGCGAAGTGGTCTCATTTTCGAGCGTAATATGAATTTCTGTTAAATCATTATCCTCGTCGATTGTACCTGAAATGTGCAATGTGTCTCCGGGTGCATAATCCAACTCGATTCCTAAATCGGGAGCAGTAATGTTCATAACCGGCTGACCATTTTGTGTAATGGTGATTTTGCGCAATACGAAAAGCGCTTCATTTCCGGAGGCATCAATACAATTCAGAATCACATCATACGGTCCGGACGATGCGTTCGCAGGAATGGTGAGGGTAGGGGAAAGCGTGGACGTTTTACCGGATACATTGTAAATTGTTTGGCTCGTCCAAGGAACATTCGGACTATGATGATGATTATCGAATGCATCGTGAATATCGATCTTGACTTGTTTCAGTTCTTTGTCGTCATTAACCCCAATTACAAAACTAAGTGTTGACCCCGCCGAAGCAGAAACATCACCCGAAATTCCATTTATGGTGAGGTAGCCGATATATGGTTTAGTGATATCGGGATCTTCCTTTTTGCAACTTGAAAAAAATAACACAATGCCGAGAAATGGCAAAAGAATGGGTAGTGACTTTTTCATAATGTAAGTTTAGTCAAATATAAACAATATTTCATAAATGCAACACAGTTGCAAAATTTAATTTATGTTGGATGTTTGTTTTCCGGCAAGTGAAAAGGAAAGGGGGATTTTCATAACAACTGAAAAATTCCTCCCTTGTTCAGGCATATTCAGGATACGGTATCGGCTCAGATGATTGAGATAGGAAACATTTGAAAGGTTATTGCCTCGCACCAACAATTCGCAGGACCACTTTTTGAATTGCAGGTGTATTCCGGCAGAAGCAGCGAATAGCAGATAACCAGGGGTAGTTTTCTCGTTTCTGTCGGTTCTGTTTTGTGCCAGGAAGTATTTGATATCTGAGGATATAAACCAGGTTTTTAATGCTTTTTTCCCTTTCGCGGTGTATTCCGGGCTGATAGAGAAACTGCCGGGGGGCGTAAAGGGCAGAGGGAGGTAATTATCAAGATTTAAATTGTAAACATA
The DNA here is from genome assembly GCA_002351955.1 of Flavobacteriales bacterium UBA2798. Classification (GTDB taxonomy): domain Bacteria; phylum Bacteroidota; class Bacteroidia; order Flavobacteriales_D; family UBA2798; genus UBA2798. Next base: position 50,090 of record DEHO01000082.1, read on the forward strand.
CTCTGCTGCAAATTCGAGATGGAGTTCATCTATAATATGATATTCGGCATACAACTCTGCACCCGAATGCAATACACTTGCTTGAGTATAACGGTAAATTTGTCCGGCGTCCGGCAAGGGAGAAAACTCAGCACCAGGTCGAAGAAAAAGGTAATTGCTGAAATAATTAAAAAAAGGTGTGAATTTTATGATGTAGTGTTTATCGTGATGAATGAGTCCAAGATCTGCCTGATACCCCACCTCAGGACGAAGTGAAGTGTCGCCCATTTCATGACGAAAACTCCCATGATGTACACCATTCGCACCCAATTCTGCTGCTGAGGGTATACGGAATGAGCGTCCGACATGAAGCTTAATGTTCCATTCATGCGCTAATTCCCATGATGCTCCGCTTGCAAAACTCCAGTTAAAATAATTTGTACTAAAATTCGGTGAGCGGTATTGTGTTGCAATTACATTTTGATTGATATCATAGATGATCTGATAATGCTCTTTCATATCAATACCTGAAAGATCGGCTCTACCTCCAATGGTATAAGTACTTTTCGATGTTTTTTCCCAGGTAAACAACGAATACAATCCTCCTGAACGTTGAACATAATCGGGAATAAGAAATTCAAATCCGTAAGAAGCATTTCGCATATCCTGGAATTGAATTCCCGTAATGTTTTTGAGTTTATCATTTATTATGGTATGAATCCGTGAATTTATACTTCCCGTATACAAATCGAGTCCCAATGCCGTTGTATTTGCCGGGTCAATATAACCAACACCATGCGCGTGAGGCAACGACTTTTCTGTTCGATAATTGATCTGGTAACCCCAGTCATTTTCCCACCAACCTCTTTTTGTTTTGATATTGAAATTCACCATGAATTTCCGGTGAAAAATGGATTGTCCGGGTATATCAATGTTCCTGGTAGAGCGATCTGGCTGCAGGGAATACGATCGGGGAATTCCAAGTGCCCCGGGGAAAAAACCGATTTGCTGGCTAAATTCTGTAAATGAAATCCGGAACATTCCCCAATCGCGCATCACTCCAGCACTCAGTGAATAATTTAATTCTTTGCCGGCTGTATTTTTCAGACTCTGATTGTAAATCGGTAGTTTGTATCCATTGTATGTAAATGAATCCGCTGGGACTTTGTAATCGCCAAATTCCTGCAATGTAATTCTTGCTCGGAAAAAGATCCGTTTACGTGTTCCTTCAGCCAACAATGAAGTCCCGCTTGCATTGTTATTGCTACGAAAAAATCCCAAAGCATGGACGTTCATTTTACCCTCCTGAACAACAGGTGGTGGAAGAATATTTATAACCCCACCAAGTGCATCACTCCCATACAATAATGAAGCGGGACCTTTTAAAATTTCAACTCTTTCAACATTGAACTGATCTATTTCCAGACCATGATCAGCTCCCCATTGCTGACCTTCCTGTTTTATTCCATTCTCAGTAACCACCACGCGATTAAAACTCATTCCCCTGATAACCGGCTTGGAAATTCCCACACCAACATTCATACTGCTGATTCCAGGCATTTTTTCCAACGCATTCATGAATGTGTTTCCTGCTTGTTTTTCGATGAACTCCTTGTTGGCCGATTCAATACTCAGTGAGCTTTTTACAGCTTCTGTTTTTACCATTTCTGATTCAACTNNCTGTCGGTTCCATCGCAATAACTACAATGGTATCTTTGTTCACTCTGAAATTCTGCGCAAATGGCTCATAACTGAGCATTGAAGCATGAATATGGTAAACAGCCGGTTTCAAATTGTCGAGCGAAAATGAACCATCTTCTTTGCAAACCGCGTGCTTTCCCGTTTCGTGAATATAAACTACTGCACCCTGTAAAGGTTCTCCAGTTTGTTTGTCGACTACCTTACCACTGAAACGTACAGTTTGAGCATAACTCATTTGCACCCCCAAGCCCAGGAGCAAAACGAATATCCATTGATAATGACCTTTTTGCAAGATTGTTGTTTTTGCAATAGTGTTGCAAATATATAATAAAAGGACGTAAACCCTTGTACCATTTGTCACACCCTGCGACCGTTTGTGTGGAAGACGGTTTCCCTGTTCCTGCCAAAGCCTGTTTTTGGTATATTTAACCCTTCATGAAAAAAGCAGCCGATATACTTATCGATAAGGATTTACGCAAAACGCCATGCAGGGTTTTTGTGTTGGGTGAATTCATTCGGAAAGGGAATAAGGGAATTTCTGAAACAGAGCTCGAAAACCGAAGCAAAGGAAAATTTGATCGTGTTACGATTTACCGCACGTTGAAAACATTTATGGATGCAGATATTCTGCATAAAGTAATTGATGATGATAATCTGGTTAAATATGCATTGTGTAAAGAATGCGAAGACGATCATCACAGTCATGAACATGTTCATTTTAAGTGCACTTCCTGCAACACCACAAGTTGTTTGGATGAGATATCCATCGTATCTGTAGATCTTCCCAAAGGGTATAAAAAAATTGAAGCCAATTATTTAATTATAGGGACTTGTCCCGAATGCAAATAACAACCATGAAAAAGAACCAGATCAAAGCACTTATTCCGGCTTCTGTCGGATTTATTCTCTTCCTGCTTGCCTGTACCGGCAAAAAGCAAAGTTTGCAGGAACAATTGGGCTACGAATACGCCGAAAACGAAAACTCGTTGTTGTGGGAGATCAGCGGAAACGGATTAGCCGAACCGTCGTACCTGTATGGAACGATTCACATTCAGCGCAAGGAAGTATTCGATTACGATACACTTGTAGGATTATTAGTGGACACCTGTGCTGCTTATGCGATGGAGTTGAATATGGAAGAAATGAATCCGTTTAAAGTTGCCAAAATGATGGCGCTGGATGAACCGCTGGATAAATTGATTCCCGTTGAAAAGTACAATCAACTCGATTCCTTTTTCCGTGCAGAAACTGGAACGGGAATTGGATTGCGAAAAACAACCAAACCATTTTTTCTGATGTCGGAAATCATGATGAAGGAGATTGGAGGCGATATGCCAATGGCGCTCGATCTGCATTTTTTCTCTCAGGCGAAAAGCAAAAAGAAAAAAGTTATCGGTATCGAAAAATTTGAAGAACAAATGGCTGCGGTAGATGAGCTGACGGTAGAAGAACAAGTCGATATCATCCTGAAAGGACTAGGGGATTCAACCTCTTCGCTGAATAAATTCGATGAGTTAATTGAAACCTACCTCAAAGGCGATCTTGAAGGAATGGTTCGGCTCACACAAGACACCTTGTACCCTCCAAAATTCAACAAGGCCTTTCTTATCGACAGAAATATTGTGATGGCAGATCGCATTGCGGATATCTGTAATAAACAGGTCACCTTTAACGCTATCGGTGCTGGTCACCTGGGCGGACCAGAGGGCGTAATTGCATTACTACGCAAAAAAGGGTACACTGTAAAACCCATCAAAACAACATTCGGAAACAAACAACTCAAAAAATAAAACCATGAAACGGATCAGCTTACTACTGGGTGGATTTGCTTTTTCTATTGCAGTTTTTGCACAAGATAAAGACAAAGGCACTTTTATTGAAACAAAGCCTGGGTATTATCAGAATAGTATTCTGAAAGGAATTCAGGAATTTGAGGAGACCAAAAAAGAAGAAGCACCAAACAAAGTTTTTAAAGTTGATGTCAGCAATAAAAACTACCCGACAGATCCGGAATCATACACGAAAGTGTGGCATACCGGAGTAATNNCGTCTTTCCGGAAAAGAGATCAAACTTTCGGAAATGTACACCGTGTATTGGGAATATGTGGAACGTGCACGTTATTTTGTTCGCAATCGCGGAACCATGGCGCTCGGAGAAGGATCGCAGACAATGGCAGTTGCGAAGAATATGAAGAAGTACGGAATTGTTCCTGCATCGGTGTATACAGGAATGAAATCGGGTCAGAAATTCCATACTCATGCTAAAATGTACGAGGAGCTTGAAGCTTATCTGAAAGGTGTTAAAGTACGTGGCGAATGGAACGAAGAAGCAGTAGTTGCAACAGTGAGATCCATTCTCGATTTTCATATGGGTGCCGTGCCTTCCAAATTCAGTTTTGAAGGAAAGGAATACACACCGGGTGATTTCCTGAAAAATGTGACCAAATTAAATCCCGACGACTATGTTGATTTCATGTCGCTCATGACCGCGCCATATTGGGAGAAAGCATTGTATGATGTTCCCGATAACTGGGTTCGCAGCAAAGATTTTATTAATGTTCCGCTTGATGTTTTTATGGATATCATCAAATCATCCATCAAGGCAGGATACGGAATCAGCATTGGTGGTGATGTGTCTGAAGCAGGATTCCACAGCTGGAGTCAGGTTGCTGTTGTTCCTACTTTCGATATTCCGAGCGAATACATTGATGAAAGTGCACGCGCATTTCGATTTTTGAATAATACTACAACCGACGATCATGCCATGCATTTGGTGGGGTATAAAGAAGTCAACGGCAAGACATGGTTCCTGATTAAGGACAGCGGTTCCGGATCACGCAACTGCGGTGAGGGATGCAAATCTTTCGGGTATTATTTCTTCCATGAAGATTACATCAAACTCAAGATGATGACATTCACTATTCACAAAGACGCTGTGAAGGAAGTTTTGAAAAAGGTGAAAGCCTGATTTTCGCCTTCCATTTTTTAAATCCCTCGTCAGTTTTGACGGGGGATTTTTTTGGTATTAATAGTGTATTCCTTTTGCCACAAAGCCTATTTAACCACCACAAATTTTCCGGTTGCATTTCGACATCCTGATGCGAGAGAAACGACATACACTCCTTGTGCCAGATTGCTTACGTCCATTTGAAAATTAAGATTGGAGGTATTGTAATCCGGATAGTACCTTGCAATTACTCTTCCGCTGAGATCGGAAATACGGATGCTTGTACTCACGCTTTCCTCTTCGGCAGCAATCTCAATAGTTACTTTTTCCATTACCGGATTCGGATAGATCTGCATAAATCCTTCATCTGTTTTTGGAATTCGCTCTCCTTTGCTGCAACTCCAATTGTATCCACAAAATTGTTTTTCAATATTGCGTCGGCGTTCAGCAATAAATTGTTTTAATCCGGGAATTCTTCCAATGAGCTGGTAATTAACTTGAGTTCTTTCCAGATTATCTTCGAATTGCTGCGGACTGAACATCTGGTTGGTAACCGGTTCTGCATAAACAGAGGAGCGGATCAACGCTGCAATACTATCGATCTTCGGATACAATTTTACAGGATCAAACTCATTATAGAAAATGTCGCATACTGCATTGAAATACATTTTTTCAAGTATGCTGTTTTCAAGTATAAAATAATTAAGCGGACGACTTGTTCTCGCATTCTGTGGTAAATATCGGATATCAAAATCTACCGAATTCGGGACAACAAGAATTGCATAAACACCAAAAGCAAGGCTAACATCCCATGTAACCCATTCCATTTTTTGTGTGGATGTATTCTGGTAGAGGTAATAATTATGGGCCAGGTACATGTAAGAATCCAGATTGCCAAACACATTGTTGGCAGCCCATGCTTTGATGTAATCCTGCATATTAAAAACCTGTGGCAATGCAGAAGGCATGTTTGTAATAGGGTTGTTGTTCAGGACATTTAAAAATTGAATCAAATCACTCCAATCGTTTGCAGTTTCGTTTGTTTTCAATTCGCAATTATCATAATAAGCAGACTGTGTACTTCCTTCCCAGGTGAGGGGCATATCAGGTTCGCAACGGTACAGATTACCATTGCTGTTACCAAATCGTCGATCGAGAAATTCTTTGTTTACGGTTTCAATGCCTTTGTACAACCCTATGTAAGTTCCGTTAAAATACACCCGAACATAGGTCGAACGCGGTGAGGGAAGTCCCATGTTATTCAGTACGTCCAGAAACAATTTTTCGCGGATTTGAGTCGGATCAAGAAAGCTGTTGTTGAGATTTAACTTTTTCAGTCCGTCGAGTTTTTGTCCGCTGACGAATTCATTAAAATCGAGCTGAATGGGTTTTTTATTTCCCGGATGACCATAACTCGAATTCCCCCGGAGACGCACGCCTACCGAGTCGATCAAAAGAGTGTCTACACGAATGGTGGCTGCCAGGTAATGTTCAATGCCGGTTTGGTCGTCGATGCTTTTGTAATGCGTCAGTGAATCCCAAAAATTGCTCTCGTAAAACTGGATATCGATTTCGTGGATGGCAGCGAAAGAAAAAAACCAGTTACCCGCAGTTTGTGCCTTTGTATCCGGACAATTAACTGCAAGAAGTAGGCAAAAAGTTAAACTGAAACGGAATTTCATTCTTCGATGCGGTAAGCAGCTTCTTCGAGGTGTATGGCTTTTTCGATGAAAAGGGAAGAGGCGATGGACAAAATGCAATACGCCAGAAAATAATACAGTCCGGGTAAAGAATGCGCTTCTGTTTCAATGCCGGAGTTCATGTTATTGAACGATAAATACGATAAAAATGCAGCTGCAACAAATACATCCGCCATGCTCCATTTCCCGATTTTACTTACAAACCATTTAATACCGGTGTTATGACGAATGTTCCGGTTAGCGAGCATCAGTAGCGACAAACTCAGTTTTAAAACCGGTAACAGAATACTAAACGAAAGAATTGCAACTCCAACCACAAAATTCTTTTGGGCAAAGAGCATTCCGATCAGATCTACAACCGATTTATTTTGGTAATAATAATACATATGACCACTAAACTCTTTGCTCATATCGAGTTTATTATGAAAAAAAGGATCTTCAAACACAATTGGAATTTGCAAATCGAGATTATAGGCGCCAATCTCGAGCATGGGCATAAAAATTCCGTTAAGGAGGCACAATGCTGCTACCGAAATCAAAGTAAATGCGCGAATACGCGGAGCCTTAGCATCCTTGATAAAAGCCAGGTAACCGATAAACAAAAAGAGCAATGCTGAAATGATGAATGCAGAAGAATACCAATTCTGCATTTCGAGTGCAAACAAGGCATTATCAATATGCGATTGTGCTTTTTCCAGCCGTGCGTTGGCTTCCCAGCTTCCCAGCAACCATTCTTTTCCGTTTAGTAATCGCTCCTTAAAACTGAGTATATCGGTGTATTCCGACATTTCCATTTTGTATTCTTTCCCCAATTGAATCATGCGGAAAGAAAGAAATGAATTGACCACAAAGAAAAACAGGAGGGTCAACCAAAACAGTTGAATCAGCGATCGCTTTTCCTTCATCGGAGGTTAACTATTTTCTTAGTTACAGAACGGATACCATCGTTTACCCTAACAATAAAAATACCTTCAGGTAGCTGCGTATTTATTGAGGTAGATTGCGTTTGTTGAACAAAAACCTGCTTCCCGGAAATATCCATGATCTCTACGGATTTATTCTGATCAAAACCGCTAAACTCCAGGCGGATTTGTCCGTCGGAACTTGGAAAGAAATACAGCATTGAAGCGGGAGTCTGTTCTTCGATTGCGTTGGGTGCAAGGCAAGAAGTAATAGAGTAGAAGGTAACTGTGTTGTTTCCTGAATTAGGTACACCGAGCGAATCGGTAGCCTGTGCAAAATAAATATCGGCAGGACTTGATAATCCTGTATACCCCATATTGGTTCCAGCTCCGGTAAATGAATTATCAAACATGGTAATGCGGTTCGGACTCCACGAAGCAACATAAAAATTGCCCTGACAATCCATCGCAATTCCGTCAATATTCCCCAATGAAGTTGTGGTAAGTGTACTGAGCGAAGAATCGGCCATTGCAATTGCCATAATGGGTGCGCTTGATCCCCAGTTCACAAAAACGAGACGATCATCGTCTTCATCAAAAATAATTCCGTTGGGAGATTTTACCAGTGATCCCACAAATATGTTGTAGGCTCCGGTATTCATATTGAAACGATAAATATTTTTCGCAGTAAAATCAGTGATGTAAAGATTTCCATTGTTGTCGTGCGTGATTCCATTGAGAAACGAGGCTCCTAGATTTACATTCTGCACATTAGCCCCTGTATTGATATTGTATTCACGTAAGGTTCCACCATCGCAAACAAACATGCGGTTACCCACTATTTCCATTCCGTGCGGACCTGTTGTTAGACCACTGGCAAAGGTTGATAATGTACCTGAAGGAGAACGACGCAAAATGGTATGAGCTGCGCGATTGGAAATGAACCATTCCCCTGAGGCATCGTTGTACTCCACACTTTCGGGTGAATTAAGGGTTTGTGATGAAGCAGAAAGCCCAAGCAGAAGAGCGACAAGCAGTAAGCTGTTTTTCATGGATCGAATTTTCCTCAAGATAGGAAATTCAGTTGTATGCTTGTATTTTGGAGGCGTGAAGCTAATCAAAACATTACGTGAACTACCAAAAGCTCAAAAGTTCCTCTTCAGGATTACCTATCCAGTTCTGATCTATTCTGCCCTGCATTTTACCGCTAAAGCTTTGGGCAGTACCGATCTATTAACTGTACGGCTGATTTTTTTCGGAATATGGTCCCTGATAGAATATTTTGTATACTTTAATGCAAAATCAAACAAGGAATGAATGCGGATGAAAAGCAGGGAATAAGTTCTGAATTGATTCAATTACCATTTGCCACCATGAAATTTCGGGAGGAGGGTATACTTGAAATCCGTATCAATCCTTACCATATTACCACAAGCGATGATTTACGATTTCTTCACAAGTTAAAAGGGGGAAAAGGCGGAGGGAAAAAATACCCCAATTTGATCGTGATGGGTTTTCATTCCAGTGCCGATCATACAGCAAGAGCATTCAGTGCCTCGGAAGAAAGTCAGGCTTACAGGAAAGCTGATGCTTTTGTGATCAGTTCACTGGCCCAGCGGATCATTGCCAACTTTTACATAAAGGTACAGCGACCTAAGGTGCCGACACGCTTCTTTAACAATGAAGAACTGGCTTTAAACTGGCTTCGGACATTTTTACCAAAAAAATAAAGGGAGACCATTGGTCTCCCTTCTAAATATTACTGATGAGGCTTAATCAAGTTCAGCCACTTCGATCATTTTAAACGGAATGTTGATGATAGCCTGGTAGTCCTCACCGGCTTCGAGCATGTCTTCATCATCTTCTTCGTAATACCAATTGATGGTCATATTGGAACCCGAAACAGTTTCGAGTTTTTTGAACACATCAAGAATACATTTGGAAGAAGAAGTATTGAAATACTCCAGCTTGATATTTACCATGGTATCGCCTTTTGGAGACTTACCGTATGCTTCGATCCAATCAATAAGTGGTTTGTAGAATTCAATTGAATTCTCAGGAATCGAGCGGCCGCGGATTTCAAGTACTCCATTGTCCTTACTGAAGGTAACAGTAGGCGTTTTTGGTGTGCCGTCAATTTGAATGTTTTCCATATTGTTTATACGTTGGGTGTTACTTTAACATTTAATGAGAAAAAGGAATTGTCGCTGTCAACCGGCTGAAAAGCATACTCAAGCTTTTGACCCGATTTACGTGCAATATCAATCATCCCTAAGCCACCTCCGCCTTTTGCCGACATCGTTCCGTTGTTTAAAACGGATTTGTAATACTCTTTCAATTGTTCACGATCCATCGCATTGATGGCATCGAGTTTATCACGCAAACCATTTACATTCTGGTTGAGAATGAAATTACCAGTCATGATGATGTAATCGTCACCATTTTTTGCCATCATAAATATGGCAGATTTCGAACTGAACGGACCATCCAGTTCATCCACTTCATCGATGTGATGGTAAAGGTTCTGAAGGCATTCTACAAGTACATTGAAGACCTTTTTCTTGATCTTAGGCGAATCGTCGGTGGTATCCAGACGCGATTCCATAATTTGTAGAATAGAGGTCAGCAACTCAGACGTCACCGTGCCCTTGAATGAGAGCATGATGTTGTTGCGTTCCATCTTTTCGTAGATATCAAAAATATCCAGCATCCTGTTTTTTGCGTTGTCCAAATATATCTAAGATTTAGATATTACAAACTAAAGGGATTTTTTTAGATATACCCAAAAGATGGTGGAAAAAGCTTCTACGAACGAAATGAGGGGCCGGCCCTCAAGTTCTGTTCCGACTTTTGTAACTTTATATCCACTGATGAAACGAATCCCGCTTGTCCTGCTATTGCTTAAAGCGCTGCTGTCTTCTGCACAATCGCCCTGTACCGGTAATTTCCACCTGCAGGCAGCAATGCAGAACCCGGAGTCGTCCAACCAGCTCTTTCATCTTGCTGCTGAAGGAGATAGATCGGTTTTGGAGGACTATTTATCCAAACATGGAGGCCTAATTAAATACAGCACCGGTTCCGGTTATTTTATTGTTTTAAAGGGGAGTGATTTACCTGGCTTTTGTGCTTTACCCGGAATAAAAAAGGTTGTTTACGATGCTTCACAGCCTACTATTCTAAATGATACCATGCGGGTGCGCAACAATATCGATTCCATCCATCAGGGCTTTTCTCCGCTGGTTTCATCTTTTTCGGGAAGAGGTGTTTTGGTGGGCATCATTGATACAGGTGTAGATTTCCTTCATCCCGATTTTCTCGATAGCAATGGCCGAACACGTATTCTCGCCATTTGGGATCAGTCGGCTGGTTTTGACCCGGTACTGACACCCCATTACGGTTACGGCAGGGTATGGGATTCCACCCAAATCATGGCTGGTCAATGTACGCAGGTCGATGCCAGCGCACACGGTTCAACTGTGGCCGGAACCACGTCCGGAAACGCAGGAGCCACAGGTCATCATAAAGGAATAGCTCCGGAGAGTAATCTGCTGGTCGTAAAAACCAATTTCTCGGCCAACAACTGGTTGCAGACCATTGCCGATGCCACCGATTGGATGTATCATATTGGCGATTCCTTAGGTATGCCCGTGGTGATCAATGCCAGCGTGGGTACCTACAGCGGATCGCACGACGGACGGGATCCTGCTGCGCGGTTTATTGATAGCCTGATTCGGGCCAAAAGAGGACGACTCTTTGTGTGTGCTGCTGGGAATTCAGGTAACAGCAGTGTTTACGGAAATTACCATTTGCGTCAGCAACCCGGTAACGATACCACCTTTTCCTGGTTTCAATACAATGCATCATCGGCTCTAGGATACGGAGCCGTGTATTTTGAAGCATATGCCGACACAGCCGATCTGAATCTGATGCAATTCTCCATTGGGGCAGATGCACACACACCGGTTTATTCTTATCGGGGCAGGACGCCTTTTCGCAGTGTGGTGGATGTGGGAACAGGCATTCTTACGGATACCTTGTGGAATGGTCCGAACAAACTCGCGGTTGTGGATTTTTCACTTGAGCGCATTCACGATGTATACAAGTTGTCGGTCCATCTGAAACAACCCGATTCTTCCCAATATCTTTTTCGATTCATCAGCACAGGTAACGGAACGCTGGATGTATGGTCTGCTTCCTGGATGGGCATTTCGGGAATGGTACAGCCTGCCGCATTGCCTTCTGTTGGCATGTACCCTGAAATGGCACGCTATACCGCACCTGATTCTGCACAGGTGATTGTTTCTTCCTTTTCCTGCTTACCCACTGTAATTACTACAGCGAATTATGTAGGATCTAATGCTTATGTGGATTATAACGGAACACTTCAAACCTTCCCCTCAGTGGTGAATACGATCTCGGTGAATTCCAGTCGTGGTCCTACACGCGATAACCGCATGAAACCCGAAATTGCCGCCACAGGAGATGTAACGATGAGTGCCGGTCCGCTTGCTTCAATGGCCTGGATGCGCATCAATGAACCGCATAAAGTTTCGCAGGACAGCATGCATATCCGTAATGGGGGGACTTCCATGGCAGCGCCGGTTGTGGCAGGGATTGGGGCATTGCTATTGGAGAAATGTCCGAATTTNNATGAATTCATGGACCTGATCACCCAAACGGCAAAAAGTGATGCGCAAACTTCAGGCACGCCCAATATCACCTGGGGCTATGGAAAAATTGACGGATTCCGTGCATTGTCCGCCAGTAATTACTCGCCGCAGTGGTCGGGAAATACTGTGTTTTGCAATGGAGATTCATCGTATATTCAAGCAGGCAATTACACCGAATACCAATGGAGCAACGGCAATAACAACCAGGGGCAGTGGTTTTTTCAAAGTGATACTGTCTCGCTACAGGTAGTTGATGAACGGGGGTGTTTTAGTCGTGAAGAAGAGATTTTGCTTGCAGAAACAGCAAGTCTTCCAACACCTGTTTTTACCATTTCATTGCCATTACCACCTGAATTTATTCTGGAGACCACGCTAACGGGTTACGATTTGTGGTGGACAGTCGTTAACGGTACCGATACGATTTACAGCGGAAATGCCAATCCGGTGCAGATCACTTCCGATATCACCTTGTACATTTGTGCAACCTTAACCATCACCGATTCCAATGGCTGCAGTTCAACGTCGCAGGTGGAATGCGAATCGTGGTGGAGTGTGGAAGAAAACGATATGCAAAACGCATTTGTGCTCTGGCCAAATCCTGCCGGACACTCTTTCAATCTCGAAATGCTATCCTCTCAGCAAGTTCATTCGTGGATGATCTTTTCACTCGATGGTAAACTTATCCGTCAGGGAGCAATCACTACCAACACACAAAACATTGTCATCGATCTGCCTTCGGGAATCTATTCGGTAGGAGTAGTGATTGAAGGAGGAACGGTTTGGAAAAAGCTGGTAGTTATAAATTAAAAAAGCCGCCCAAAAGCGGCTTTTTTTCTAAAATGATAATTAGCAGAAATCAAATGTAACGATAGATCAGATTAAAATACCAACTCAATACATAGAACTCGAAAACGATAAAAAATGTTAAAACGATGTTCTTAACTCCTACCGAATCCAAAACAAGTTGCAATCTGAGTGTATTTTCCTCAATATTGATTTGAAGTAAAAATGAGATAATCAATGCAAGCCATGGACTATTTTTCATTAAAAATCCAATCAGTTTAATTGATGTTTTGCGTTGGATATTACCATTATGTTCAGGAAGAAAAACGACGCTTTTGGCAACTGAGGCAAAGACCATCAAAATCACCATTAAAAAAATAATTATCCCCAACAATAGGGTTGAAGTTTCAAGATGTGCAATACGAGAAACAACGGCCAGTACAATGACTGACACAGACAGAAAAAATGAGTTCATCTGAGTTTATCAATAAATTCTACACTAAGTTTTGATCTGTTTAGGTTAAAACCAACAGAGAAAATGGATCAGCTCAGTTCAGGGGGAGGTGGAAACGGTGGAGAAAATCGATTCTCTATTTGCCATTGATAGAAAAATCCGGTAGTACCAATAATATAACCATGCAATTCCGGAAATCCCGAATTCAACTTTTGATTCAATTCCGGATATTTCCGAAAAGAGGGGAACTCCGGATATTTTTTTCCCTTACTGGTTTCTTCCAGCAATTGCTTTGCTAAATAGCACTTACCATTGCATTTAAGTCTGGGCTTGTTCTTATTGATGCACTTTTCCGAGGCAATGGCTTTTTGATTAAAATAAAAACTACACAAGATCAGGCTGCCTGAAAAGAGTTGAGCCATCATAACACAGGTTATTAAAAAAACAAACAGGCTCTTGATCATAGATGAATGTAAAAATAAGAGGAGTTTAAGAATTGGCAAATACCGGAACAAAAATTATTATAAAAAAAAGTCCCGCACATGCGGGACTTTTCATTTATACAACCTGGTAGGTCCAGTTGAATTTATCTTCGACATAACCTCTGCGCAGATCTTCGAGGTACTTGCTCACCTTGTGAGAGAAGTAAGAAGAATCGGGATCGGAGAGTTCGTATTTTTTGTTGCGGTAACCAATGAGTTTGATGTGTGCAATGGTAGCAGCTGTTCCCATTCCGAAGGCTTCCTTGAGGGTTCCTTTCTTGAGCGCATTAATCACTTCATCCACGTGCACACTCGTTTCTTCTACATTCAATCCCCAATCGCGCGCAATTGTAATTACACTATTACGTGTTATACCCGGCAAAATGGTTCCACTGGTGGGAGGAGTAACGAGCTTATCGCCGATATTGAACATGATGTTCATGGTGCCGGATTCCTCAATGTACTTGTGTTCCTTGGCATCGGTCCAAACAAGCTGATGGTAGCCTTCCTGCTGACCCAATCGTGCAGGGTAGAGGGCAGCTGCGTAGTTACCTGCTGCTTTGGCGCGACCAACTCCTCCTTCGCAGGCGCGGGAATACACTGTTTCAATTTTCACACGAACCGGCTCGGTGTAATACGAGTTTACGGGACAGGTGAAAATCATGAAGCGGTAAGTCTCCGATGGTTTCACTCCAATGAATTCATCCGTGGCGAACATAAAGGGACGGATGTACAAGGAAGATCCTTCCTTGCGGGGAACCCAATCCTGATCAAGACGAATCAGTTCATTGAGGGCGTCCATGAAAATCTCTTTAGGAAGCTGAGGCATACACATGCGCTCGGCTGAATTGTTCAGTCGCTTGAAATTCTCCTCCGGACGGAATAGGTAAATCTCTTCGCGGTTGTAGCGGTATGCTTTCATTCCCTCGAAGATGGACTGACCATAATGCAAAGCATGCATAGCAGGACTCAGCGGAATAGGAGCGTAGGGAACAATGCGGGCATCGTGCCATTTTCCATCCGTGTAATCGACCATGAACATATGGTCGGAAAACTGACGTCCGAAAACAATATTATCAAAATCGACCTGTGGGAGGCGGCTCTTTTTGGTGAGCTCCACACGGATCGGAGTGCTAACTTTTTCTGCAATCATAACCGATGTGTTTTTGGTGCTGGTGTTGTTACGAATATAAGCATTTTACTTTAGGTGAATGGGAAAATACAAGCATTGCGTATTATTGGTATTTTTGAGTGAGGTAATGGTCAACGAGTTATGTTCCATATTGCAACGCTATTGGGGTCACGCCGAGTTCCGCGACCTTCAGGAGGACATCATTCGCTCTGTATTAGAGGGACATGACACGCTTGCCCTGTTACCAACTGGCGGAGGGAAATCCGTCTGTTTTCAGGTTCCTGCACTCGCGCGTAAAGGCATGTGTCTTGTGGTTTCTCCGCTCATCGCCCTCATGCGCGATCAGGTCCGCAACCTCAATGCCCGTGGAATCAAGGCCATTGCCATCACTTCGGCTATGGAATACCGCGAGATTGATATTGCGCTCGACAATTGCATTTATGGCGAGGTCAAGTTTTTGTACGTCTCACCCGAACGCCTGCAAACAGCCCTGTTTCAGGAACGCCTGAAGCGAATGAGCATCAATCTCATTGCCGTTGATGAAGCACATTGTATTTCCCAATGGGGATACGATTTTCGTCCGCCCTACCTCCGCATTGCAGAAATCCGCCAGTTTTTACCGGATGTGCCTGTAATGGCGCTCACAGCTACTGCAACACCCGAAGTGGTAGAAGACATCCAGGAGAAACTTGCATTTCACAGAGGAAAAGTATTCCGCAGCAGTTTTGCGCGAAAAAACCTCGGCTACATTGTTCGAAACGAAGAGAACAAAGGCGATCGCATGCTTCGGATCTGCAATCAGATTCAGGGCACCGGAATCATATACGTGAGGAACCGCAAACGAACGCAGGAAACAGCGCTCTTCCTTCAGAAAAACGGAATATCTGCCGATTTCTACCATGCAGGACTGGAGCCCGCACAGCGCGAACAAAAACAAAACGACTGGATCAGCGGAAAAACACGGGTGATCTGCTCTACGAATGCCTTTGGAATGGGCATCGATAAACCCGATGTGCGTTTTGTGATCCACCTCGATTTACCCGATTCACCGGAAGCCTATTTTCAGGAAGCGGGAAGGGGAGGACGCGATGGACAGATGTCGTGGGCGATTATGCTCTACGACGAAGCCGATGTATTTGCACTCGAGGAAAGCGTTCGTCAATCGTTTCCGGATATGGATACGGTTCGGCGGACCTATATCGCATTGCATAACTATTACCAGATTGCCATTGGGGCGGGATTGGAAAAAACGGCGGAGTTCGATCTCAATGAATTTTGTCACCGCTTCAATCTTATTCCCACTGTTGCACACAATGCCATGCGACTCCTCGAGATCGGTGAATTCATCGAGTTATCCGAAGCCTACAGCAATCCGGCACGCATTAGGATGTTGATGGATCAGGCGCATATTTACGATTTCCAGATCCGCAATAAGAATTTCGATGCCTTCATTAAACTGCTGCTGCGATCGTATTCGGGATTGTTCGATGATTTTGTGCGCATCAACGAAAAGGAAATCGCCAAACGCACCGGAATGGAATACGAGCAGGTGGTGCGCATGCTCAAAAAACTGGATGAGTTGAAGGTGATTGTGTACGTTCCCCGATCGGATAAACCACGCATCACCTTTTTGCAGAACCGTATGTCTGAACGCGATTTTTCGCTTCCACCGGTAGTGTACGAACAACGCAAACGGGTAGCGATGGATCGCATGCACACCATGACGGATTATGTGCGCAATAAAAAATCGTGCAGGAGTACCTTATTACTGAAGTATTTTGGTGAAGACCCTGAAACACGCTGCGGACTCTGCGATCATTGTCAGCGCGAAAACAAAGTAGGACTCTCCAACATCGAAATGGAAAGCATTACAGTAGAAATAAAAGAAGTAGTAAGCGATGGCGCCATCGATATCCGCAAATTGCGCGAAAAACTGGGACATCATTCGGAGGAGAAGATCAAAAAAGTCATTCGCTGGTTGCTGGATAATGATCAGCTGAAAATGGATGAGGAGAATCGATTGGAGTGGAAGTGAAATAATGTGCGAATAAAAAATACAGAATTTTACTTTTTCCCAGGGAAAAACAATTCAAACAAATCTCCTTTATCTTAATGATAAACAGTTGGTTGAGATTTTTCACCAAGTAAATTTGGCAATAAAAAATTTGATTTTTTTTACCCCTTTCTCACATTCTCACATTCGCATATTCGCACATTAAGAAATTCCCCAAAAATTGGCATATTTGCCCTCTCTTAAAAGCTTTCAACCATGGGAAATAACCTGCTCAAAGGAAAAAAAGGGATCATCTTCGGTGCCCTCAACGATATGTCCATCGCCTGGAAAGTGGCCGAACGCTGCCACGAAGAAGGGGCGCAGATCGTGCTCACCAACGCTCCGGTGGCTATGCGCATGGGTGAAATCAACAACCTGGCCGCCAAGTGCAACAACGCTCCAGTAATCGGTGCAGATGCCACTTCCATGGAAGATCTCGAAAACCTGGTGGATAAAGCCATGGAGCATTTCGGAGGGAAATTCGATTTTGTACTGCACAGCATCGGAATGTCGCTCAACGTACGTAAAGGCAAACACTATACCGACCTCAACCACGACTGGATGCTCAAATCGATGGATATTTCCGCGGTTTCCTTCCACAAGCTCATGCAGATCTGCATGAAGAAAGACGCCATCAACGACTGGGGCTCTGTGCTCGGTCTTACCTATATCGCTGCACAGCGTGTTTTCCCCGATTACAATGAAATGGCCGAAGCAAAATCGATGCTCGAATCCATTGCCCGCAGTTTTGGCTACCACTACGGTGTAAGCAAAAAGGTGCGTGTCAATACCATTTCGCAATCACCCACCATGACCACCGCCGGTAGCGGGGTTAAAGGATTCAGCGAGTTCATTTCGTTTAGCGAGAATATGAGTCCACTCGGTAACGCCGATGCTGCTGCCTGCGCCGATTATTGTGTGGTCATGTTCAGCGATCTCACCCGTTACGTCACCATGCAAAACCTTTTCCACGACGGAGGCTTCAGCAATACCGGTGTTACGCAATCGGTGATTGAGCAGTTTGCGAAAAGTTAATCACTTTAGTTCTTACTATTTCGAACGGCACGGGCTTTGAAGTGTACAGCTTCAAAAATGCCTATGCTACGTCTTCTTTTTCTCCTCATTTTGCTCATTCCTGCAACGGGCAATGCGCAGTCCGATTCGGCCACTCTGCACACCCACCGTTGGGCCGGAGNNCCGGAGGTATTTGCTGCAAACACGGATCAAATTACACGCTTACATTCAGCGATTTTCGCGAAAAGGGTGTCGGAATAGATTCGATTGTGGTATGCAATGGCATGCGTTCCTTTACCGTTAAAGGATCATTAATTAACCGGAGCGGAAATTTGTTTGTCATTACTTTTTCGGAAGCCTATGACCAAACCACTATTTGGGAAGGCAAATCCTCCGAAGAAACTTTTCCTACCTGTTCTGATCAGATATTCGTTATTTACCGCAACGGAAAAGGGGAGAAGCGTATATTCACAAGGCATTCACATAGTATGACGGCCTATCCGTAAGAGTAGTTATTATGGATATTGGTTAAGAGTTATCAGTTGTTGTTAAGTAAGTATCATATAGGAAAATTTTAAAATGGGGCTATGCCATGAAGCGAAATCGACCAAAGGGAGATTACTGATTCAGGGCCTTTCACTTTTCACTGTTCACCATTCACTGAAATAAATGAAACTATTCCTTCTTTTTTTTGTCTCTCTTTTTGTGCCGGAAGTTTCTGCGCAGAAATCGTATGCAAAACTATATGCCCACGGATGGGCCGGTGGCGTTTGTTGCAGGCAGGGGACAGACTATATTCTCACGTTTACCCTAAAAGAATGCAAATTGAAATCCGTTGATTCAATAGTGGTTTGTACAGGAGGGTTTGAATTTTTGGTGAAACCAAACGAGATTCAGAAGGGGAAAAAGGATCTGGTAATTCGCTTTGCAATTGAATTTGATGACAGTAAAATTGCAACGGAACAAAGAGGTATGCCCAACCGAAAAACCTGCAACGGGGAGCATTTTGTCATTTATGCCGGAGGAAAATCGTTTACCCGTGTGTTTACAGAGCGTACAGGGCATTTTTCGGCATATCCATAAACAATTGTAATTGTACTATTCAATGAAAAGTCAGGCAATTAAATTGTTCTCCCATTTATTCAGTATCGGTAGTTGATGATTTTGAGGAATCGATAAACATTTGTCGTATTCCCAATACAAGCAATAATAATGAAATTCCGGCCATTGGGTATTTGATTATTCCGGCCAATTTAACTTCTTCATTGCTGATGTTTAATTTTTCGGATTTTAATACTGCCTTTTCAGGTGCGCTTTCGGAATAAACCAAATCTATTGAATCTCCGACTTCGTAATTTGTAACATCGTAAGAATAGGTCATCATGGTATCACCGGAAACAACATAACTTATCCTGTCTGCCCAATAAGGCACATTTCTGTTTTTTCCGCTTGGCCTTTTCCTTTCAATTTTTTCTACCAGGAAGCCCTTTACGTTTTTATCGTAGCTCATATCCTTTTCGCTCAAATTATTTGAGACCATAAAAAGAAAAAGGGTTGGGACTAAAGAAAGAAAAAACAAACCCATTAAAACACCTTGCTTCCGTGAAATGGATTTCTTGTCAAACTTTTCGGATCTTTTTCGTCTACTATTTCTCATAAATAAAAATGGTCCCGATTGTACGGGACCATTGTATTAATCTTCAGAAGGATTTTCTTCTTCTTTTTTCGGTTTTTTCTTCGGCGCAGGAGTACCTTTTACGATTTGTATCTGGAGATCTTTAGTAGCTGTATCGAGTCCGACTTTAATCGTATCACCCTCCTGCAGATTCGATTTGATGATCTCTTCTGCCAGTGGATCTTCGAGGTATTTCTGAATGGCGCGCTTCAACGGACGTGCTCCGAATTTCTCGTCGAATCCATTTTCTGCAATTTGATCCTTTGCATCAGATGTAAGCTCGATTTTGTATCCGAGTTCGTTGATGCGCTTGAAGAGTTTGTTCAATTCAAGATCAATGATCTGATGAATATCTTCACGCTTGAGCGAGTTGAACATCACTACATCGTCGATACGATTCAGGAATTCGGGTGCGAATGCCTTACGGAGTGCTGCTTCCACCACACCTTTGTTATCGCGTTCGCTGGTATCTTCTTTGGCCTTGGTTCCAAATCCGACCCCTGCACCAAAATCAGAAAGCTGACGCGCTCCTATATTGGAAGTCATGATGATAATGGTATTCCGGAAATCGATCTTGCGTCCGAGACTGTCGGTCATCTGACCATCATCCAATGCCTGCAGAAGCAGATTGAATACGTCGGGATGTGCTTTTTCAATCTCGTCAAGTAGAATGATAGAATAGGGGCGACGACGCACTTTTTCTGTTAGCTGTCCGCCTTCTTCGTATCCTACATATCCGGGAGGAGCACCAATCAGTCGGCTGAGCGCAAATTTCTCCATGTATTCGCTCATATCGATGCGGATCATGGCTTCTTCGGAATCGAACAGGTATTTCGCCAGTTCTTTTGCCAATTGCGTTTTACCAACACCGGTAGGACCAAGGAAAATAAATGAACCGATCGGCTTGTTGGGATCTTTCAGTCCGGCACGGTTACGCTGAATGGCTTTCACCA
>DEHO01000051.1 GCA_002351955.1 Flavobacteriales bacterium UBA2798
GCTGACTTTGCATGAGGCTAAGTTCGGTTTGTCTTGCTAAGGGCTGCAATCATTTCCTTATGCCTACGGTCAGAATACATGCGATTTGTGATAAGCACTGCATAAATCACTCCCGGAATCCAGCCCAAAAGAGTCAGAATCAAACTGAGAATAAATGCACCGATTCTTCCTGTACTTAGTACGGCAATCGGTGGTAATATTATACAGAAAAAGTAGCGCATATCTATTCAGTACCCTCGTGTAATATAATTAATCATCCAACTTCTCTGCCTGTACTTTAAGTCCTGCAAGATCGGTTTTCTCAAACTTAGGTGTAATTTCATTTCCTTCTTTTTTTGCAACGAAATCTGTCAAGTTGTAGTAGTAATACCCATCCTTTTTATAAAAGGAGAATAAATAGTATTGATTTCCTGTTTGAACCATATTGAATTCATACTTTCCGTTTTTTCGCTCTTGGTATAGCACTCCAATGGATTTGGTCTTTTTATCAATCAGTCTATATGCAGCTTTTGTCTGTTCCTGAATACTCACTTTTGTTAACAAATCCATTTGCTCATATTTAACAAAGGCATCACAGTTAATCCAGCCAATTTGCGTTGAATTGAAAATAAAGTAGTCTACAGTACCCTTAGCTAAATTATTATTAGATAATACGTCGTCTTTTAAACCCCAAACCTGATCCGAGAGAATTAAAGTATCTTCACTTTTCTCCCATTTCAGGCAAGGCGAATCTTCTTTATCCCATTCGCCTTTAAATAAATGCATTTCTCTTTTATCCAAAGTGTCCGATTTTTTAAACCATAATTCATAACCTTTTCCATCAATTAATGAGAGTTGAGAATTTATACTATCGAGAAAATTTACATAAACCATCCCTCCAGTGGATAATAATTTTCCATCGGTGGTTTCTGTAGATAAATTATTTATTACCATTTCGGAAAGATCATAAAACTCGATTAATTCAATGGATACTGAGCCGGAATAAATTTCTCCCATCGGGTTTTGCAAACTACCAGCAAGTAGTTTTATTTTTGTACCCTTCTCTCCAATAATCACCGAATCGCTTGAAGCAGCAATCGTAAATATCTGCTTATTAAAACTTAGAAGTGTGTCGTTAGATTTTTGTTCAGAAAACTCATTAGTTTCTGTTTTCGAGCCACCGCAGCTAAGAAAAAACACTAAAATCAAAAAGGATAAATACGTGGTTAAATGTTTCATAATTTCTAAAATTAATCATTATCTCATAAAATCAAATGTTTGAGTTGTGGTTGTGGTAGTTGTTGTAGTATTAGTTGTTGACGTTGTCGTAGCCACTGTTCCAGTGCTAATAACAGTTTGATTTACTGATCCCCCCATTTGCGTTGTAGTCATTCCGTATTGATTTCCAGCAGGATTGTAAACCAAATTAGTAGGATTGCCCATTGATGCAGCCAAAGCATCAAATCTTTGTTGCAGGACATCGGATGCAACAGCTCCAGAAGTTGGATCAACGTAATCTGCTGATGGTTTTGTCGTGTTAAAAGAAATATAAACTACATTTTGAAATGTCGTAGTAGTAGTAGTTTGTTGTGAAGTTTGGGTATTAGTTTGTGTAATAATTGTTCCATCTGCCGAAACACTTGGTGGATCTGTATTATCACTTACCAATACAGTCGGCCCTGTAATTACTTGTGTCGGCGGAGGTGGGGTATTTGCAAGTCTTTGAGCAGCCCGTACTGCTTGGATAGTCTGCGCAGTAGGAGTATTTGTGCCGGGTCGAAAAGCATTTCCTATAGTACTGGCATTTTGAAAATTTTGAACATTTGTAGTTGGAGGTGTTATAGTAGTGGCAATTGTTGTATTTGAGACGGTCGTAGATTGCCACTGTCCCATTTGCACAAAAGAATAACCGGGTTTGCCATTGGAATTTCCACTTCCACTTTGACACGATGAACACCACACTCTTGTCGGATTTCTTTTACTGTTTGGCACCTGAGTTTCATGTTCCGGATACCAGTCCTGATACATAACACCGAGTGGCTTACTTTCTGGGAGGCCAGGGTTGTTATTTATTACTGGATGGGATTTGAATCTCGGAACAACTCCAGGTGCAAATTCCAATCCTTCCTGATCAAGTCCCTCAATAACTCTGTTTTCCGCAAAAGCATAGGTTGAATTATAAGAATAGTTGGAGGCGAAGGGATCGACCGAATAAAATCGTCCTAACCGGGAATCATATACCCTAAACGAAAAATCATAGCTATTTCCTTCACCTTTAACATCATCGTCCTTCCTTGCCCCATTAAATCCATTTATTGCTCCGGAAGAATTAAAATTTCTTTCTTCTAAAATTACACCGAAAGGTGAATAATCATTAGCTGAAATAATTTCAGCCAAATAACGATCTACAGTACCATCGGTGTTATCGTCCACCGGAATCTTTTTATCTGAAACAATACTCAACACGTTTCCTAAATGGTTTATTAATTCATAATTTTTCTTTCCAAGAGTTCGTTCAAAGTTAACCGAATCAACGTAAGAACCAATCATTTCTATTGAATCTTTCCGGTATCCAAGCCTGCTGCTTCCATAAATGTTTTGCTCCTTTAAAGCATAAGACATTGTGGCTGTGGAATCATCGTATGTATAGTCATAAACACTCAGAATATTTCCTGAAAAATCGCGAATATAATACGTGGATTTTTCCCATACACCTGAACTTGAATAGACATGCTTGGCAATTCTTTGATCTCTCGCATCATAATCAAAAACAAATTCTTTTTTATTGCTGCTGTCAGGTCTTAAAATAGCTTTAATTTTTCCCCTTACTGTCCATTGAATTTCTTCAATCTCTTCCTGCGCATCCGATTTTAATTCGCCAATTTCAGTGTATTTGTAGTTATTATTGGAATTTATGACAGAGAGATCGCTGTCAAATACTCCCATGTCATCAATATCGTTTCCGTTGTAATCCGCCGTATCATTCACATGATATAAACGATTCTGAATAATTCTGTCATTTGAGTTCTTTGCATAGTGGTATGTTAGTGAATCTATAACACTACCTGCGTGGTCTTTTCTCAACTGACCTAAAATATTTCCATTAGCATCATACGAAAATCCATTATAATACATTCCTGCATAGCTGCCTGCGTTCTGCCATTGATTTGTGGAAAAATTCAGGTTATAAAAACTTCGTGCTTCAACAAGCCTGTTTAATTGGTCATACCTATAAGCGTTGCCAATTGGTAAAACTTCTCTTGTCGTCGGATTGGTAATGGTTGTTACCATGGAGCTGACGTTCCCGTTGTAAAGATTGTAGCGGTAATTTTCTAAATCACTTCCCGTTAAGGATGCCATCGGGCTATTTACTCCGTTTTTGGAAGTGTCAATTGCGGAATAATCCCCTGAATAGTATCCGAGTGAGAATCCGAACACATCTTTCGGAAAATTAAAGTGTACATTACTACTGTCTCTGTATCCGTCCCTACCGGGGTCTCTTAATGAATCTAATGTATTTGAATTTACATTTTTGTAAAACCCAAGAAGGGTATAAACATAATCAATACCTTGTATTTGATTGTCGCCAATTTCTATTCTTGCTAAATCTCCAAGTACATAATAAAAATACTTAGCATCATTATCCCAGAGAACGTCCGCATTTATGTCGGGATCAGGATGATTACTTGTATAAGCTGCGGTTATTCTGCTATCTGCGTCATATTCATATTTATGGTGAAAAGCATCCACAGAGTCTCGCTGATAACTCACTTGCCGGGTTGCTCCCGAAATCAGATCATAATCGTAATCGATCCGTTTAAATTGTTGATCATCTAATCCTGAAGAATCCGCTAACTTCCTGTTATCCTGCACCAGCGTTTTCACGTTGCCGTGGATGTCGTAAGAGTAATGGCCTATGCATCCTGAAATAATATTCTTATATATTTTCCCTATGAAATTCACAGATAAATATAAATAAAAAAGGAATCCTTTTGAGATTCCTTATATGATAAATTCATTAATATTTCCTTTGTTAAATTTCCAAAGTGTATTTCAAAACAGGTATTATTTTATTGATATTTTCTTGATCAATAGAACCTCTTTTACCTTTAATTCGCTTTAATGAAATTGTCCTTATTTGATGACATAACACGTAAGAAGTTTCTGTCAACCCATTCGTATTCGAAGGCTGAATCTCAATAATGTTATATAAAGCGTAATGTGGTTTTTTACTTGTAACAGGCAAAACTATCAACAATCCTAATCTTTCTTGAGACTTCCAAACAGTTGCTCTTCTAACCATCCCCTGTTCATGTCCTTTAACTTCATTTGGAGGAGTTCCAAAATCCACTTGAAGAATATCTCCTCTTTTATATACTCCGCTCATAGATTTTCCCAATCTTCTTGAAGGCCAAGATCAGCAAAATCTTGTTCTGAGTTAATAGTTTCTTCATCAACAATCGTTACTTTTTCATCTCTATTTTTCAAAGGCAATGCAATTCCCAAATCGTAAATGCAGCCAACATAATCTTGAACTGTTTTTGCAGAAATTTCGTTTAGGTTTTCAATTACTTCGTCCTTAACAGCAAGATTTTCCTCTGAGATTAGATATAATGCGAAAGAAAAATATTCTATCATCATGGAGCTTCTTGTCCACTGAAAGATTTTATTAACTCGCTTGTCATCCGGCTCCAAATATTGAATTGCAAACATAGCTTGATCATAATCCAAATCGTAATCTGCAATCTGATCAATAATCTCTTCCGGCTCAGGATTCGAATCAAATATACTTTCTGTCAACATCAATGAATACGTCAGAGCATATTTCAGGTTTTCGGTAAATGCAAAATACCTACTCGAATCACCAAGTTTATCCAAATCATTAAACGCATCTTGTATATGTGATTCGATTAATTCGGAGTTTAATTTGGCATGAGAAATCCATTTGATAATCTTAATTCTAAGATTAAAAATTGTCGGTATCAGACTGTTGATACTTGCCTCAATAGGTTCTCCGTTTGAAAGAGTCTTCCGCACTTGTGAAAACAGCTTGTTAAGCTCCGATTTAATTTCTTCATTGAGAGAATTTCCAACCCCTTCAAACTCCTTCGAATCAAAACTTCTTTGCAACGAATAGCAAATAAGCCCATAATTATTTCCAGTGGAAACAGTTTGCATCTTTTTCTAATTTAAGTAGCTCCTCATACACTTTAACGCAATCTCTGAGCGATTGTTGCCCTCTCAAGTTAATTAATAAAGCACATGAGTTCTTCAATAAACCCAAGATGCAAATTTAAGAATATTTTTGGCACCTCAATCTTATTTAAATAACTGTAAAACAATGTTTTAAGTGTTTTTCTTTTCTAACGGGAAAATTTTGTTCAACGTTTCTCTTATCTCCTTTATTCGGATTTGCTTATACCGAAGCGTCGAAGAAATCCACCGATGCCCGGCAAGCAGTTGCACCTGTTCCGGTGGTATTTTCTTTGTATTCATCCAATAGGAGATCACACTATCCCGGATCGATTTGCAATTGAGATTCCGTCCCGGAAAACGATCCTTCATCGTTTGTACAAGGTAATTTACATCATCTACTCTCAATGGTGATCCCTGAAAGTTCAGCAGCAGGAATTCATTTTCCCCTTTAAGCTGCATCCGCTTTCGATGCGTATGAATATACTCACTAAGGATTTCCTCCTGCCGTTCTAAAAGCGGCAACCTGCGTGCAGTTAACAATCTTCCTGCATTTACATAAACTGATCCGGAATCCAGGTCGACATGATGAAGTTTCAGGTTTACAATTTCGCCGGGTAACAAACCCTGATAGATTAAGAACGAAATCACCACCTGATTTTTTGCTTTCAGATGTTCGTAACGCTCTTCCCTCTCAAGCAGAGAGTCAAGTTCTGCCATTGAAAACAAATCCGCCTGAATAATATTCCGCTTTGAGTTTGTTTTCACAAAAATCGTTTTACAGGGATGAT
Organism: Flavobacteriales bacterium UBA2798; assembly: GCA_002351955.1. Classification (GTDB taxonomy): domain Bacteria; phylum Bacteroidota; class Bacteroidia; order Flavobacteriales_D; family UBA2798; genus UBA2798. The sequence goes on from DEHO01000051.1 coordinate 5,964, forward strand.
CATCACGATACTCCGCTTCGATTAAAAAGTCGTAGAATTTTTTAATCGCTATGAGTTTGAGTTGCCGGGTGGGCTTACTAAAATGGAATTTGTTTAATCCGTCAAGGTAGGATAAGATATCGCTGTACGTGAAATTAACTGCTCCCGGATTTTCAGCTAAGAATTTTTCCACGATGCAGCGGTAAGAGCGAATAGTCTGATCAGAAAGACGACTGCTTTTTAAAAATAGCAAGTAAGATTCAATTAAACGAGATCCTTTATGCAGCATGGTGCTTGTTTTTAAATTGTTCGAGAATGATATTCTTTTGTTTTCTGCGCTTACTGTAAATATGCGTGGTATCGATCATCGTATGACCAAGCATACGTTGCACAAATTCCATTTCTGCTCCGTTATCCAGTAAGTGCGTGGCAATACTATGGCGAAGGCAATGAAGCGTGATTCCTTTTTGTTTTAGTTTCAGATCACCCGTGCGCTCAATGATTGCTTTCAGATAATTGTTCATGGCCAATCCCTGCATGCGGTTTCCCCAATTGTTTACAAAGAAGGATTGTGTACCTGATCCGCATTCCAAAAGCTGTGGTCTTTCCTCTATGACATATTCCCGCAGATCTTTCACTACGAAATCTGAAAGCGGAACGGTTCGCGTTTTTCCGAACTTACCGGAGCGAACCGTTAAAAGTCCTTCAGTAAGATCAACATCTTCCCGGTTTAAGCGCACCATTTCGGTTCTACGCAATCCGCAGCCATAAGCCACTGATAATATAGCCCGCTCTCTTTTATCGCAACAGGCCTTAAATAAAAGCTGAATTTCAGCAAGCGATACAACGTTGCGTTGTCCCGAACTACCCATCATGAATTTTGGAAGGTGAACCGGACTCCCATCCAATAACCCGGCATCCATCAGGTGATCAAATAAAAGTCGTAAAGCAAAAAGCTGCGCCCTGATTATCGAATCGCTCAAGCCACCACCCCTGCGTTGATTAGGTCTTTCATGTAAATACGCATAATAAGCCGCTACATGTTTCGATTTTACTTTTTGCAAAGTATCAACTCCAATCGACTCAAGAAAAAAGAAAAACTCACGAATAAAATTCGGGTAATTATTATCCTTACCACGCGCAAATCCTTTGGCCAAAATCATCTGCCTGAAATCCGCATGTGCTTTCAAAAATTCATCGCTATGTAATGGCAGGTGTTTCATTTAATTTTTATCTTTTTAACTCCGGATTCCCGGATTTTTTTAGTTTTGTTTTTCACTTTTTTCATAAGCGACTTATGAAGTCATTTTTTACGAAGCCGTTATTTTCCCCTATACAATGCGCACTACTGAACTTTTGGAACACCACCGATCAATCCTTAGACACCTGCGGGTTTTGGTGTTCCTTGTCATTTAAACCACCAAGTGCCACCAGTTGTTTTTGCAGTTCGCCCTTAATTTTTTCCCTTGTTTTCTCCATGTCATCCCAATAGACCACGCGGTACTTGAATCCCCGGTTGGCATAACCGCCCGTGCGCTGGATGTATTCCAACAATTCCAGTTGCTCGAAATACCGGAAGCATTGCGTTTTGCTTACGTTCAGGGCAAGCCTTACATCGCGCTGCGTAAAGTCGGAGGCCGACTGCCATTTTTCTTTTATCAGTTTTTTCATTAAATCAAAAAACTGCCTGAGCGATGAATCCAGTTCATCCACTTTCAGCATAATGGCATCAAACAAAATATCACAGGCGATCTTTAAATCCATCGGCTGGGCAATTAAACGCCCTCTGTCGTCTTTTTTGCGCTGGTACTGATGTAGGATAGTGATCTGCTTAACGAACGCCTGATAGTGGCTGTTTAACCGTCTTAACATTTTCGCCTCGAATGGAAGGGCAACTTTATCGGCATAAGGGTTCACCACTTCCATCGGTTTGATTAGCCGGATACAATTCTGTAAAAACTTTTTCGCTTCGTTTTCTTTTTGCGAATCAATTTCACCAGTAAGTTTCTTATTCTGATGTTGTATAATACGGGTCGTTTGACCCTCGCTTTCGTCAACACCAATGACCATTGAACGGCTCAT
>DEHO01000030.1 GCA_002351955.1 Flavobacteriales bacterium UBA2798
CGTACAAGGTAACTGTAGGACCAACAGTGGCTTTTATTTTGGCAATCTCAATATTGTAATTGCGCAGCGTATCAAGAATTCTGTTTTTGTTTTGCTCGAGTTCTTCCTTGTTGATAACGATCGTTCCTCCTCCATAACTTTCCAGCATATCGAGCGATGGCAGTTTATACGAGGACAACTCCAGTGTCGGATCGTATTCACCAAACTCCATCAGACGATTTTTCACTTCATCCTCATTCAATTCGCCTTCACCATGATCCGGAATTTCAATCAGCAATTCGTCAGAAGCAGTTTCATCATCCGCAGTTGTAACTGTGCTACTCAATTCTTCCGCTTCAGTTGCAGCTGCTTTTTCAGCTTCGTGTTCGGCCAGCAGAATTTCGGTAATGACTTCCTCGTTCCTGATTTCATCATCAACGCGCGACACCGGAATCTCTTCCTGCGGACGACTCAGATCGATGGTCTGACTTTTCTTTTCAGCAATTATATCTTCCTCTTTGGTGGGATTGTATATATTAATCTTCCCTTCTTCATCCAATGGAGGCACATCACCATCCTGCAACGCTTCCTTGCGTTTGATCAGAAAGGAAGGATTAAAATAAACGACTACAATAATGAAATAGGAAAATCCGAGTAAGAGAAGCGTTCCGATTTTTCCAAGTGATGCAATCAACCAGCCATTCAGATGAAAGCCAAAAGCTCCGCCAAGAAAAATCCATTCGCCGGTATGAAACAAAAAACCGAGTGTTGCAGAAACCAAAATCAATCCCAACAAGGACAGCTTGATCATTTTTCCTGCAGGTAAGAGTTGTATTCCGGTAATGAGACGAAAACCGAAAATGAAAAAATTAAGGATAAACAAATACGATGCAATACCGAATCCGGAATGGATAAAAAGGTGAGAAAGCAAGGCTCCCATTTTTCCCAGCCAGTTTTCAACCACAACATCAGAAGAAGAAAACACGAAGGCGAGCCACGACATCGATTCAACTTTATCCTGATCCGCTTTCCAGGTAAACAAGAACGAGGTAAACGCAATCAGCAAATAAAGCGCTCCCAATAACAATGCACCTCCAAAAATTTTCTGAAAACGTTCATCACGCAAAAAAGCAAAACGATTGGAAACCGGACGTTCTGCCGCAGGTTTCTTTTCCTTTTTGCGTTCCTTACGATCAGGTCTGTCAGCAACAGAAGAATCCTGTTCTGAAGACTGCTCAATAAACTTATTTTTTTTGGCTGCCATCCGTAAATTAGGGTAAGCTAAAGTAGCGCCTATTTCCCCTAATGAAGGCTGGTCTTAAAGTGTAGTATGAACAGTGAAGTGTTGATGGCCGGATTATTTTCCGCCACCCATCATGTTCTTCATTTCACTCATCGGCTTTACGGTATAGCCGTCGGGCACTTTAAAATATTCTGCAGATACTTTTTGCTCAGCCACGGCAGTTACCGTTAAGAGAATTGTCATACCACTTCTCTTGATGGTATACTCCATTGGAAAACCATCCAAAGACTCAAAACCACGCGTCAAACCGGAAGGCATATCTTTTGTGACCCAAACTACCTCTGCATCTTCACCGGGATAGGTGATTTCAACCTTACTGCACTTTTTACCCGCAATTTCACGAGTCTCTTCGGTGACTTTAATTTCCGGCTTCGCTTTTACAGTGGTGTCTTTCATCTCGTCGGTAGAGCCCTTGTACGCTGTTTTCGCCCCCATCATATCCATCAGGATACAGATCTCCTTCTTCTTCTTATCGACAATCGTAATGGTTGTCCCCATTCCGCTGGCCTGTTCTGTGCGCGATTGTTCCCCTTTGATGTACATGGTCATTTCCTTGGGCAACATCGAAGCATAATTTTCCAGTTCCGCGGGTAAATCCTCGTAGGTCATGGAATAGCTGATCTTCCCTTCATAACCGGGAGATTTTTTCTTGTCTTTACCGGGGGCAAATGCAGTAAGCAAAGCAACAGCTACCGTTGCAAAAAAGAGAATCCGTTTCATGGTAAATTGAGTTTTCAGTCGACAATCGTGCTGAACATTTCTTCCATTTCCTTTTCGAGTTCGGCAAAAGGAACAGCGTTGTAATTGGAAGGAACTTCAAAGATCTTATCATCAATAGGAGCCGGATCAAACTTCTCAGCTGTAAATCGCATCCGGATCCCGAATTGCTGCAATTCGTAAATAAGCATTACACCATCAATTGCGTGATAAGGGAAACACCAGTTTGGATTTTTTATTCCGATTTCATCTGTGTAATAAAGCGTTGCTTCAGGCTGACCTAATTCTTCGAAAATGGCAACACTTTTTCTGCATAAAAATCCAACAATTGAATCTCCTTCATTGGTATGCATGTAAGTGGGAATAGGAAACTTTTCATCTCTGCGTTTCAGTACTGCAGCCTCCTCAAGAATTGCATACTTTCTGCGCTGACCAAACTGAAACATGGTCGTAAGTGTTTTATTGTCGCAATCAATAATGAATGAACTTGAAAACGCGCGTCCCTTTTTAACTTCGGTTTTGTACTTGTTTCCTTTGAAACGCATCACCATTTTATCGGGTAACATTCACGCCATAAATCCACTTGCGCGGAAATACGGATAGCTTACGTCAAACTCGATGGTACCCTCATATACTTTATCACTTCCGCAGGATGATAACATCACCACTGCCAGGCAGGCAACTATTGCACTGCGTAATCGATAAATAAGTGAGGCATTCACCATGAAGGCACAATTTCAGCCCACAAATATATCAGAAATTCGGACAAACGGTGTATTGACCATTAATAGCCTAAAATCTTCAACATCGACTTGGCACTCTGCTCTTTAGCAAAAAGCTTGGTCGTAATCTCCCCGTTTTCATCACGGTCGATCAGTACGTGCTTGGGACTTGGAATCAAACAATGCTTGATTCCGCCGTAGCCCGAAAGCGATTCCTGATAGGCTCCTGTGTGGAAAAACCCGATGTACAATGGTTCTTCTTTATCAAATTTCGGAAGAAACACCTGGTTATCATGCGCTTCAGAATTGTAATAATCCTGACTGTCACAACTTAATCCACCCAGGTTAACCCGCAGGTATTCATGGTCCCAGTTATTTATTGCCAAAAGAATAAAGCGCTGGTTGATTCCCCATGTATCCGGAAGAGTGGTGATAAAGGAATTATCGACCATGTACCACATCTCGCGGTCGTTTTGCTGCTTGGCGCTCATTACCGAATAGATATTTGCTCCGCTTTCGCCAACAGTGTAGGATCCAAACTCAGTAAAAAGATTGGGCTCGGGAACTCCTTTTTGCACACAGAATTTTTTGATCTGCTGTACGATTTGCTCGATCATGTATTCATAATCGTATTCGAAATTCAATGAATTACGAATAGGCAATCCACCGCCGATGTTCAGTGTATCCAGGGTTGGACAAACTTGTTTCAAACGATAGTAGATATTCAGGCATTTTGCCAGCTCCGACCAATAATAGATATTATCCTTAATTCCGGTATTGATGAAGAAATGCAACATCTTCAATTCGAAATTGGGATTCTTCTTAATGTGAGTAGTGTAAAAATCG
>DEHO01000026.1 GCA_002351955.1 Flavobacteriales bacterium UBA2798
CGGGCAGGTGACGGTCGGTGATGTAGCGTGCAGTGAGTTTTACACAGGCATCAATTGCATCCGGTGTGTAGTTCACGTTGTGGTGATCTTCGTATTTCTCTTTGATGTTATTCAGGATCTGAATGGTCTCATCGATGGAAGTAGGCTCAACGATCACCTTTTGGAACCGGCGCTCCAAGGCTCCGTCTTTTTCGATGTATTGGCGGTACTCATCAAGTGTAGTTGCTCCAATGCATTGGATCTCACCACGGGCAAGCGCAGGCTTGAACATGTTGGAAGCATCCAGCGAACCGGAAGCTCCACCTGCACCAATGATGGTGTGGATTTCGTCAATGAAAAGGATAACGTCGGGCGATTTTTCCAGCTCGTTCATCACGGCTTTCATGCGCTCTTCGAACTGACCGCGGTACTTGGTTCCTGCAACGAGTGAAGCAAGATCAAGAGATACCACTCGCTTGTTGAACAACACCCGGGAAACCTTGCGCTGAACGATACGCAATGCGAGTCCTTCTGCAATGGCGGATTTACCTACACCGGGTTCACCGATAAGGATGGGATTATTTTTCTTTCTGCGGCTCAGGATCTGGCAAACACGCTCAATTTCCTGTTCGCGTCCAACAATGGGATCGAGCTTTCCATCCTCTGCAGCTTTGGTGAGATCGCGACCGAAATTATCGAGGACCGGTGTCTTCGATTTGGAATCGGTGCGGCGCTGGCTTTGCGAGAAGGAATCACCTGCATTTTCATCATCATCATCTGCCGGGTTGTTGGGCAGTTCCGATTTGGGGTAGTTGCTGTCTTTGTGCATGTTTTCGAGTTCTGTCTTGATGGTATCGTATTCGACATTGAAGCGTTGTAAAGAACGGGTAGCTACATTGTCTTCGTCTTTGAGAATGGAAAGTAATAAATGTTCTGTTCCAATCACACTGCTTTTAAATAATCGTGCCTCAAGATAAGTGATCTTAAGGACCTTTTCTGCCTGTTTTACCAATGGCAGGTTACCTACATTGGCCGATTTTGCATTACCGGGTGCAAGGTTCTTTTCCAGTTCTTTACGCAGATCCCGGGCTTCTACACCCAATTGTTTCAGCACACGCATGGCGGTTCCTTCTCCTTCGCGTATGATACCCAGAAGCAAATGCTCCACGCCAATGTAATCATGACCCAAACGGAGAGCTTCCTCCCTGCTGAAGGTGATGACGTCTTTTACTCTCGGTGAAAATTTCGCTTCCATAGTCTTTTTCCTTCAGTGCTGTTTACCGGAAAGCCCACAAAATAGGGGACTTTGCGATGCTTCCAAAATTATGCAGTACTTATGTTGACACCTTGTTCATAAGGTGTTTTTTTCAACAGATTTTTGTTTAAAATTCCATTCTTTTTTTTCGGTCAAAAGCCCCCTATTATGGGTACCTTCGGCCTCCTTGTTGGGGTTCTCCCAACAATCGTGCAAAACAGTTAACGAGACATTATGGCAGAAGGCGAAAAGATCATACCGATCAACATTGAAGTAGAAATGAAAACAGCTTACATCGATTATTCGATGTCGGTTATTGTATCCCGTGCATTACCGGATGTTCGCGATGGTTTGAAACCGGTGCACCGCAGGGTGTTATTTGGAATGCAGGAACTTGGAGTTCTTTCCAATCGTCCGCATAAAAAATCGGCCCGTATCGTGGGTGAGGTTTTGGGTAAATATCACCCGCATGGCGACAGCTCAGTTTACGATACCATGGTGCGTATGGCCCAGGATTGGTCCTTGCGTTATCCGTTGGTGGATGGCCAGGGTAACTTCGGTTCGGTTGACGGTGATAGTCCTGCTGCAATGCGTTATACCGAAGCTCGTCTGCGCAAGATTGCCGAGGAGTTATTGGCCGATATTGAAAAGGAAACAGTTGATTTTCGTCCCAATTTCGATGATTCGCTCGAAGAACCTACTGTACTTCCTGCACGCATACCGAATTTGCTGATCAACGGTTCTTCCGGTATCGCAGTTGGTATGGCCACCAATATGCCGCCTCATAATCTAACTGAGGTTATTGACGGAATCATTGCCTATATCGACAACCGCGATATCGATATCGCCGGATTGATGAAATTTGTCAAAGCTCCCGATTTCCCGACAGGTGGAACCATTTACGGTTACGACGGCGTAAAGCGTGCTTTTGAAGAAGGGCGCGGTAGGGTAGTTGTTCGTGGTAAAGCTACTATAGAAGAAGAAAGAGGTCGCAATGTGATTATCGTTTCGGAGATACCCTACCTGGTGAACAAGGCAGAGATGATCCGCAAAACGGCTGAATTGGTTGAGGAGAAAAAGATCGAAGGAATTAGTGATATCCGCGATGAATCTGACCGNNTATGAACTCAAGCGCGATGCTATTCCTAATGTTGTACTGAATAACCTGTACAAATACACCGATCTCCAGAATTCATTCTCAGTTCTGAACATTGCCCTTGTAAAAGGTCGCCCACTGGTGCTGAACCTAAAGGAAATGATCGTTCAATTTGTTGAACACCGTCATGAAGTAATTGTTCGCCGCACCAAATTCGAATTGCGCAAAGCCGAAGAGCGTGCACATATTCTGGAAGGGCTCATCATTGCTTCTGATAATATTGACGAAGTAATTGCTCTAATCCGTGCCTCTTCCAGTCCGGATGAAGCCCGTGAGAAACTGATGGAGCGTTTTGGTTTGAGCGAGATTCAGTCCCGCGCAATTGTAGAAATGCGTCTGCGTCAGCTTACCGGTCTTGAGCAGGATAAGCTGCGTGGGGAATATGAAGATGTGATGGCCTTGATTGCCCGTTTGAAAAATCTTCTGGATAATGAAGATATGCGGATGGAAGTCATTAAGGAAGAGCTTCGTGAGATCCGTGCCAATTACGGAGATGAGCGTCGTTCTCAAATCGAATATGCATCCGGAGATTTCCGTATTGAGGATATGATTGCCGATGAAGAGATGGTGATTACCATTTCTCACCTCGGATACATTAAACGTACTCCATTGCGCGAGTATCGTGCACAAAGCAGGGGAGGAACAGGTTCACGCGGATCCGGAACACGTGATGCGGATTTCCTTGAACACATCTTTATGGTATCCAACCACGACTATGTACTCATCTTTACTGAAAAAGGAAAAGTATTCTGGATTCGTGCTTACGAAATTCCCGAAGGAGAGAAAACGAGCAAAGGACGCGCAATTCAGAACCTCATTAATATCGACGGTGAAGACAAAGTGCGTGCCTATATCAATGTAAAGGATGTAACAGATCCGGCGTACTTTGCCGACAAATCCATCATTCTTTGTACCAAGCGCGGTGTAATCAAAAAGACCGAGCTCGAAGCTTATTCGCGTCCACGCTCCAACGGGATCAATGCCATTACTATCCGTGAAAACGACACACTTCTGGAAGCACGTCTTACCAATGGAAAAGATCATATTATGATGGCACTCAATACAGGGCGAGCCATTCTTTTCCAGGAAGACGAAGTACGTGATATGGGAAGAACAGCTTCGGGTGTTCGCGGTATACGTATTGAGGACGAAACCAAGGAAGAGGTTGTGGGAATGGTCACTTTCGGAAACATTGATGAGGAAGAAGTCCTTGTAGTATCTGAAAAAGGATACGGAAAACGTTCGAAAGTAAGCGATTACCGTATTACAGGTCGTGGTGGAAAAGGTGTAAAAACACTGAATATCACCGATAAAACCGGTCAGCTGGTTGCCATCAAGAACATTTCGGACGATAACGATATGATGATTATTACCAAAGGTGGAGTAACCATTCGTATCAATGCTTCTGAGCTTCGCACGATGGGTCGTGTTACCCAGGGAGTACGCCTGATCAATTTAAAGAACAGCGAATCGATTGCTTCTGTAGCCGTTGTTAATAAAGGAGATGAAGAAGAGGAAGCTGCAGAAATTGCAATTGAAGGCACGAATCCGGATAGTCCGATCGTTAATGAAGGAGAAAATCCTGCAACAGATGCTGGCACGGAAATTGAAAATAACACTCCGGATGTGGAATAATTGAAAGGACTGCATCCTTAAAACAGAAAAAGAAATAAAATGAAGAACCTACGCAACCTTACACTCGGACTATTGCTGGCCGGATTGTGTTTTACCGGAGTCGATGCTCAGGTAAATAATCGTGTTTCAGCTAAAAATGCAATGGACGACTTCGGTAAACTTCAGCAAAGCAATCCTGCCGGAGCGAAGAATAAACTGCTGGAAGCCAAGAAATACATTGACCTGGCCGCTGCGCATGATGAAACGAAAAACGATCCGAAAACCTTATTTTATAAGGGGCAGATCTATTTTTATGTTTCCATGCTTTCAGGCGCAAAAGATGCACAATTTGTAGAATTCGATGCCGAAGCTACCGGTAAAGAAGCCTTTGCAGCCTGGAAATCGGCGATGGCCAATAAGAACAAGAAGTACGATCCGAAAGAGGATATCTACCGTATGATCTTTGTGCCGCATACCATGAGTTATCAAATGGGAGCAAAAGCTTTCGAAAAGCAGAAATACGATTCGGCAGCATTGTATTTTGAATCGTGTTACGAGCTGATGAACGTTATGGAGGTTCTGGATACCCTGAGCTGTTTCAATGCAGGACTGGCTTATGATTACCATGGCGAAGCCCTCACCAAAAAGTGTGCAGCCGATAAAAGCACAGATTGTCCGGAAGCCAATAAGATGTATAATAAGTCCGCCGACATGTTCAAAATCTGCGCCGATGCAGGTTACCAGGGATCAGACCTTATCAGCCGTTACGCAGAAGTTTTAACCAAAGCAGGCAAAAAAGACGAAGCTAAAGCAGTGATTCAAGCGGGTAGGGCTAAATACCCTAAAAACAGCGCCTTGGCTATTGCAGAATTCAACTATTATTTATCGATTGGCGACAATGAAGGAGCTGAAAAAGCTTTGGCAGAAGCCATTAAAATCAACCCTAAAGACGCCCTGTTGTACTTTAACGCAGGTGCTATTTACGATGAAATGAAGCGTTACGATGACGCCAAAAAGGCTTACGAGAACGCGATTGCTATCAATCCTAACTATTTTGATGCGTATTTTAACCTTGGTGCGATGTATTACAACCAGGCTGTTGATATTTACAAAGCCATTAACGACATCAAGGACAATGCTGTTTACGACAAGGAAAAGGCGCGTGCAGACGCATTGTTTAAGGAAGCAATTGCTCCGCTTGAAAAGGCCAGAACCCTTAATTCTAAAGACAAAAACAACCTTATTATGTTGCGTACTATCTACGCACGTTTAAACATGCAGGAGAAATGGTCGGAAGTTGATAAGGCGATTAAGAACGGTTAATACCATATTAAATATTAGCACAAAAGGCGGTCCGGTTGGATCGCCTTTTTTATTTGCTGCTTTACGATGGAAGAGTGTATTGGTAAGTTCTTTGTTAGTAGTCAGAGGTTACCAGTTAGTTGGACACTTCGGCAAATTCTGTGCTTGTGGAAGGATGGAAGTAGACTCATCCCAAGTTTAGCACATAAGGAAGTTAATTGACTATAAATTACTCCTTTTGAATTACTTACAACTTAACATAATGTAAATTATAAGNNCCCGCCACTAAGCGTTCCGTCCCAGCCGGCTGTTGGGTCTTCGGTCTGGAAAACGATTTCTCCCCAGCGGTTGTAGATTCTAAAGTTGTAATCGGAATGAATACAGGCCAGACAAACCGGTTTGAACACATCGTTTTTTCCATCGAAATTGGGGGTAAATGTATTGGGCACATACACCAGCAAATCTTCGCGTACAGTAATGTTTCTGCAGATAGAATCCCTGCATCCTTGTTGGTTTGACACCTCCAGACAAACGGGATATATGCCCGGTAAAAAGCCCGTAAAACGGAACCCGGGACTTGGTAAAGCGCTTGTTCCTGCTGCTGCAAAATCCCAGTCGAAAGAAACTGCACCGGTGCTGGTATTACTGAAATTAACATAAGGTTCTAACTCGCTGACAATAAAACGATCTGCATCGAAAGAAGCCTGAACGGTTGTACCCGGAAGAATCGTAAAATTCTGATTAAGTGTACAGCCTTCAATATCGGCAAGTGTTACCGAATAGGTTCCCGGACAGAGATTTCCAAAGCTTCCACCAGGCTGTTGTGGGTTTGTTCCTAATTGGTAATTCACAGCATTTTGAGCAGTTAAATCAATGGAACCATCGCAATCATTCAAACAAGTTTCATTGCTGATAAAGGCATTATCAATTTCCAAAGCCGGTGGTTCAGTTATCGAAAACTGCTGATTTACAGTGCATCCATTGGCATCGGTAATGGTGATTGAATAATTTCCTGCACACACACCACTTGCCTGCACATCGGCAGCTCCGGCCAGGTTATTGCTCCATCCGTAATTGTAGTCCAACACCCCTCCTGTTACAGTTGCCACCACTACCCCATTACACTGACCATTACAAGTGGTATTGGTAGTGGCAATATCCAATTCCAGTTGATCGGGTTCATTTATCGTTGCAAATCCGTTATCCTGACACGTATTCTGCTGAATGAGTACCGGATAAACCCCTGCAGCAAGTCCGTTGAATTGATTCGATGCCTGAAAAGTAAGACCTCCGTCGATGCTAAACTGCAATGCTGTACCGCTTGCTGTAACAGTTATTGTTCCGTTCGAACCTCCGAAGCATTGGATATCTGTGCTTGCAATTGCCGTGATCTGAGGATTGGCCTGAACCCCAATATTCACGTTAGAGCTCGCATTACAACCATTGCCGTCGATTACAGTAACAGTATAAGTACCTTGATTTAAACCGTTAATTGTCTGTGTGTTTTGTATTGGAACAGTGTTCCAGTTGAAAGTGTAATTGCCATTACCGCTTAGAATATTTACGGTGGCTGAGCCATCTGCAATCCCGGGGCAGGAAACATCGGTCTGGTTGGTGATAATACTCAATAAACCACTGGCCGTAATGGTGGCATTAGCGGTTTGCTGACAAGTATTTTCTTGTACTACAATGGCGTAATTTCCTGAATTTAAACCTGTAAATGAATTGGAAGGCTGGAATGTCAAGCCGCCGTCGATACTGTATTGCAGATTATTTCCGGTAGCCGTAATTGTAATACTTCCACCGTTTGGTGTAGAACAATCGATATCCGTATCAACAATTGCCGTAATCTGGGGGTCGGATACAAAGCCAATTACAACCGTTCCAGTGGCAGTACAAAGGTTGGCATCGCTTACAGTAACACTGTAATTGCCTTGTGTTAATCCATTGATTGTATTCGTGTTTTGAACGGGGATTGTGTTCCAGGAATAGCCGATTAATCCAGTGCCCCCGGAGGGTACGGCTTGCGCTGTTCCATCATTACCACCGTTGCAGGATACATCTGTTCCTGAAACATTCACTTGTAGCTGGCTTGGTTCAGTAATGGTAAAAGGAAAACTTTCCGTGCAGGAAATGCAAGCTTTAAAGGAGATATCATCCAGACCAAAATCATTCCCGCCAAGTGTGGTGTTTTGATTAAGAATACAGATAACTGCAGTTGTGGAAGGACCAGAATACCAAACCGAAGAAAAGGTAGACCACACTCCTGCTGCAGCGGGTGCCGTAAACACAGGTCCGAGTAANNCGCTACCACTGAGCTTACTGCCGTTGAGAAGAAATAATAGGTATCTGGCTGAACATTAATGGTTTGACACCATACATTGGTATTAGGAACATCCGATCCGTTAACAATCATAAAATTGCCTTGTCCACCATTACCAAGTCCGTTAAAACCGCTGTGGTGAAGGTTGGAATTGTGACTAACCACAAAGGCCCCACTGGGAATATCGTTAAATCCGTTGTAGCAATTGTTGCAGGAAGTATAGTCACTCGTAAAACCGGATGTCCCGTTCTGAAAAGCACCATTCTGTACCAATTCAGGTCCGGATCGGGCGCAACTGTCGGTTATTGCAACCGAATAATTACCTGGACCGAGATTGGAGATGGAATTACCGGTTTGACCTGTACTCCACTGTACCCGGTAAAGCGGACCATCACCTCCACTTGGATTTACGGATGCACTTCCATTGTTAGCCCCGAAGCAGGTGATTTGTGTAGTTTGAAGATTGGAAGTAATGGGCAATGGATCAGTAATTTGTATTGCAGAAGTGGTAATGCAATTGGCATTGTTTTGTGGTCTGGACACAACAGTGTAATTACCGGCCGGCAAATTTGTGAAATTGGGACTCGCCTGAAAATTCAAACCATCGATGGAATACTGGTAAGGTGTATAGGCCCCGCTGGTTTGAACATTGATTGCTCCATTGGCATCGCCATCGCAAACAGGGTTTGAACTACTTACTGTCTGATTAAGTGATGATGGATACAGATATGGAATTTGCTGAAAAGCAGCAGCTCCCTGAACGGTTCCGTTAAAGGTTGCATTTCCCTGCAGGTTTACCGAATTCCCATCGAATTTATAATAGGCCAATAAGCCGGGCTGTAGTGTGGGCGTGGGTAAATCGAGCATATTATCACGAATCTGTGCCTGCGTACGGGCAACATTCCAGATTCTCACTTCATCTATATAACCCAGGAACTGCTCACATTGGCAAGCCGATTGTTGTCCGATTGCAGTAGCCAGATTGTTCTGTGCCATTGTGCCGGTCCAGGGCATTTCTCCTGTTAAACAACCGTTCACATAATAACGAAGGAATTGTCCGTTGTAGGTAGCCGCCACATGGTAGGTAGTTCCCGGACTAAGCGTAACTCCTGCCGCAGCCACTCCACCGAAATTGGCAAATCCAGCCGTGGTTGTAATTTCAAAACTTCCGATGCGCAACAGGTAATTTACATTGCTGGGATCCGTGTGTTTACTTACGATATTAACCGATGCTCCCGTGTAATGTATAAGGGCTTCCACGGTAAGCTGATCTCCGGCTACATCCAGATCGCCAACATTGACCCACTCCACAGTTGCATCCATGAACAAGGAAGAAGGTTGTGCAAAAACTAAACGCGGAATTCCTGATAAAAGAAAAACAATGACCCCTTTTCTGAACATTTCAACGTATTGATTTAGAGTGCAAATTTACATCTGAACGGGCCAAAAATTGTTCTTGGATTTTCAATAATTATCAACCCAAACTCAATCCGTTTAGTAAATCGCTTCAAGTTTAGAAATGCCTTTAATCAACTAGTTATCAATCACAAAGCGGTAATTAAGAACAAGTTTGTAATTCGGATATTTACTGAAAATCATTCATGGCTCAGATTTTGTGGAAAAGTTCTACCTTTAATTGAGTTATGAAACACCTTTACTTCCTTATCATTTTCGGAATATCCGTTATTCCGGGAATGGGGCAAAACTTCCCCAACGACGGGACATTAGGTGGTTGGGCTACCGCATCTGCTCACGATAAATTCTCAAAAGACGCCATTACAACCAGCTTCAAGGATGCAGATACCACTCAGCCATTACCCATTTATTTTGGCGATACCCTCAAGCCTATCCCAATTGCCTATATGCCGAAGGGTGATTCCATTGGTAGTTATGTTTTGCCTCCCGGATTATATGAAATGACGGTTCAGAGTTATTGCATCAAAGCAGGAACCTACGGACCAAGTCAGGGCGATGGATATTGTTATGCGGCCTTGAATGGTCCACAAAAGAACCTGATGATTTCAGCGCTTACCAATGCGAAAAAACATCCACGACTTTTGCAGCAGGATGTGCAGGTTTTACTTTGGGCAATTATTGCCAGAGCACGGTTTAATGACATGAATGAACGACTTAAAGTAATAACCCTTACTTTATTGAATGCCAAAGAAATATTGCAGATGAACAAAACCGGATTGGGTTTGATCCCAAAACCTTTTCTGGCAAAAATGGCGACCCAATTACCGCCGCTTGTTTATGAAATTGTAAGGGCCGAAAACCAGATGCGGCAACTCTTTTACAATGCAAATACTGTCTATTCCGAATACGAAAGATGGGCATTACGTTCCGGAATGGCACCGGTTGACCGTCCCGATATTCGTCGCGGAAGATGGTGCAAACATCCTTGCGGCTATTATATCCGTTTTTACCCACAATCCTACAATAAAACAAAAGTACAGGTTTATGTCCCGGAGGATTTTTCGTCAAGGGCAAACCCACCCTGTAGTGTCAGAACCAAATACGAAGGAGCTGAATTACACGGCGTTTTATTCAATCTGCTCGGTGGAGTTGCTGTTCCGGCCAATACCCAATCGCAACGCTTATTGCTGAGTAATACCGAAGCCTTATGATCAATCCACAGCCCGAATTGCAATTTCTTTCCCGTTAAACTGAAAATGATCTCCGGCCCGCTTTCCAAGCATTTCCCTAGCGATGGGAGATTGCGGACTGATGGCATACACCAATGAACCTGAGCTGTTCAATTTTCCAATTGCAGCACCAATAAAATAAACAGCAGTATCTGTTTTTACCAGACTTCCTGATCCGATTATCGGTTTACTTTGTGCAGGATCAATTCTTTCCAGATCACGCAGCATTTGTCGCGTGTTTTCGAGTTGAACAGATGCCAGCTCAATTTCATTTTGGGCCATTGCTCTTGCTGTTTCATGCTTATCTCCGGCGCTGCTCTTGGTTTCGGCATTGGCCGATTCCTGAATTTCAGCAAGCGAATGCAAAATATCCTGAAGCTTCTGCTCCAAAACGACCTTGCAGGTCATCCAACATTCCTGCTTATTCACACAGAATAATGATCAGGCTTCTACAATCTCAATATCTACAATCTTATCGCCCTGACGGATCTGGTCGATGATTTCGAGTCCTTCCACCACTTTTCCAAAACAGGTGTGGTTGCGATCGAGATGTGCGGTGTTTGCTCTGCTGTGACAAATGAAAAATTGTGATCCTCCGGTATTTCTTCCGGCATGTGCCATACTCAAAACACCTCTGTCGTGAAACTGATTGCCACCGGTCAATTCGCAATCGATTTTGTATCCGGGACCACCGTTACCAATTCCGTTTGGACAACCGCCCTGAATTACGAAGTTGGGAATAACACGGTGGAAACTCAATCCTTTATAAAACCCGCTTTCGCTTAGTTTAATGAAGTTGGCAACAGTATTCGGAGCATCAGCGTGGAAGAATTCCACTTTCATATCTCCTTTTTCGGTGTGAATGATCGCTTTTTTCATAATTCAATTTTGTGCTGCAAAGATAACAAGCAATTTATTCCCCAAGGGAAAAGTATTTCGATCCGAATCGTTCGTGAATGGCACGATCAATCGATTCCCGGTGATCGGGATGAGCAATGCTGCATAAGGCTTCTGCCCTTTGCTGAAGATTTTTACCAAAAAGATTAACTACTCCATATTCGGTTACCACGTAATGAACATGTGCTCTTGTTGTTACCACTCCTGCTCCTTCTTTCAGAACAGGAACAATGCGCGAAATGCCTTTGTTGGTGACCGATGGAATGGCAATAATGGGTTTACCTTCTTCAGAAAACGATGCTCCACGAATGAAATCCATTTGTCCACCCACACCGGAATATTGCATTTTACCAATGGAATCGGAGCAAACCTGTCCGGTAATATCAATTTCAATAGCACTGTTTATGGCTACCACCCTTGGATTGGCGCGGATGGTTCGTTCGTCGTTTACATAACCCGCTTCCAGAAAGGCAAACTGAGGATTATCATCAATAAAATCGTACAATTTGCGTGTTCCTATTGCAAAGGATGTAACGGTTCTGCCTTTGTATTTTTTTTTGAATTTATTGGTCACCACTCCTTTTTCAATAAGTTTCATTACACCGTCGGAAAACATTTCGGTATGCACTCCGAGGTCTTTATGTCCGCTCAAAGCTTCCAAAACGGCATCCGGAATGGTACCGATACCGGCCTGAATAGTGGAACGGTCTTCGATAAGGGAGGCACAATGTTTCCCGATTGTCCTTTCCAATCCGGTTANNCGGTTATTTTACTTCCATAATCCACCACCGGAAGCTCCTGCTCTGCTTCTACCAGATAATGAATTTCTGAGGTATGAATCAATCCATCACCATGTGTCCTTGGCATTTTAGCATTGCATTGGGCAATCACTATACGGGCAGCACGCACAGCAGAACGGGCAATATCTACAGATACACCCAGGGAGCAATACCCGTGTTGGTCAGGCGGACTAACCTGTATTATGGCAACATCCGGTTTCAGGAAGCCACGTTCGAACAGTTTATGAATTTCACTGAGGAAAATGGGAATATAATCACTCGGACCTTCATTAACGGTTTGCCTCACGGGAGTAGAAACAAACAATGAATTAAAAATGAATTTATGCATAAATTCCGGTCGCGCAGGAGCCACATCGCCAAGCAGACTGATGCTTACAAGCTCCAGTTGTTCCCAATGATCGGCCATTGCAGCCATTTGGTTTAGCAGGTAGGTAGGACTGGCAGCACTACCCTGGACAAAAACGCGGGAGCGATTCGGTATGGACGCCAGAGCTTCGACGGCGGTTAGTTTTTGCATGGTCTAAATTTACGGCTTTTCAGCAGGAAGCGGAAAAAGGGTTTCGGTCACCCAAATTGTTTGATGCTTCAACTCTGCAAACGAGTGAACAGTTGTTTGAATTTGTATTTTTTTACCTCTCAAAAACTCAATGGCAATTTGGAACGATTCCTCGTTTAAATCCCTGAAAGCAAGTGTTGCATGCGGATGCCAGGGATGAGAATACTCAGGAAACTTACCGGGAAAAGCGCTTTGCATTTTTTTGACCAACTCCTGTTGATGGGAATAAATCTCCTGTGGAATTTCAGGTTGAATAAAAACAACATCCTTGCGAAAATGGCCAAATCCTTTGAGCTTTATTTCAAACACATGAATTTGACGTGACCATTCTTCCAGCAGCTGTTTTTTGATTATGATTTCCTCTTCTGTAAAAGTGGCAGGAGGAAGTAGTGTGATGTGTGGAAGAATTTTTAATGTATGTCGGGCATTTGTTCGTTCAGCCAGTTCTTGTTTTAGGCTTTGAATTTCAGCTGAAACATCATCCTGAAAAAGAAAGGCAGTGAAAAACAATTGTGGTTTCATTCCTCGGGAACTGCATAGGGAAAATGGAACCAGTATTTAGTGCCTTTCCGCTGATCTATTCTGATTTGGGCATCCAACTGATCGGCAAGCATATGAATCAGTTCCAGTCCGAAACTCGAATAAGCATCGCTTTGTGTAGCCGGAAAACCATTGCCGTTATCGTATATCTCAAGACTCATTCTGCCCGGTTCATCTCCATTGGAAAAGTGAATTCCTATTTCTCCCTTCTTCTTTCCTGTAAAGGCGTGTTTAAAGGAATTGGTCACTATTTCATTTACAATTAATCCGAACGGAATGGCCTGATCAATCTTCAGCCGAATAGGTTCCCCGGGTGGAACAAGATCAAAGTGTATCTCCACTCCTGGTGGAGTAATGGATTCTCCAGCACTCTCGGCGACTGTGCTCAGATACTCAAAAAGATCTACCCATCCCAGGTTGGACTGGTACAACTTTTCATGAACAATGGCCATGGTTTTAATGCGCGACTGACTCTCGAGAATGAGTTTATGGAGTTGCGGATGTTCGAAATACGAGGATTGCAGTTTTAATAAACTTGAGATGATTTGCAGGTTGTTTTTTACCCGGTGATGAATTTCTTTCAGCAGTACTTCCTTTTCTGCCAGACTTGATTTGATGGCCTCTTCAGCCTGTTTACGTTCAAAGAATTGCGGGATGGAATAAACGTCGTTGGAGTCATGAATCTCACTCACTCCTGGTAGATAGTCTTTAATTCGGTGAGGAGGAGCCATAACAAAGCTGCACTTATCGTGACCCATAGCCCGGCAAGTAACTTCAACAGCTGTAAGCGGTAAACCAAAACTTGCCTCACACCAACCGGAACTGTATCCGGCATTCATAATACAAACCGGGAAATCAGATGTTTTACCTGCGTTTACCCAACTGTCTGCTTCGAAGGAAAAAGGATGATCGTACTTTAAAAGGAAATTGTCGTCGGGACTCGGATTCGATTCGGGTGAAATATCGACAAATGCCCAACCGGTATATGCAAAATGAACGGGACCGGCGGATAGTTTTTCAACCGGATTTTTAAGATTCATTACCTTATGAAAAGCCTTGGCATCCTGCAATCCGATCACATGTGCCATATCGAAAAGGAAATTCCGTCCGATCTCAACGGCTTCTTTTTCTCCCTTATCGGAATAGAGGTCCTTGAGTTTCTCAAAAAAATCGATGGATAAAGCTGAAGCCCGCACAAGAATGTACCGCTGACCTTCAATCTCGATGGTTGCCTTTGTAGGTTCAATTTGAATGCCGCTGAAATATTTTCCAACTGTTTCCTGAGCACGTTGAAAAATGTCTTCGAATGGTTCAGGCACTTTTACTGTTTCTCCATTCAGATGAATGGACCGGATACCTTTACGCAACAGTGCATNNAAGCAATGCGCAGCAATAGATCGGAATTATTTTCCGGTTTATCCTTTCCTTTTCCGGCCATTTAACCAACAAGTTAAGGAAGTTTTTCATCCTGCAATACGCAGGACTTAATTTTCAGGATTCTCCTCAGGAACACCCTCCACTTCGGGCAAAACAGGATTTGAGATCAGAACAGAATCTTTGGCAATAATACCCGAATCGGAATAGCTTGCAAAGGTCCTGCAATTATGAGGTTTCGAAATGGTAACACCGGGTTCAGGGAATTTCCCTTTCGACAGCAAGAGCTTTTTATCCGTATAAAGCAGATCCATGAATTTTCCGTACACAGGTAATGCTGTTCGGGCTCCTTCACCGGTTTCGGAANNTATCATCTGCACCAACCCAAACTCCGGTCACGTAATCTTTGGTCAACCCGATATACCAACCATCTGCATAATTGCTCGAAGTACCGGTCTTCCCTCCTACTTCATTGCCATGTACAAATTTAAATTCCCATAGCGCCTGTGAAGTACCGCCTGGTTCTTCAAATCCGCCACGCAGCATATATGTCATTAACCAGGCTGTTTCTTCGGAAATAGCTCTTCTGCTTTCGGGTTTAAATTCTGCAATGGTATTCCCCTTGCGATCGGTAATATGGGTTACCAACATCGGTTCATTCCAAATTCCTTTGTTCATGTAAACCGAATAAGCTCCAATCAGTTCAATCAAAGTAACATCGTTCGATCCGAGTCCGATTGATGGAACCGCTTTCAATGGACTTTTAATTCCCATTCGCTTTGCGAGTTCTGCTACATTTTCCCAACCCACTTTTTCGGTGAGCAAGGCTGTAACCGTATTGATGGATCTACCCATTGCATGCCGCAAAGTAACCAGTTGTCCGGAGTTGGACCAATCGGCATTATGGGGTGTCCACACTTTGTTTTCTCCGTTTTCCTTGTATTTGATCGCTACGGGAACATCCGGTAATTTATCACAGGGTCCCCAGCCTTTTTCAATTGCGGTAGTGTAAACAAAAGGCTTAAATGTGGAGCCCGGTTGGTTCATGGCAACACTAACGTGATCGTATTTGAAATAATCGTAATTGACTCCACCAACATATACTTTCACATGAGCGTTGGCTGGATCGATGGTAATCATTCCGCAATGCAGAAAGGCGATGTAGTGTTTGATGGAATCGAGGGAACTGTATTGCACTTCTTTTTCGCCTTCCCAGGTAAAAATTTTCATTTTCTTTTTTTCTTCCATCGCTGCCATCAGACTTTTCTCATCGTCAGGATATTTTTTTTTGAGTTTTTTATATACATCCGACTGTCGCACCAGATCCCATAAAAAACCATCTTTATTCTTTGCGGTGGCTTTATCCTGCCAGGGTTTTCGGTCGCTCCAATGCATTTTAAATCGTTGCTGCAGGGCTTTCATCTGAATAGCAACAGCACGTTCTGCATGCGCCTGCATTCGTGAGTCGAGTGTGGTATGGATGATTAGTCCGTCCGAAAAAATATTGTAGCCGGATTCCTTTTGCCATTCGGATAATGATTTCGCTACTGCGGTTCGGAAATAAGGGGCAATTCCTTCACTGTAGGAATATTCTCTGTATTCTACACCCAAAGGAGAACTGCAATACAGATCGTGTTCTTCTGTTGTGATTTTTCCGTATTTGAGTAATTGTCCGATAACCGTATTTCTCCGTTTCAGGCAACGCTCCGGGTTTTTGAGGGGACTGTAATACGTCGGGGCTTTCAGCAAACCAACCAGCAACGAAGCCTGCGGAACGGAAAGATCTTTGGGATACACCCCAAAATAACTATGCGCAGCTACTTTAATTCCAAATGTATTATGTCCAAAATCCACCGTGTTGAGGTACATCGTGAGAATATCCTCCTTGGTGTAGAACATTTCCAGTTTCACTGCAGTAATCCATTCCTTCGACTTGGCTATTACAGTATTTACATAGGGCAGATAACCCAGTAATCCGGTTGATCGCCGCTTCCTGGTTTTAAACAGATTTTTTGCCAACTGCTGGGTAAGGGTACTTCCTCCCCGCTTATCACCTCTTGCGGTTGAATAAACTGCACCGGCAATACTTTTTAGATCGATTCCCCAATGCTTGTAAAAGCGGACATCTTCTGTAACAACCAATGCGTTGATGATGTTGTTGTTGAGGTCGCCAAACTCGATCGGTTCACGATTTTCCTGAAAGAATTTCCCCAGCAATACTCCATCAGCAGAATACACTTCAGAGGCTGTTGGGAGATCAGGATTGGCTACCATGCTAATGCTCGGCATGGTTCCGAACAGCCAGAGAAAATTCAGTTCAATTGCCAGAACAAACAAAGCAATGCTCAGGAAGAAGGAATACAGCAGACTGAGCGGTTTAATAAACCATCGTAGTGATCGGAATTTACTCCAATTGAAAATACTGAACCGGAAAATCCGCTTAGCAAGCGGCGACAACAATTCCTTGCTGAGCTGGGAGTGTCGACGGATAAGAAGTAAATAATCGGCTGCTACGCTCATGGGCTAAAGAGGGCTGCAAATTTGAGGAATATTCTGTTCACTCCCCCACACCCAATAAGTTTTTTCCCCCAGTTCCGCTTCCATTGCCAATTAAAGGGGAAAAGTTCCTTATTTTGTGGTTCCTAAGAGTGCAAAATTCACCCACATACCGCATTATTTGTCTGTTAATGACCGTAATTCTGTTTTACGGCTGTAGTCAGACCCGCAGACTTGAGCCGGGGCAGTATTTGCTAACCAGGAACAAAATCCAGTTCCAGGGCGACGACGGAAAGATCAGTCAGGCCGAGATTGAGTACTTACTGAAACAGAAACCGAACCGCAAAATCTTCAAGTATCCTTTTCACCTTTTTATTCATAACCTTCCAAACCGCGAAAAAACAGAACGCAAATCGGAAGCAAAAAAACTGGAGTGTCAGAAACGCAATCTCGAACTTCAGGTTAAGCTCGATACACTCAACATTGAGATTGAACGTAATCGAAAAGCAATTGTTGGGCGAAAAGGCCGCGACAGTACGCGCATTGCCAATGAGATTTACCGACTGGAAATAAAAAAAATTGATCTGGAAGACAAAATGGAAAACTGCAGAGCCGTTTTGGGTCACCGAATGATGTATTCCATAGGAGAAGAACCTTCCGTACTCGATTCATCGCGCATGGAAACCTCTGTTCGGAACATCAATTTGTATTTATTCAAAAAAGGCTATTTCAACAACCAGGTCAGCTCAGGAGTAAAATATACCGGTAAAAAAGCAGAAGTAATCTATACGATTAAGTTAGGTGCTCCTTACAAGATCAGGACCATCAATTACCAGATCAAGGATCGTCGTTTATCCAGGGAAATACGTAGTGCAGATCCCGGCACATTGGTTGCTGTTGGAAACAGGCTTGATTACACTATTCTCGATAAGGAAAGAGATCGAATTACGACTCATTTACGGGATAAGGGATACCACTTTTTCAGTAAGGAATTTATCTATTTCGATATTGATACCACTGTTGGTAATCTACAGGTCGATTTGGTAATGGGTGTAAAAAACCTGATCCGTACCCACCCGGAAATCCCGGATTCGCTGATTGAAGTTCCGCATCAGAAATACATCATCGGAAATATTTTTGTCAATACCGATTTCGATCCATCCATTGCCAATTCAACCGACAAATACCGCTTAGATCTCTACGATACGCTTGTTGGCGATAAGGAAACACAAGGCATCCATTTTATTTATCTCCGTAATAAAGGAATTTCGATCAAACCCAAGGTGTTGATCGATGCTATTTACATCAAGCGTCTATACGATTATCGTGCAAAGGAAGTGGAATACACATTTAAAAAACTATCCTCACTAGGAGTATTCCGTACCATCAATATTCAGTTTGAAGTGGGAGAAGAAGATCCCACAGGAAATTACCTGAATTGTTATATCAATTTAAGCAGATTACCACGTCAAAACATTTCAATAGAATCAAATGGTACCAATCGCGGAGGAAACCTTGGTGTAGCAGGAAATTTTACCTACCGAAACCGAAATACCTTTCGTGGCGCAGAAACATTCCGCTTTTCCATGTCGGGCGGACTCGAAGCTCAACAGGCTCTTGCCAATGAAGATCAGACCATTGTTGGACGAACATTCAACACCCTCGAATTTGGACCTGAAATTGCGCTCTATATTCCAAAATTCATCAGTCCCATCCCTTTTTACAAATTCGATAAAGCTGCTTCTCCCAGAACAGTTTTTANNCAGGATCGTCCCGACTTTGTGCGTACCATCCAAAACGTTTCCTATGCGTACGAATGGAAAGGCAAAAAGCATACCTCCTTTTATCTTAGTCCTGTAAAGCTATCTGCAGTAAAAATTCGTCCGGACAGTAGTTTCACAGCCCGACTCGAAGCATTGAACGATCAGTTCCTTCTAAACTCCTACCGCGATCACTTTATCATTGGAAATCAGTTCAGGTACGAATACAACAATCAGGATCCCAATTCCAGCAAGCGAAACTCCTTGTTTTTTAAGGTCGGATTGGAACAAAGCGGAAACTTGATGCGATTGGCCTACGAATTGGCAGGAATGCCTCACGATTCAGTCGGCAGTATTTTTGGGATACAGTTTGCCCAATTTCTTAAGGTAGATGCCGATTTTCGTTTCACCCAATCCTTCAATAAATCCAGCCGGGTGGTTTACCGTGTTGCCGGAGGAGTTGGATTACCGCAAAAGAATTTTAATCAATCTTTGCCCTTTGAAAAAAGCTTTTTTGTGGGTGGTTCCAACGGATTGCGGGGATGGAAAGCACGTACCCTTGGTCCCGGATCGTATATGGGTGCACGAGTGGCATTTGATAAAATAGGAGATATTTACCTCGAAGGAAACGTGGAATACCGATTCGATCTGTTCGGATTTTTAAAAGGAGCCTTATTTGCCGATGCAGGCAACATCTGGAACCTCCGCGAAAACCCCGCACGGCCGGGTTCTAAATTTACCCCCAACTTTTACCAGGAATTAGCATTGGATGGTGGCCTGGGCTTACGACTCGATCTGGATTTCTTCATCATTCGATTCGATTTTGCCATACCCCTTAAAGAGCCGGGATTGATGGATGGCGAGCGTTGGATTTTTCAGGATAAAACAGAGTCCAACACATGGCTCAATGCCCGTGGATCAGGCGATTATCGTCCACGCCCCAATCTCAATCTGGGTATTGGGTACCCCTTCTGACCCTGTCTGCATATTGGGCAAAAAAAATACTTAGTTTTGTCGCCCACTCTAAAGAATCAGGAATGGCCACCAACGTAACGCAACTCCTTGGCAAAGACGCCGAATCATTACTGGGTCACCAGTGCAAGACTATCGACAAATCGATGCTTCAACTGCCGGGTACTAACTTCATCGACAACAATTTTGCCGGAACCAACCGCAATCCACAGGTATTGCGCAGTCTGGCAAGCATCTACAACCATGGTCGCCTTGGAGGATCAGGATATGTTTCCATTCTTCCGGTTGACCAGGGAATTGAGCATTCTGCAGGCGCTTCATTTGCCCCTTCTCCGATCTATTTCGATCCCGAAAACATTGTAAAACTTGCAGTAGAAGGCGGTTGCAATGCAGTTGCTTCCACATACGGTGTTTTGGCATCCTGCTCTCGTAAATACGCACACAAAATTCCTTTTATCGTTAAGATCAATCACAACGAATTCCTTTCTTATCCCAATAAATACGATCAGATCCTCTTCGGATCGGTGGATGAAGCCTGGAATCTGGGTGCTGTTGCTGTTGGAGCTACCATTTATTTCGGTTCCGATGAGAGTGCCCGCCAGATCGTTGAGATCGCACAGGCATTTGAGCGTGCGCACGAATTGGGAATGGCTACCATCCTTTGGTGTTACCTCCGTAATCCGGGCTTCAAAAAAGATGGTGTGGATTACCATACCGCAGCCGATTTAACCGCTCAGGCCAATCACCTTGGTGTTACCATTCAGGCGGATATCATCAAGCAAAAACTTCCTGAAAACAATGGTGGCTACAATGCCATCAACTTTGGAAAAACACATAAAAAAGTATACAGCGATCTGAGCAGCGATCACCCAATCGATCTTTGCCGTTACCAGGTAGCTAATTGTTATATGGGACGTATCGGACTGATCAATTCAGGCGGTGCTTCTACCGGTTCAGGTGAGAGTGATTTGAGTGAAGCTGTAAAAACAGCAGTCATTAACAAACGCGCAGGCGGACATGGTCTTATTTCCGGAAGAAAAGCTTTCCAGAAACCCATGAACGAAGGTGTTCAGTTACTCAACGCTATTCAGGATGTTTACCTGGATAAAAGCGTAAGTATTGCCTAATTAATAACCTGAATTTTGAGCGACTCTATGGGATGGTTTAAACGAAGCAAAGAAGGGATTCTAACTTCCACCAAGGATAAGAAAGAAACACCCGAAGGACTTTGGTACAAATGTCCGGAATGCGGACACGTTGCTACCACCGAAGATCATGCCGATCATATGTGGGTTTGCGNNTGCAGCTACCACGAAAAAATCTCTGCAGAACAGTATTTCCTGATTCTGTTCGACGATCATGAATTCACAGAGTTTGCCGCAAACGTAATTTCCGGCGATCCGCTTGAGTTTGTGGATACCAAGAATTACAAAGACCGTATTAAGGATACCATTGCAAAATCCGGACTCAAAGACGCTATCCGCTGTGCATATGGAACCATGGAAGACCAGCCTGTGGTTATTGCATGTATGGATTTTGGTTTCATTGGCGGTTCGATGGGCGCCGTTGTAGGAGAAAAAATTGCACGTGCGGCAGATATGGCGATGAAGAAGAAATGTCCGCTTAGCATCATCTCCAAATCAGGCGGAGCACGAATGATGGAAGCCGGGTATTGGCTTATGCAAATGGCCAAATCCTCAGCGAAACTGACTCAGCTTGCCGATGCTGGTCTGCCCTATATTTCCTTCCTTACCGATCCAACAACGGGTGGAGTAACAGCTTCATACGCCATGCTGGGCGATATCAACGTCTCCGAGCCCCGCGCGCTCATTGGTTTTGCTGGTCCGCGTGTGGTTAAAGAAACCATTGGAAGGGACCTTCCCGAAGGTTTCCAAACCGCTGAGTTTGTGCTTGAAAAAGGATTCCTCGATTATATTGTTGAACGCCAACATCTTAAAACGGAACTGGCGAAATCCATCCGATATATGATGTCCTAATGATTTTTTTTGCTCTCTTGTTGTGTAGGAGAGAAAATCATTTATCNNTTAGAAATTAAGAAAGATCACATGTACCTGACATCCGACGTCAAAACCAAAATCTTCAAGCAGCACGGTGGTGCTGAGAAAAACACCGGTAGCACAGAAGGGCAAATCGCTCTTTTCACTCACCGTATCAACCATTTAACCGGTCACCTGAAGAGCAATAAAAAAGATAAAGTAACCCAGAAATCCCTTATCGACCTCGTAGGTAAGCGCAAGAGTCTTCTTGACTACCTAAAGGCTAAGAACATCGCGAAATACAGGGAACTGATCGCAGAACTTAACATCCGGAAATAACCGGTATGAACGAATAAAAAGGGGCAATTGTGAATAACGATTGCCTCTTTTATTTTTATTCCAGCGTAAATAAACAGAAGTATATACACCTAAAGAAGAAAAAAGATGCAATTAGGTTTTTCAACAACAATTGAAATTGGAAATGGCAAGCCCATTACCATTGAATCCGGCAAACTTGCCAAACAGGCCGATGGGTCAGTAGTCGTTCGTCAGGGCAATACCATGCTCCTGGCAACAGTATGTTCTGCACGTGATGCAAAAGATGGCGTAGATTTTATGCCGCTTACTGTAGAATACAAAGAGAAATATGCTGCACGAGGAATTTTCCCCGGCGGATTTTTCAAACGCGAAACACGTCCGAGCGATCATGAGATCCTCATCAGCCGCCTTATCGACCGTGCCCTTCGTCCACTCTTCCCCGACGATTACCATGCCGATACACAGGTTGCGGTATTCCTTATTTCTGCCGATGAAGAAAGTCTGCCCGATCAACTTGCCGGTTTAGCCGCAGGTGCATGTTTGGCAGTGTCTGATATTCCTTTCAACGGTCCGGTTTCTGAAGTACGTGTTGCGCGTATCGACGGAGCTTTGCAGATCAATCCAACCAAAACCGATCTTGAACGTGCTGATCTTGAAATGATCGTTGCAGGTTCTACCAAAGAGATCATCATGGTGGAAGGGGAAATGAATGAAGTTTCTGAAGCNNAAGATGTGATGATCGAAGCCATTATGTTTGCGCACCTTGCCATCAAAAAGCAGTGTGAAGCACTCAATGAACTCGCATCAAAATTCCCCAAAGCAGCGAAAAAACGCGAATACTCACACGAATCCAACGATGAAGATCTGCGTAAGCGTGTTTGGGATGCTACCTACGCAAAAGCTTATGCCGTTGCCAAATCCGGCGGTGGAAAAGACGAACGTGGTGCCGGTTTTAAACAGATCGAAGAAGAATTCCTCGCCAGCCTTTCTGATGAAGAACGTGCTGAGAAAAAATCTTTGGTTGGACGTTACTACCACGATGTAGAAAAAGAAGCAATGCGTCGGATGATCATCGACGAAGGTATGCGTCTGGATAAGCGTAACACCACACAGATCAGANNCACACAGATCCGTCCGATCTGGTGCGAGGTAGATTACCTTCCCGGTGCACACGGTTCTGCTATTTTCACACGCGGTGAAACACAATCGCTCACAACTGTTACCCTTGGTGGAACACAGGATGAGCAGGATATTGATGGTGTGATTTTCAAAGGATCGGAAAAGTTCCTTTTGCATTACAACTTCCCTCCTTTCTCCACCGGTGAAGCACGGCCTATGCGTGCAACCAGCCGTCGCGAGATTGGTCACGGTAACCTCGCATTGCGCGGACTCAAACCAGTTATTCCTACAGGATCTGAGAATCCTTACACCGTGCGTGTAGTTTCCGATATCCTCGAATCGAACGGATCTTCTTCTATGGCTACTGTTTGTGCAGGTACACTTGCACTTATGGATGCAGGTATTCAGCTTCGTCGCCCNNTTGGGTGATATGGACTTTAAAGTTGTAGGAACTGCAAACGGTATTACTGCTTGTCAGATGGACATTAAAGTAGACGGACTTTCTGAAGAGATTCTGCGCAATGCACTTGCACAGGCCCGCGAAGGAAGATTGCATATCCTCGGCGAATTACTCAAGACGCTCAACACTTCACGTTCCGAACCGAAGGCTCATGCTCCGCGTATTGAGTACCTCGAAGTTCCACAGGAAGTTATTGGTGCGATTATTGGTCCCGGCGGTAAAATCATTCAGGAAATTCAGCGTACCACTACAACTACTGTTTCTATCTCTGAAAAAGACGGAAAAGGAATTGTTGAAATTCTTGCAGCCAACAAGCAAAATCTTGAAGATGCATTACGCATGATCAAGAACATCGCTTTCCCTCCACAAGTGGAAATTGGTGAAGTATATAAGGGTAAAGTACGTTCAATTATGCCTTATGGTGCATTCGTGGAAATTCTTCCCGGTACCGATGGTTTGTTGCACGTTTCTGAACTCGAGTGGCGCAGAATTGATAAGGTTGAAGCANNATGTTGTAGAATTTAAAGTTTTAGGAAAAGACCCTAAAAACGGTAAATACAAACTCTCACGCAAAGTTCTTCTGCCAAAGCCTGAAGGCTATGTAGAACCTGCCAATACAGAACGCGGCGAACGTCGTGGTCCACGCAAAGAAGAAGCAAAAGAAGCTTAATCTTCATAAAGAAAAAAAGCCCCGGATGACCGGGGCTTTTTTCATTTACAAATAATTCTTCAGCCAGTTTATTGCATCTTCCTCTGTAGTAAAAAAGCGGGTGGGTACAGAAGGACGCATCATCTTTATGAAAAAGTTGGCCAATATTTTTTGCGCCAGCGAAGGCGAATGAAATGCAATAGCAGAACAATGCTTTAATACTTCCGGACTCCCGTTAAAATCACGCGAGGCTTTATCCTGATTGGTAAACCCAGTTCCAGAAAGAAACAAAGGCGCTTTTTCCCATGGAGAAAAGGATCTCGTTTCTCTGAAAATCCTTTTTGAATCTTCTAGATGCAAGAAAATATCCGTATATGCTATATGTAAAATACCATCTGCACGAGCGATAATGGTACATTCAGGTAATTCTATTCTTTGTTCTTTCACAGCACTGTGAAAATAGAAAAACCCCGACAATTTTGCCGGGGTTATCTGATTTATGGGTTGCGATCAATAGTAGACCAAACGGTTTACCTTCGAAACGTATTTCGCAAGACGCATAACCTGCTTGGTGTATCCGTATTCGTTATCGTACCAAACATACAACACAACGTTCTTACCGTCGGGTGCAACAATGGTGGCAGGGCTATCGAATACAGAACAACAGGTATTCCCGATGATATCGGATGAAACGAGTTCCGGTTCGTAGCTGTAATAGATCTGGTTAACAAGTTCACCTTCCAAAGAAGCAGCACGGATCAAACCGTTGATCTCTTCCATAGTAGTTGGCTTGCTCAGCGTAAGGCTCAGAACAGCAAGTGATCCATTTGGAATGGGTACACGAACGGCATTGGCTGTGAGTTTATCTTTTAATTCAGGAATACATTTGGTAACCGCTTTACCCGCTCCGGTTTCAGAAATCACCATATTGATGGCTGCCGAACGTCCGCGTCGCGATTTTTTGTGCATGTTATCAATCAGGTTCTGGTCGTTGGTGTACGCATGAACAGTTTCGATGTGACCACGTTCCACTCCAATAGCATCATTCACCACTTTAAGAATGGGCGCAATGGCATTGGTGGTACACGATGCTGCAGAATAGATCTTATCGCTCTCGCGATCGAGGTCCTTATGATTTACACCGTAAACAATATTGGGGATTTCTTTTCCGGGTGCAGTAAGCAAAACACGCGATACACCTTTAGCCTTTTGGTGGCGCGACAGTGCTTCAAGATTGGTGAACACACCGGTGTTATCAATGACCAATGCATTGGTAATTCCGTATTGTTCGTAATCCACATCCTCAGGATTGGAAGCATCGATCAGGTGAACGATTTGTCCGTTTATACTGAGGGTTTTGTTGGTCATATTGATATCGACAGTACCTGCGAAAGGACCATGAACCGAATCCATACGTAATAAGGCAGCACGTTTAACCACTTCTGCTTCGGAGCTTCCACGGGTAACAATAGCACGAAGGCGCAATTGCTGACCTTTACCAGCTTGCTTTACAAGTTCGCGAGCGCAGAGACGACCGATACGACCGAAACCGTACAAAACAACATCACGTGGTTTAAGTGGAGCACCGGCTTCACCGATAAAATGCTGAAGTTTCTTTTTGAGGAAATCAGACATGGAAGCGAAGGTCTTCCCCTCCTCCATCCATTCGGCTGCAAGCTTACCGATATCGAGCTTTGAAGGAACCAGATCCAATTGAAGAATTTCCTTTGCCAGCTGGGCAGTATCGTGAACAAGAATAGGTTTTTTAACCACCTCACGCGCATAGGCATGAAGCTGAAGAACCTCAGAAATGCTGCGGTCCACCAGGTGATTGCGGAAGAGAACAAGTTCGACTGATTTGATGTACATCAGTTCTCCAACAGCAGCAATCAGTGCAACAGCAGATCGTTCGCGGTCGATGTAATTTTTGAATTCGGAGTCGTAAGCTGCGGCAGCTTCTCTGGCTTCGGTTGACATGGATCGTTTGTTTGTTAGGGTTGGTTTATCCGAGGTAAGTTTTCAGCAGTTTGCTGCGTGAAGTATGACGAAGACGGCGGATAGCCTTCTCTTTGATCTGACGAACACGCTCACGGGTAAGATCGAATTTTGCACCGATCTCTTCGAGTGTTAAACCGTGGTTCATACCGATTCCGAAGAACAATTTGATCACATCACGCTCACGCTCAGTAAGAGTGGAAAGCGAACGCTCAATCTCACGCTGCAGAGACTCCGACATCAAGGTCTGGTCTGCACGGGGTGAATCATTGTTCACAAGCACATCCAGAAGTGAGTTATCTTCCCCTTCAACGAAAGGAGCATCCACCGACACATGGCGACCGGAAACACGCATGGTGTCGGCGATCTTGTCTTCGGGGATATCCAGAACATTGGCCAATTCTTCTGCACTTGGCGGACGTTCAAATTCCTGCTCAAGTTTAGAAAATGCCTTGTTGATTTTGTTAAGTGAACCTACCTGATTAAGGGGTAAACGCACGATACGCGACTGTTCCGCCAAAGCCTGGAGGATAGATTGACGAATCCACCACACCGCATAGGAAATAAATTTAAAACCACGGGTTTCATCGAAACGCTGGGCAGCTTTGATCAAACCAAGATTTCCTTCGTTGATCAAATCAGGAAGCGTTAAGCCCTGATTCTGGTACTGTTTTGCAACAGAAACAACGAAACGAAGGTTGGCACGGGTTAATTTTTCAAGTGCACGCTGGTCGCCCTTTTTAATTCGCTGGGCAAGCGATACCTCTTCTTCAGCTGTAATCAGCTCCTCTTTTCCGATCTCCTGCAGGTATTTATCAAGTGATTGCGATTCTCTGTTGGTAATGGATTTGGTAATCTTTAGCTGTCTCATCGCTCAATTTGGGGTATAAAGTGAATGTTCGTACAAATCAGGGTGCAAAGGTAGATGAATACACGGTTAAAGTCAAGTTATGTTCACCTTATTCATCGTTAAGATTGTAGTTTTAACGTCGGGAAGTTCAATTCCGTCTAAAAGATCACAATCCCAAAGCAAAATAGCCCCTTGCGCCGTTGGGATACATCCCTTCAACCAAAACACCGCCTTGCTTCTCTTTCAGCACCTTCATCATGTGATCGGGATTCTCAACGACAACGTCGTCGATTCTGGTGATGATAAACCCGGGCTTCAATCCGGCACTGCGTAATTTACCGTTGCGCAAGTCTGTTACTTTAGCACCTCCTTTGATGCGGAGACGCTGCTTTTCCAATGGACTCGGTTCTGCGAAATCGGCTCCCAGTGCGGTGGTAAGATTGAGTTCTTCCTTTTTCACCATTTCGGTGGTGTTTTTCGAGTTGCGTAATGTTACAGGAATCAACATTTCCTTCCTGCTGCGGATAACACCAATCTGAATTTTATCGCCGGGACGATAACGTGCAACCTGTTCCTGCAATTCGGGCACGTTGCTGACATCCTTACCTGCTACTGAAACAATGATATCACCTTCAGAAATTCCGGCCTCTTCGCCTGCTCCTCCACTTACAATTCCGCCAACATAAACACCATTCATTCTGTCGAGCTTGAGTGAGGTTGCCAACTGCTGATCGATGTTGCGAATGTTCACCCCTAAAAATCCGCGCTGTACCACACCAAAACGAATGAGATCGCTGGTTACTTTGTGCACCAGATTGATCGGCACTGCAAATGAATATCCCGAATACGAACCTGTATTGGATGCAATCGCCGTATTGATTCCGATCAACTGCCCCTTCGCATTTACAAGCGCTCCGCCACTGTTACCCGGATTCACGGCAGCATCGGTTTGAATGAAGGATTCAACCGGATAAACTTCCTGCGAGGGATCGCCCTGAAGAATGTTGATGTTCCGCGCTTTTGCACTTACAATTCCGGCCGTTACTGTTGAGGTGAGGTTGAACGGATTTCCAACCGCCAAAACCCACTCGCCTATCTTCACGTCGTCGGAATTACCTACCTCAATTGCAGGTAAATCTTTTCCTTCGATCCGTATCACCGCAATATCTGTTCCTGGATCTGCCCCTACCAATTTTGCAGTATAGGTTTGGTTATTGTTCATGGTGACTGAAATCTTTCTTGCGTTTTCGATCACGTGGTTATTGGTAACAATGTATCCGTCGGCCGTTAGCAAAACTCCTGATCCTGCTGCCTCTGCAAATCCGTTGTTGCGCGGTGAAGGGCCATGGAAATACTGGTATAAAGGATCAACATATGCATTACGCGGTGCGGGCACTTCTGTGCGGATGTGCACTACCGAATTGACCGTTTGCTCAGCTGCATAGGTAAAATCAACGGGCAGAACCGGAGCGATGTCAGGTCGTTGATTTGTCAATGAAGTGGGAACACTTTTCGTTTCGCGGTGTTCTACAATTATGGTTTCGCTTTTATGGTCGGTAAAATACTCCATTGCGGTGAACGAAATCATTCCACCTGCAAAACCGGTAAGTAATGTGCCTGCAAAAAATTTAGCGTTCATGATGATGTGTTTTTAGTACCAAAGGTTATTGACAAAAACCGTGCATTCGACGGTTAATAAAAAAACGTTCAAGCCTCATTTTAGTTATTCGGGTGGCGTTAAAATGTGTTAATTTTTCAGCGGGTTTCCACACTACTAAACCCTAATAAAATCAAGCTATTTGCGCCTATTTTTATGAATAAGGTCCCCGTTTTTGCTGCAGGAATTCTGTTGGGTGTTGGTGCTACCGCCATCACGGTTTATTTGTTGAACAATCCGTCAGTCAAGACGATTGACAAATCGACACCTGATGTACAAACTGTCAGCTCCCGGTCCAACCCTGAGCGGTCAGATACCGGAAGTCATACTGCTTCTACAGAAAGAAGTAAACCCGAGTACGTTCGCACAAAATCCGATTCCGACTATTTCCCGAATATTGATAATAACAGCGCTTTGTACGACAGTCTTTTTGCCGAGCAGTCGAAACAGGAAATGGAGGTTTTTGATAATGGGGAAGTCATCCGAACCGATCGTATGGTGGCCGTTAAACGTATCGCCGTAAACGATAAAACAACTGAAAAATCCATCAATGCTGTAGATTCTGTTTTGAATGAGGCCAACAACATGAAAGAAGACCAAGCTGCAAAAAACTACGAAGTTGAGTTTTGGCGCTCGGCCTTGAATTCGAGAGGCTACCGCATGGGTAAGCAGAAAATTGCACTTTACGGCATCGATCCTCAGGATCAAATTACTTTGTTCAGACTGGAAGAAGGCGTATTTTTGCGCTCCGGATCACATCTTTACAAACTGGAAGTCTCTCCCGAATTCAGGGCTTTCCGTCAGGTAAACGATAAAAAGATCCTGAAAGAAATAGAGTTTTGAGCGCAATACAATTTGTAAAATACCAGGGCACAGGAAATGATTTTGTAATGGTGGACAACCGTAAGACGGTGTTCAACCGGAATGATATTGCCCGTGTTCAGGAGATTTGTCACCGTAGATTTGGTATTGGTGCTGACGGACTCATCCTCATTGAGCCGAGTTCCTCGGCCGATTTTGAAATGGTGTATTTCAATTCCGATGGCAGCATGAGTTTTTGCGGAAACGGAAGTCGTTGCGCTGTTGCATTTGCCCATGAACTTGGAATAACCGGCACCCGTTGCAGCTTCATGGCGATTGATGGTCTGCACGAGGCAGAAGTTTTTGCAAACGGTATCGTAGGCGTGAGCATACGCGATGTGGATGTGAAATCGGAATACACCGATCATCAGTTTATCCATACCGGTTCGCCGCATTATATTCGCTTCGAAAACGAATTGGACCATTTTCCGGTTGTGGAAGAAGCAAAAAAAATCAGATATAATGCTAACTACAAACAAGAAGGCACCAATGTGAATTTTGTGCAGGATCTTGGTGATTCCATTCGTGTGCGTACCTACGAACGTGGAGTGGAAGATGAAACACTTTCCTGTGGTTCCGGTGTTACGGCCTGTGCGATCAGTTATGCTATGAAAAAGGGAATTTCAGATGCAGTAACCATTCAAACCGAAGGCGGAAAACTCGAAGTACAGTTTAAACGAGCTGCCAATCACTTTTCAGGCATCCGACTTATTGGTCCGGCCACTCGTGTATTTTCAGGAGAGATCAATGGCTGATTATCGCATATCCAATGTACGGAATCCGGAACCGGATGATCTGCTGAAAGGTATTTGGCTGATGCTTTACCGTCCTGAACAAATTCCTCCTCATCTCATTCTTGTAATTGATGGGGAATATTTTTCTTTGTCTGTAAACGGATTAAAATCCAGAGAACACATCAGCAGTCTGATTCGAAATGCACTCGCAAAACAGCATTCCATTCTCGCCATTAAAGTAAAATTTACCGGTGTCCCTGCTCAATTACAAAGTGAAGCGGATGGACTATTTAAAAAATACAGTAGTCCCGAAGAAGGAATTACAACCTGCCTCTACCCAATCCGCGATTTTTTTGCCAATCATGTGAGTCAGGATTTGAAGCAGGCTGAATTTGTATTTGAGCTTTACGAAAAACTGAACGCAAGCGGAAAAACAGGGAAGGCAATCCACTATAATCTGAATCATCTTCTCGAAGGGGAACAATGTTTTCTTTTACGAACCTATACCCGGTCGGATATCGATCAATGCATTCGCGAACTTAAAAACAAACCTTCTGCATGAGCACTCCCCGCATCCGTTTACGTGCACTGGAACCGGGCGACCTCGATATTGTGGTCCGCTGGGAAAACGACCCAAAAAACTGGCCGGTCACCAGTACCTATATTCCGTTTAGCCGACATCTTTTGAAGGAATATGTGGAAGCAGAAAAAGACATTTACCGCGACAAACAATTCCGTTTTGTAATTGAGTTAACGGAGAACAATGCGGCAGTAGGATTTATCGATCTGTTTGATGTTGATGCGGTTCATCAACGAGCAGGAGTTGGTATTCTGATTGGAGAATACGGTGAACGAGGAAAAGGATATGCTCATGAAGCACTTATGGAATTAATTCAGCATTGCCGTTCAATTTTATTATTACGCAGCATTTATTGCAATATACTCTGCGAAAACACCGCATCGGTTCAACTCTTTGAACGTTGTGGATTTAAAATAAATGGTAAAAAAGAAAATTGGTTTCGCACTTCAAGTGGATGGAGCGATGAATATTTTCTTCAACTCGAATTATAAATGAAAATGAAACGGATAATCGTAATTATGGTAGTTGGCCTCCTTATAGGTGGAGGTTACTACGGAAACATGCTGTATTCGCGCATGTATGGAAAAAATGTTCAGCTAAAGCAAGAAAAAACATTCATTTATATTCCCACCGGTACCGATCTGGATGATTTAACCGGAATACTGATGAGTGAATCCATTCTTGAAGATACGGCAACATTTCGCTGGGTAGCCGAAAAGAAAAATTTACGCGGAAAGAATATTGTACCGGGTAAATACGAAATCGTCAATGGTTGGAGCAATAATGATCTGATTAATCACCTGCGTGCCGGTAATGGACGACTTGAGGTAGAAGTAACGTTTAACAATGTGCGAACCCTGGAACAAATTGCCGGAAAAGTGAGCAAATACATCGAGGCCGATTCCGTTTCCATCATTGATGTACTGCAAAACAAAGACACGATTGCGCGTTATGGATTCAACCGCAATAATTTTATTTCGTTGTTTATTCCCAATACCTACAAAATGGACTGGGCCACCGATGCCGGTGAATTTTTATCGGTTATTGCATCCAATTACCGGAACTTCTGGACCGAAGAACGTAAGTCGAAAGCAAAAGCACTTGGACTTTCCCAATCGGAGGTTTCCACACTGGCATCCATTGTGCAGGCTGAGCAAACCCGTCATGCCTCAGAGCGACCACGCATTGCAGGATTGTATCTCAACCGTCTGAAGAAAGGAATACGTCTGCAGTCGGACCCCACTGTTGTTTATGCAGTGGGCGATTTCAATCTGCGTCGCGTTTTAAACAAACATCTTGAAGTTGCATCCCCATATAACACCTATCTGAATGCCGGATTACCACCCGGTCCGATTCAGGTTCCGGATATTACATCCATTGATGCGGTGTTGAATTATGAGAAAAACGATTACATCTACATGTGCGCAAAACCCGGATACGAAGGCTACCACAATTTTTCCAAAACACTCGATCAGCACGAACAATACGCCAGAGAATACCGGAAATGGCTGGATAAGGAAGGGATAAAATGAGGACGAACCCTTCTTCGCCGAGGCTACGAAGGGTGAAAGACGAAGATGAGGAAGAACGTGTGATTGGTAATTGCCTTTTCATTGCTGCTACTTTTCACTGCCTGTCCCGACCGGAAGCGTCGGGATTTACTATTCACCGTTCACTGAAAAAAATAAATTATCTTGCACAGAAATAACATCGATCACCAATGACAAAAATAAAATTCGGAACCGACGGCTGGAGAGCCATTATTGCAAAAGATTTTACTGTAGAGAATGTTGCACGCGTAACAATTGCAACTGCAGAATGGATCATGAGTAATAACAAAACTAAAAAAGTAGTTGTTGGTCACGATTGCCGCTTTGCAGGTGAATTATTTGCAGATACAGTTGCCAAGGTATTTGCCGCAAAAGGAATTCATGTATTGCTTGCCAAAGGATTTGTTTCTACTCCTATGGTTTCATTGGGTACAAAAAAATACGGAGCTTCAATTGGAGTAATTTTAACTGCCAGTCATAACCCTCCTGCATACAACGGCTACAAACTGAAATCGGAATTTGGCGGACCACTTTCGCCGGTGAAGGTTCAGGAAATCGAGGATATCATTCCGGAAAAAAACTCCATTGATCTGGAAAGTGTTTCATTGGAAGAATTGATTCAACAGGGAAAAGTGGAAATCATTCCGCTCGAGGATGATTATATACAACATGTCGAGAAGAATTTTGATTTACCGGCTATTCGTAAATCAAAATTACGTTTTGCCTACGACGCCATGTACGGTGCCGGTCAGCGTGTGGTGCCGCGTATTTTACCGGAGACAATGCTGCTGCATTGTATTCATAATCCATCCTTCAAAGGACAAGCACCCGAACCCATTCACAAGAACCTGATCGAGTTTTCTGAATTGATCAAAAACAGCGGAAATATTGAATGCGGACTTGCAACCGACGGAGATGCCGACCGCATTGGATTGTACAATTCAAGAGGAGAATTCATCGATTCGCATCATATCATTTTACTGCTCATCCATTATCTAGTAAAGTACAAAGGAATAAAAGCAAAAGTGGTAACCGCCTTCTCCACTACCCCACGTGTAAAAATCATGTGCGATCATTACGGACTCGATTCGGAAGTGGTGAAAATTGGTTTCAAGTACATTGCCGACATCATGGTAGATCAGGATATTCTACTTGGAGGGGAAGAATCGGGAGGAATTGCAATTACCGGACACATACCCGAGCGCGACGGTATTTGGATGGGATTGGTCATTTGGGAATTCATGGCAAAGAGTGGGAAAACGCTCGATGAGCTCATTGACGAGGTGTATGCTATTACCGGAAAATTTGCTTTTGAACGCAATGATCTGCATTTGAAAGAAGACCTCAAACAACGCATCGTTGCAAAAATCCAAAGCGGTGGTTGGGAAAAATTTGGACCGTATACCGTTCGCAATGTTGAATCGATTGACGGAACAAAATACTATTTCGATAATAACGAATGGGTGATGATTCGTCCGAGCGGCACAGAGCCTGTTTTACGGGTCTATGCCGAATCTTCAGACCAGGCGGGGGCGTTCAG
Organism: Flavobacteriales bacterium UBA2798; assembly: GCA_002351955.1. GTDB lineage: Bacteria > Bacteroidota > Bacteroidia > Flavobacteriales_D > UBA2798 > UBA2798. Next base: position 33,980 of record DEHO01000026.1, read on the forward strand.
GATACTGGAAGAGGTGAAGAAGGTGATTTTGGCGTGTTGAGAAAACTGAAGTTAGGAGAAGGGCGAAGAAAGAAGACGTGGACTAAATCCATTTACGTTGTAGCAAAGATGGACGAGTCCTATTTACGCATAATTGCAGCGCGAGGCAACCTCAATTTCCTTCTTTCACTATAAGTGTGGATGGAATATCCGATAACCAGAGGCTTTTTGTATCAACTAATTTTTTCCAGCTTTCGATGCTGACAACCATCAAATGTTGTCCAATCAAAAATTCCTTATCGATGATGCGTTCATTGAGAACATTTATATGATTGGGGGCTTTTTGCTCAATGGCTCTTATTTTTTCCTTGAGTTCAGGATTGTTTTTGATTTGTCCGCTTACATCAAGAATTGTTATCTGCGAACCTGAATTGTTTATGAGTTTCTGTGCAAACTGAATCAAAAACGTATCCGACTCTGAAAATACCGGAATGAAAACTGCATCGGCTTTCGAAAAATTCTTGTCTATAAGCACACCAACAGGTACTTTACTCTTTCCAATAATATTACGCGTTCTTTCGTCGAAAGGTGAATTCTCAAACAGACGTTCTTTTCCGGTAACCTGATTGATGATGTTTTCCGGGTTGATGAACCGGGTGGTGAAACCCAGAATTTTGCCAAGTAGACTTCCTTCAAAAATCGATTGTCCCAATCCGATAAGCAGTAAATCGTAATCACCTTTATTAGCGACTTCTGTAATATCTGCATCAATATCGTTTGAAGCTTTGAATAGGGTGGTAATTTTTTGATTTAACTGTTCCGATTCTTCAATTATCGGCATGAAACTTTCCTTCTCGTATTCTTCAACATTGTAGTGATGCAATTCATTGGTTGCAGAAAGATGCATGGCAGTTACCGCAGCATTTCCATTAAGTTTTTTCACAAAACTGTTAGCCAATCGCAACAAGGATTTCCCCCGATCCGGATTACCAAATGAAACAAGAATCTTGAATTTATTGATGCTGCTGATCTCTTGCGGAATATCTTCCTGTTTAGATTTAAACATCCAATTGATCAGATCCAAAGCAGGACCTGTCATGAGTGTTGTAACCAAAGCCATGATGACCATCATTGCGAAAATCTCCGGAGACAGTACGCCTAGATCATAACCAATATTCAACACCACAAGCTCCATCAGCCCTCTTGTATTCATTAGAGCACCAATGGTGAGACTGTCTTTCCAGGATTGTCCAACAACCTTTGCAGCAAGTGCGCTTCCCACAAATTTTCCAACTACTGCTACTAGTGTAATTATTCCGGTTATTTTCCACAATGAGGCATCATTGAGCAATCCTATTTCCGTACGCAATCCGGTGAACACAAAAAACAAAGGAAGTAACAGCACCAAGGATACATCCTCCACTTTTTCAATGAAAATATTTCTGAATTTGATGTTATCAGGCATGATTGCACCGGCCATAAAAGCGCCGAACAATGCGTGAATTCCTATAATTTCAGTTGCATAGGATGATATCAGAAGTGTAAGAAAGAAGATCGCAACAATAGGTTTGCTCAAACTCTCTTTTGTCTGATATAAACTTCCGATGCGCGACAAAAAAGGTCGAACTATTTTAATCATCAGCAGAACGTAAACAGCTGCCAGAGCAATGATGTAAAATGCGCTTACAAATGATCCAGCTTTTACAATGGCAATTACAGCTGCTAACATACACCAAGCTGTTATATCATCGGCAGCAGCACAAGTGATAACAACCGTTCCCAATCGCGTTTTGTGCAGACCACGCTCCTGTACAATACGTGCCAACACAGGAAAAGCTGTAATACTCATGGCAATCCCAAGAAACAGAGCAAAAGAGGTAAACTGAACTCCGGCAGGTGCGAAAGTCCCATAAATAAAATAAGCCAATCCCATTCCCAACGCAAAAGGAATGATGATGCTGGCATGGCTGATTATTACTGCATCATTGGCTTTGTTCTTCAGTATGTTTAAATCGAGTTCCATGCCTATAACAAACATAAAAAGGATCAAACCAATCTGACTGAGGAATTGTAAATTCCCCAATGAATCAGGAGGAAACAAAGTGTCGGAAAATTCAGGAAAATACATTCCTACCAAAGAGGGCCCCAATACGATACCTGCAAATATTTCTCCAATCACTGTAGGTTGACCAATTTTTTTGCAGATCCAGCCAAATAGACGTGCAGCAAAAATTATGGTGACAATCTGTGCCAGAAGAATGGCTAGTGGATGTTCAAGATTGTGTAGGAGTGAATGAACGAATTCCTGCCACTGGCTACGTCCTGTATCCGGTATCGAGATATTCCTTCCCTCTTCAAGTTTTGCCCCAAAAACTACGATCCAGTACATCAGTGCTGTGCATCCACCAATAATTCCAATGTAAAAAAAACTGCTTTTGAACCTTTGCATCACTTTGTCTTACCTTGTTAAACGCCTATTTTTCCAACGCAAACATCAGCACAATAACTGTTAACCATTTGCAATTGAAACCAAAAAGGGGGAAAATGTAATAAAGCTGAAAAAATTTGTAATCAAATCTTCACCTTCTTAAGGAATTCACCCCTATAGTTTTCGCTAAGCGACAATTTGATCATTTTGCCATCTGCGTTCAATAAATTGGTAGTGATTTCATCAAATGAAAACAACTGAACTGCTTTAATAGCGAGGAGTTCCTTTTTATTGGCCCTGCAAAAATCCTGAACCGGAAGTTGGCGAATTAGCTTATCAAAAGTGATGTTTTTCAGAATAATTTCTTCTCCATCAAACAGCAGGACTTGCTTATCCCGACTATCCTGTTCGGATGTTTTGATATAGGCAATTTTATCGAAAAACAGCAACGCTTTTCCCTTGTTTGTATTTACCTGAATGAATGTTTTTTTAACTGTGTCCGGTTGACTAAGAAGATGTTTTCTGACTTTGTCAATAGCTTGTTTTAGTCGATCCGGCTTGAAAGGTTTACGTATGTAATCAATTGCATTCAAATCAAATGCTTCAGCTGCATAATCCCGATATGCAGTCGCAAATATTACCGGTTTTCCGTTAAGCAGGCCGGCAATTTGAAGTCCATTCATTTCCGGCATTTCGATATCCAGAATGCAAAAATCGAATTCAACAGCAGGCACTTCAAGTAAAAAAAGAGAGGGGCTGTCAAAGGCCCTTACCACTTCCACATCAGGAAGCTGTTCACACAACATTTTGAGGTAGGTTAAACCTGGCAGTTCATCATCTAACAGCAAGCATTTTAGTCTTGTGTTCAAGCAGATTTATTTTTAGGTTGGCAATATATACATCTCCTTCAGTAAAACGATCGAGTTTGAAGTTCCCCGGATAAATGATTTTTAACCGTTGTTCCAGGGTCTCCACTCCTATTCCACCCTTTTCTTTCTTCATGGGCTTTTTAGGAGACATTTTATTGGAAACAGTAAGAGAAAACACACTATCACGGAACTCAAAAAGAACCGAAATGAATGCNNGTCGGAACTCTGCAAATCAGCGTGTTTGAAGGCATTTTCTATCAGGTCAATCGAAATGAGTGGAGCCAATAATTGTTGACCAAGCAAGGGATCTGCTTCATCGATTCTTGTTTTCACTTTGAGTTCGAACAAAGGACTGACTTTGATCTTGTTGATCTCAATGAGATTCATTGCGAATTCAATTTCTTCTTTCGGTGTTACAAACTTATTACGACTTTCATAGAGAATATAGTCAAGAACATTGGCCAATTTATCGAGCGCAAAATAAGTTTGGTAGGCATGGGACTGAATGGAATTCAGAATGTTTTTGAAAAGGTGCGGATTGAGTTTGGATTCAAGCGTTTGCAATTCCAGTTGATTGATCTTCTGCTCAAGCTGTTGAAATTTATCTTCTGATTCACGACGCTTCAGTTCAGATTTTTTGAGTCGGACAATCAGATACACAATCCCCAGTGAGAGCAGTATTCCGAAACAGGCAAAAATAAACTCGTAGGATAAGGAAACAGAACCATTCATTTCATGTAAAGTTAAAGGTTCCCGTCTTATAATCGGAAGGAAGGATTGAAAATCCCCGATTTTCATCAAAACAAGCGCTTTTTCAGAATATAAAACAGGCCTATTTTATTCTTTAAGGCTTTTATTGAGAGTTTTTGATCCTGAAGTGATTTCGAGGGTGATTACAATTTTACGTTCATCTAAGCCCAATTTCTGCCCAATTTCAACTACATTCAAGCTTCCATTCAATTAAGTGGGGTGGTAAATTACGAGGTTAATTACTAAAAAGGGCATTGAAGAAACTGTTAAACATAGGTATTCGTTCCGATTACGATGCTTCGCTGGCGCGTAAAATCAGGGTGAGTAATCTCATCGCAATCATCACAGCCATTACGATGCTGGGCTTTTTTCCCATGTCACTGACCTTGCATTACCTCTCAGCTCAATTACTCATCGTCTTCTTTTTTCTTGCTTCAGTAAGCAATTTCTTATTGCATCAATATGCCTATCACCAGGTCGCTTTTTTCTCCTTTTCCATTGCGGGATACATCTACTTTTTTGTAGCTACCGTTCTTTTCGGGATCAATTCCTACATCCATTTCTTTTACCTGGCCATGTGTATGATCGCTGTGCTGATCTTCGATAAAAAGTGGGTGATCTACACGTATATCATCACCGCCATATTGCTGATTTTTGTTCTCATCTGGCTGATGCATGATCGTCAGGGATTATTAATCATCAACGATGAACTCAGGGAGATTCAGGATTTTGTGGGGAATATTATTCTATTGCTGTTATTTATTATCACCTCTATTTTCCTCATCTTTTTCAAATCAGAAAATCTCAACTACCAACGCAACATCATTGCACAGAAAAAAATCATTGAGGAAAAACACCGGGAGATAACCGACAGCATCAATTACGCCGAAAGGATCCAACGCAGTTTCCTGGCGACGCAGTCCTTGCTTGATCAACACCTCAATGATTATTTCGTGTACTTCCAGCCAAAGGACGTAGTAAGTGGCGATTTTTACTGGGCATCCTACGCTAAAGCTTCGGATGCTGATAGCAGATTTTTACTGATGTGTGCAGATTCAACCGGGCATGGTGTTCCGGGAGCGATCATGAGTATTTTGAATATTTCTTCACTCGAAAAAGCTATCGAAACAGAATCCTCACCGGATAAAATTCTTGACTTAACTCGAAAACTGATCATTGAACGTCTGAAAAAAGACGGGAGTCGCGATGGAGGAAAGGACGGGATGGACGGCAGCCTTTTATTGCTCAGCGAAGACCGCAGTCGGTTGACGCTTGCCTCTGCACACAATACTGTTTTGATTGTTCGAAATAGCGAAGTAATCGAAATTAAAGGCGATAAAATGCCCGTCGGAAAACACGAGAAAGATCAGGTTCCATTTACACTTCATCAGATCGATTTGCAAAAGGGCGATGTGATCTACACTTTTACCGACGGTTTCCCGGATCAGTTCGGGGGCGAAAAAGGAAAAAAATTCATGATTCGCAACCTGAAAGAATTGTTTGTCAGGATCGCCGCATTACCAATGAAGCAACAACAGCAACAACTCGAATCTGCTTTCTATACATGGAAAGGCAACAATGAGCAAATAGATGATGTCTGTATAGTAGGGGTGCGAGTTTGATTGGTTTTAGATGATTGATTAACCAATAACCCAATTTCCAATTATCAATTATTTCATCCTGAAGCGAAATCGATAAAGGGAATTTCAGCTTTGGTTCCTTTCTCCACTCCATCCTGTTGCGGACAAGAAATCAGGAGTGCGTAAAGAGATACGAATGGTTTGTTCGTCCAATGAATAAGGTTGCATTCTAATATCCTGTTAAAATATCCTTTCTGAAATTCTTAGTTTTACTAGGTGCTCTAAGTGGTGATTCCTCCCTCAGGACTTCCCCCCTATCCAACCCAAATGCGTATTCTTAAAATCATCCGAATACTTCAATCCGTAACCGAAAACCCGGTCCATGGCCGAATGACCGAAAAGGATAATTCCAGCCAGTATCAGCTGGGGTTGCTGTAGCCAAATTCCCAAGGCGTAAACTGCAATGGCGAGGAGTTTATGGTGAAAGAAATTGTATAGCAAAGCTCCAATTTGGGTATTAATAACGTAACCGATCATGGATAGATCAGGAACAAGCAACCAGGCAGGGAAAACCCACCATGCGTAATGCAGTTGATTGAACAGAAGGATAGATAGAAGAAATTGTGCTGCTTCTTCGAGGGTGAGGAGGTGTTTCATGGAGAAGGGTAAAATGTGACAGATGGACAATTCGGCAAGCTCAGTGCTGGTGAATGGAGGGAAGTAAATTTTAAAGAACTCTTTTTTTTGAGAAGAAAAATAAATTAGAAATATTTATAGTTTTCAATTGAATGTACTGAACTTGTTTATTCTTCAGACTCAACATTAAAAATTAAGATATGAAAAGTGCTATTCACAATTGAACCACCCTCAATCAAACCCTTACCCCAATGATAAGAACATCATCAACCACCGACGATCCGCTGCGCGGATGTCGGGGTAGTGATGTTCTAAATCATAGGCGTACGCCTATGATAAGAACATCATCAATTTGCTCCAACTCCCCTTTCCAACTTTCAAAACGCGCTAACAAAATTTCCTTTTGTTCGTGCATGGGTTTGTCGCTGATTTCAAGGATGAGGGCGTGAAGGTTTTTGCCCATGAATTTTTTGCCGTTGCTGCCGCCAAATTGGTCCACATAGCCGTCGGAATACATGTAGAAACTGTCGCCGAGATTGAGGTTGCGTGTATGCGTGATGTAGGGCTCAAGCAGATCTGCGCGGGTCATGCCTATGGGTGATTTTACGCCTTCTATTTTTTCGAGTGATCCCTTGCGTACAATAATAATCGGACGAAATGCTCCTGCATAACTGAGTTTACGGGTATCGGTTTCCAGTACTGCCAAAGCGAGATCCATTCCGTCCTGAGAGTCCACTGCCCTGCCCTCTTGCTTTAGGGCGCGACGCACATTCACGCGCAGAATCTCAAGAATTTCGGCAGGATCGCTGACTTGTTTTTCGAGAACGATCTGGTTAAGGAGATTGTGTCCGATCATGCTCATAAATGCACCCGGAACACCATGTCCTGTGCAATCTACACTTGCTATGAGTTTTTTGTTTCCGAGCTCTGCAAACCAGTAAAAATCGCCGCTTACAATGTCTTTGGGACGGTACAGAATAAACGAATCGGGTAATGCTTGTGCAATCAGGTTTGTCTCCGGTAAAATGGCATCCTGTATACGACGCGCATAATTGATGGAGCTCATGATATCCTGGTTCTTCTCCGCAAGTTCACGTGTACGCTGTGCAACCATTTCTTCGAGCCGTTTTTTCTCTGCGTTGATGCTTGCTACACGCATGCGGATGATGATAAAGACCAACACAATGGTAAAGAAAACACTGAGCGAATAAAACAAACGTGTTTTGTAAAAAGGCGGAATGATGCGGATATGCAAGGCCACTCCTTTTTCGTTCCATACACCATCATTGTTGGTTGCCTTTACACGGAAAACGTAATCGCCACCTTGCAGATCGGTATAGCTTGCAAAGTTACGTGTGGAAGGTGTGGACCAATCCTCATCGAGTCCTTCCATTTTATACGAATAGAGAATTTTTTCGGGCAACACAAAATCGAGCGAGGCGAATTCGAAGGAGAAGAAATTTTTACGGTAGCTTAATTCGATAAACCTTTTTTCGGTAATGGAAGAATCGAGTGGATATTCTTTTCCTGCAACGAGAAATTTAGTTATTACCACTGGTGGAATGTTCGGATTATCTACGATAGAGGATGGATAAAAATGATTGAATCCCTGTGTTCCTCCAAAGAAAAACTCTCCGTCGCTTGCCTGAAAAAATGCATTTTGATTGAATTCATCACCCTGTAATCCGTCGATGGCGAAGTATTTTCTGCTCTCGTAAATCCCATCCTTGTTGGCATAAGGATTGAATTTGGTAAGACCATTGTAGGTACTCAACCATAAATTTCCTCCTTTGTCGAAGAGAATTCCTACAATAAAATTATTGCTCAATCCGTCGGATTCGGTGAAGTTGGTAAAGGTTTCGGAAGCCGGTTCAAAACGACTCAATCCGTTTTTCGTACCGAGCCATAAGTTTCCTTTAGCATCTTCTACTATGCAGTGCACCGTGTTGTTGGCAAGACTATTTTTCCCGCCTTTGATCCAGTGTTTGAACACTCCATTCGCCGGATCGAACATTGCCAATCCACCACCATTGCTTCCGATCCACACGCGGTCTTTACGATCGATATGCAGACAATACAATACATTGTGCGGCAATCCCTCATCCTTGGTCCAGTTCCGGATCGAATCGTTTTCCGGATCGAAATAATTGAGTCCGCGCAGTGTGGCGATCCATAGATGTCCCTTGCTATCGGATGCAATATCCAGGATGTTGTTATTGGAGAGGTAGGAATTTTCGGTATCGAGCGGACGTTTGGAAAAATCGCTTTTACTGATATCGTAGCAACCCAATCCCCCACCCCAGGTACCAAACCATATTTTATCAACTGCTTTTTCGAGACAAAGAATATTGTTGTGCGTATTGTTTTGCTCGCGGTTAAAATGCGCAATGGTTTTTTGTTTGCGATCGTAAACTGCAAGTCCCTCACCAATGGTTCCAATCCAAACACGTTCTTTCGATTCTTCGGCGAAACAGAAAATGGTATTTGATAACAATCCTTTTGCGTCGTAGCTATCTGTATTGATGTGATTGAATTTTCCGATACTGCGGTGGTACACGGTTGCTCCATATGTATCAGTCCCCATCCACACCGAATGTGCTTTGTCTTCGTACAACACGCGTACAAAATTATCGCGCATGCTGAATGGATTCTTATCGATCGCCTGCACAACACGAAAATTATCCAATAGCGGATCGTACAGATTGATTCCATCTGCAGTGGCGATCCATAATTGACCGTTATGATCTTCCATTATAGAAGTAACGCGGTTGTTGGATAAACTGCGGGAATCATTTTCGCGACTGATGTAGTATTTGTAATTCGTTGTCTTGCGGTCGTAGCGACTCAGGTAACCACCATCGTAACCGATCCAGAGCTGTCCGTTGCTATCCTCAAAAATCGTTCTGATACGCATCCGGTATGGATTGTCGAGATCTTCGGATAATCCGCTATCGTTATGTTCTTCAAATTCTCCGCTGCGGGAATCGTAGGCATACAATCCGTTGCGGCTGGTACCGATCCACAACACACCCGTTTTATCGCGGTACAAACAACGAATGTTATCGTTGCGCAATACCGTTTTGGGTTTGTTGGGATTCACCATTTCATCAAGAAAGCGTTTAAAGGTTTTGCTTTTGGTGTCGAAGAGATGCAAACCATTATCGGTCCCTACCCAAAAACTGTTTTCATCATTAACAGCAATTGCAGTAATGTTATCGCTGTTGAGTGCCTGTTCATTGCGGGGATCAGCACGAAATGCTTCGAAGCGATTGAAATATTTATCATAGCGGTTCAATCCCCCTTCGAGCGTACCGATCCAGAGTTGTCCGCCTGCATCGGTAAACAAAACATAGATCCAGTTATCGCTAATCGTACTGTCGTTACCCGGATTGTTTTTGAAAACAGTGATCTCTCTTCCGTTGTAGCGGTTCAGTCCATCATCAGTACCCATCCACAAAAATCCATCCTTATCCTCTGTGATGGCATTCACCCTGCTTTGCGACAAACCCTGTTCCTTGCCGATGTGTTTGAATTTAAATTCCTGTGCGTATCCGAAAAACGGAAGCAACACGAATACAGTCAGGAGCGCGCGCAAACTCATGCCTTGAGGAAGGATTGAACAGCGAGATCATAGGAAGCGAGTCCGAAACCCGCAATAACTCCCTTGCAATGTTTGGCGAGCAGAGAATGGTGACGAAATTCCTCACGCGCATATACNNCTTCTACTACAGGAGTAGCAACAGCAGCCACAGCATCACCAAGAGCCACACTGGTATGTGTATAGCCGCCAGCATTGAGGATAATGCCATCCACCCTACCGAAACCGAATTCGTGCAGGCAATTAATCAATTCACCCTCCACATTGCTTTGGAAATACGAAAACACAACCTGTGGAAAGGAAATACGTAAAGCATCCAGGTGCTGATCGAAGGAGCGATCGCCGTAAACAGATTTTTCCCTTACACCAAGAAGGTTTAAATTCGGGCCGTTGACGATGAGGATGTTCATGAAATCAAATGTAACCATTTCCTGCCAATGAACTGGCAAATTGCACTGCGCGGATTCCGCTCCTACCTTCAGCTGGAGAAATCGCTATCGCTCAATAGCATTGAGGCTTACGAGAACGATGTGCGCAAGCTGATAGACTTCGCCAATGCCGAAAACAAACATCCCGAAGACCTCCGTCTCGAAGATCTTCGTCGGTTCATCACTACTCTCCGTGAGATCGGATTAAGCGCCACCTCACAGGCACGAATACTATCAGGCATCCGTTCTTTCTACAATTATCTGCTCCTCGAAAACGAAGTCAAAACAGACCCCACCGANNGAAAACTCCCCGATACGCTGAGCATTGCGGAAATTTCATCCATTATCGACGCCATCGACAGGAGTCTGACCGACGGAGAGCGTAACAAAGCCATTCTGGAAGTCCTGTATTCCTGCGGTCTGCGTGTAAGTGAACTCACCGATCTGCGCATTTCGAACATCTACACACGCGATGGATTTATCCGCATTGTAGGAAAAGGGAACAAAGAGCGACTGGTTCCCATTGGTAAGCCGGCATTGGATCAGATAGAACGCTACAAGCAGCAATTGCGCGATCATCAGGAAATAAAAAAAGGCAATGAAGATTTTCTCTTTCTCAATCAAAGAGGAANNGACGATTAGTCCGCATACATTTCGACATTCTTTCGCCACGCATTTAGTCGAAAACGGAGCCGATTTACGAGCGGTTCAGGAGATGCTGGGGCATGAGAGTATTACCACTACCGAGATCTATACGCATCTGGATCGCAGTTTTCTGAAAGAAACGATACTTAAGTATCATCCAAGGGCGAAAAATTAAATGTGCGGATCACAATTTGCGTAAGCTGAGAGAAATGCCTTGGCCGTAAGTTTCAGGGAGTCGAAGCTTATGCAAATATAACCTGAAACGAATTTCACTATAACGGATTTATCGTTGTGGAATTCCAATAAGGAGAAATCAAATGAAAGAAGATTTTAATTAAAAATGATTTGCAGGCATTCGCGCGTAGGAAATAAGGATCAATTTAAAAGAATCCAAATCAAATTTTTAAAATACCCTTTTCATGGTATTTTATTTAGAATCATTCTAAATACCTGAATAATGGTATTGCTGATCATCCACCTATGTTAGACTTTTGGTTCCAGGAAAATCAAAATGAAAAACGATGAAAAATATCTTAACAATTCTTTTTGTTACCGGATTTTTATTCAATTCTTCTGCACAAACTGTGACGGACACAGTGAGCATTGGAGCTGCTTATAGTAATCAGGTCTGGTATAGTCTGCACAACAATGAACAAGCAACTGATCCAATCAACAACTGGGAAATTGCCATAGCAGCTACATCAAATCAGGTTAATCCTTTAACCACCGCTATCCATTTCAACTTTAAAATAGGATCACTTTATGAAATACCGGGATCATCGCCAGCGAATTTTGCAACGGCAGATACCAGTGGAATTAACTCCTGGACTGCACTTTACAACAGTGACAATACATGGGCGGAGGGAGCGTTTAACAATACCACTTCTCTTGGTGGTTTTGATTATGGTTGGGGATCTTATAATTCAGTAACACATAATGTAGATCCTAACCGTGTTTTTGTGATCCGGTACAATACCACACCTGTGAGTTATAAAAAATTGCATATTGGTTTGAATGCCATGGCGGGAGTGTATACGATTACACATGCCAACTTGGACAATTCAAATCAACTAAGTCAGCAGATAACTGTAAGTACATATTCATCTAAAAACTTTATCTATTACTCTCTTTCCACCAGCAACATCATCGACCGCGAGCCTGCTAAAACAAGTTGGGATTTATTGTTCGGTCAATATCAATCGTTCGACTACAATCCTCCTTACACAGTATCCGGAATTCTGAACAATCACGGTATTGAATCAGTAAAGGTGTATCCAGTAAATAATCCTGTTTCTTATACCAATTGGGGCGCTCAAACCTTTACGCAAAACATCAGCGAAATCGGCTACGACTGGAAAGCATTCGCAGGTGTATGGACAATTGAAGATTCGACTGTATATTTTGTAAAAGACGTATCCGGTGACATCTGGAAAATCATTTTCACCGGATTTGGTGGAAGCACCAACGGAAATTACATTTTCACAAAGCAAAAGCTTAGCAGTGTTGGCATTGACGAAACAGGTGGCTCCCTGACAATAGATGTTTTTCCCAATCCGAACGATGGACAGTTTATCATTGTAGGTAACGGAACTGAAGATCCGTTCAACATTATAATTATGGACTTAACTGGCCGGGAAGTGTACAACGAAATAATTGCCACGGGAAACGGACTGTTCAAGCGCAATATCGTGCTTTCAGGAATTACTCCAGGTGTATACCTCATGAATTTGATTCAGGGCGAAAGAATGATTTCCAAAAAAATTGTAATCCGATAATTCCATGCGAAAACTTATTTTAATTCTCTGTTCTGCGTTGACAGTATCTTGTTCCACACCGGCAAGATCAACCGAAGAGACAACAGAAGCACCAAAGGAAAGAATAGTATCGCTAAACGGTACTCTCACAGAAATCTTATGTGCATCCGGTCTTGAAAGTTCAATTGTTGGAACTGATGTAACAAGCGCTTTGCCGGAGAGTATACAGAAACTTCCCAAACTCGGTCATGTAAAATCACTGAATGCAGAAGGTATAATTGCACTTTCTCCTACGATGGTATTCGGGAAAAAAGACGAGATAAAACCCGAACTTGAAAAACAGTTAATAGAGGCTGGAATCAAGGTACTCCTATTTGAGCAGGAATATTCTGTTGATGGGAGTAAGCGATTGATAAAAGAGGTGTGTGCTACTGTGAATGCAGAAGAATCCGGGAAAAAACTTATCACCAAAATTGATGAGGATCTGAAGGGTATTAGTTCAATGACGCATGTACCACGTGTGCTTTTCATCTACGCCCGCGGTGCTGGTACATTGATGGTTGCCGGAGACGGAACCCAGATGCAGAAAATGATCTCCTTCTCAGGTGCCGATAATGCCGTGAACGGATTTCCGGATTTCAAACCTCTTACACCTGAAGCACTGTTGGAAGCCAATCCGGATGTGATTCTGATGTTTGAAAGTGGAGTGGAATCCCTGGAAGGAGAAAATGGCATTTGGTCTATTCCAGGAATGGCAGATACAAAGGCAGGAAAAACCAAACAGTTAGTAGTAATGGACGGTCTTTATGTATCGGGATTTGGTCCACGCCTTGGTCAAGCCGTTACGGAACTTAATAAGAAACTGATTTCCGTTAATCAAACAAGCAATTAAATTGCGAAAACCAACACACATACTTTTGGTACTCGCTGTTTTGCTTCTCGGAAGCATTGTGGCGAGTTGCGCATTGGGTGCAGTGAAAGTTCATCCGACTGAATTTGTTTCCATTCTATTGAACAAATTCGGTTGGAGCGATTATAATTCTTTTTCAGCGCAACAGGAAGCGGTAATTTGGGTAATTCGATTGCCGAGAGTAATAACCAGTGTGCTTTCCGGGGCACTATTGGCGCTAAGCGGTGNNGATCCCGGTATTATTGGAATTTCTTCTGGTGCGGCAATGGTTGCATCCATCGCCATTGTAATTTCAGGAACCTTTTCATTTTTGCAAGGTACCTTTGCGGGAATCTCATTTCTGGTTATTGCAGCTTTTGCCGGATCACTTCTCTCTGCAGCAGGTGTTTTTCGGATTGCACGCGAGAAAACCAAAACTAATGTATCCACTATGCTACTGGCGGGGATTGCTATTAATGCAATTGCAGGTGCAGTAACAGGTATTTTGATCTACATTTCNNGAACAACAACTACGCGATCTGACCTTTTGGACTCTCGGAAGTTTAGGCGGATCGACCTGGACGAATGCAGGAATTCTGTTGGTGTTGCTTGTTGTCACTTATTTGGTGTTTTTCCGGCTTAGCAAAGCATTGAATGCATTTTCACTTGGTGAACAAGAAGCACAACACATTGGAATTTCCATCGAAAGCGCCAAAAACAGGATCATCATTTTTTCATCTATTGCAGTGGGTGCCACTGTTGCCTTCAACGGTATTATCGGTTTTGTGGGACTTGTAGTTCCTCACATTCTACGCATTACCGGAAGTTACAACCATCGTTTTCTCATCCCTGCAGCTGCATTGGGAGGAGGATTATTGTTATCGTTATCAGATCTCGCAGCACGAACACTTGTTGCACCGGCAGAAATTCCTGTTGGAATTATAACTGCTCTTGCTGGAGCACCTGTATTTTTATTCATACTTCTGCAACAAAAACACACATTCAGATAATGCTTGAGGTCAGAAATATCTCTTACGGCGTTCGGGGAAAAGCCATTCTCAGTAACATTTCCTTTTCTGTAGGTCCAGGTAAACTTGTTGCTATTCTTGGTCCGAATGGAGCAGGAAAATCGACTCTGTTAAAAATCATCAGCCGCGAACTTAATGCATTGCAGGGGACCATTTTCTTTTCCGGAAAGGAACTACAATCTTATTCCGTTGAACAATTATCGTTGCAGCGTGCTGTACTTACACAAAGTATTCAGCTAAGCAGCAGATTTGAAGCAAATGAAGTGGTGATGATGGGTAGATATCCACATTTTGAATCTTTTCCTTCAGAAAAAGATAAGGCTATAGTAAATGAAGTAATGCAGATGACAGAAACGTATCCTTACAACGACCGAATTTATCAGGAACTATCAGGTGGTGAACAGCAGCGCATACAGTTTGCCCGCGTAATGACACAGGTACGCGGTGAGAATGTTTTCAACCGCATGTTATTACTGGATGAGCCTCTCAACAATCTGGATGTTCGCCACCAATACAAACTATTGAGCATTGCATCTGAGTTTTCCAAAAACGGCAACACGGTATTGACGGTTCTTCATGACATCAATCTTGCTGCAATGTATGCAGATGAAGTGATTCTGATGGCGAAAGGCCACGTTCATTCTATCGGCTTACCGAAAGATGTAATAACGGGAGAAAACATAACATCCTGTTATGACTTTCCGGCGCGGGTAGAATCTCATCCTTTTCATCAATGTCCTGTAGTTTATTTCGGCTGCCCTGAAGAAACTAAAACAGATTCTTTTTTTCAGCAAACGGAACTTATAACAACATCTAACCTATAATACTAAAAATGGAAACGAAAACACAATCACTCAGAGAGCGATGGGCTGAGTTAAAGGAAAGCAACCCACATCTTAGGATCCGCAACGCTGCAGAAAAACTTGGAGTCAGTGAAGCAGAACTATTGGCCAGCCAGGTTGGTGAAAAACTGCCCAATGGAGAAATTGCGGTAATTCGGCTGAAACCCGAATTTCAGACTATCCTTGGCCGCATTGAAGAACTTGGAAAAGTAATGGGTCTGACACGAAATGATGCTGTTGTTCATGAACGGAAAGGTGTTTATTTGAATCCGTCGCTAAATAGTCCTGCTATTGGATTATTTGTTGGTGAGGATATCGATCTCAGAATTTTCTTCAGTTGCTGGAAATCTGCATTTGCGGTAAATGAACCTACCGGTGAGAAAAGCAGAAAAAGCATTCAGTTTTTTGCCGGCGACGGAGAAGCTATTCATAAAGTTTACCTTACCAGCGAAAGTAATAATCACGCTTTCGAACTGCTGGTGAACGAATTCAGAAGCGAAAACCAAAACACTAGCGAGGAAGTAAGTCCGGATCATCAATCAGAAACGGAATTACCTGACCATGAAATCGATATTGAAAATTTCAGAAATGAATGGATCAATCTCAAGGATACACATGATTTCTTCGCAATGCTGAAAAAATACAAAGTAACCAGGACCCAGGCTTTGCGACTCGCTCCGGCAGGCAGTTATGCGGTAAAAGTTCCCAACGATTCCATCCGCACCATTTGTCAACTTGCATCCGAAAAAAAATTGCCAATCATGGTTTTCGTTGGAAATAAAGGAATGATTCAGATCCATACCGGTGAGATTCATAAACTTCTTGATCATGAAGGATGGTTCAATGTGCTTGATCCTGATTTCAATCTCCATGTAAAAATGGCTGCCATTGTACAAAGTTGGATAGTAAGAAAACCAACAGCCGATGGAATGGTAACTGCACTGGAGTGTTTTGACAAGGATGGTCAGCAAATTGTTCAACTTTTCGGTAAACGTAAACCTGGAATACCTGAACTTGAAGAATGGCGTGAGATCGCAAAATCAGTGGAATAATAAAAATCATGAGAATAAAGTCGCTTTTGTTCTTTTTCATTGTTCTCATGCAGCTGAAACTGTCTGCACAAAATATCATTGTGCTTGACAGAATCAATAAAGCTCCTGTACCGTCTGCCCATGTACACATTAAAAAGGCAGACGGTACAATGGAGAATTTCTATATGACCGATACATCAGGTAGAATTAGTCAACTTGTGGATTACCAAGGACAGCGAATTGCCTTGAAAATTTCTTTTCTTGGATATAAAACTTATACTGATACAATTCTATTCAAGGATAATCTTATCTTTTATCTTGAAGAAGAAAGCCAGGTGCTGAATGAAGTCGTGGTAACTGCTCAATATAGTCCTGGAAATCCAGAAAATTCGGTTCACCGGATACGTATCATCGATCAGAAAAAAATTGAGCTGATGAATGCACAGAATCTAAGGGATATTTTAAGCAATGAATTAAACATCAGGATTTCGCAGGACAATATCCTTGGAAGCGGAATGAGTATGCAAGGATTGTCCGGTGAAAACGTGAAAATCCTAATTGACGGTGTTCCTATGATTGGAAGGCAAAATGGCAATATTGATCTTTCCCAGATCAATCTCAATAACATTGAACGAATTGAAATTGTGGAAGGTCCTCTATCTGTCAATTATGGCACAAATGCATTAGCAGGAACCATAAACCTGATTACAAAAAGAGACCAGCAGTCGCGATTGAATGGTAAGGCAAACGCGTATTATGAGTCAATAGGAACTTACAACACCGGCTTAAGGGTTGGGTGGAACAAACAAAAGCATCAGTTGTCTTTTTCGGGCGGAAGAAACTTTTTCGATGGCTGGACTAGCGGTGAGAATTTTAGTATGAATTTTCGTCCTTCACTTGCTGACAGTTCCCGGTTTAAGTCGTGGAAACCTCGCGAGCAATATTTTGGGGAGCTTCTATATGGCTATAAATGGAAAAACAGGATTTTTCAATATAGAGGAAGTTCATTTCAGGAAAGGATTACCAACCGTGGAATGCCAAGAGCACCTTACGGGACTAGTGCATTTGATGATACCTACCAAACATTCAGGACCGACCATTCAGTTCAGGCAAACGGCGAGTTGACACCGAGAAGCCGTTTTACATTTTTAGCAGCTTACAATCACTACCGCAGAATTAAAAACACCTGGTTCAGGGATCTGACCAATCTGGATAAGGTCCTGACTGAAAATCCCGGTGATCAGGACACAACCATTTTTACACTATTCAATACGCGGGCGAATATCACAACCAACAGGAACGGTGCAAAATTTAATGGAGAAATCGGTTACGATATTAATTATGAAACTACCACCGGACTACGTATTCTGAATCAGAATAAAACCATGGGTGACTACGCCTTGTTTTCAACAGCAGAAATCAGACCCAGAGAGAATATTGTATTCAAGCCGGGATTGAGATATTCATATAATTCAAACTACAAAGCACCACTTACTCCTTCACTCAATCTTCGTGTTCGCATTAAGGAAAAAATCAATATTCGAGCATCATGGGCCCAAGGTTTCAGGGCACCTTCATTAAAGGAACTTTACTTCTTTTTTGTTGATATAAATCATAACATACAGGGTAATGAAAACCTGAGAGCAGAAACGTCAGACAATTTTTCTATTGGAATAAGCTACAATCATATATACAAAAAAAGCATTACCAGAATTGAAGGGGGGATATTCTACAATCATATCCAAAACATGATTACTCTGGCATTTGTGCAAAATACACTTTTCTCCTATGTAAACATTGGTGAATTCATTTCAAGAGGTTTTCAGTTGAATGCCGAAACATCATTAGGGCATTTTAAATTTTCTTCAGGATATTCCTACACTCAACGATCTAATCTACTGAGTGAAAATTTGCCGATAGGAAAATTCAGCGGAACTCATGAGCTTCGTTCATCGACCTCATTTTCCTGGAAAAAACCTGATTTACGGATTGCACTTTTTTACAAGTACACCGGTGTGTTGCCCGGATTTTACCTAAACAGCAACCAAGAAATTGTACAGTCTTTTATCAATGATTTCCATATGATGGATGTAACCATCAGTAAGAGTTTCTATAAAAAACGTTTCAATTGTTCTATGGGAGTAAAAAATCTATTTGATGTCCGTAACATTAATTCCATGAATGTTTCAAGTGGAGCTCATTCTTCAGGCACGGGTAGCATGCCGCTTTCAACAGGGAGATTATTCTTTGCAGGAATCGAATTCAATTTCAACAGTAAACGATGAAACCACGAGTTCTGTTTTTTATATTAGTGACATTGGTCTCCCTCCCCTCTTGTCTCAAGGAAGAACTGCCTGTTGAATCACCTGTACCCGGTGATATAATCACCCAAAGTATTTCAATGGGAACAGACTATCGATGGCAGATTTATTTTGACCTTGGAACAAATTCCGTAGTCGGTCAAAATTTAAAATGCACATGGGATCTTGCTTTTCAATGCGATGGGGATAAAGTGTTTTTAAATTCAGCAAAGTTCATGTTCATCCGGAACACACAACAACAGGATTTTTCAGCAGTAACAGATACCTCAGGATTCCATCAGAACCGGAGTTGGGATGAGCCAAGTGGCCACCCTGATTCAACAGCAATTGGAAACTGGTTTGATAACACACCGGTTTATATCATCGATCGTGGTTACGATCATTTAGGTAACCATCTCGGATTTCGAAAAATCAGGATTTTAAATGTAAGCCCCGCTTCCTATGTAATTCGTTTTGCCCATTTAGATGGAAGTGGAGATACCACTATCACCCTTCAAAAAGATCCGCAATTCAATTTCACATTTTTTACTTTCGACAACGGTGGGACTCCAGTCCAGGTGGAGCCTCCTAAAGACACCTGGGATCTTGTATTTACTCAGTATACCCATATTTTTTATGATGAGACTCCCGTTGCACCATATCTGGTGGTAGGTTGCCTGATTAATAATTGGGAAACCACTGCTGCATTTGAACCGTTTCTGGATTTTTCTGAAATTGATTATTCAGATTTGTCTGCATTGACCTTAACAAATGCCAGAAATCGAATTGGCTATGACTGGAAGGTATTTGAAGATAACACGTTTACCACATTACCTGAGTTCAACTACATCATCCGTGATGCTGAAGGCTTCTATTTCAAGCTGCATTTCATCGATTTTTACAACAACAATGGTGAAAAAGGTCACCCTCAATTTGAGTTTCAACAACTTTAACCCTGGTTATTTCAAACCCTTCAACTTCTCCAAACTCACTCCTTCTCCCATTTGGAATTTATCGGAGAATTTGGTGAAATCGTGACTAAGGTAGGCACGCGCTCCAAATCCGCAACCCATTGANNATTGGCTTCGGCATGGATGATGTTTCCATCGATGGTGAAGACGATCTCACAAGGTGTTTCATCGCTGTATTCGCTGCTGGTATAAATATATTTCTTGCCTTTCTTTTCAGCAATTCCTTCGGCATAGGCAAAATGGTAAGTTGGTCCGCAAATGACTTCAAGCTGAAATTTCAGGTTTCCGTTTTTCTGTTCTTCAAAAACGGCATACCCACCATTGAACCCGATTTCGAGAGCAGGTTGAGTTGGATCATTGTGAAAATCGTTGACCCAATAATATTCTGTAGAATACGATCCGGTAATTCCTTTTCCGGGATTGAAGTTGTTGTATTCGAAATCAAAAGAATTAACAGAAGAAATACGAGATGATGAAGCGAGATCGACTGCCAGGGATTTCTTTTCATCGGTCCACCAGCCCATTGCGCTTTTATGATCGATATTCAGGTAGAATGTTCCGGTATTTTTCCCTTTCGAATATTCTTCCAGCATCCAGGTTGTTCCCATTGCTTTGCCCTTAAGTTCGAGATAAGCTTTTTGGGAATCGTATTTGTATTTACCGGTTATTTCATTAGTTCCAGGGTTGAAGTTTGAAATTTCCATTTCGATTTTGTAATTATCCACTGATCCATTGAGGACCATTGGAAAAAGCAATTGCGTCAGCGCATCTTCTTCATTGACTTCAGAAAGTTCTTCATATTCTTTTGCAATAGTAGTATCCGAATTGATAGGCTTGTTTTCTGCCGACTTTTTTTCGCTACCAGTACAGGATGAAAATGCAAGTGAAGTAATAAATAATACGATTAAGCTAAATTTTGCAGTAGTCATAAAAGTTCTGTTATTTTTTGAGTTCAGCTAAATTGATACGGTTCTTCGTTTTCAATCATGTTACGAATGTTTTTCACCACCCTTTTCATGTAGACACGCCAGAAGAGTTTTGCAAATAAATAATTAAAGGGATACAACAAAGGATTACCGGCATGAAGAGTATAAGTATAGGTAACTTCAATTTTGTCGGGATTGATTTCTGTTGTTTTCCATTCGCCAACAAACCGAGTAAAACCCAACATCCAGGTCTGAAAATCGCTTACTTCTATTTTCCAGTATTGGTTTTCGATACGTTCAATNNAAATCCTCCTTTATGACTGATCGATTTTGCCACAAATACTTTCTTTACAGCTCCTGGATTTCCCCAATCCTTATCATCTGTACAATAGGTTACCCTGGGCATTAGTCCATAACCGGTATGTACTTTGGAAACATCGCATAAAAAAGGTGTTTTAAATGCACGTTCAAGACTGCAATTGAAAACTGTTTTAAGACGTGATGTAAATTTCATCGTTCACAAATATCTGATAAAACCTGTTTTGTTTAACGCCAATGGGAGATTTGATTTGAAAATGCCGAGGTAATTATTTACTTTCGAAACAGGTAAGATCTGTCCTATGACACCACACGAATTTTGGTCCTGGTTCAATGAAAACCGCTTCCGTTATCTGTTCATCAATGATGAAGCAATGGAAGAGCGCGATCAGGCATTGGAAGACCTGGCCAATCAGTTGGCAGAATATAAGTCAGGACTGTTCTTCTTAATCGGAGGTCAGGCCGACCGGGAGGAGCAGGATCTCATTATTACATCCGATGGCCAGCGCAATCTTTTTCCCATGGTGAAAGAGCTTTGCGATGCCGCACCAAAAATTGAGAAATGGAGAGTGGTCGCCTTCAAACCTGCATTAGGTCCCGACATCCAACTCGAGTACCGCGACATCCTCTTTGATCCACGTCAATTATGGTTCATTCCCCTTGTGCACCCCGATCACCCGGAATACACTGGTATTCGCATCGGCATGCAGGATTACACACCGGAACGTGAAAATGATTTTATGGGAGGTTTGTACCTCTTGCTCGATAATTTCCTTGGTGAGGAATCGTTTACGTTAGACGTGAATTACGTCGAATGCTGCGAGCTCCCCGAATTTCCGGAGGAAGAAGGATTTCATCCTTTAAGCGAATTGCCTTCGTATATCAGGTGGAAACAGAATGAGAACGGTGAACGAATTTCCAATTAATTAATTGCCAATTAATCAATTAACCAATTTCCAATTAGCCAGTTTAATTTGGGACTTTTAGATTAATCAATTGCAAAGCTCCTGAACAAAATCGAAGAGCCAAATACCCGACTAACCATTAACTGATAACTAATCCCGAAAACACAACCAAAGGTAATAAAACCCAACAAACCCCTGAGAACACGGGGATTTTGAAATAACGGGTTTGGGCTATATTCTGAAAATTTAGGTGACTTTCTGCGGTTTATGTTACTCCCTTGTTACCGCAAAAATTTCAACGGGTTACACGTGGGTTCAAGAACCCAAAAGTAGTGCTCAAAATGCCGTAGCCTTGTCACGCATTAAGCGTGACCACTTCGGCACAAGAGCGAGTGTTTAACCTTAAAACCTAAAAACAATGGGAGTGTATTTAAGAGAAAAGAAACTGAGTCAGGGACAAGTATCCTACTATTTGGATATTTATCACAACAAAACCCGATGGTACGAGTTTTTGGAAATCAAAATCAACAAAAACCGTCCGAGTGCGCAAGACAAAGAGAAAAAACGTCTTGCTAATGAAATCCGCGCACAACGCGAGAATGAATTAATCGTACAGGACAACGCGCTTATTGACAAAAGCAAGCGCAAAGCAAATTTTGTAGAATGGTTCGAGAAATTTTTAAATGAGAAAAATCCGAACACGCTTTACTCTTCTGCACTTTTCAACCTGAAAAACTACGTAGGTAAAAAACCACTGCCCTTTATGGTCATTACTCCGGAGTGGTGTAAGGATTTTGTAAAGTACCTGAAAACAAAAGTTAGCAACAACACCGCGAGAAAATACGCGATGGTGGTATTTTCTGGATTGGAAGAAGCAGAAAGAAAAGGAATCATTCAGAAAAACCCTTTCCGGCTTATTGAGAAAAAAGACAGAATCAAAAAGCAGGAAATTTTCAGAAGTGCTTTTACATTGGAACAATTGCAGCAATTGGTGAACACACCTTGTAATATTCCTGAACAATTTAAGCAAGCCTTTTTATTCAGTTGTTTCACCGGATTAAGATGGAGTGATGTCAATCCACTCAGATGGGAAGAAATTATTACCAAGCAAATTGACGGTAATGAAGAATGGTTCATTTATTTCGAGCAGGAAAAAACTGAGGGTATCGAATATCTTCCACTTTCGGAACAAGCTGTTGAAATTCTTGAGAAAAGAAAAACGGCAAGCGATGAAAATGAAAAATATGTTTTTCCTGATGCACGAGAGACCAATCAGAAAAACCACCTTGTTCACCGAAGAGTAAATTACTCACTTAAAAAATGGGCAGAAGCGGCAGGATTGGATAAAGAATCCATGCACTTTCATGCCGGTCGGCACACATTCGCCACGAATGTTTTGGAGCATAGCGCGGATGGAGATTTGTGGACGGTAGCCAAACTATTAGGACACCGGAGTATTTTATCTACGCAGATTTACGCCCATGTGCGCGACAAAAAGCGGGCATCAGCGGTAAAGTCCCTGCCCAAGATAGAAATCCCGGTAAACCCGCTAAAAGTGGCCTGAAAGCGGTCATAATCAACCCATAATAGAACCCCGGCTCCTGTCGGGGTTTTGTTGTCGGTTAAACCGTAAATTTGAAATGTACTTCAAAACAAAGATCAATAATATGGCAAATTTGGATTATATAAATCGTCTATCTCATATTGCATTACTTCTCCATGAAATGGCGAATAAGAATCTGGATCAGTTAGCCGGAAAATGCCAAGAGAAGCATGAAATGCAGGACTATTATTTAGGTATTTTAAGAAGGCAAGCAATGGTTTGTCACGATCTGCACCTGATTTTAAAAAACAGACCTCAGGAAAACCTGACAACACCTTATGTACTTCTTCGCTCTTTGTTAGATGATTTTATTCATCTTATATACCTTGACTTGCATGATAATCCAACTGAAGAAATAACAAAAATAAATGCAAAGAGTCATAAGGAGCATTTTGAATCATTGGCATTTTTGACTAATTCGCAGCATCAAGAAAACAATGGTGAGTCGATGAATTATTTAACCCCGGAAGGTTTAGGAGAAATCAAGACTATATTTAAGAGTAAACCGGAAAATGAAAAATACTTTACAAACATTGATGAGTTTGAATTTAAACGGTTCATTCAGTTCCGGCAGGTTGCAGAGAAAATTAATGGAACCGAAACCTGTAATATAGCAAGAGATCGTGCGTATTACCTTTGGAAAGATTTCTCCTCCTTTGTACATTATGCTAACTGGTGTCTTGAATATGAGTTAACCGAGGACATTATTAAACTACAAGTTATTGAGGAAAGTTTGCAATATGTTTTTAATTCAATTTTAATCGCGTTCAAATATTTCAAGCACACTCTTGGGATGAAAACAATTATCAATACGTATTTAATTAAGGAAATAAAGTTTGGAGTTATTATCACCAAGCAAGAGCAACAATAATCACTTTACTATGGAAACCATTAACTACGAACTGAACCTGAAAGAAATCACCAAGAGTGAATATTTCTTACAAAAAGAAACCTATGACCAATATAAAACTGAAGCAACGTTTTACCTTAATTCCCTGAAGAAATATATTCCTGAAGGTTCGACACTGGATGAACACAATGGGAAAACCATTGAAGAAATGGCAATTGAAAGACCTGCCCGCTACCTCAGTCCCGGAATGGTTAAGCAAAACGGGAAAAATGTCCGGGTATGGTGCGACCTATTAGAAGATTTTATTATTACTCCGGAACATAAAATTATGTATGGCCGGTTCATGGCTTATTTTCTGCGTAATCTTTCCTTGCAATACGTAGATGAATTTTTAGAATACCACTTAGTGAATTACTACAACCATGATGAAAAGAAATTTACCCGTTTTTTAAAACTCAATATCCGGGAACAAACGGACGGCACTATTTCTAATGAGACGATTGAAACGGTAAATGAATGGATTGATGAAAAAAAGAAACAAGAAAACCTCCCGGCAAAAATAAAAACGAAAGGCAAACCAAAACGACAAGCGGGAGATAAAGCAACTGAACTGTCACAAGAGCAAACTACTGTGCTGATTCATTATTTAAAAGAAGCAAAAATCATTCACCGGGGAGAATATCTCACCAATAAAGAAGCCGGTGAAGCATTCAGTATTTTGACAGGTTATAGCGCTGACACTATACGCCAAACTCTCGGCAAACAGGAGTTGGATAAGATCTGTACACCGGAAAATCTTACTGCTGTTCAAAAATCTTTGCAGCAAGCTATCAACTTCATCCACAGGAAGAACCAAGAGAAAAAGTGAACCATCCTCGCCTTACTTGAACCTTCAAGAACCCGACAAAAGTCGTTTTTTTTCAAAATTTTTGCGCGTAACGTAAATTTTTTGAAAAATGGGAACAGCTATTTTCACCAGTCTCAGTGAAGACGATTTCAGAAGAATGCTCAAGGAAACCGTAAAGGAAGTACTCAGGGAAGGCATTCATCAGGTAAAGGATAACTTACCTGAAATTCTCAATGTAAGGGAAGCCGCAAACTTTCTTCGGTTAAAGCTCAACACGCTTTACGAAAAGACCTCGCGCAAACTCATTCCGCATTTTAAACGCGGTAACAAACTCTATTTCCGAAAACCGGAACTGGAATCCTGGATCAAGGAAGGCAAAGTAAAAACACAGGATGAGATGCAGGGCGAAGCGATCACTTACACATTGAACAACCACTAAAAGGAAATCAATAAAATGATCAGGAATAAATCACCCGCTTAAAATTTTGATCCGAAAAAACGGAACAGGAAAACTCCGGTTTTGTGAAAATGAAAATTCACAAACCGGAATTCCGTTTTCCGTCAAAAATCCGTCAATGACGTTTTGTTGACGGATTCTTTAAAAAACTAAAAACATAAACAAACACGAATAATTATAGAAGATTTATGGAAACGCAAAAGAAAACAGTATTGGAAAATCAGGAAAAGACCTATACTAAAACAGAACTATTCACTTATTCGGGAATAGCTGCGCTTCTGACAGGTGTAATAGGATATTTCATTGGAGAAAACCGGGGAGAAAAAAAAGCGAAGGAGAAATTTGAATACGCGGTAAACAAATGGAAAGAAAAAGCAGAGAAACGCAAAAAGGAAGATCAGGAAGAAGAATTTGTGATGTAAAAACCAAATGGAATGAAACGGAAGTGTAAACATTGTAAGGAATCCTTTCTCATAAAACGGATCAACCAGTTTTATTGCTCGCAGTCTTGCAGGCAACAGGCTTATCTTATTCGTAACGGGTTTTCAAAGGAGAAAACTGAAAATCAAAATCCGAATTCTGAAGATTTGCTGAAGAATGTGGCTGGCTCAGTAAACCCGGAACTGCTTCAGGGAATCATATCTGTTCTTGGCGGAAATGCGTCAATGACGGATTTATTTACCAAAACACAGGAAAAACCCACTAACGACAAGGGAACTCAAGCAGAACCGAATGAAAAATCCGTCAATGACACAAAAAAGAAAAAGGGTGGTGTGATGATGGAATTTTACCGGAAAAACATGATTGGAAAGCGAAAATCGAATGAAAAAAGTGTTGTCGTGGAGGAAAATTCTGCAATCATGCAGCAAAAATCTGGATTCATGGAGAAGAAAAATGTAATCATGCGGGAAAAAACTGCAATCATGGAAAATTCATGCAGGAAGAATGTGCATAGCATGGGAGTTTCATGTGAGAAGCATGGAAGTAGCATGGAGGTTTCATGCGATAGCCATGCGAGTAGCATGAAGAATTCATGTGGTAAAATATCTGGAGTATCAGAAAAACCCCATGAAAACCATCCCAATTACAACGGAAAAGATATATTTTCCTTTATGTTAAAGCATCAACTTACCATTCCGATAGTAAATAATGGTTATGTAAGAACTCTTTTCCCGCATTGGAATGACAAGGAGTGGAAACTTTCCTTGCATGTTAACGAAACTTTAGTAGATGCAATGGATATTTTATATCGGGCTTCCATTCGCAACCGCATCAAAACAAAATTGCTTCATTCCTGCCGGGAAAAATTGAATGTTATTTCGACCGGGGTAAATTCTATTTTCCTACCGGGTGATTATCCGTTTATGAAATTTGCCCGGCACCTTAAATCAAAAGTAACGGAAGTAATAGAAAAACTTCCGGGCGACAAGGAAGAAATAAAATTCAAATTGTCGGATGAATTAAAAGATCAAATTGCCATTTTAAACATACAACTAAAACAATAAACAATGAAAAAATACAGAAAAGAAGATCAATACTACGAAGATCAGTATGATCGCAGCACTATTAAAATCCTAAAAGAAATGGAAGGGGAAATTAAGGCAAAAGGAATACCATTAAATATTGCTACTGATCCATTAAATCCGAACCTTAGTTTGGCTGAACAACATGCACTCGGAATTCATTATCGAGATAAAGGTGCGTTACGCGCTCAAAACAGAAAAGAAGCAATAATAAAATGGAAACAGGAAGACGAATATAAAGACCGACTTATTGAAACGTATATTCCACCTAAAAAAGTGAATTGTAAAACATGCAATGCCCGCATGGAATTATCCGGCCATTTATTTAAACCGGATATATCGCCTGTACTATTTGTATTCCAATGTCCCCTCGAACACAAGCCCAACAAAGTACTATTTCCGGATGGTGACGAATATTTTTTTCCGAAGCGAAAATGTGAGAAGTGCAACGGAGATCTTGTTTCATCATCTGAAAGGAAAGAAACGGTACTTATCTGTAAAGATGAATGTAAACAATGTGGACATATCGTTATTGATGAATATGATTTAACCCCGACCGAAGAAAAACCGATAACGATTGAGGACAGAAAAAAATACTGTGAAGGTTTCAAAAATTCAAAAACATTCACACAAAGTTTGAAGGATATTGCTGAATTAGCCGAACAACTAAAGGTGCACCAAAAGGAAACTGAAATTAAACAGGAGTATAATATTGATCAAATCGAAAAGCCAACCATTCCGCAAGTCGAACAACGACTGACGAAATTAATGGAAGAACTGGGCTACATAAAATTCCAGTTTGGTAAACCGGATATGGGCGCACATGTAATTATTGAATTTTCTGTGCAAGACCCAACCAACCGTTCTGACCGGGAAAGCGAGAAACTTCTTATTAAAAGCATTTCTGAAAACCTCTTTCCCACGTTCTGGAGACTGATGAAACAAACCGTGTCATACAGGTTGGGATATATAACCGGTAAAGTAAAATGCTATGCAGACGATGGTGGTCTTTTAAAAATTGGGAAGGAAATAAAGAGTGTTGAAAAAATGGATAGCAAAATAAACATTGAAAATCAATAAATTACATTTTTGTAGATTGATTACAGAGAAATAATTGAACTACCAAAGCAACCTTTGGCTATTTTTGTAGTCTGATTACTACATATATTTTGAAGACGAGCCTTAAACATATCGCCACAATATCTACCGGCATTTATGCCAAGCCTGATCCTATCGGGCAGGTTAAATACTTACAGGTCAATCATTTTAATGACGCAGGAAAGGTGTTTCAGTTGCCCTTTCCCGAACTGGAATTAAATGATAAAACGTCCAAACACCTATTAAAGGAGGGAGACGTCCTGTTTGCCGCCAAAGGTTCACGAAATTTTGCTACTCAGGTTACTTCTCGTTTCGGACTGGCGGTTGCCTCATCAACATTTTTCGTAGTTCGTTTGAGCACTCACGCAATGAATCAAGTAATACCGGAATTTCTGGTTTGGTCAATCAATCATCCTAACAACCTAAATTTTTTAAAAGGTGGCGCAAGTGGCACTTCAGTTCCGTCAATTCCAAAATCTGTTTTGGAAGATCTCGAAATATTTATTCCACCACTTCATGCGCAGGAATTAATTCTTCAAATTCATGATTTACGTCAGCAGGAAAAAGAACTGAAAACAAAAATCGAATCATTAAAAGAAAAACAAATACAGCAATCGCTGTTAAATGCATTAATACAAGAATAAAATATGATTGACGAATTGAAAAAATCCATTGCCGCGACATTGTATGAGAGAAATTCAAGTCCATTTTATGGAACTTTTATTTTTTCATGGCTTATCTGGAATTGGAAAATCCCATACGTCACATTGTTTATCAATGCAGATGATTTAAGCAATAACAAGATGGATTACATAGCTAATGAAATAAATCTCTGCCATGCTGTTCTTTTACCGCTTGCATCCACCTTGGTTTTTATTGGCCTGATGCCGTTTATCACTAATGAGGCATATCGTATTACACTGGGTTTTCGGAAAAAGAGAAAAGAATACAAACAGAAAATCGAAAATGAACAATTGCTTTCAAAAGAAGAATCTTTTGCGATCCGTCAGGAGATACTTAATACTGAACAAAAATTTGATGAACTTTTAAAAAGCAAGAACAATGAAATCGAGCAGTTGAAAGGAATTATTCAGAATAATTCAATAAATAAGAACAATAATGGATATGAAAACGAGAATGAGAAGGAAGAATTTACCCAAATTATAAATAACATTCTAACAAGCCCTCCTACAATTGAAGATTATAGAGCACTGCTTAGATGGATACAACAAGGTTATACAATGGGGTCACCGGATGCACCTAATCAGGACATTGTCAGTTACCTTGAGTCAGCCGGAATTATTACAAAAAATGATAAGGCTATTTATAATTTTACTGCTAAAGGTGAACGATTTAAAAATAAGATTGGTGAAAGACTAATTCAAAACAGAAAATAATTTTATGGAAAAGAAAATTTCGCAAAAGGACATTAACAATATCGTATGGAAAGCATGCGATACGTTTCGTGGGTTAATTGATCCGAGCCAGTATAAGGATTACATCCTCACCATGCTTTTTTTGAAATATGTTAGCGATGTATATAAAGACAAGTACACTGATTATCTGAAAAAGTACAAAGGCGATAAAGAACGTGCCAAGCGCGCCATGAAACACGAACGCTTTGTTTTGCCCGAAACAAGCTCGTTCGATTACCTGTTGGAACATCGCAACGATTCGCGCCTGGGCGAAACCATTGATATTGCTTTGGCTGATATTGAAGAAGCCAACCGCAGTAAATTGTACAGCGAAGATGGCAGTGGAATTTTCCGCAATATTTCATTTAACAGCAGTAATCTGGGCGATGAAAAAGATAAAAACACGCGCCTTAAAAACCTGCTCATTGATTTTAGCGCGTTAGACCTTACTCCTTCTCATCTGGAAAGCAATGACGTGATTGGCGATTCGTATGAATTTCTTATCTCCAATTTTGCAGATCAGTCAGGTAAGAAGGCCGGAGAGTTTTACACGCCATCAGAAGTTTCTACATTATTGGCAAAATTGACCAAATCAAAACCGGGTGCGCGTATTTGTGATCCAACATGCGGTTCGGGTTCTCTGCTAATTAAAGCCGGACTGGAAGTTGGCTCTGATAATTTTTCGCTATACGGACAGGAAGCAAACGGAAGCACATGGGCGCTGGCCGTTATGAACATGTTCCTGCATGGTTTTGACAACGCCATTATCCGTTGGGGCGATACTATCCGTAATCCGAAATTGAAAGAAGGTGATGCGTTGATGAAGTTTGACACCGTAGTTGCTAATCCGCCATTTTCATTGGATAAATGGGGAGCTGATGAAGCAGAAGCCGACAAATACAATCGTTTCTGGCGCGGTGTTCCACCAAAAAGCAAGGGCGACTGGGCATTTATCAGCCACATGATTGAAACTACCTATGAAGGAAAAGGAAAAGTAGGTGTTGTGGTTCCGCATGGCGTGTTGTTTCGCGGTGCCAGCGAAGGAAAAATCAGGCAAAAAACCATTGAAGAAAATATTCTGGAAGCCGTGATAGGTTTACCGGCTAACCTGTTTTTCGGCACAGGAATTCCGGCAGCCATTCTCATTTTTAATCGTGGTAAAGAAAAAAATAAGAACGTATTGTTCATTGATGCCAGCCAGCGTTTTGAAGCCGGAAAAAATCAAAACAAGCTACGCAAACAGGATATTGATCATATTGTAACTACGTACCGCAGGTTTTCCGAAGGAAAATTAAAACCCGGTATTGTGGAAGAAAAGTTTGCGTATGTGGCATTACCCGATGAAATCAAGGAAAATGATTTTAACCTGAACATACCGCGTTACGTGGATACGTTTGAGGAAGAACCGGAAGTGGATATTAAAGCGGTACAGAAAGAAATTGACAAACTTGAAGATGAATTAAAAGTGGTACAAAAACAAATGGATAAATATTTAAAGGAATTGGGCGTGTGATCATTTTCCCGGATACGGGAAAATGATTTAACTACCGATAAGAAGTAAAAAATGAAAGTACAATATTGTTCAGATTTACATTTGGAATTTCCTGAAAACAAAATTTTCATGGAGAAAAATCCGCTTGTTGCAGAAGGAGAAGTTCTTCTACTGGCCGGAGACATCCTTCCATTTGCATTGCTGGACAAAAAGTGGGATTTTTTTGATTTTGTCTCCGATCATTTTAAAACGGTGTACTGGGTTCCGGGCAATCATGAATATTATCATTCTGATATTTCAAAAAGAAGTGGTGTATTACATGAGAAAATTCGGGAGAATGTTTTTCTCGTAAATGATTATGACGTCACCATTAATGATATACATTTTGTGTTTACTACCCTTTGGGGAAATATTAGCACGCAACATCAGTGGAGTATTCAGCAAAGTATTGCTGATTTCTCAAGAATTAAAATGAATGGTAAACGATTCATTGCGGATGATTTTAATACTCTTCATGCAAGAAGCAGAGTCTTTCTTGAAAAATCTCTGGCTGAATCTGGAAAGCGCAAAACGGTGGTTGTTACCCATCATGTACCCACCTTTTTGAACTATCCTGAAGAATATCGTAATGATGCCCTTAATGAAGCTTTTGCTGTGGAAATGCACGATTTTATTGAACCTTCTGGTATTGACTACTGGATTTACGGTCACCACCACCGGAATATACCGGATTTTGCCATAGGGCGCACCCGTTTGGCAACCAATCAGTTGGGTTATGTTAGACATGGTGAGCACGGTAGTTTTAGACCAAATACCACGCTTAATATTAATATAAATGACTAATAAACAAAATAATAAACTTATATTTGTATAATAAACTAATTAGGTTTATCGTACAAAAACAGGTTTATTATGGTTATGAAACTAAAGGAATACATACAAGAAACGCTGGGTACTGAGATATTCCCGGAAAAGCTCCCCGAAACCGGGCAGGGTAAGCTACCCTATTATATAACCGCAACCTTCCGGTTATTTAATGCACAACTGTTTCACCGCCCCGTCATGCTGGCCGAAATAAAAAACAAAACGGATTTTACCACAACTCAAATTCAAAAGCAATTACACCTGATTGCAGATGTTTTTAATACCACTGTGGTGTTACTTGCCGATCAGCTCACGTTCATTAACCGGAAAAGATTGATTGAAAAACGAATCAATTTTATTGTTCCCGGCAAACAAATGTATTTGCCCGATTTGCTGGTGGACTTACGGGAGACGTTTCAGAAAAAACGCGAATTAAAAGAAACACTTTATCCGTCTGCGCAATATATTTTATTATATCACATCCTGCGGAAAAATGACCCGCTCGAAAATCACACCCTTAAACAACTTGCTAAAAAGTTGCATTATACACCAATGGCTATAACAAAAGCTGTGGCCGATTTGGAACGAAACGGACTATGTATAGCAGAAGGAAAAAAGGAGAAATACATCCGTTTTGAAAACAACAAAAAAGAACTCTGGGAAAAAGCACTTCCGTTAATGACAAGCCCGGTGATAAAGCAGGTATTTACCGATGAAATACCCGTAAATCTTGCCTTATGCAAAGCCAATGCCTCTGCCTTGCCACAATACAGTGAAATGGCCGCAAGCAGGCAAACATTTTACGCTATTGAAAAAACGCTGTTTTACAGCTTGCAGAAAAATGATCAATGGAAAAACATGGATGATCGTGAGGGAAAATATTGCCTTGAAATATGGAAATATAATCCTGTACCGCTAACTACAACTGACTTTGTTGATCCGCTTTCTTTATACCTGAGCATGAAAGACAGCAAAGATGAAAGGATAGAAATGGCACTGGAAAAAATACTGAATGATTACATTTTTACAAATAATGATTATAACCTATGGTAGTTGGGTTGGATAAATTTCGTGAATATTTTCGTGAGCATTCCGGTAATTATATTATAATAGGCGGAACAGCTTGTGATATTATTATTGGGACAGCGGGTTTTACACCTCGCAGAACAAAAGATATTGATATTATTCTCATTGTTGAAGCATTGAATCCTGAGTTTGTAAAACAATTCTGGAAATTTATCCAGGACGGTAATTATGAGCGAAAAGAAAAAAGTGAAGATGAAAGAAAATATTACCGGTTTCTCCACCCGCGCACCGATGGTTTTCCTGCTCAGATAGAACTATTTTCAAGAATTCCTGATCTGTTGGATATAGAAGAAAGTTCACATCTAACACCTATTCCGGTTGGTGATGACTTATCAAGTCTTTCGGCAATTCTTATGGATGAGGAATATTATCGGTTCACTCTATCAGGATGTACAATGGAAGATGATGTTCAAAGAGCAAATACTGAAACGTTGATTTGTTTAAAGGCAAGAGCCTTTCTTGATTTACGTCAGCGTAAACAGGCCGGAGAAAATATAGATGACAAACACATAAGAAAACACAAGACGGATATTTTCAGGTTGGCCTTGTTACTCACCGGGAATGACGTGTTCGACCTTCCCGTGACTGTACGAAAAGATCTTCACGAGTTTGTGGCTATTATCAAAAATGAATTACCTGACAAATCCATTTTTAAAGAGATGGGAGCAGGAAATGTAGATGTGTCAGAATTATTTTCCCGGCTTTTAAACAATTTTGAACTTAATAAAGAAACATCAAAAGATATGAGTATTGATAAACGTTTGGAACTTCTTGATAAATCATTGAAGTCAGTCGCAAAAACGGTAGTCTATAGTCCGCAAGTTGCAACAAATGTATTTAAAAACATATATGCGCCTCTGATACAAAGGTCGGATGAGGAATTGAAACGCTTTGATAGGTTTTTCAAAACGGCAAAATGGAGAGGAGTCGTAAAACCCAAGGAATCGTACCTAAGTGACTTCGTATTAAATCTGACAACAGGTGCTTTGCCTGTTGATGAACTTTTAACAATAAAATCAAAAGAACTTGAAAATAATGATGATTCCAACCTGAAAGTTGTAAAACACTTTTACAAGTTTAACGATGAGGATGAAAGTTTTGAAACGGTGGTTTACTTTAACATCTCTTTTGAAAAGAAATATTTTACAATTAATGTATTTATTGGTTCACCGGAAAAGTACAATTTCCTGATTCGTTCACTGGAAGAGTTGCGAAATATTAATAGGGAAGAACCCATCAAAACATTTATTGAGGCGGATATTGCTACAATCAGGTATAATCAAAGTGTAACCCAAGACGAAATTAATTCATGGGCACATAGAATTGCTGAACTGACATACGAGCAAATTACACGAGATAATGAAAAAATGCAGAAACGTAAAAAAGATGAAGAGAATAAAATAAATGGGGATAAATGAATGGCTTGATTCAATATAATAAAATTTCCACGCTCCCAATGGAGAAAATCCCTGCATATATAGCAGCGAATAGCAAATTGGTGTATGGTAAAATAACTTTGGATCAATTGCAGGTTTCCGGTAAAATAGGCGCAAAGCTTTTGCACGAAAAATGGGAGCATGAATTTTTTGGGTACGGGGCTTATGTGTTCTTTGATGGCGATACTCCCATTTATGTTGGAAAAGCGAAATCAAATTTTAAGCACCGTTTTCAAAGTCATAAACACTTTGACAGAAGGCCAGAATATGCCTTTAATGATTTTGCGCGAATGTATGCAGAAAAAAAATTGAATAATATTTTATACGCATTCATAAGGCAAACTTTCTATACGCATGTAATTAATGAGTTAGATAAACTTCACGTGGTCAGAATCAATTTATCCTCTTCATCTTATGGTCAGGATAAAGCACAACGATTGGAAGATTTGCTGAATAAGTCCATTTCCGATGCGTATCCTGGTTGTTTGATAAATGCAATTTCTATTCCAGCAAGGTATAGCGAAAAATTAAAACTTGACGAATTGATGTAAATGAAAAAACAACGAAACATACCGAAGGGATATAAACAAACTGCTGTTGGAGTGATTCCAGAGGAATGGAGTTTAAATAAATTAGGCAGCCTATCCATAAAAATTGGTAGTGGAATCACTCCTTCAGGTGGAGAAAAAAAATACAAAGAGAAAGGTAGAGTGTTTTTGAGAAGTCAAAATGTTGGATGGGGCGAGCTATTATTAGACGATGTGGCATACATTGATGATGACACTCATTTGACATTTAAATCTACTGAAATCGTAAATGAAGACGTATTGTTGAATATTACTGGAGCTTCAATTGGCCGATCAGCTATTGCAGATGAACGTGTAGTTCAAGGAAATGTTAATCAGCATGTTTGTATTATACGTACCCATAAAAACGAAATCAAACCACATTATTTAAACGCATTTTTACTTTCTACTATTGGACAGAAATTAATAGATAGTTTTCAGGCAGGTGGAAACAGACAGGGTTTAAACTTCGAACAAATTAGATCATTTCCAATCCCATTGCCAAAATTGCCTGAACAAATTGCCATTTCAAATCTTCTTTCAACATGGGACAAATCCATCCAAACGCTAACCAAACTCATCACCCAAAAACAACTTCGCAAAAAATGGCTCATGCAGCAGTTGCTTACCGGGAGGAAAAGATTAAAGGGATTTAAGGGAAATTGGAAGGAATATAAATTGTTAGATTTATTCGATAGAGTTACAAGAAAAAACATGGAAGGAAATACTACCGTTGTTACAATTTCGGCTCAACGCGGCTTTATTCGACAAACAGATTTCTTCAATAAGAGCGTAGCAAGTGAAATAACAGACAACTATTTCTTAGTTGAAAAAGGCGAGTTCTGCTATAATAAAAGTTATTCCAACGGATATCCTTGGGGAGCAACAAAAAGATTAAAAGACTTTGAAAAAGCAGTAGTAACCACGCTTTATATCTGTTTTGGTATAAAGGATAATAAGAAAGCAAATCCTGAATACTTTGAACAATACTTTGGCGCGAATTTACTCGATAAAGGTTTGACAAAAATTGCACATGAAGGAGGAAGAGCACATGGGTTACTTAACGTTACGCCTTCCGATTTCTTTTCATTAAAAGTTATCATTCCTTCTTTTGAAGAACAGTTCGCCATTGCGATTGTTCTTAAAGCCGCGGACAATGAAATAGAATTATTGAAAACAAAACTTGAAAAATTCAAAGAACAGAAAAAGGGCTTGATGCAGGTTTTGTTAACCGGAAAAAAGAGATTAAAGGTGAAATAATATGAATATAAAAGCACTTGAACCAGCCGGGACAAATACCGGAAAACTAAAATACAAATCAGGAATGATTTCTTCAACCAAAGATGGCGTGACAATATCCACCAGATCGGAATTTGATGTTATTCAAATTAAGCGGGGGAGATATATTCAGAACGGTGTTTCACATCCGTTAATGTCCGATAACGAAAATTATTACCGGAGGATTTACGCGTTAGAATTTGAGAATAAAACTATTTATTATTTCGATTCCTTCGGAAAAAAAGACAATCATGGTGGCATCCACATTGGGATGAACTGGTGGGAAAACCAATGCTTTTTATGGCTACAAGGAAAACACTGGTTACAAAAGGAAGAAAATATCAGGTATGTTGTTAACGTGCTTTTTCTCTTGCTCGGTGCTTACATTGGAATTAATAATATGAAATGATAAGAGAATGGCAAACTTAGAGCAGATAAAAATACTAAACCAACAATATGGGAAAAGGAGTCCATTCGTTAATTATAATGTACGGGAAAACTTGTCGGAAGCATTTGATCCGGATAAGATTGAAAAGGCTTTCCAAGATTCCATTGCTAATCTTGGGCCTGAGTATTCAATGTATTTTGATTTTGGCGTTGATGCCGATGTTGCGTTATTATTTATTGACGTGTGTGAATTTTCTATGCGTTTTGGTGATTTAACTGGCGATGAAATCGGTGAATACTTTGATGAATATTATGATAAGATTATACCCATCATTTACAAATATGGTGGCGAAGTAGATAAAATAATAGGAGATGGTATTATATGTGTATTTGGACCGCCTTTCCAAAATGAAACACTCGAATTCAATATTAATAAAGCGAATTTGTGTGCTAAA
This sequence comes from Flavobacteriales bacterium UBA2798, assembly GCA_002351955.1. GTDB lineage: Bacteria > Bacteroidota > Bacteroidia > Flavobacteriales_D > UBA2798 > UBA2798. The sequence goes on from DEHO01000026.1 coordinate 71,214, forward strand.
GAAATAATTATCGCAACGATAAAGACAAAATTTGCAAGTAAGGTTGCGTTTCATTGCGGATCGGTAAATTATTTTAAGAATAAAACTGGACTTTATCAGGAATACACAATAATTGGGAAGCCACTTACTGAGTTATTTCGATTGGAATCTATCAGTGTTGACAATAGAATCAATTACTATGACGACACAAAAATCAGATCCTTCTATAAGGATCGGTTTTCAAATGATCCAGATAACGTTTCCAGTCAAAAGATACTATGGACGCACTATGGTAAAGTGATCACTACCCTTAAAGGAGTCCAATTCGATCAATTCTTTTCAATTAATTACAACGGTTGAATATATGGCAGTAAAAACTATTCTTGAAGAAATTGAAAAGGATGTAATTGATGTTACAAAAACAACTTTTACTCATAATGATACCAGAGTTGTACCATCTTCGGATGACTGTGAATTGACTTATGAAAGTGGAAAAGATAAGAAAGGAAAAAAGATAGAGACATGTGTTCTTTATGCTGACATAAGAAATTCTGTTGCATTAACTGAAAAGCATCATACCCAAACAATGGGCAGAATATATACTGCTTTTACAAAGGCCGTGTTAAAAGTTGCAAGATGACACTGTGGTCATACGAGAAACATTATTGGTGATAGAATAATGATTGTATTTCCAGTCAAAGACTGTTTCACGAATGCCGTGGACTGTGCTATATCAATTAATCATATTTCTAATTATATCATCAATCAACAATTTTCTGGAGTAGATTTTAAGTGTGGTGTTGGGATTGATTTCGGTGAGCTTCGTGTGATAAAGGTAGGCATTCAAAGAAACGGGAATGAAAACGGTGAAAATAAAGGTTTGGTTTGGGTGGGCTATCCGGCCAATAGAGCTTCACGCTTGACCGATGTGGCAAATAAAACTATAGAAGAACCGTATTTTGAAGTTTTAAGAAACCCCATTAATCCAAGAGCGGTTAAACCACTCTTTGATATCGGATATCTATTTGGAGGAACACCAAGCTATGACCCCAACGCTCCATTTTATTTATCGACCACGGAGAGTGTTGAAATGACGACTGAAGAATTTGCAAATTCTATAGCCCAATATAGTGATGGAGGCCTTTTCACATCAGGTGGTAAACTTATCAAGTTCGAAAAGAAAACACGGTCAATTTCATTCCCGGCAATTCTGATGACCGATTCGGTGTATAAAGGATTTAAAGCTGCTAATCCGAATAGAAATTCAATTCAAAAAAACTACTGGATTGAGCAAAAACATCAAATAAAAAATATTTCCGGTAACGTGTATNNAAATAGAAAACATAAAGAATATGAGTAACGAAGAACGACTTTTAAAGGTCTTTGCCAATGTGAATGACTGGTTGAAGTTTGCTGAAGCAAAAAACGCAATGATCATTGCCTTGAATGCTGCTTCTATTTATGGAATAGCGAAAGCAATGAATTTAAAAATTATTGAGGACAGTGAATTTTTAAGTTGGTATTTATTTATTGTGATTATCCAGCTTGTATTTTCTACAGTATGTGCTTTGATCTCATTTGCGCCAAGAGTAAAAATTATTAAAGGAGGGTTGTTTGCTCCTGGCAGCATTTCAAATGTTTTGTTTTTTGAATATCTCAAAACAAAATCTGCTGATGAAATAATTAGAGAAGTGAATAGCATTGACAAAAGTGACACAGCATTTAAGCCCACGTCATTTGAAACAGATGTTGCAGTTCAAATTCAACAAAATTCAATTATTGCAAGTAGGAAATATTCCTATTTTACGATTGCTGTTTGGTTGACCATTTCAGCTTATATTACTTTACCATTAGCATTGATTTTTTGTCTTTATACTTATTTAAGCAAATAATGGAAACACCAAGCTTTAAAGAAGATCATATCTCCCAAATACCGGCTTTGTTATTATTGCAAAAGCTGGGTTATACCTATTTGTCGCAGACGCAGGCCTTGCAGCACCGGGGTAATAAAACCACTCATGTTTTATTGGAAGATATTTTGCGCAAGCAATTGAAGGAAATTAATTCCATTCGGTTAAGTTCCTCTAAAACATCTGTGTTCAGCGATGCCAATATTGAAAACGGCATACAGGCACTTAAAGATGTTCCCATGCAGGAAGGTTATATAACTGCTTGCGAATACGTGTACAATTTACTCACGCTCGGAAAAGCATTGGAACAAAGTATTGATGGTGATAAAAAAAGTTTCACCCTTCAATACATTGACTGGAAAAATCCGGAAAATAATGTTTATCATGTAACGGAAGAATATAACGTAATGCGTTCCAATACCAAGGAACATTATATACCGGATATTGTTTTGTTTGTGAATGGAATTCCGTTTTGCATCATTGAATGCAAACGACCGGACATGAAGGAATCTTTATCACAGGCCATTTCCCAGCAGCTACGAAGTCAGCAGGAAGACGGTATTCGCAATTTGTATGTTTATACCCAAAGCCTGTTGAGTGTTGCAACCGATCAGGCATCTTACGCCACAAACGGCACAGTAGAAAAATTCTGGGCTAAGTGGGAAGAAAAGTTTTCAAGCGATGAGGAAGAATCTGCTTACAATGATAACCTTTATGAAATAAAAAACAAACCGCTACCTAAAACAGAAAGTGAAAAATTGTTTGGAGAGCGTTTCCGGTATGTAAAAAAATATTTTGATGCGCTGGAACAGCAAAACGTAATGGTTACCAAGCAGGATGAGTATCTGTATAATTTATGTCGTCCGGAACGATTGCTTGATTTGGTATTCAACTTTATTTTATTTGATAACGGAGAAAAAAAGATAGCCCGTTACCAGCAGTATTTCGCCATTAAAAAAGCAATGCAGCGTTTACGGCATATTGATGGCGGCAAACGTAACGGTGGCGTAATATGGCATACACAGGGTAGTGGAAAATCACTGACTATGGTTATGCTTGCACAAGCAATTGCTATGGAAAAAGAAATTCTGAATCCAAAAATTATTCTGGTAACCGATAGAACGGATTTGGATGATCAAATTACCAATACGTTTAAAAAATGCGGCAAATATGCCGAGAACGCAACAACCGGGCAACGTTTGGTTGAGTTATTGGAAAGTAAAAGTGACGCGGTAATTACCACTATCATTAACAAGTTTGAATCGGCTGTAAGAAAAATTAGCAAACCGTTAACAAGCCCTGATATTTTTGTACTGGTAGATGAGGGTCACCGTTCGCAACACGGAATTTTTAATATCGACATGCAAAAAACGCTGCCTAACGCATGTTTTATTGCAATGACAGGAACACCCTTGTTCAAAAAAGAAAAAAGCACTGCTGTTAAATTCGGAGGTATTATTGATGCCTATACAGTGGATCAGGCTGTAAAGGATAAAGCAGTCGTTCCATTATTGTACGAAGGCCGTCACGCTTTTCAAAAAGTGAATGAAAATCCCATTGATACATATTTCAATATGATTTCCGAACCACTTAACGAATATCAGAAAGTAGATTTAAAAAAGAAATTCAGCCGTGCAGATCAATTAAATATTGCTGATCAAAAAATATATGCTATTTGCTGGGACATAAGCCGTCATTACCGGGATAACTGGCAGGGAAAAACTCCATTCAAAGGCCAATTGGTTTGTCAAAGTAAAGAAGCCGCTATCCGTTATAAAAAATACATGGATGAGATCGGTCTTGTGTCCACCGAAGTATTGATTTCGCCACCTGATGAGCGCGAAGGGGAAGAAAGTGCTTATGTCAAATCAGGAGATGCCGTTAAGCAATTATGGGATAAAATGATGAACGAGCATGGAAACGCAAAGAAATACGAGAAAAATATCATCAGCCGGTTTAAAAATCAGAAAGACCCTGAAATTATCATTGTAGTTGACAAATTACTTACCGGATTTGATGAGCCAAAAAATGTGGTGTTGTATTTAACCCGGAAACTGATCGGTCACAAATTGCTACAAGCCATTGCACGCGTAAACCGGGTATATACCGATAAGGATTTTGGTTACATTATAGATTATGCCGGTGTGCTGGGAGAACTGGATACAGCTTTAACCATGTATTCTTCGTTTGAAGATTTTGATGAAGAAGATTTGCAGGGAACATTGATCAATATTTCAGAAGAAATTAAAAAATTGCCACAGAAACATTCCGAGTTATGGGATATTTTTAAAACCATTGCCAATAAACGCGATGCCGAAGCTTATGCACAATTATTGCGAGATGAAGCTGTCCGAGTTGTTTTCTATGATAAACTGGCAATATTTGCCCGTGCTTTGAAGCTCGCTTTGTCTTCAGTTGATTTTCATAAAGAAGTGGAAGAAAAAACCATTGATAGGTATAAAGAAGATCTGGCCATGTTTTTAAAACTGCGCAACAACGTTGTTCAACGATATTCCGATGCAATTGATTACCGTCAATACGAAGGACAAATCCAAAAATTAATTGACACGCACATTCAAACCGATGAAGTAAAAACAATTACTGAGTTGGTTAACATCTTTGATAAGGAAAAATTTCAGCAGGAAGTAGAAAAAACCATTGGCGAAGCAGCAAAAGCCGATAAAATAGCTTCGAGGACTGCCAAACACATCACAGAAAAAATGGATGAAGACCCGGCATTCTACAAAAAGTTTTCTGAAATGTTGAAAGATGCCATTAAAGCCTACGAAGACCAAAGAATCACTGAATCGCAATATCTGAGTAGGGTGAATGAAATTATGAATGCCGTGTTGTCAAGAACAGATTCCGACATTCCTGCCGCATTGAATGGACATGATGTGGCCAAGGCCTTCTATGGATTAAGTATGGAAGCATTGAATGAAAAACTCACGGATAAAAAGGTGAAAAAAGAAATAGCCGTTCAAACCGCCCTGAACATTGATGAAATTATACAGGCATCCGTTTTAGATGGAGGAAAACCTGTCATTGACTGGCAGCAAAAATCAAACATAACCGGCAAACTGCAAATTGAAATTGGCGACTATCTGATCGATGAAGTCCGGGATAAATATCAAATTGAATTATCATTTGGTGAAATGGATGAAATGGCTGAAAAATGTATTGAGGTGGCTAAAATTCGGTATAAATAAAGATGGCTGATCAGGAGTATAAATATGAAAAACTGTTGACAGAAATTGACAACAAGTCCAAGGCGGTCATTAATATGGGGAAGCAACTTCATGCAATTACACCAAAAATGCAGGTTTTTGACTTCCTCATCATTTCCGTTTTAAACAGAACAGTAAATCTGAACAAAGGATTTACCACTTTAATGCGCCAGAATAATTTTATAGCAGCAGCTCCTTTGGTGAGGATAAACATGGATTCTCTATTAAGACTGTATGCACCCAGAATTTCGGAATATGATATTAACACTTTCTCTTCAAAAGTACTCGCAGGTGAGCATATACGAAGAATGAAGCATCATAATGGAAAAGATAAATTAACCGATTCATTTCTCGTTGAAAAATTATCCGAAATCGAAGGAATGGAGTGGATAAAATCAATTTACGAAGCTGGAAATTCTTTTGTGCATTTTGGAGATCGAATAATTTTCTCATCGCAGCGCGTTGCAGATGAGCAGCAGCGAACGGTTAATGTTACCATTGGATTTCATGATGCCTTTATTCCGGATAGTGNNAAAGAGGGGGCGATAATTTGGATGAGTCTGATAACAGATTCCATCGTGCAACAAGTGCAAATATGGATGTACGAAAAAGCCAAGGAAGAAGGATTTGATATTGAAAAATTAAACGAAGTAAAGTGACTGTCGAGAAACAATATATCAGTTTTGGCTCAATGAAAATTGAGTTCGATTTAATTTACAACGGAAGAAAAACCTTGGGCATCACCGTTACACCGGATATGGAAGTCGTTGTAAAAGCACCGGCAAACGCTTCTTTGGAAAAAGTAAAAGAAAAAGTTAGAAAAAAAGCGCCTTGGATTATTAAGCAAAAAGGTTATTTCCTTTCGTTTCATCCTAAAACTCCACCTAAAAAATTCATTAGCGGTGAATCACATTATTATTTAGGAAAGCAATTTCGTTTAAAAGTAATTTCCGGTAAAAAAAGTTCCGTTCATTACAAAGCAAAACAATTAGACGTAATCACGCCAAGTAAAATCAAAACGAAGGAGTTGGTTAAACAATGGTATCGTCAACGTGCAAAAGAAAAGTTTGCAGAAATCGCAGAACCACTAATTCAGCGATTCAAAAAATATAAAATTAACTTAAAAGGAATTTATATCCAGGAAATGACTACCCGTTGGGGAAGTTGCTCTCCCAAAGGCCGGATCATTCTCAATCCTGAATTAATTCAGGCACCCAAGGGTTGTATAGAATATGTTATCATTCACGAACTATGTCACTTGGTACACCATAACCACAGCACAGCATTTTTTGCCCTGCAAACTAAAATGATGCCGGATTGGGAGAAGTGGAAAAGGAAATTGGAAAAAACCTTATCCTGAATTTTATGAGTAAAGGAAAAATAAATAGATACAAAAAGCTGCTCAAAGATATATCGGATGATGATTTAAATTATCTTCTTAAGAATTCTTATGTTAATGCGTACAGACAGAACCAAGCTGCATGGGAGCTTTATCGCGGAATCTACAGGGAGTTTAGTTACAATCTGTTTTATATTTCTGCTGAAGAATATTATAAATGCTTACAATTGTTGAAATACAAGGAAACAAAACAAAAATCTGCCACTCTAACTGATGCGGAACTTGAAGAACTTGCGCAATTATTTGTTTATCACATTTTCAAAATTGAAGGGAGCAAGAGTTTTGCCACCGAGAAAGTGCGTAAAACACACTTTCATGTAACTCACCAAGGCCGACCTGATTTGAATCCAATTGCAGAGGGTAAAAAGGAAAAGGCTCGACTCATTTCAGTAATGCAGAAATACTCATCGGAGGAGTTATTTAATCTGAAAAATGAGTCGCTTTATGTTGGATACCGGGAATCTATAGAAGAAGTAATCTGTCCCATTGATAATTTCCATTTTCAACAGCCTAACGTAATGATGAAATATATTGAAAACCTCAGTGGAGAGGTAACATCAAAAGTTTATACTTTATTTGGACGTGAAGAAATTGAGCGATTGATAAATTATAAAATGCTAATCGGAACAAAACATTCGGATTAATATGGAATTTCATGAGCCAGATAGCAGATGGGCAGGTTTCGGTTGTTCAAGTTACGAACACTACCTTGACCGATATTTAATACGTGGAAAATTCCATAACAAAGTTCCTAATGCTGTAACAGATGCATACATCACTATTGAGTATTTAATGGCTCACGCATATTATTTTTATCCCATGTATGACGAGGCACTTTCAAAATTGCTACGCACAATGGAAATGGCCGTTAAGTTGCGTTGTAAAGAGATCGGTATTGATATTGTTAATCGAAAAAAAACGAGCGATAAGGGAATTGTTAATCATGATTTTAAAACTCTTATTGATAAACTTGTTGAAGCAGAACCGACAAAAAAATTGGAATCAGCTCTGCATTGGAGTCGTAGGATAAGAAACTTCTCAATGCATCCGGATGCAAATTCATATGCTGGAGGTACGATAATCCGCGCTATAATTTCNNATTTCGTGTGTAAACACACTCAACATATTATTCGCTCCCAAAAAGCATTTTGAAACTTTTACCGATACTCTTGAAGATTATAATATGAGGCTTCAGAAATTGAACGGTAATCCGTTAGTACTCGAATTTAATAAAAATCGGATAATTATACAGAATGCTGAAATTTCTGACATTTTTATAAATGGAGGCGAGGAGAAAAACTGTGTCTTTATACAACCGGTATTAGACGATTTGAAAAAGGAAGATAATGAAGACTTTAGATTTGCTTCTCCTTTAACAATTTATGCGAAGAATTTAGTTTTTTCGGAGAGCACATTATCTGGGTTTGATTGTTTGAGTAGCTGCGAATTTAGAATAGCTCTTACTGATCATCCGAAAAATGTAAAAGTGTTTAATGAATACAAAAGCTATGTTGAAAACGCCAATAATGAGCGTTTCAATCCTATTATTTCCTTTATAAACAGTGAAAGGGCATCGGCCATTGCAAACTTTAGATATAATTATTACCACCAGTTCATTTTTGTAGAGGAGAACAATCCAACTGAAATACAAAATCATTAATAACTGTATGAAAAAGGAACCAGACTTTTATTCAGGATTTTCAATCGCATTAGAAAATTCTAAAACCCATTTTAAGGGCGCAGAAATGTTGGCCAGGGAAAAACTATTTGGTCTTGCGAACTCGCATTTAATATTAGCAGCGGAGGAAGGGATTAAGGCGTATATGCTTTTTGCGAAGCATTTTGACAAAGACCTTTTAGTTGAAGATTTTGATCAATATTTTCAGAAGCACAAATTCAAGCATGAAAATATCAAAGGAATTCAGTTTTTTCTTTCACTAATGAAAAATATGCTGGAAATAACTTTCGGTAGAGTAAAATCTGCAATCTTAAAGGGCGAAGACAGACCGAGTATTGAAGAATTGAGGGGTCACCAAAAAGATGGTATTCAAGATTTAATTGGTTGGTTGAAAGGTGATCCGAAAATTGAATTCAATGAGGAATGGTGGAATCAGGCAGATAACATGAAGAACAAGGGCTTTTATGTCGGTTTTAACAAAGGAAATGCACAGTGGGAATCCCCAGATAAAGTTGATGAAAAGCAATATAAAAAAAGTTATAAGATCGTGAATGAATTTCTTGATTTGGTTTATAATATGGAAGTATATGCGAAAGATCCCGAAGCAATAAAGATTTATGAGGAAATGAAAAATAAATCTGCGACTGATGATGAAAAAACAAATCTAAATTGAATTTATGCCGAAAAGGAAAATCAAAATAATAAATGCCAAATCTTTTTTGGAAATCATCCAAGTTTTACTGTCTGATGAATTAAATTGTGGCCATGTCGTTTTCAGAGGAATCGCTGATAAAAAGAACCATAAACTAATCCCATCATTCGGCAGAATAAAAGAAGAAGCTACGGGCTTTGATTTAAAACAATATGAATTTGAAACTTTGGCTCGATTCAAAAAACGTGCAAATGCAGATGTAAATCCTAAGCCGCACAATGATTGGGAATGGCTGGCGTTGGCTCAACATCATGGCTTGCCAACACGGCTACTCGATTGGACTTCATCACCGTTAATAGCACTTTACTTTGCCACTAAGCCGTCATTAAAGCCAGATGGCACAATTGAGAATTGTAATGAGAACGGAGGCACTATTTATTGTATGCATACTTGCAACTATATCAATACTGATGTAGAAGCTAATCCTTTTTCGTATGAACATCATGGGTTGTTTTATCCAATGCATGTTACAAAAAGAATTTCCGGTCAGTGCGGATTGTTTTCTATTCAACCTGATCCAAGTAAGGAATTTCATGTCGGATTTCCGTTTTCTGAAGCAAATTCCTTAATTAGAATTCAGTTTAGCAAAAAAGTATCAAGTGAGATTCAAAAAAAATTATACCTACTTGGTATTAGACATGAGAGTATTTTCCCGGATTTAGATGGGTTTACTTATGACCTTAAAGTAAAATTCAATTTAACATCCTGCCATGCCATTGATAAACTTTGCTGAATTCTCCAATTCATCCGAATATATAACTTGTATGAATGAAAAGGAGGCTGTATTTTCAGTATTATTTTTTCATTGCTGCTTTTAATAACTATCCAAGGGTAAGCGCAGACATGCCAAAAAATTTACTATGTTTGCTAAGTGATTCTTTGAAAGATTGCCGGGAAGCAATGAGCAATTTAAGCCTCCAGAAAGAAACCTAAAGAGTGATCAGGTAACAATTTTAGGCGCAGTTATGCAGTTGTTGTTACCAGTTTGTTACCCTGAGGAATCAGCCCCCTTTGGAGAGCCTGAAAATAGGGCAATTCAGGCAGTTTTCGTGATTAACTATTAACTAATAACTAATAACCGATTACTAACAACCCTTACCTTCTATTTATACTCCTGCTTGATCTGGAATTTTCCTCCAATTCCTGAGAAATAAAAAGGCAATTTCGTTTCCACGCCTTTGCTTGTGTTAATTCTCCAGTTTTCTTTTGCGTAGAATGATTTGTGGCAGTATTCAAGTCGCCATGGGACTTCGTTATTTCCTGAATACAGCACCATTCCTCCCACAAAATGCGGAATATTTATCAGTGTTATTTGTTCTGCATTGGGAGCGCTCATTACCAGCGGAAAATCTTTATAGGCCATTTGCGCAAACAATCCGTCGATGGTGGCAATTCCGGTGTGATTTAAATAAATTCCTGCCTTTTTAGGTGCGTGTTCCAAATGAAAATTTTCGACGCGAAACAATCGCACCGTTGTACTGTTTTGCCGGTCGAAGAACACGCTGTACTGCGCATCTCCCGATCCTTCCGAAATGCAATCGCGCAGCACTACTCCACCCGATCCCAGAATTCGAAAAACAGCATCAGTCGATTTTGTTGCATACGCTCTGCACATACTGATTACCGATGAGTTCGATTGCGAATTATTGGTACTTCCTCCCCAATCAGTTCCGCATCGCAATACGATCCCGTCTTTTTTTGGATTGGTAAGTATGCAATGGTGAATTTCAGTTGCAAGTCCAAATTGAATATCGATGGCAGCTTCTTCCTGTGTAACAAAATTACAGCGTTGAATACTGCTTCCGTACGTTGCACCAAGATTGATGGCTTTGCTACCACCTGTAAATGAAAAATCGTTGAATACAAAACGTGTCGCCATCATTTTATTCAGCGCTTCATCCTGATCAATAGGAATCCTTCTGAAAATGTCGATTCCCGATTTCCCAACGATCTCGCAACCGTTTCCGTTGAGAATAATAATCCTTCTTCCACCCACAGCATAACGTGGTAATTCCACTGCCGATTGAAGCAAGTATTTTTTACTGCCTTCAAATTCAACACTCCCTCTACCCAGTGAATCGATGTGTCGCATGGCACGTTGAATGGAAGGTGCATCATCTTTTCCATCCGACTTTTTATAAAAATCCTCTACCCTAATTTGTGAATAGGATATCATATTCTGCAAGAGGAAAAACACAATCAAATAATAACGCATTTGTAATCGTTTTTGGGTAAGATGAAATCTTTGGACTTGAACCACTGATTTCAGAATAATTAATCTCTATTTTCTCAATAGTGTTTGTTCCCGGCTAATGAAAACAAAGCTCAAAAGTAAACTCCATTCCGGATATCACTTTTTCATTCTGTCGAGGCGATCCATTGCTTCGGCTGATAAATCGTATGTGGGATCAAGTTCCAATGCTTTCTTAAAATTCTCTCTTGCTTTGGGATAATTTTTTAATCCTTCATAGGTCAATCCACGATTGTGCCAAGCATCGATATACCGTGGATTGATCTCAATAGCTTTATCAAACATTACCAACGCTTCATTGTAATTGGCCGTTTCCACCAAATGAATATATCCTTTGTTGAACCAGGGTAATTCCAGGCGGGGATTGATTTCAATGATTTTATCATAGGTAGATAAAGCATCAGCAATCATTCCGTGATCCTGCATAAAAATGGCTTTATCGTAGAGCGCCTCAACAGAATTGGGTCGAATGCTGAGTGCAGAATTATAATAATCCAGAGCCAGTTTGTTGTGCGCATTGGCATACAACAAGCCGAGTCGGATATAGGCCTCGTAATAATTCGGATCCTGCTCCACTGCGGTTTGGAAAGAAGATGCTGCCTTAGCGGTATCACGTAACTCTTCATACACTTCTCCTTTCATGAAATAACCCTCTGCAAAATTGGGATTGAGTTTTAATCCTGCATTGATATGTTTCATCGCCTCATTCCAGCTTTTTATGTACATGTGAATTCTGCCAATACGAAATTCCGCATCGAAATAATTTGGGTTTTGTCGTAATGCAGCGCGGTACGACTGCAGGGCTTCTTCTACTTTCAGTTCGGCAAACAATATCTCGCCTTTGGTATAGTGAAAAATGGCAATAGTTGAATCGATACGGATACAGCGTTCAATATCCTGCATTGCTTCGGAATATTGTGCAAGACGAAAATAAGCGAAGGCACGGGCGTGGTAATGATTGGGATTATCCGGATCAGAAACAATACGCTTATCTAAATCCGCAATCAAACGCTGTTGCTCGTTCAGCGAATCATTCTGTGGAATACTGTCTTTATTCGCAATCACCTCCCCAGTTTCATTGCTGTTGCAGGAAAAGAAAATCAATGTGCATAAAAGCGGCAGTAAAGCCAAAAGACGTAAACTATTCATGTTACGAAAATACTGAGAATTGATCATCATTCTCCACCATTTACCCTAAATGAAGTACCGCGAATGAAAAAGTTTGGGTATTTCTTAACCGGTCAAAGCCCTAAAAAGCACAAAAATCAGGTGTTGCTATCCTGATTATTGAAGGTAAAATGATAGCTCGATCCGCTTCTGGTAAAGCTACCTTCAAGTTGTTCTGTTAAGGTTGCAATCAAATCCAGACCGAAGGAATTTCCTTCCCTGTCCTCATCAATCCAAATACCTGTATCGCTGTATTTCAGGTAAAATGTATTACCCGGACCACCACTAATTTCAACATTGATTGCACCGCTTTTTCCATTGGAAAACGCATGTTTAAACGAATTGCTTAACAACTCATTGATGATTAATCCAAGGGGAACAATGGAGTTGAGTCCGATCTTATTGTATTCTGATTTGATTTCTGCTTTTACATTATCATTTACGGAATGACTTTGCACTATTTCTCGAATGAGGTCATTGATATAGGCACCGATATCGATGCGTGTAAAATCGGCCGATTGGTATAATTTCCGGTGAATGAGCGACATTGTCATGATCCGATTGATGGCCTCCTCAAATTTTGGTTGCGCATCTTCCGGCATCGTTTGTTTTTGCAGCCGCAATAAGCTGGTAATAATTTGCAGATTATTTTTCACCCGATGGTGAACTTCCTTCATCAGAATGATGTTTTCTTCGTTTTTGGAAGAGATGATTCGGTTACTTTCCTTTATGACTAGGTTATTAGATAGCACACTTTCGAAGGAATAGCGGTAATACTTTACAAACTGAGAAACAATAGCTGCAATTGCGATATAAGCAGCCATAATTTCTACAGCCAGGGAAGCCTGGAGGGTGAAATCTATAGGACGAATTACTTCAAAATTGGTCTTCAATGAACAGAAGAAATAGCTAAGGGATATCAGAAAATTGAGCACCGTAAAAAACCAACCCCAGAAATTTCCAAGTCCCCAAAACGCCATAATGGAGATGAGGGCCATCCATATAAAATCGCCCAAATGGACTTCATTAATAAAGAAATGGAGTGATACTGCTGTAAGTATAGATCCGAAAGAACACAGCGATAAATAGGCAATTCTTNNTTTTGTTTTGTACAGATAGACCAGTTCCAGTCCGGGAATGGATGCACAAATCAGATAGAGGATTCCATTGGCAATTGAGTGGAAAAACTCAATAAATCCCATAACAGTGAACAAAGAAGCCAGAATAATACACAATCGCCAGGCGAGGCGAAATTTACCTTCTGTATACTTTGCCTCAAAGTCAGGCACTTCAAAATTCTCCATTATTGTTTTCAGGGCAATATTCAGGAATGCAATTTAGCATTATTGCAAAACGAAAAACAGGATCGTTGTTAGCACAAAATAAAAAAACCTCCTTGTCGCTGAGTTGCAGATACAACCACAGTTACAAGGAGGTCACAGACCACAGTTCAGTCTACTTTCCTGTTTGATCAGCAGCCAGTCGAATCGACTTTCGCACAACCATGACAGGTCAGCATCAGAACCTGTCCAACCCTAACCCTCAGCACGTGTCTCTGTCATCATGGCATTGGCAACGAATGACCCGTGTTCAGGATGGTTCCGACGAGCTATTGGAGGTAGCAGGAGCGCAAGCCCGCCGGAGTTTTTTTTAATTTCCAATTATCAATTATTCAATTTCCAATTATCAATTTGTCAATTTCCGATTACCTGTTAATCAATTACCAATTACGAAAAGCCGAAGTGATCAATGAACTATTTCTTTGTCCGGAAGTGAAACGAACTAATGAGGATCTCTGCATTTGGACTATCCACTTTTCAGCAATCGCTATTCACTTTTCACTTATTACAACCAACTATTCACCTTTCACTGTTACCTAATCACCACTAACAACCAGGTCCCTGAGTGGAGTCTAAGTGACACCATCCTTTCCATTGGCGCCGTAAGGCGACCAGGATGAAGGATTTTGGTCCTCCATTTTTCCGGTCGCACTCCGGCTTATTAGTGGTTTCCCGGAAATGTATTAGTTCTCCTTATTCAAAATCTCACGAATCTTGGTTTCCAACTCATCCAACAACTCAGGGTTGTCTGATAACAATTGCTTAACGGCATCGCGACCCTGACCCAATTTGGTTTCATTGTAGCTAAACCAGCTTCCGCTTTTCTTAATGACTTCTTTCTCTACACCCAGATCGATGATCTCCCCAACTCGGGAAATTCCTTCGCCGTACATAATATCAAATTCTGCGGTTCGGAACGGCGGTGCAACTTTATTCTTCACCACTTTCACCCTCGCACGGTTACCCTGAATCTGCTCGCCATCCTTGATCTGTCCGATACGACGGATATCAAGTCGAATCGAAGCATAGAATTTGAGTGCATTACCTCCAGTTGTGGTTTCAGGATTTCCGAACATCACTCCAATTTTTTCACGCAACTGGTTGATGAAGATNNTCACCCATCTCACCTTCAATCTCCGCTTTAGGAGTTAGTGCGGCTACGGAGTCGATAACGATAAGATCGATTGCTCCTGAACGAATCAGATTATCTGCAATCTCAAGCGCCTGCTCTCCGTTATCCGGTTGAGAAATCAATAGGTTCTCAATATCCACGCCGAGTTTTTTAGCGTAGAACTGATCGAATGCATGCTCAGCATCAATAATTGCAGCAATTCCGCCTTGCTTTTGCACCTGCGCAATGGCATGAATGGCCAAAGTGGTTTTTCCCGAAGATTCCGGACCATATATTTCAACCACTCTTCCTTTTGGAAGACCGCCAATGCCTAATGCTATATCAAGTGATAATGATCCTGTTGGAATCACTTCCACCTGATCCACTGCGCCTGCGCCCAGTTTCATTATACTTCCTTTACCAAAGGTCTTCTCCAGTTTCTCAATGGTCATCTGAAGCGCCTTAAGCTTCTCTTTGTTGGTAGTTTCTGTTGCCATGTTTTTTCTGTTTAGGGTTAGGGGTCTGTAATTGTATAATGCAAAGTTGAAGTATCAGAACGCAGTGAATCTGCGCTGCTGTTTTTTTTTCTATTTTATTAATTCAAATATCTGTTCTGCGTGTTCTTTGGTCTTGACCTTGGCAATCACATTCCTGATCTTACCTGCTTCGTCTATAATAAAGGTTGTCCGGTTTATCCCATCAAATTTCTTTCCCATAAACACCTTTGGTCCCCAAACACCATATGCCTGTATCAGCTCTTTTTCCTCATCCGCAATCAAAGGATAGGGTAATTGGTGCTTTTCACGGAACCGCTCATGCATCTTTTCCGAATCTGCACTCACTCCAATTACAACAATTCCCTTCTTTTTAAGTTCACTGTAATAGTCACGCAGATTACACGCCTCAGCTGTACAACCGGGTGTGAGATCTTTTGGGTAAAAGAACAAGGCAACCACCTTTCCTTTCAAATCTTTCAGGGAGACTTTTTTCCCCTTTTCATTTGTATAAGTAAAGGACGGTGCCTTATCTCCTTCTTTTAACATATTGATAGCTTTTTCGTCAAAACACCGACTGACTTCCTGTCAAAACAGCGCTATACAAAGAACATGAAGAAAAAGTTCAAAAGCAATAGTCAGAGGGAGAAAAATGCAAAAAATATGTTAATTAACTGAATTATAGGTAAATAGATTATTGACAATAATATTGTCAATATTACAGTTCGGTCGGGGTTCCGGAAAAAATGTGGATTTTTGGACAGAAAACTCATCATTATGCCCTCATTTGATATTGTAAGCAAAGTTGATTTGCAAACCCTCGATAACGCAATTAATGCAGCCGTCAGGGAAATTGCAACCCGTTTCGATTTCCGCGATTCGAAAACAAGCATTGAACTGGATAAAAAGAATTATTCGGTAAATGTGCTGACCGAAAACGAAATGCGAATGGATGCCGTTGAGAAGATATTGATCGGACGCTTTGTTAAACAAAACCTCGATCCCAAAGCGCTGGATTTTGGTAAGGATCGTTATGCTTCGGGAAATATGATGCGAAAGGATATTAAGATCAAACAGGGTATTGACAAGGAATCATCCAAGAAAATTATAAAACTGATTAAGGACTCCGGATTAAAGGTTCAAGCCAGTATTTTGGATGAACAAGTACGCGTGACCGGAAAAAAAATAGATGATTTGCAGGAAGTCATGGCCTTATGCCGTCAGAAGGATGTAGGTATTCCTCTTCAGTTCGACAATATGAAGTCCTGAGAATTTGGCTGACGGTACTTTTTATTTCAGCACAATTTGTTCGTTCCCCTCTTTTTTGGTGAGGTGAAGAACGCCGCTTTCGAGACGGGTGATGTTCCAGATTACGCTTTTGGAAAAGGTGATTATAATGGTTTTCCCTTTTTCATCCAATGACCAACTTCCGAGTTTGTAATTGTTATTAAGGCATTGCTCATAATTTCCATCAGGATGAAAACGAATGAAATCAGCAGCCTTTGGAATCAGTTTGAGATTGTTTTGCGAGTGCTCCACTACTTTCCATGTTCTGGAAATTTCCTTTTTCATCCCCGTCACCACAACATCGGTTTTAATTTCAAGGTCAGGAATAAAATGCAACTCCTCTTCACCGGAATTTAACTTAAGAGAGGTAGCTGTACTCTCAATTATTTTCCAGGTTTTTGTGCCACCNNGCAGGTTTAGTGTGATGGTTTTTTCATCTTTTTCGTAAGTCCATAGTCCGGAATCCCAAAGTCCCATCAATGCTCCTTCATAGGTACCGCCCGGACGAAACCATGCAAAGTCATTTTCCTTAAGTGCTACTGTTTCATCTTGTTGTTTGAACAGAATAACCTTCCAACGTTTACCCGAGATGAAATCCTTTCTCAGGTTTTTTTCAGACAACATTTTCTCACGGGCTGATTCCTGAATAGGATTACTTTGAGCAAAAACAGTTGTGCCCACAGTGAAAATCAGAAACAGCGAAAGGAGAATTGTTTTCATTGTCAATTATTTGGAGTAACATTCATCAAAAATCAGACCGTAATTACATTTTCGGCATTCCACCAGGCATGTTTTTCATTTGACGCATCATGTTCATCATGCTTCGCTTATCACTCATCATGCGCATCATTTTACGGGTATCTTCAAACTGCTTCATGAGTTTATTCACCTCCTGAATGTTTGTTCCTGAACCTTCTGCAATCCGCTTGCGCCTCGAACCGGTAAGTAGATCGGGGTTCTTGCGTTCCTTCGGCGTCATGGATTGAATAATGGCTTCGATGTGTTTGAATGCGTCATCTCCAATTTCCACATCTTTTACCATTTTTCCCATTCCGGGTATCATTCCCATCAGGTCTTTTACATTACCCATTTTTTTAATCTGCTGCAGTTGATCGTAGAAATCGGTAAAATCGAACTGATTCTTGGCAATTTTCTTCTGTAATTTCCTCGCTTCTTCTTCGTTGTATTGCTCCTGTGCACGTTCAACAAGTGAAACAACGTCACCCATACCCAAAATACGGTCGGCCATACGGTCGGGGTGGAAGACATCCAAAGCCTCCATTTTTTCACCTGTACCAATGAACTTGATAGGTTTCTCTACAACACTGCGAATAGAAAGCGCTGCTCCACCACGGGTATCACCATCGAGTTTCGTAAGGACAACTCCATCGAAATTGATGCGATCATTAAACGCTTTAGCTGTATTAACCGCGTCCTGACCGGTCATTGAATCTACAACAAAGAGCGTTTCTGAAGGCTGAATGCTTTTCTTCACCGCTTCGATTTCGCGCATCATTTCTTCATCAACCGCCAGTCGACCTGCTGTATCCACTATCACTGTATTGAAACCATTGGATCGTGCAAACACGATCGCCTTGGTGGCAATTTTTACAGGATCTTTTTCTTCTTTATCTGAAAATACATCAATACCCAACTGCTCACCTAAAACATGCAACTGGTCAATAGCGGCAGGACGATAAACGTCGCAGGCCACCAGCAATGGTTTACGTCCGCGTTTGGTTTTAAGGAAATTTGCAAGCTTACCAGAAAATGTAGTTTTTCCTGAACCCTGCAATCCTGACATCAGAATGATAGCCGGACTACCTGCAAGATTGATCTCCTCTTTCTGCCCTCCCATGAGTTCTGCCAACTCATCGTGTGTGATTTTGATAAGCAGCTGTCCAGGTGAAACTGAGGTTAATACATTCTGTCCGAGAGCTTTCTCTTTGATCCGTTCCGTAAAATCCTTTGCCGTCTTGAAGTTTACGTCAGCATCCAACAGCGCACGACGAACCTCCTTGAGGGTTTCAGCTACGTTGATCTCAGTAATCTTACCCTGCCCTTTCAGGACTTTAAACGCCCTGTCGAGCTTATCCGATAAATTCTCAAACATTTGAAAAATACTTTTAGAATGATCAAAAATACAAAGAAGTGCGGACAAAGGACCACAAAACTTTATCCCTAAAAATTATGCTTTGGAATAATATTCTTGTTGTAATCTTCACATGAATGTAATGGGGAAAAAAGTAAGTTGTAAATTTAGATGTTCAGAAACACGTTCTATGAAGAAGATTTTACTCTTAGTTACAAGTTTACTTTCCCTTTCAACGCTTGATTCCTATGCACAATTGATCGTTACCTCTGGTGGCGGAGGAACTGCCGTTCAGGGTGCATTGTTAGGTCCGGGTTTAACAGTAAGCGGTCCGATTACCATCAATTGCAACGCAGCTTCTTATGGGAGTTTTTCCAATGGTAATACAACCAACCTTGGCGTTACAACCGGTCTTTTAATGACTACCGGAAATGCAACCGGCGCAATTGGTCCCAANNTTCTGTCATGGCACCTCTGCCAGTGACCCTGATCTATTAGCACTCGACCCCCAGGCGAACGAGGATGTTTGTATTATTACAGTCACCGTTATTCCTCAATGTTCTCAGCTTACCATTCGGTTTGTATTCGGATCTGAAGAATATCCGGAATGGGTTAGCTCAGGTTACAATGATGCATTTGGATTTTTTGTATCCGGACCAAATCCCGGAGGTGGAAATTATACGAATTTCAACGTTGCCCGATTACCAAATAATACTATTGTTTCCATTGATAATGTAAATGCAACTACCAACAATGCTTACTATGTAAATAATACTGGAGGAACTTCAATTCAGTACGATGGTTTTACCACTGCGTTACAGCCAACCATAAACGTTGTTCCTTGTCAGCCATACACCTTTAAGCTCGCAATAGCTGATGCGGGTGACTGCACTTATGACTCAGGCGTATTCATCGATTTTCTATCCTGTACAAATAACCCGACTGTATCAACAACTCCCGTTTCTGCAACTTGTGGTGCCAATGATGGTACAGCAACAGCGAATGTAACAGGAGGGATCGGACCATTCACCTATTCCTGGAATACTATTCCAGTGCAAACTACTCAAACAGCAACGGGACTTGCTCCTGGAACCTATACAGTAACAGTAACGGATAATGGAATTCCTTGCAATACTCCAACTACACAAACAGTAACCGTTGGAAGTACAGGAGTTCTTCCTTCAACAGCAGTCAGTCCAACAAGTCAAAGTAATTGTCCTGGAGGAAATGTGGCACTCACAGCATCGGGTGCAAGCAGTTATACCTGGTCGCCTGCAACAGGATTGAGCGCAACAACAGGCACCAATGTAACTGCAACTCCAACAAGCACCACAACCTACACAGTTACCGGTACCAACGCTTGTGGATCAGTAACAGCAACCACAACCATCACCGTACATCCTGTTCCAAATGTTACGGCTACACCATCACCGACAAGTATTTGCAGTGGTTCATCTCCTTCAATTGCTCTAAGTTCTACAACCGGATCTAGTTTTAACTGGACCGTATCACAAAGCGGAACCAGTGGTGCCAGCAATGGAAGTGGTACTTCAATCAATCAAACTTTATCAGCAACAGGTGCTGTTCCCGGAACTGCAACCTACACTGTAACTCCAACCGCAAATGGTTGCAATGGAACTCCGATCACTGTTTCAGTAACTGTTAATCCGGTTCCAACTGCAACAGCTTCCAATACAAGTCCGGTGTGTATTGGTAACCCTGTTTCTTTAAACGGACCTACAATTACCGGCGCTACTTACAGCTGGACAGGACCAGGTGGTTTCAACAGTACACTCGAAGATCCAATTATTCCCTCATTGGGAGCAGGCCAGGCAGGGACGTACACTTTAATCGTAACACTCAATGGTTGTCCTTCTGCTCCTGCAACCACAACTGTTACCATTACTCCCGGTGTCAATCCCATTGTTAACCCTGCAGGTCCGCTCTGTGAAGATGCTACAACTATCACATTGAGTGCAGATATTCCAGGTGGTACTTGGTCTGGTACCGGAATTACCAACACAAGTACCGGTACTTTTGATCCTTCCGTTGCAGGTCCGGGTCAGCACGTTATTACCTATACCACCACCGGTGGATGTGCAGGTTTTGGAACAACTACAATTCAGGTTACCCCCGCAAACGGGACAGCTCCTAGCGGAACACAATTTAACACGGCCAGCAATGGTGTTGGAGGTACTTTACCCGGAGGTTCCAACGATTTGAACTGGGAAGTTTCCACTTCATTAGCCGGTCCTTTCGCTCCTGCAATTGTAATGTCAACCATTCCCGGATCCTATTTCGCGAGTCCTTGGCCGGATGCAGGTTGGATTGCTCACAATGCTAACGGTTCACATGCAGGAAATGTCGATTACTATTATCGCATTTTATTCGATCTTCCCTGTTACGATGTTTGCGGTTTCAGCTATGCCGATTCGGGAGTGTACTGCCTTACGATGGATTTTTTCGCAGATAATTCTGTAAATGAAGTCTACATCAATGGCGTTGCACAAAGTCCTACTCAACCACTTCTTCCTGTTGCGAATCAGTATGCAAATATCGGATTCAATGCTGCAGGTGGATTAACCATCACTATGTGCGACGACTGGCAGCCGGGTACCAATGAGTTGATCATAAAGGTTTCTTCCGGTGCTCCATTCGAAGGATTCCTGGCTCAATACAGTACAAGCTCACTTAATCAACCAAATGATCCAACTATTTCTGCACCAGCCAATGATACTGTGTTCTGCTCTAACGAACCTACTGTTGCATTAACTTCTGCTTCTACAGGAGGAACATGGGCTTCAAATTGCGGAACCTGTCTGGATGCAAACGGAAACTTTTCTCCTTCAGTTGCTGGTCCCGGAACATATACGGTAACCTATACTACCAATCAGCTTTGTCCTGCTACAGATAATATTACGCTAATTGTAAATCCATTTACAGCAGCTAATATTTCAACTGCAGGACCATTTTGCCAGAACGATCCTGCAATAAATCTCACTGCAGTTAATCCGGGCGGAACATGGTCGGGAACCGGAATAACGAGTGCAAGCGCAGGAACATTTAATCCGGCAACTGCCGCTCCGGGCACGCATACCATTACGTATTCCTTTGGAGGGAATTGCCCATCATCGCAATCTATTTCCATTACAGTGAATGCTACTCCAACTGCAAATGCAGGAAACGATCAGATTCTTCCGTGTGTACCACCATTGGTTTCACTAAACGGCGCAGGATCTTCTGCCGGCTCGTACAATTGGACAAGCACCAATGGAACAATTGTTTCGGGAGCTACAACAACAACACCAAGCGTAAGTAGTGCAGGAACCTATACACTTACAGTTACCAGCGCAGCGGGTTGTACAGCTACGGATGCAGTTCTTGTTACAAACGCAACAGGTCCCAACGCAATTTTCAGTGTAACACCAGCTACCGGAATTCCACCTTTAACGGTTGCTACAAACAATTCCTCAACAGGAAATTCCATTAGTAATTTCTGGACAAGCGGTGATGGTGATACAAGTTTGCAAACCTCTCCCGGTTTCACTTACGACAATGCTGGTAATTACACACTGACACTGGTGGTAACAGATATCAATGGTTGTACAGATACTGCAACAGCCTTAATTATTGTGGAAGAAGAATTTGAACTCCTAATTCCCAATGTATTCTCACCAAATGGCGATGGCTCCAATGATGTATTCAGGGTTCAATCGAAAGGCGTAAGCGATTTACACGGTCGCATCTATGACAGATGGGGTGTGTTTATGGCAGAGTTTAACGGTGTAAACGGATATTGGGACGGTAAAAAAGACGGTAAAAACGCAACCGAAGCCACTTATTTTTATCTGATTTCAGTTACAAAAATGAATGGCGATGTTGTTGAATACTCCGGGCATGTTACGCTTGTGAGATAAATTTTTTCTTTAACCAAAACACACATTGTTCGTATATAAACAGAGAAAGAGGCCAAATGCCTCTTTCTTTTTTTGGTCGGGATGATGCTGACGCTAACGGTCAGCACGACCACACGCCTGCCAGAGCTTGCGATGGTATCCTGACAGAAGCGTTAGCTGATCCTCAGGACCCCCACTAATTTTCATTATTTGATGATTGGAAAATGTCTTTCAGGAATACTTTTCAATAAATAAGCGCAATCTTTCTTTTGATAAATTCTTCAACTTCTTCTCAAGAATCATCGCTTCCGAACGTGTATCTTTTTCAATACGAATTAACATTTCCCAAGGCAAATAGGGTTTGGTCGCATCCACTTGACCTGAATTATGACGTTTCAACCGATCTTCCAGATCGTTGGTTTGACCGATATAAAACTTATCGTGTTGTGCTGAATATAAAATGTAAACGAAATACATGCAATGTGATATAAACAAAAAAGGAGAGGCTTTGCCTCTCCTTTTGTCGGGATGACACGACTCGAACGTGCGACCACACGCCCCCCAGACGTGTACTCTACCAA
>DEHO01000017.1:0-192 GCA_002351955.1 Flavobacteriales bacterium UBA2798
AAAGAGATTGATCCGAACAAAACCGTATTTGAAGTGATTTCCGGCGGTAATGAAAATGTAGATCTTGGTGGCAAGATGATCAATGCACGTGCGTTTGTATCCCGTTTCAATTTTAACGGTACCGATCAGAACAAAAAGTGCGGAGTGTTATCCGGTGGAGAACGCAACCGATTGCATCTTGCCATGACATTA
>DEHO01000017.1:240-11612 GCA_002351955.1 Flavobacteriales bacterium UBA2798
GTGATACTTTGGAGAAAAAATTCCGTTACAAGAAACTTGTAAAATGAACGCATCGTTGATCCGTTCTCATTTCCCCGACATCAGTAAGGAGCAGGAAGAGCAATTCAACCTGCTCTTTCCTCTTTATTCCGAATGGAATGCCAGGATCAATGTCATTTCCCGTAAGGACATGGAACATTTTTATGTGCGCCATGTTTTGCATTCGCTTGGCATAGCAAAAATGATTCGTTTCCAACCCGGTACACGCATTTTAGATGTAGGTACCGGAGGTGGGTTTCCGGGATTACCACTAGCCATTTTATTTCCTGAATCACGTTTTCATCTGGTCGATTCCATTGGAAAAAAAATAAAAGTTGTACAGGAAGTCAGCGCAGCGATCGGATTAAAAAACCTGACTGCTGAGCACAAGCGTGCAGAACAGGTAAACGGTAAATTTCATTTTGTAGTAAGCAGAGCTGTAACAAGCTTTGAAGAATTTCTTCCCTGGGTAAAAGGAAAATTTGAAAAAGAACAATTCAATGCTTTGCCTAATGGCATTCTTTATTTAAAAGGCGGAGATCTTTCGGAAGAACTAAAAGCAGTGAAAACACAATACGAGATCCTTGAACTCAGTAGTGTATTTGAGGATGAATTTTTCGAAACAAAAAAAGTGGTTCACATCCGTTGCTGAATAGCAAAAAGCAGAAATTTTATTCTGTAAGCTCGTTAAATTCAAACTCGAGTCCGCACAACTTTTTGTAATTCATCCCCACGTTCATCAGGTCATCATCACCGGCTTCATACGTCCAGATTACCTTAACTGACTTATCGGTTTCTTCAATCATTTTAAGCATCTCAAGGATGGCAATTACTGAAGACGAAGAGATATAATCAAATTCAAGCTCGAGTACGGAGGAGGCAGGAAAACGATTCATCCTGATTNNTTTCGGGGTAAGATTTTCCGCGTATGGTAAACCTCGCTGAAGAGGGGTCGAAGCGGATCTCAGGAGTATTCTTGGTTGGATCGCTGATAAAGGCTTTCATGTTAACCTCCGTTCCTGTCCACTTTTACTTCACAAGTAAAGCAGCACAATTTATCATTGACCTCTTCGAAAGTATAATTGAGTTTGTTCTTCGATTTCATAGCCATGGTAATAAAACCAAGACCGGCACCACCCTTTGTGGAGATGATTCCGTTGGTAAGGACTTCCATGTACAATGCCTTCACCTGTGCCTCGTCATAACCGTTGATCTGCTTCAGACGTTCGTCCATGATTGCACGGTTGGAATT
Source organism: Flavobacteriales bacterium UBA2798 (assembly GCA_002351955.1). Classification (GTDB taxonomy): domain Bacteria; phylum Bacteroidota; class Bacteroidia; order Flavobacteriales_D; family UBA2798; genus UBA2798. The sequence continues at coordinate 1,511 of DEHO01000017.1, forward strand.
GAGCAACAGGTTACCAAATGTTACCAGGTATTCGCTTTCATCCACAGCAATAACGAGGAATGAATGCTGCTGACCATCTTCATCTTTTTCACCGTGTAATCTTACGTTCTGAAGACCTTCTACCAGAATAGAAAACATACGTTTTACAGTACCTTTTTTATCGCCGGCTTCGAGCATACCCTCTTCTACTCCATTAGAAATGGAATTCACAAGATCCTGCGTGAAATCACCAAAATGTGATACCAGGATTTTCTTCTGGGACTTACTATTGTAGTTCCCATAAATCTCCTGATACCGCGAGTTGCAGATTTCCTGTACCTTATTCGAGCTAGAACTCATCAGCGGTGTAGCGGATTAACAGAGGGTTACGTGATTAGCTTGCAAGTTAACAAAAATCCGGATAAGCAACAATCATCGGTAAAAAATTGAGTTTCAACCTCTTTTTAGAACCATCAGACGTTTCAGCACCTGGATTTCTGTCAAATTTACCATTGAACTGCAATTTTCGAAGGAATTATGTGCTAAACTATTAACAATTGATGGTTAAACAAATCATAACCAAAGCAGACGTACATAAATCAGCGGGTTTAGCTTGAGCCTGCGGTCGTCCCAAAGCGCTATTTTCTGAAAAGCAGCCGTTGCGCCAAGGTCGAAAGTGTACTGACGGTTGAATTTTACACGAACCCCGGTGCCAATACCCAGTCCGTAGCCCACTCCACCCAGGTTGACCCGGTTGTAGACATTCGGTTGCGACAAAAGCGAATATTTGAGGTTGTTTTCAATGATGACCTCATTCTTCCGGGCCCTGGTTGCGTTAAAGGATCCGAAAATCTCGAAATAACCACCGGGTTTGCCGGGATCGCCGAAATCGAAGTGTAATCCAAGATCGATGATCATCCGGTTTTCCTCACCAATTATGGACTGAGGATAAACGATAGGATCACCTGAAGGATTAGCAGGGTTGTCGGCCTCAAGAGTGAATACCTCCTGAAACTTTAGCCGTACAATATCAATATTACTGTAGAGTGCCATGCTNNTAGTAGCCCAGGTTTAGTCCCAGATTGATACCTGTTCTGTATCTGGGATTAGCAGGAAATTCGCCCATCCTGAAATTGCTTTGCAGAATGGTATAGATCTGGCTATAGATCTGAGGGATGGCAATTAACTCGGGAATGGTAAAATCGTTGTAACCCGCGTAATAGTTTGAGGTGTGTTTATTGGCAAGATACCCTCCGGCATTGATTCCGAAGTAAAATTTCCCGGCCATGAGCGAACCCGACGACTGCTCCTCATCCTCCTGTGCCAACGCCACCGTTAGGACCAAGCTGAGAGCAATCAGTAAAAAACTTCTTAACAAGCTAAATTCCTTCATCCTATTATCTATTTCAGGTTTCAATATTATTACTATTTTCATCAAAAAATCATTTTCGCCATGGGATTATGGGATAAAATTAAGGGTCAACTGATAGATATTATCGAGTGGCTCGATACTTCAGACAACTCAATCGCCTTCCGTTTTGAGCGGCAGGGAAATGAGATCAAGAACGGTGCAAAGCTGATTGTGCGCGAATCGCAGGTTGCAGTTTTTCAGAACGAGGGTGAATTTGCGGATGTTTTCCAACCGGGCACCTACACCCTGGAAACACAGAACATGCCCATTCTTTCTACACTTAAAGGATGGAAATACGGNNTCCATTTAAGGCAGAAGTAATTTTCGTAAATACGAAAGTCATTTCCGATTTACGCTGGGGAACCAAAGGAGCTATGACCATTAATGATATGTCGTCTCCGCTTTTCAGAAACACACAGCTTAAAGCGTTTGGTTCTATGGAAGCGAAAGTGGTCGACCCAAAACTTTTCATTCGTGAAGTAATGGGTACCGACGATCATTTCACCAAGGAAGAGATTGTTGACCGTTTGCGTACAAGAGCAGTTTCCTTCCTTACAAGAGTTATAAACAGTGATACCAGTCTGCTTCCGAAATTCGGAAGTGACGAGGTTAATGAAAAGGTTACCGAAAGGATGAACGCAGAATTCGCCAAGATGGGAATGATGCTGAACCTGTTCACTGTAGAAAGTCANNAGAGCGGATGTCGGCTGCAGAACTGAAAGCGTTTGAGATCCGCGTGGAGAACCAGGCGAAGGCAGATGCTATCAATGCATTTTCTGATATGAATAAGTTCCAGCAATTCCAGGCAGGTAATGCAATGGAAGCGGCTGCAAATAATCCGAACAGCGGAGATATGGGAAGTATGATGGGTGCTGGAATGGGATTTGCTTTCGGGCAAACCATGATGAACCAGCAGAACAACGCCAATCAGCAAAACCGCGGAGGAGGAGCTGTTCCACCACCACTACCCGGCCAGGTTAAGTTTTTTGTTGCTGCAAACGGACAACAATACGGTCCCTACGAAATGCAACAATTGNNTGCAACAAATGGTACAGGGAGGTCAGCTTACTCGCGAGTCGATGGTGTGGAAAGAAGGAATGGCTGGATGGCTTGCTGCAGGTACAGTACCTGAATTAAGCAGCATTTTCGGTGCTGTTCCACCGCCGCCACCGCCGCCACCAATGCCTTGATTTTAGGGATTGACTTTTCATTTTAGTTTTGAATTAAACAGCTTTTCCAATGGAAGAAGTTCTCGTTGACCGTGCCGATCAAAAAGAAACCAAATGCAAAGAATGTGGTGCCATTCTCCACTATGCTCCCGGTACTACGGCATTGAATTGCCAGTATTGCGGAACAGAAAATGCATTTGAGGTTAAACATGAGCCGGTTGAGGAAATGGATTTTGAAAAGTTTGTGCACGATTTCATGCAGAATGAATCTGCAACACAAACCATTCCAACCATCCATTGCGATGCCTGCGGAGCAACAACTTCTTTCGACCCGAAAATTGTATCCGATTCCTGTGCATTTTGCGGCAGTCACCTTACCATTAAAGAAGGAAGTACAAAACTGATCAAACCGAAAAGTTTACTTCCATTTGGAGTTGACAAGAACAAAGCATTCGAAGAATTCAAAAAATGGGTGAGCAGCAGATGGTTTGCTCCAAACGATCTAAAACAATACCTGCGTCATTCAGAAAAACTTGCAGGAGTATATATTCCCTACTGGACCTACGACGCTGCAACTGCGAGTCAGTACACCGGAATGAAAGGGATTCATCGCACGGAAAGTTATACCAGTTTTGAAAATGGAAAAACGGTTACCAAAACCAGAACGGTTACCGACTGGTATCCCTGCTCAGGTTGGGTTGATCGTGATTTTGACGATGTGCTGGTGATAGGATCAACATCGCTACCAAAAAGCTATGCAGAAGAACTGGAGCCATGGGATTTGAATAATCTTGTTCCCTTCGATGAAAAATTCCTATCCGGTTTCCGTGCAGAAAGTTATTGTGTGGATCTGATTAAAGGATACGATGATGCAAAAAACAAAATGGACAAAGTGATTCGCCGCGATGTGGAAAAACACATTGGCGGGAATGCACAACGCATCATTACACTCAACACCACGCATTCTGACATCACCTTTAAACATATTCTTCTTCCCATTTACATCAGTGCATTTCAGTATAGTGGTAAGACCTACCGCTTTCTTGTTAATGGCCGAACCGGAGAAGTTCAGGGTGAGCGTCCGTACAGCACCATGAAGATTGTTTTCTTCATTTTGGCTATCCTCGCTGTTATTGCAGGAATTGTGATGCTGGTAATGTATTTCAACAACCGCTGAGGATTGTTAAACGAAACAATTACCGGAAAACAACCACTTACAATTGCATTTTACCGCTTATGTTGTGCTTAAAACCTTTTTGCGGGTTGAGCAGTAGATTTGCCTAAACATTGAATCTTACCTGAAATCCATAACCATGCGTTATTCATTATTATTCGGAACATTCCTTTTTGTTCAATCACTTTTTGGACAAAACAAATACGAGATCGATCTTACCGCTGTATCCAAAGATCAGATCACTGTAAAATATACTCCTTCTAAAAAACCAAGTACAGATATTCTGCGCTTTTCATTTCCTGCAACTGTTCCCGGCACCTATGCCACGCAGGATTATGGCCTGTATGTTACAACACTCACGGCGACTGATGCGAACGGAAAAAAACTACCTGCTAAAAAAGCCGGAAACAACACATGGGTGGTAAGCAATGCACAACAATTAAGCAGTATTGTTTATTCTGTGGAAGATGCAATGGACAAACAGGTAAAAAAGAATAAAATTTTTGAGCCTGCATCTACCAATTTTATGGAAGGAAAATTATTCTTTTTTAATAACGGTGGGATTTTTGGTTTTGAAGAAGGAAAAGAAAACGAAACATTGATTGTCGACATTAAAAAACCAGCCGATCTGTATGGGGCTACTTCACTCCCGNNTACAACAAATCACTTTAAAGGCACGCAATTATCATCAGCTGATCGATTGTCCGATGATGTTCAGTCCGGCCGACACGGCGCAGTTTTTTGTAAACAAAACGAAAGTCACCATTTCGGTTTACGATGTTCAAGGCCAGCGCAGAGCAAAACAATTTTACAATGCACTTAAGCGTGACATGGAAGCTATTGCAGCATTTCTTCCGGAGTTGCCTGTTGACAGCTACACCTTCATCATTTTCGTAGATGATCTGCGTGAAATTGGACAAGCCTTTACCGGTAAGATTGGATTGGGAAAGCGAATTAAACTCGCAAAAAAATTCGGCAACCTCGGACTGGGTGCACTGGAGCATGGGAATTCTTCCACCTATTATCTGGGCGATTTTGGTCCTGGTCTGGACATTGAAGATCTTTCGCTGGAAGGACAATTAACCGGTGCAGCCATTCACGAATTCATGCATATTGTTACTCCGTTAGGATTGCATTCACAGCATATTGGAAACTTTAACTATACCAATCCTGTAATGAGTAAGCACCTTTGGTTGTATGAAGGAATAACTGAATACTTTGCCCATCTGGTAAAATACAAAGGTGGAGTTTATACACCGGATCAATTCTTAAAGGAAATGAGTCTGAAATTTTCATCCGGTGTAAGTTTCCCCATTCAGGAAATGTCGTTCACCGAGATGAGTGCAAATGTACTTCAACCGAAATACGAAAAACATTACGGACAAGTCTACCAGCGTGGTGCAGCAATGGGAATGTTACTGGATGCCGAAATACAGCGACTGACAGATGGCAAAAAAGAATTGATAGATGTAATTCTTACGCTGGTAAACCGGTACGGAGCTGAAAAATCCTTTGATGAGGAATCGTTCATTGACGAATTTGTTGCAGAAGTTCATCCTGATTTGAAAAATTATTTCACACTTTACGTTGAAGGTAAAAACCAATGGAAACCCAATGATCAGTTGATTGGGATGAAGGTAGTTTATTACGATACCCTTCGCGAAAATTCATTGTTGAATCCTTTATCACCTTACGACAATGAAATCCGCACCAGCGATTCGAAAGGAGGATTGGAAAAAACAATTACTCAGGTTGGATCCGGAGAATTTGTTGGTTTTCGTCCGGGCGACAAAGTGGATGTTCTTGAATTTTTGAAGGCCCTTAAAAAACCAAATGGAGATCCTGTAGATCCGGATCAGGAAGTGATCGTAACTGTAATTCGCGACAACCAACCCAAGAAGCTAATGTTTAAGGCCAGATATGGCATGAAAACAAAAGTTCATGTATTGAAATGGATACAGCGTTGATGGTGTTTTTTGTAAATGGAATTTAAGTATCGATTTTGAATTTTTGAAATAAATTCAGAACTACTTATTCCTTTTTCCCGGCGAATAAACAAACCGGAGAAGGAGAAGAGCAACTACCAGAATTCCACCAAAAATGTATTCAAGGGTAAAGTTGGAAGTGCGTTCCTGAATCTGTCCAAGTTCAGGATCCGGTTCAGGAATAAGACTCTCAGCAATTTCCAACTCTTTTTTCTTATAGTGTTCTGTAATTACCATATCGTAATCCAGATCCTCGAGTTCCTCTACATACATCAATTTTCCGCTTGAAAGATTAACCAAAGGAGAATAATCCTTCCCTTTTTCCATTTTTATTAATCCCATTTCGATTGGCATTTCCCAACCATCTTCATACACTTTACTAATTGGAATATCACTCAAATCAATCTCAATAAAACGACTTAAAAAATCGCGCTTTTCAAATCGCAATTGATAAACTTTATTCAGTACCAATGGTTCCAGCTTAAACTTACCGCTATCGGCACTCATCATTTCCTGAAGCATTTTATTATCGGCATCCAACAGCGTAATCTTTACACCGGCCAAACCCTTGTTCTCCGGTTTTTGAATGACCCTTCCGGATATTCTCAACTCCGTTGCACCAACAGAAAACAGTGTGCCAAGTACTACTACTGCAAGAATTACTAATCGTTGAAACATTTTTCCGGAATTAATTTCATCCAAGATAAAAAAAAGGAGTCATCGCAGTGATGACTCCTTTCCAAAATATTGGATGTATTAATTTGAAGAAACTTCTTCTGTTCCTTGTTTTACCACCTCTACCCATTTACCGGGTTTACGTGCGCTAACGGTATTATCGTACATCGCTTCTGTAGATATTGTTGGCAGATAAAATCTTCCGAGATAAGCTGCATTCAACTTAAACCTGAAAACTTTTGTTCTACCCGAACCAATGGAATAATACGTGTACACTCTGTCGTCGCGAATATCCTGGTAAGTAGGCACATCACTTTGGATGGCGGATTGAAATTCATCCATTCGTGTATTGTGAATTTCCCAACCACCGGGGAAGATTTGGGTCAATGCCATTTCTGCGAGATAACCACGGGTTCCCGAATTGGAAACAGTAACCTCAGCGATGAAATCCGTTCCCTGTTCCAATCTTGAAACATCCAGTTTATTTCCTTTCATGGAATAATAATTCACCTCCACATCAATATGATTGGAAGCAGAAGACTCATCACCGGCAACAGGATTTCCTTCTACACTTAATTTGATATACAGTGTACCATCACCTGTATTTTTCAAACTCAGTTTTCCGGAACGATTCATCTGTTTTGGCGTGTGCTCTGCCTTGAAAAGAGGACGCTGTGTGGCTTTTGAGATGAGTTCTCCTCCGTTTACAGAATAGGAAAACTTCATTGTTTTATCGACCGGAGAAGATCCAATGAATTTGCTGATTCCCAATAAGCAATATGCAGTTGTTTGTGTACTCATCCAGGAATTTTCATTAAGCGCTGAAGCCACCTCCTTCATGAGTGCTGCGCTTTTTGCTTTTTGTTTGGTCATCGACATCACCTCAAGTATCATTGCTTTATCACGCACATCGTTACCGTAGGTATAAGATAGCTCCGTGTATTTGGGAATTGTAGTGCTGGCAGTACTTAACAACTGATCACAAACATCACTTTGTCCCGCAAGTTGATACGCAGCGGCCAATCTCCATCGTGCAGCGTTCGATAGATTTTTTGCTTCACGCAAACGGTTCATCGCACCCATTTCCGGCTGGCGTGCAAGAGCTAACGTATAGAGACGATAAGCCTGAGAAAGATCATCGTATTGCTGATATCCATATTCATTGGTACGTGTCCCCAACCTCCAGTTACGGGCCAGTTTCTGCTGGTATTTGATCCACGCCGATTTTGTCGAGGAGGGAATTCGATAACCTTTGGATTCTGCTTCGAGCATGAAATGTCCTGCATAATTCGAACCCCAATCGCTTGCAACCGATTCTCCGGGCCAGTAACTGAAGCCACCTTCTGCAGTTTGAAACAATTGAATTCTTCGCAATGCAGCATTGATGTTGTTGCTGATCTCGCGTTTAAAATTGTTATCGAGATCCATTAATGTACTCAAATACAATTGCGGAAATACTGCAGATGTTGTTTGTTCAATACAACCATGCGGGTAGGAAATCAGGTACTTCAAACGATTTCCGAGATCGATGGTCGGAATGGAAGAAACTTCAACAGTAACCTTATTGGTTCCTTCTACTCCGTTAAAGGAGAAATTTGGATTCCATGATTTACCGGGTTCAACCATTGCTTCTGATACATCTGTCACTTTAGGATTTGGAGTTCGCACATCCAATTCAATTTCGTGACGCGCAATTTCATTTCCGCTGCGTGCAATGATCTTAACTTTCGCCACACCAATTTTTTCAGCCACATCGAATTCAAAATTCACTACCTCATCACCGATCTTGCTGAACTTAATTGATTTTTTTGTTCCGTTTTTAGGTTTTAAAAATTCGTTAGGAATAACTTCCACACTAACATCCTTAACATGTTTTTCCATTGCAAAGACATTTACGGGCAATTGAACTTTTTCACCCGGACCAAGCACACGAGGCAATGTTCCAAGCACCATCAGCGGATTGCGTACAGCTACTGTTTTCTCGGCATGACCATATCGTAAATCCTGACCTGAAACAACCATCACACGAACAGATCCCACATAATTCGGAATATCTACTTTATGTGTTGCTGAAGCGCCGGGTTTTAATGCATGCGGACCGGAAAAATAAACCATGGGTTTGAAACGGTTTGCTTTCGCTCCTTTTTTTCCTGTCGACTCACCATCTCCACCGATTGCAAGCAGTTTATCCATTTTCATTGCAAACGATCCCATTACCATATCATACAAATCCCAGGTTTTTACACCGAGTGCTTCACGTGCATTAAAGAATTTCCAGGGATCAGGCGTTTTAAACGAAGTGAGATCGAGTAAACCTTCATCCACCATGGCAAGCGTATACGTCATCGGTTTACCCTGATCTTCCTTCACTGTAATTGTTGTTTGTGTTTCCGGACGAATAACATCCGGCATGGAGATGGATGGCTTAAGGTGAGAATCGGGATTCTCAACACTAATGGGCAACACTCCATACAAACGCAATGGCAAATCATTTTCGGTTACCGAATACGGTTGCAGCAATGAAATATTGACATAACAATTCGGCGCCATTTCTTCGGTTGCTTTGAATTCGAATTTGGTTTCGCCGGATTTGGTTTCAACCCAGAAGTACTTCACCATACGAATTCCAGATTCCACACTTATCAGTGCGCGTCCGCCTGCAGGACTCGGGAAAGAAATTTTCACTGTTTCCCCGGTTGCATACGTTTCTTTATCGGTAGAAAAATTCAACATCGTTGCGTTTTCCTTGTCCTTACGGTTTTGTCGTGCCCAATACGGCCAATCGATATATACCACTTTTCCGGTAATGTGACCACTTTCCGGATCTTTCACTTGTACGAGGAATCTTCCCCATGAAGGGCGATTTACCCGAAGCGTGAATTTTCCTTTTCCGTTTGTAGTATTGATCCGTGTATCGAGTACCGGAGTAATGGAATTGTTGGCGATATAACTCGACAAATCATCTTCGTAATGATCCCACCAATACCTCCAGCGAATACTGTACACTTTAACTTCAATGTTACGACGCGAAACGGCTTTTCCTTTTTCATCCACTGTTACTACATCAACAATATGATCGCGATCGGTTTCGAGTGTTCCGTTAAACTGGTCTCCTTCGGGAACGCGAATTCCGACATAATTGGAATAGGGAGAATATTCGACTGAACTTCTATCGATGGAAAAGTCGCCACCTTCTTCAAACACACGTGATGTAAAATGAGCACGTAACAATCCGGGTGCCGCATCTCCGATATTAAGTGAAGGATCGAAACTTGCATCTCCGTTTTCATCAAGTGCTCCATCGAACACCACTTGTTCTTCTGCACGGAATTCACGTGTTGGATCGTCGAAGATAAATCCNNCTTTAAAAGCGGTTGAAATTGAATTTACAGTAACCTCCACACGTGCGGCCAGATTTTTAGCAGGTGCACCATGCAGCCATTTGGAATTCAATTTTACAGGAGCTGCTTCCTGCGATGAACTTAGTCGATCAGTTCCGAAATCAAGATAAATTTTCAAGCGATTCGGTTTCACCGTTTCAATACGTAAAGTTTTGCTGTATTTACGATTTCCTACATTGATATTTACTGTATAATATCCGGTAGGATCTTCCTGTTGTGTAGCTGTTCTGAAATCGTACAATCCGTTCACGTTTGCGGTCTTCACCATGCGTTGTACAACCACTCCGTTTGGATTAACCATTTCCATA
>DEHO01000022.1 GCA_002351955.1 Flavobacteriales bacterium UBA2798
GCAACCACTTCATCAGGATTCACACCTTTGGATGGTTCTTTACCGAAGAAGCTTTTTACTGCGGCCTGAACGGCGGGTATTCTGGTAGAACCCCCTACTAGAATAACTTCATCAATATCGTTTACTGATAATCCGGCATTTTTAAGTGCAGAACGGCAGGGTTCGATAGTGCGCTTAACAAGATCATCAACCAGTTGCTCAAATTTTGCACGACTAAGTGTTCTTACAAGGTGCTTTGGAATTCCGTTAACAGGCATAATGTAGGGAAGGTTGATTTCACTACTGCTTGTACTGGAAAGTTCGATTTTAGCTTTTTCTGCGGCTTCTTTTAAACGCTGAAGAGCCATTGGATCCTTACGCAAATCGAGACCTTCTTCTTTTTGGAATTCTTCTGCCAGCCAATCAATAATTTTCTGGTCAAAATCATCACCACCTAGGTGCGTGTCGCCATCTGTGGCCTTAACCTCAAATACGCCATCACCCAATTCAAGTACGGATACGTCGTGTGTTCCTCCACCGCAGTCGAAAACCACAATTTTCATCTCCTGGTTTTTCTTATCCAATCCGTATGCCAGCGAAGCAGCAGTTGGTTCATTGATGATGCGACGAACCTTAAGACCGGCAATCTCACCGGCTTCTTTTGTTGCCTGACGNNCTCGGTTACCTCGTGACCGAGATAATCTTCAGCCGTTTTTTTCATTTTTTGGAGGATCATAGCCGATACTTCCTGCGGTGTGTACATGCGATCATTAATCTTCACACGCGGTGTATTGTTTTCACCACGAACCACTTCATACGGAACACGTGAAACCTCTTTCGAAACCTCATCAAATGTATTCCCCATGAAACGCTTGATGGAGTAAACCGTATTGCGCGGATTTGTGATAGCCTGACGCTTTGCGGGATCCCCGATTTTGCGCTCTCCTCCGTCTATAAAACCTACAACTGATGGTGTAGTGTTCTTTCCTTCGCTGTTTGGGATAACAACGGGCTGATTGCCTTCCATAACGGAAACACAGCTGTTGGTTGTACCCAGGTCGATACCGATAATCTTGCTCATTGGATTTGTTTTTCTGATTTAACGCAATACACTACTCAAGGCTTGTGCCAAGTGAAGAAGCAGGAAAAAACAGGAAAAAATGGCAGAAAACACCCCTCCTTAAGAGTAAAAAACCTGCAGAATGGTCAGGAAATCAAGGCAAAAACCGTCAATCCGACTGTCAGGGACAATAATACGTTTCGGTCGACCATGGCAGAGAATCAGTGCAGAAAAGCAAGTCGTAGGTAAATTGACCCGTGCAGAGTTCCTTCTGCGAGTCTTTATTCAAAACCTTTCCGCGAACCCACTTGGTGTATCGGCTTGAAAAAATTCCAATCGCATTGCTGAGATTGGTAAACGAAGGTCTCTCCTGTACGATTCCTGTTGATGGTTCATTTACCTTCATGTAGGTATACATATCATCGCTTACTGCAACAAATTGAATGTCCATTTGACGCGCAACACGTTTAATTACGTTTGCATTGCTTGGAATCTTGAGTTTTACATATCGATAGAATGCGTCTCCGGCAAATACCGCAACTCTTTCAGGCTCCGTTCCGGCTGTAGATGATGTAATGTAGGAATCTACTTTCCATTCAATTTTTTTTCTGGTGGTTCCGCTGGCCGTATATTCATCATACCAAAAATGAACCCAGGTGTCTATTCGGCGGGTGTTAATTCCCGGTGTAAATCGGATGTAATAATCGGGGTAATTGTTTACAAGTGAACTGTTGTTGTAGGCAAGAGAAAAAGGATAAAGTGTATTCCCTGTTAAAGTATTCAGAGGGAAGTCATATACCAGTTTTGTAGAACCTGTAACTTCTTTTGCGCCATCGTTAATGTTTAGATTTAGGCGGTATTCGTAATTCTGATTTAGGGTGGCAATGAAGTAATACATGGTTTGCTCCGGATAATAAAAGGCACCGGAATCGCGATTGGTAATTGTTGTGTCCTGCAGGGGATAGCTCGCAACAAGGGTCCCACTATTCCAGGCTTCAACATTACCTGAAACCAATGCGTATTCTGAAGAGTCTTTTATAGCGGCATAATCGTANNACCTTGATGAAATGGATGCTTTCGTTTTTGTCAAGCAATCCAAATACAATGGTGTTGTCTTTGTATGGGCCAATTATATCAAAATCGGTTGAACAAGAGCTGAGCAGCGCAAGAGATACACTAAGTGCAACGAAAAGTTTTTTCATAAGACTTCAAAAATACCAAAAAAAGAACATCTGATGTGTACCGTTCCCCGTTCCAGTTTATCCGTTGATCAACCATTCCTGAGTTTGTTTGATGATTTTTATCCTAACTTTGACAAAAACAAGAATTTATGTCGGCATCGGCTAAGGAAATAAAGAGGGTTACTACGCATGTTCTGCATGAAATGAAGAACAGAGGGGAAAAAATCTCTATGCTAACGGCATATGATTATTCTATGGCCCGAATTGTGGATGATTCCGGTATTGACATTATCCTGGTAGGAGACTCAGCTTCGAATGTAATGGCAGGGCATGAAACAACCCTTCCGATTACACTTGATCAAATGATTTACCATGCTTCGTCGGTTGTACGGGCAATACACCGTTGTCTGGTGGTTGTGGATTTACCATTTGGATCTTATCAGGGTAATTCAAAAGAGGCACTAAATTCTGCAATTCGCATAATGAAAGAATCGGGCGCTCATGCCGTAAAGCTTGAAGGTGGACGAGAAATTAAGGAATCGGTTGAACGGATTCTCACCGCCGGAATTCCGGTAATGGGGCATTTGGGACTTACCCCTCAATCCATTTATAAATTTGGAACCTACGTTGTGCGCGCTAAGGAAGAAGAGGAAGCAGATCGACTGATTCAGGATGCTCATTTGTTGGCGGAGTCTGGTTGTTTTGCTATCGTTTTGGAAAAAATTCCTGCTAAACTCGCTTCAAGGGTGGCAAAAGAAGTAAAAGTCCCAATTATTGGTATTGGGGCAGGACAAGGGGTTGATGGTCAGGTTCTTGTTGTTCATGATATGCTTGGTATCAACAATGAGTTTCAACCTCGATTTTTGCGGAAATATGCAGACCTGAACCAAATTATTGGTGATGCCGTGAAACAGTATATTGTTGATGTAAAGGCCAAAGATTTTCCAAACGAAAAGGAATCGTACTAGAATTGGAATTGCAGGTTATTTTTGAAGACAATCACCTAATTGCGGTAAACAAGCAATCCGGAGATATTGTGCAGGGAGATAAGACGGGTGATGTGCCCTTGTCTGAAGTAATTAAGGAATACTTGAAAGCGAAATACAATAAACCCGGAAATGTTTTTTGCGGTGTGATTCACCGAATTGATCGTCCGGTTACCGGTGTTGTTTTGTTTGCAAAAACCAGCAAGGCTTTGAGCCGAATGTCGGAGCAGTTTAGAGACAAGCAGGTAAAAAAAACCTATTGGGCAATTGTAAAAAACAAACCTGCTTCAGAAAAAGGAAATTTGGTTCATTACCTGCTAAAAGATGAACGAACCAATAAATCCAAAGCTTTTTCCAAGGAGGTAAAGGATGCAAAGTTTTCGGAATTGAATTTTAAACTGATCGCATCCGGCGAACGTTATCATTTATTGGAGGTGGATCCACTTACCGGGCGACATCACCAAATTCGGGCTCAACTTTCTGCAATGGGTTGCCCCATAAAAGGCGATCTTAAATACGGGTCAGAACGCAGTAATCCTGATGGTTCAATTTCATTACATGCGAGAAGAATTGAATTTGTACATCCCGTAACCGGAGAACAACAAATAATAGAAGCTACCGTTCCTGATGACAGATTATGGAAGGATTTGGAAAAAATGGCAAGTGCAGGTTGATCTTCACCTTGCTGTTGGTGTTAATCGCCCAATTCGGCCTGAGTCAATCATCTTTTTTGAATTATTTCAGAATTAGCAACCGTGCCAATACAGTGTTGTTATCCTGGGAAATCAGTTCAGGTAATACTTGCAATGGAACAAGCATTTTGCGGGGTGTAGATTCCTTGCAGATGAATGAAGTAGCTGCCATTGATGGTTTATGTGGGGATCCCGGATTTGCGGTTTCCTACAGCTTTGCCGATTCCTTCCCTCCACTAGGACAGAAGGTATTCTACCGAATTGATTTTGGTGGATTGGGGTTAAGTAAATTACTTGAAACCGTCGTCTACGATTTAACCCCGGGGTATTCTGTTTTATATGAAAACGATGGTTTTCGCGTTGTTTTTGCCAATGTTTCCGGTAGCATTACGCCCTTTACTTTATTTGATCTGACCGGACGTACAATTTTAAAAAGTTCAACAAATCAGGGTTCTTTTTTTGTTCCCTATAGCCAATTATCCACCGGAGTAGTTGTATTTGCCGTGGAATTGCCTGAAGGAAAGTCGATTCGGGGAAAAATTGCGATTTCCCGATAAATCCAATTTTGCAGAAATTTTCATCGAAGGATTCTTAGGAATCATAGAGACTTTCCAAAAAAGTGTCTAAGTGTGCCCGGAAACCAGTTTTTTTTCATATATATTAGTAGGGTAATTATGAGTTTAGACAGTCAAGGAGAAAAACAGTAAATGGAAACAATCGAAATATCCCCCAAAAGTGCATTGCAGAAGTTTTTTGGCTTCAGTAAATTTAAGGGACATCAGGAAGCTATAATTAAAAACCTGCTTGCAGGAAATCATTCGTTTGTGATTATGCCTACAGGTGGAGGTAAATCATTATGCTATCAATTACCTGCTTTAATGATGGAGGGGACGGCTGTTGTTGTTTCTCCGCTTATTGCATTAATGAAGAATCAGGTTGATTCAATACGGACGTTTGGAAGTGATGACAGTGTAGCTCACTTTTTAAATTCTTCCCTCAGTAAGGCGGAGATTTTAAAAGTGAAAAAGAACATAATGGAAGGCCGTACTAAGCTTCTGTATGTTGCGCCTGAATCGTTAACGAAACAAGAGAACATCGATTTTCTCACTACGATAAAAGTTTCATTTTTCGCTATTGATGAGGCACATTGTATTTCCGAATGGGGACATGATTTCCGTCCGGAATACCGTAAGCTGCGACCGATGATTGATCGTGTTGGTGAAAATGTACCCATTATTGCACTCACTGCAACTGCAACACCGAAAGTGCAGCTGGATATTCAGAAAAACCTGGGTATGCAGGACGCTACTTTGTTTAAGGCTTCGTTTAATCGCGATAACCTTTTTTATGAAGTTCGTCCAAAGCGCGATGTTGTAAAGGAGATTGTACGTTTTATCAAGACCAAGCAAGGAAAATCCGGGATTGTATATTGTTTGTCCCGGAAAAAAGTTGAAGAGCTTGCTGAGGTACTCCGTGTAAATGGAATCAAGGCATTGCCATATCATGCGGGGCTGGATGCTTCAACACGTGCAAAACATCAGGATATGTTCCTAATGGAGGATGCAGATGTTATTGTGGCCACCATTGCATTTGGGATGGGTATCGACAAACCGGATGTGCGTTATGTAATTCACCACGATATCCCAAAATCACTTGAATCATATTATCAGGAAACAGGACGTGGCGGACGAGATGGAGGAGAGGGTCATTGCCTTGCATTTTATAGTTACAAGGATGTAGAGAAATTGGAAAAATTTCTCAATGGAAAGCATGTTTCTGAAATTGAAATTGGCAAGCAACTGTTGCATGAAATAGTTTCTTTTGCGGAAACCTCAATGTGTCGGAGAAAATATTTGTTACACTATTTTGGGGAAGGATTTAAAGAAGAAGATTGCGGAAAGATGTGCGACAATTGCCGCAATCCACGCGAAAAAACGGAAGGTAAAGATGAGGTTGCTCTTTTGCTCGAAGCAATTCTTGAAACGAAAGAAAAACACAAGCCTTCGCATATTGTAAGCATCTTACTGGGTGAACTTACCTCTGATGTGCGAACGTACAAACACAATAAGCTCGAGGTTTTCGGGAAAGGTTCAGAGAGTACAGATCGTTTCTGGAATGCCGTTGTTCGTCAAACCCTCGTTGCCGGGTTGATTCGAAAGGATATTGAAACTTACGGTGTATTGTTTGTTACCGATAAGGGACGCGAATTTCTGGAGAATCCAACATCCTTTATGGTGCTTCGCGAGCACGATTACGAAGGCGATAACTCCGACGATGATGAGGATATCATTACATCAAAAGGTGGTGGAGTCGGTTTCGATGAGCAGCTTTTCCAGATGCTAAAAGATTTGCGCAAAACAATAGCAAAGCAAAAGAATGTACCTCCTTTCGTGGTTTTCCAGGATCCTTCATTGGAGGACATGGCGGTACAGTATCCGATAAATATTAAAGAACTCAATAACATCACCGGTGTGGGGCCTGGGAAAGCGGAGCGCTTTGGTCAGCCTTTTGTCGATCTGATTTCCCGATACGTGGAAGAGAACAATATTGAGCGTCCGGATGATCTTGTAATTCGATCCGTTGCCAATAAGTCGGCAGCAAAGGTTCAGATAATTCAGAATATTGACCGTAGATTACCTCTTGAGGCAATTGGAAAGGCGCAAGGAAAGAATGTTGATGAGGTGATCACTGAGCTGGAAACAATTGTCTCATCGGGAACCCGGGTAAACATCAATTACGTAATTGAGGATTTGCTGGATGAAGACAACCAGGAAGAAATATTCGACTACTTTATGGGTGCTGATTCGGATTCAATTGTTGATGCTTACAAGGAGTTTGACGGTGCTTACTCGGAAGAGGAATTACGGTTGATGCGAATAAAATTCATGAGCGAGATTGCAAATTAGTGGATTGGGTTTGTTTTTATTGTTTGGATTGGTTTATCTTTAACCACCTAAACTAAAACCTAAAATCATGAGAAAAGTATTGTTTTCTTTTGTCGCTCTTCTGTTCCTTGCAGCATGTGGCGGCGGACCAAAAATCGAAGGAAGCTGGAGTCTTGAAGCGGTATCCGGAGAAGAATTATCCGAGTCTGAAAAGGCTATGGTATTTACATTCAATGAAGATGGATCATTGGTAATGAGCAATGGCGAGCGCGAAGAAAAAGGCAGCTGGGCATGGTCTGAAGATAAAAAAGACATCATCTTGAAGAACCCAAACCGTGATGGAGAAGAGAAAATGGAAGGTGTTACAATCGACGGCGATGTAGTGAAGTTCAAGTCACGCAGCGACGAAATTACGCTTAAGAGAAAGAAGTAATTTTCATTTTCAGTATAGGAAAAACCCGGAGTTATCCGGGTTTTTTTGTTTTTAATGGTTCGAATTCCGGTTCATAGTTATTGTTCATATGGCTTTGAATTTATCCCAGATAATAATACAATATAGATAGAGTATCCCGGATCGTCTTGGGATGCTTTAGACCAGAATCTGCCGGCGTCAGTGTTCAAAGGAAAAGCCCGCCTGAATAACCTTAGCCCTCCCATCCCTCCTGAACGAATTCAGTCGGGCAGGCTTGCCAGGATGACATGAGTCAGGCTGGGAACCGTTACGGATAATCGAAGTAGATGAAGATATGGTAGCCAACACTGAATTTTTTCCGAAAATCCGTTTACAGGAAGTGAAAGGTCATTACGAAATAAAAAAGGCTTGAAGATTCATCTTCAAGCCTTTCTACTTCACTGTACCCGAGGCCGGACTCGAACCGGCACGGACATTTCTGCCCAAGGGATTTTAAGTCCCTCGTGTCTACCATTTCACCACTCGGGCTCCAACAAAAAAACCTCCCTTTAATGAGAGGTTTGAGCGGGAAACGAGACTCGAACTNNACCAACTGAGCTATTCCCGCTTGGGTTTTTGGTTTTTTTGAAATTGAAAATCCTTCAATCACCTGGAGCACTACCAACTGTGCTGATTCCGATTTTCCCGCTGGAGATTATCCAAAGAGGGATTGCAAAAATAGTAAATATTCCATTTGCCCAAAATTTTTTTGTTTTGACTCTAACCCCTTTATTTACAATAGATTTTAATACACTGATTATGGCTAGGCGCAAATTGAACAAGGTAATGGCAGGTTACCACATTTTGATGATAATTTCGAATGCAGATGGTGAGTTTTCTCCCGAAGAAGGAATTCAAATGGTAGATTACATGTCGGATAGTTTCCCATTCGATGTAAGTCTTGATAATGAATTGGACGAACTTCTGAAATTAAAGCGAGAGGACTATTTCAATCATTTTGTAAACGCGATGGATGATTTTTATATCGACTCAACTGCAGAGGAACGTTCGAAATTTTTAAATAATGCAGTGAAAATGGTCATGGCAGATAAAAAGATAACATCAGAAGAGAGTATGTATCTGCGGGAGATATTCAATGCCTGGGAACCTGAAACTGAAATTTAACCCCCAATTAGTTTTTTAATTTCATTTAGTTTCATCAATGCTTCAACCGGTGTTAAAGTATTAATATCCGTTTGCTGAATTTCGTCTTTTATTTGCGAAAGAACCGGGTCGTCAAGCTGAAAGAAACTTAATTGCATAGCATCCTTTTCTTCCGGCAATGCTTGAATAGTTGTACCTCCGGAGTTTCCGGCATCAGCACGTGTTTCTTCGAGTCGGTGCAGGATTTCGTTTGCACGGTTCACAACTTTAGAGGGCATTCCTGCCAGTTTTGCAACGTGAATACCGAAACTGTGTTCGCTGCCTCCGGCAATCAGTTTTCGTAAAAACAATATTTTGTTTCCTGTTTCCTTGACAGAAACATTGAAGTTTTTAATACGCGGATATTGCCGCTCCATTTCATTCAGTTCATGATAATGGGTGGCAAATAAAGTTTTGGGTTTTGACTTTCCGTTTTCATGTAAATATTCAGCAATTGCCCACGCAATACTGATGCCGTCGTAGGTGCTTGTTCCGCGACCAATTTCATCTAAAAGAATCAGACTCCTTTGCGATATATTATTCAGAATGCTGGCGGTTTCATTCATTTCTACCATGAATGTGGATTCTCCTGACGATAAATTATCAGAAGCTCCAACCCGTGTAAATACTTTGTCTATGATTCCAATTTGCGCATGCTGTGCAGGAACAAAACTGCCCATTTGCGCCATCAGAACAATAAGAGCTGTTTGCCGAAGAATTGCAGACTTACCTGACATATTCGGTCCGGTGATCATAATAATTTGCTGCTGATCATTATCCAGATAAAGGTCATTTGGAATGTAGGATGTTCCTTCAGGCAATGCTTTTTCAATAACAGGATGTCTTCCGTTTTTAATGGATAGAACATATCCTTCATTGATCTCGGGACGAGTATAGTTGTTTTGTATTGCTGTTCGTGCATAGCTCTGGAAAACGTCGAGTTGTGCCAATAAATATGCATTGTGTTGAATGGGTAAAATAAAAGTTGCCAGTGCAGAAATAAGTTCGTTGAACAAGCGTGATTCAAGTGCAAAAATCTTTTCTTCTGCCCCTAAAATTTTAGTTTCGTACTCTTTCAGCTCTTCTGTGATGTATCTTTCAGCATTAGTTAGCGTCTGTTTCCGAATCCATTCCGATGGCACTTTGTCTTTATGGGAATTAGTCACCTCGAGATAATATCCAAATACGTTATTGAATGCAACCTTGAGTGACGGGATTCCTGTTTTCTCAGCTTCTCTTTGTTGTATTTTCAGTAGGTAATCTTTTCCAGAATACATCAATTCCCTGAGTTCATCCAGTTCAGAATTGATTCCCTTTCGGATCACTTGCCCTTTTCCAATAGCCATTGGAGCTTCTGGGTCCAATTCTTGTTCAATTCGATCGCGGATACTGTCGCAGGGATTGATTTGTTCACCAATGGTTTTTAGTGCTTTTACCTCGCTTTTACTGCAAAATTCTTTCAATGGTAAAAGAACTTGTAAAGCCTTAAACAGATGATTGAGTTCTCTGGGTGTGATTTTCCCAACTGCTACTTTGGAAATGAGTCGTTCAAGATCTCCAATTCCTTGTAAATTGTTTTGAAGGAAATCCAAAGAATCATCATTTTTTACAAGGGCGTCTACAACTTCCAGGCGCTGATCGATACTGACTTTTTCCTTTAGAGGTAATACCATCCATCTTTTGAGTAACCGACCACCCATTGGAGTAAGTGTTTGATCAAGAATGTTAATCAGTGTACGTGCATTTTCATTTGGTGAAAACAGTAATTCCAGATTTCGGATGGTGAATCGATCAAGCCATACATATTTATCTTCCTCTATTCTTGAAAGGGAAGTAATATGGGCTGTTTTATCATGTGCGGTATCTGCAAGGTAATGCAATGCTGCTCCGGCAGCAATTATTGCATGATCCAGGTTTTCTACTCCGAATCCTTTGAGCGAGTGAGTCCCAAAATGCCTAAGCAAGACTTCATTTGCAAAATCGGGAGCAAACACCCAATCTTCCATTCGGTAGGTGTAAAATCGGTCGCCGAATTTTTCCTGAAACACCTTGTGAAATTGCTTTTGATAGAGCACTTCACTTGGTTGAAAGCTTTGAAGCAGTTTGTCGGCATAATCTTTATTTCCCTGAGCAATTAAAAATTCTCCTGTCGACACATCCAGAAAACAAATTCCTGTTTGTTCTCCGGAAAAATGTACAGCAGCGAGGAAGTTATTGCGTTTATTCTCCAATACCTTTTCATTGTACGAAACCCCTGGTGTAACAAGTTCTGTAACGCCTCTTTTTACAATGCCCTTTACCATTTTTGGGTCTTCAAGCTGATCGCAAATGGCAACACGGTAACCGGCACGTACCAATCGAGGAAGATAATTGTCAAGAGAGTGATGAGGAAAGCCCGCCAGCTCCATTTCACCTGCAGATCCGTTATGACGTTTGGTTAGAATTATCCCTAATATTCTGGAAGCGGTAACTGCATCTTGTCCGAATGTTTCGTAAAAATCTCCCACGCGAAACAATAACAATGCATCAGGATATTTCGCCTTGATACTGTTGTATTGTTTCATTAAAGGGGTTTCCCCTTTAGGCTCCTGAGATTTTTTAACAGACATTTTTTGAAATAAGGATACGAATGTAAAATACCCCTTTCAGGTAGAGCTAATTATTCTTATTGATTTTTCAATAATTTTTAACACCATTATACCTCTTCATTATGATTTTAGGGTTATATTTAGTGCTAAATCATATTTTTTAACTATGCGATTCATTGTTTTCACTCTTTTTATTACTATTTGCTTTGTTAAGCAAGGATTTTCCCAGAAACCATCAGAACCGGTTAATTCGGGGGCAATGCTGAAAAAGGGCATCAAGCTCCATGATGACAAGGATTTTTCCGGTGCGTTGGAGTTTTATGAAAAGATTCCCAGAAATGATACCAATTACCTGTTGGGTCTTTATGAACGTTCACTTTCATTAAATGCACTTAAGCGTTATGAAGAATCTGCTGAGGTGGCAAGAATGGGGTTGAAGTTTAAAAGCGAATACGACAGCGATTTTTATGTTTCATTAGGAAGTTCGCTGGATGAACTGGATAAAAAGGAAGAAGCTATTGAGGCCTACACGGAAGGTATAAAACGCTTTCCATACAACAATATGCTTTATTTCAATCGTGCGGTTACTTATCGGAAAATGGAGAAGCACCAGGAAGCTGTAGATGATATCAGATCTTCTATCCGTTTGAACCCTCTGCATGCCTCATCACATTACTTTCTTGGATTAGCTGCTTTGGAAGAGGACAAAGTGATTGAATGTTTACTGGCGTATAATACATTTCTTCTTTTAGAACCACTTTCAGATCGTTCCAGGAATGTGGTTTCCGTATTGGATGGATTAAACAAGGATAAAAGTGAAATGACACCTAAAGGAATTAAACTTTCTCCTTCAGGGGATGATTTTTCAGAAATAGAAGAGTTGATGAGGAACAGGGTTTTTTCCAGTAAAAATTTCAAAGTACCTGTCAAACTGGATTTCTTTTTTGTTAAACAGAATTATCTCTTGTTTCAGCAGCTGGCTGAAAAGGAAGCACGATACCAAAAGGGCTTTTTTTGTGAAACGTATGTTCCGTTTTTTATCAGCTTGTATAAGAATGGCTGGTTCGATGAGTACACCTACCTGGAATTAATTACTGTTGCAGATCAGTCAAGTGATATTGCTAAGGCTATTAAGAAGAAAATGTCTGCTATTAAGAAGTTCATTGACTGGGGACATGCAGAATTTCGTTTAAAAGCAACAAACCACCGTGTCGAATGGAATGGGAAGGAGCAGGCGGTTCGTCATTGGTATTACGGCGATCGTTATTTGCAGTCTATTGGTGCGACAGATCCTACCGGCACCAAAGCTGTTGGTTATTGGGAGAACTTTCATTCTTTTGGTTGCTTGTCTGAACAGATTAACTACGACACAAAAGGGAATCGTCAGGGCTTGTATAAGAGTTACTATTCTACCGGCGAATTGTATAGGGAAATCACATATGTAGATGGAAAGGCCGATGGATACATTAAGGAATATTTTAAGAATGGGAAAATCAGTTTTCATAACGAATTAAAAAACGATACACGCCACGGTTCCGCAAAAGATTATTTTCTTGACGGAACAATCCAGGGAGAGTACCAGTATGTTGATGGAAAAAAGAACGGAAAGAGTATTATTTACTATAAGACCAATGCCGTACGATATGAGGTCGATTATAAGGATGATAAATACTCAGGAAAGATTAAAGAGTATTATCCTTCCGGAGAATTGAAGTATGAAGGTGAATATGTGAATGGAGAGGTGTCAGGTAACGTGGTGAATTATTTCCGCGATGGAAAGGTTGAGTCAAAATATGTTTACCTCAATGGAAAGGGCAATGGTCCATTTGAAACATTTTACGAAAACGGAAAGACAAGAAGCAAAGGCACCATGAAAAATGGAAAGCGTTCCGGAAAATGCACCTCATGGTTTGAGAACGGTCAGATTAATGAAGAAGAAGAATTTGATGATGACGGAAAAGGCAATGGAGTACAGAAAGAGTACGACGAGGATGGAAAACTGATTGTAGAAACAGAACTAAAGAAAGGCAATCTGGTCGCTTACAAATACGTTGATAAAAGTGGAAAAGTGCTTTCTGAGGGTAGAGAAGAAAAGGGGAAAATGCTTTTCAGGGGTTATTATGCTTCCGGCGAAATGTTCTCTAAAGGTGATGTGGTAAAAGGAAATCGTGATGGTATCTGGAGTTATTATACGCATCAAGGAGTGTTGTACAAAGAAGAAGTTTACAAGGAAACACAGATCACAGAACGTCGTTTGCTTTTCCCAAACGGAGCAATAAAAGAGATGATCAGGTATAAGGACGGAATGGAAGAAGGGGCATACGAACAATGGTACTTCAATGGAAAGTATGCTTCAACAGGATGGTTTAACAAAGGTGAACGGAACGGTTATTGGCACTCTTATAATGCAGATGGCACCATCAGTTCTACTGCCTATTATATCAATGGCACACCGTATGGACCACAGGTCGACTATTCTGTTTCCGGTACTATTTCTGCAGAAAATTATTCTGATCTTGAAGGAAATGACATCCGTTGGGTGTTTTATGATACCACCGGAAAGGTAATTGATGATGTTGATTTTTCATCGACCACCGGAGAGCTTGTACGACGTTATTCCGGCGGTGCTGTTCATTTTAAGGGGAATTATAAAAATGATTGGGGACACGGAAAATTCACCTGGTATTATTTTAATGGGAAAGTAGAGACAGAAGGACAATTTGAATACGGTAAAAGAACAGGGAAATGGACATCCCAGCATTTCAATGGGGCTAAATTTTATGACGGCTATTACAAAGAAGGAAATCGCGACAGCACATGGACTTATTACTATGAGAACGGTAAAACGGACAGGGTAAGTTTTTACACAAAAGGAGACAAAACCGGAGAGTGGCTGGAATATTATGAAAACGGACAACTGGCTTCTAAGAAGAATTACTGGAGAGATTACCGTCATGGAGCCAGTTCATACTTTTCGGAAGATGGTCAGCTAAGAATGATCAAAATCTTTTCGTACGGGAAAGTAGTTTCCTACTCGTATATGATGGCCGATGGGAAAATGTCGCCTGAAAAGGCTGTTGATGGCGGTAAGAACACAATTGTGGCCTATTACAAAAACGGAAATAAGTCAGAAGAATTTTCAATGGATAAATTTGAACTTGAGGGCAAATATGTGATCTATCATCCCAATGGTCAGGTTTATGAACGTTCTGAGTATAAAGGCGGTTTTCAGGAAGGAATGCAGGAAACATTCAATGCAAACGGTAAGCTAAGATCCAGTGAGAATTACCTGAATGACGAGTTGCACGGTTTATGTGTGTACTATGATGCTGCAGGAAATATTTCTGAAGAGCTGAATTATAAATATGGGGAGCTTCATGGAGTTGCCAAATATTATGAAAAAGGAAAATTGGTGAAAACCCGGGTGTATTATGATGATCAAATTTATTCGGAGGAACATGTCAAATAAGTTTTTGCTATTATTCTTGCTTCTGTGTATATGTACACCGGTTCTTGCCCAACAAAAGATCGTACCACAGGTTGAATTTGACCGTGTTAAAGCTAAATATCCTGATGTTTCGATTGTTTGTTTATCGAAATCCGAAAGATCTTCAGTTGAATACATCAAGGGGGAATTAAAAGTTGTATCGCAGGTTAGCAGGGAAAATATGTTTCTTGACGAAAACGGCAGCTTCTACAATACTGCAGTTGTTCCGAGTTCACATTTTTTTCAGGCAGATGGAATTGACGCAAGATCGTTGGTGCCCAACGGAAAATCATACAAGGCGGTTAAAGCAGGAGTGGCGGAGAAATCCGATCATATGAGTGGAAGTATTTTTCATGATGATCTGGTTCTTTACAACGTGTCTTTCCCGGATGCAAGTAAAGGATCCAAATCGATTCTCAAATACCGTGAAGTAATAACAGAACCACACTTTTTCGGGAATTATTATTTCGATGCTCCCGGAATGCCTGCCGAAAATTCGCGATTTGAAGTGATTCTTCCAACCGGATTCGAACTTGCATATGCCTATTATAACCTGGATAGTACCAAGCTGACCTACACTGTTACTACACTGAAGACCGGGAAGGTTCAGCATGTGTGGGAGATGAGAGATATTCCTGAAACAAAACGTGAATCACGAGCTCCGGGGTATAAGCACCTGTCTCCTCATATTGTTGTTTACCTTAAGTCAATTACGACAAAATCCGGTAAACGTGAAAACTATTTAAGTGATTACAAGGATCTTCACAGATGGTATTACGATTTTGTACGAAATGTCAATAAGCAGGGCAGCACTTCGCTTGATTCGCTCTCAATTGCAATAACGAAAGAGGCTAAGTCAGAAAAGGAAAAGATACAGAATGTGTTTTATTGGGTTCAGGATAATATTAAATACATCGCATTCGAAGATGGATTAGGTGGATTTGTCCCCAGGAATGCAAAAGATATTTATGAAAAGCGATATGGCGATTGCAAAGACATGACAAGCATCATGCATTATATGCTGAAGCAAGCAGGTGTTCCAACGTACATGACATGGATTGGAACCCGCGAACTTCCCTATTCTTATCTCAATTTACCCACTCCGTTTAATGATAACCACATGATCCTGGCGTGGCAGGACGGCGACAATTGGCGCTTTATTGATGGTACTAGTTCATTTAATGAAATGGGAATGCCATCTTCATTTATCCAGGGTAAGGAAGCAATGATTCATATTGACTCCACTAAATGTGTTATTGCAAATGTACCGGTTGTAGATCCCCAAAAAAACAGTGTTGCCGATACGCTTGAAGTATCGATGCTGAAAGGGGTTTTGTTTGGACGAGGTGTTGCCTGGTACGATGGATATTATAAGCAAAGCTTAAATAGAAACATCACCAGTATGACCAAGGAAGAAACCTGGAAATACTGCACAGCACTTCTGGAAAAAGGAAATAATAAATTTGCCTTGGATTCACTCTTTATTCAGAATAAAGGAAACAGGGAATTGCCATTGATTGTAAATTATAAATTCAACGTACGCGATTATGTGTATTTGAATGGTGACGAGGCATATGTTAATTTACATTTGGATAAAGATTACCTCGATGATTATCTGGATTCAAAACGCAAAACTCCTTTGGATCAGAATTTTACTTTTCAGCACAATTGGCACTATAAATTTTATGTGCCCGAAGGCTATTCAGTGGTTCGTATTCCTGAGAATGTTGTAGTCGAATATGATTTGTTTTCTTTTCGCTTAAACTATTCTTTAAAGGGGAATAGAATTGAATCTGATTTTCAGTATACCAATAAATTCATGATGTTGGGTCCGGAACGTTTCACCGATTGGAACACAATGATGACAAAACTAAATGCAGCGTTTAAGCAAACCATCGTATTAAAACAAATAGCAACCTCAAAATAATTCTTATGCGTTTAATTATTGTATTGATTTCTCTATTAACAGTTTCTGTCTTTAATGCTAATTCACAGGATCTGCTTTATAAAAAGTATGATTGGGCAAAGAATCCAATACCCGAAAAAGTGGATCTTTCTGATACAAGCGATCTTGAAATTGTAATATTCGAAAAACGTGCGGTCGAATTCAATTTTGACCCTAAAAGCGGTGAACTATTTGAATACTATCTTTTTCATCAGCGTGTAAAAGTTGTTTCTGACGATGCAATTGAAAAGAATAATAAGATTTATCTTCCTCTTAATAGTTCAACAGAAGTTCTTTCGCTCAAGGCAAGGACAATTAGTCCTGAAGGAAAAATTAAAGAACACGGAATTTCCGATGTGATTGAATCGAAAGATGAAAAGACGAACCGAACAATGAAGTATTTTGCTTTGGAGGGAGTTGAAAAGGGTAGTGAAATAGAGCAATTGATCATGCTTAAACGCTCTCCCAGAATTACAGGGAATGGCTATACTTTTCAAGGTTCTGTTAAAAAAATGAAGATTGAATTTGAATTGATAACACCAAAATTTCTTCCATTTCGAATTAAAAGTTTAAATGGTTTTCCGGAAATGGAAATCGACAGTACAGTAAACGACAGAATTCTTTATAAAGCGTCGTATAAGAATATGCCCATTTTAAAGGATGAAAAATTTGCATCCTACGACCCTCATAAAATGGGAGTGATATTTAAGTTGCATGCAAATAAAAACACAGGTGCAACAAACCTTTTTAACTTTTCGAAAGTTTGTGAAACGATCTACCAGAATGTTTATGCCGACTACGACAAAGGGAAGAAATCAGTTGCGAAATTCGTGAAAAAGATTGGCCTGAAACCAGAAGATTCAGAACTTGATAAGATCCATAAGGTTGAAAATTACGTAAAAGCAAATACACTCATTCTGGATATTGATATTCCTGCATGGGGCGATGTAAAATCCATCCTAAGCAGTTCAATTACTCTTGATAACAAGAAGAAGAAGATGATTGCTTCGAATGTGGGAATCATGCGGGTATTTGCATACGTCTATACATTTCTTGGTATCGATCATCAAGTGGTAATGACCTGCGATAGATACGATAAGTTTTTTGACCGTGAGTTTGAGTCCTACCATTATTTGGATGAGTATTTGATTTATTTCCCTAATCAGGATATGTTGATTTCACCTTGTGAAAATTATTCGCGTTCAAAGTTTATTTCTCAGGGTTGCTATAATACCTATGCATTGTTTATTGTTCCGGTAACTGTTGGAACAATGAAAAGTGCAATAAGTAAAGTGAAATTCATTGAAGCACTTCCTGAAACAGCAAATACAGACAGTCTTTATTTGAACTGTTCATTGAATACTTCAAATAGCAAGCTTGCAATTAATTACCGCAGAACCGCACTTGGCTATTACGCTATACAGTACCAGCCCTTTTATGATTTACTGGATAAAGAAACGCTAACTGAATTCGAAAAGGTGTTTACCGCATTCCTGACGAGTAACAAGGAGGATATAAAAAAATTCAAAATCGATAATGTAGGTGTTGATAATGTTGGTAAACCACTGATTACGGAAGCTGAGCTGGAATGCGAGAAATTTGTAGAGATGGCAGGAGATAAGTATGTTGTTAAACTTGGTGAGTTAATAGGTCCACAAGCAGAGCTGTATCAGGAAGGAGAGCGCAAATTGCCTGTAGAGAATGGGTTTAATCGTTTGTATTACCGTCGAATCGAATTTGTTGTTCCGGATGGGTATAAGATCGCTGACGCTTCCAAATTGAAGATGGATTTTAAACATACCAACGATAAGGGAAAAGTTACGATGGAGTTTAAATCAGAATACAAAGTGCAGGGCAATAAACTAATTGTGGATTGCACAGAGTACTATCGTCAGATCAGCTATCCTGTTGAGTTATTTGAGGAGTTCAGAAAGGTGATCAATGCTGCAGCAGATTTTAATAAAATCGCAATTGTACTTGAGAAATCCTGATGGGACGAAAACTGAATATGGACGAGTTGGGACGATTGTCGCCTGAGGAGTTTAAGCAGAGAGAGAAAACGCCGGTAATCGTAATTCTTGATAATATCCGTAGTCATCATAACGTGGGAAGTGTATTTCGCACATCAGATGCTTTTGCAATACAGGCTGTTTGGCTTTGCGGATTTACACCTATTCCACCACATAGGGAGATTCATAAAACTGCACTTGGTGCAACTGAGTCCGTAGAGTGGAAGCATTTCGAAACTACAATAGATGCCATTGAAGCAGCGAGGCAACTCAACTATAAAGTTATTGCTGTTGAGCAGGCAGAAAATGCAATCCCTCTTCATAAAGTAACAACAGAATATAACGGAAACCTGGCATTTGTTTTCGGAAATGAGGTTGGGGGAGTTGAACAAGAAGCCATCGATAAATGCAATGCGGTTGTGGAGATTCCACAATGGGGAACCAAGCATTCACTTAACATTTCTGTTTGTGCAGGCCTTGTTCTTTGGGAGGTTTTTCGCCACCGTCTTGACTTGCATTAGAATTTCAGTTACCTTATGTCCATGTTTAAGTGCATTACACTGGGTTTTTGTTACTGGAATTCTTACCTTCAGGTTTGTATTTGGTTCGGTTCCCGGAAAGTAATATTAGTCCGAAACCTTAAATGATTGTAAAATGAAAAACAGTATTCTAACATTCTTTATTGCAACAGTAATTACTGTCGCTTCCTTATTTGTATTTGGAGGCTTAATCGCAAAACCCGTCAGCGGAGACAAGGTTTGTCCCTCTTGTATGTACAAAAACTTTAAACTCTGGGGCAAGGTGAAAGTGGTAGAGTCATTTCCTGATATTAAAGTACAGATCGTAGAGTCTTTTCCGGATCTTAAAGTAAAGCAAGTCACTTCTTTCCCGGATGCTTGTGGTAAATGGCAATTTGTAGAATCCTTCCCAGATTTTAAAATTCAGTTTGTGACCTCCTTCCCTGATATCAAAATCAAATACGTGGAGTCTTTCCCTGGATGTAATTGATTTTATTCGTAAGTCGGTTTTTTCATTTGGTTGATTCCATTCTTTTTTCGAATTCGTTCTCCAAATGCGTAAATCTGATTTTTTTCTTCCAGGGAGAAATCACCTCTCAAAAGGCTGCATACTTCAAGGTTTGAATGGAGTAGATTACTTGGTATCTTTTTAAGATTACTGGTATAAATAATCAATAAACTTCTCAGACAAGGTGTTTTGCTCAAATCCAGTTTGCTCATATCGCTTTTCGACCAGCATTTAGCAATAGTAAGATCCTGAAGATTCTCCAGTTGATTAAACATTGTGATTTCCGGTAGCCTTGAGTGTACGAGGCTTATTTTTCGCAATGAGCGAAGTTTGTTTATGGGAAAACTATCGAGATCTGAAAATGATGCATGGAATTCGCATAGCTGGTCACCTGCAATTTCCGCAAAGGCGGGATGAAGTTGAGTATGGTACATTTTAATCACTTTCAGTTTTTTGAATTTGAGGCCTTTTGATTCAGTAATTCCGGCAAAGGTGGAGATAGAAAGGGTTTCAATCTCTGAAAATAACGCAAGGGTATTCGAATGAAAATTTAGATTCCCGCTTAAATGAAGTTCTGTAACCGCTTTATAATCGAAATCCTGAAGTACAATAGTGTCCTTGCCAGTTATCCTATAGGTTTTTTTTCGTTTTCCTGATCGCGGAGGCTTGTAAGCTTCCAACCCACAGATTTCGGTGTTTGATTCATTATACAAGGAGCTTGCTTCCATATATGGCGATGGAATATGTATCCAGGTGTTTATGGCCAGGATCTCCTGTTTAAGGCTCTCTGAAATTCGCGATTCGTGCTGACACGAAATCAATAGTAGGAATAAGCAATACCATCTGATCATGATGGTTAAATACTACAACAGAAAAAAGTAACAGAATCAGTCTAAAATATCAAGTTTGGCAAACCTTAACAATAGTTGCTTTTGCCCAACAGCAGGAAAAAACACGGTTGCTTTTCTATTGGGCTCAATGCCTTCAATTTGTATGACTTTCCCCTTTCCAAATTTTTCATGATGCACGTTTTGTCCAACTTTCAAATCCGAGTCAGAATCAGATGAAGGAACGGAGGTTGCAGGTCTCTTTTCGTCGAGTTTTACCAGGTTCCGTTTTGAGGGAGAGGGAGTAGCTGGAACAGCTGCTTTTTTTGAAGGTTCTTTCTCAAACAAACTGTCTTTCTTAGGGACTTTCATTTTTCGGAATGACGGCTCGTCCCATTCTTCATCAAAGTTGAGCTCTTTTGGAGCAGGAGGCATTTCCAGGTATTTGGAATCAACCTCATCAATGAACCGACTAGGTTCGCAATGGGTAAGGTTTCCCCAACGGTATCGGGTATTGGCATAGCTGAGTGTGCATCTTTTTTCAGCGCGGGTGATGGCAACATAAAACAAACGACGCTCTTCTTCGAGTTCTTCGCGGGAATTCAAAGCCAGTTGCGAAGGAAATAGATTTTCTTCCATGCCTACAATGTACACATACGGAAACTCCAGACCTTTTGCTGAGTGAACCGTCATAAGTGTTACATGATCTTTGTTTTCGGGATCTTCATTGTCTGCATCGGTTAGCAAAGCAACTTCAATCAAAAAATCACTTAACGACCGAAGTTCATCAGCCGGGGAAGCTTCTGAAAATTCTTTTATTCCATTAAGAAGTTCCTGAATGTTTTCATAACGACTCACTCCCTCAGGTGATTTGTCATCGTAAAGTTCTTTGAGGATTCCGCTGGATGTTGCAATATGACTCGCCAGTTCGTAACCGGGTTTTGTGTTTAACTGCACACCAAAACTTTTGATCATGGTGGCAAACTCTTTAACTTTATTCAGTGAACCTGCGTTTGCTCTCACCTGAAACATTTCCGGCATTTCAACTACATTCCAGATTCCGGTATTGTTTTCAGCAGCTGCAAGAATCAGTGCATCAATTGTTGTATCGCCTATTCCTCGCTTCGGATAGTTAATCACACGCTTTAATGCTTCTTCATCATTTGGGTTTGCTGTAAGTCTGAAATAAGCCAGCAGATCTTTGATTTCTTTTCGCTGATAGAATGATAAGCCCCCGTAAATTCTATAATTGATATTCAACTTTCGCAACGCTTCCTCAAAGGAGCGGGATTGAGCATTGGTCCTGTAAAGAATTGCAAACTCTTTATTTCGGGCCTGTGCATTCATCTTGGTGTCAAATATATCTGCTGCAATTTGTTTGCCTTCTTCATTGTCAGTTGCAGCTCTTAAAACACGGATGATTTCACCCTCTTCATTGTCGGTCCAGACGTCTTTTTGAATCTGATCCCTGTTTTTTTCAATTACACTATTAGCAGCGTGAACAATGGTTTTGGTGGATCTGTAATTCTGTTCAAGCTTAAAAATTTTAAAATCGGGATAGTCTTTTTTGAAATTGAGAATGTTCTGAATATTCGCTCCTCGAAAAGCGTAAATACTTTGGGCATCATCCCCAACAACACACACATTTTCGTACATCGCAGCCAGTTTTTTCACGATCAGGTACTGCGCATAATTGGTGTCCTGATACTCATCAACCAGAATATACCTGAATTTTTGCTGATACCGGTGAAGTACATCAGGAAAATCCCGAAGAAGAACGTTCGTTTTAAATAGCAAATCATCGAAGTCCATTGCACTTGCTCTGAAACATCGTTGTTCATACCGTTGGTAAATTTCACCGGTAAGTGGTTTGCCGCTCATACGGTCGTCGGCTTCCAGGTCCGTATTGGAAGCGTAGGATGTTGCGGAAATCAGGTTGTTCTTAGCAGAGGAAATTCTGTTATATACCAGCCCCGGTTTATATACTTTTTCATCGAGATTCATTTCCCGTATGATGTCCTTAATCAGATTCTTGGCATCGGCAGCATCGTAAATGGTGAAATCTCTGGGGTAGCCAATTCTGTCGGCTTCAGACCGCAATATCCTGGCAAAAACAGAGTGAAATGTACCCATCCAGATGTTTTTGGCCTCACTCTCCCCAACAATTTTCCCGATTCGTGCTTTCATTTCTTTGGCGGCCTTGTTCGTAAAGGTCAGGGCCAGAATTTGAAAGGGGTCTATGCCCTTATGAATCAGATGAGCAATTCTAAAGGTTAAAACCCTGGTTTTTCCGGATCCCGCGCCGGCAATTACCATTGTAGGACCTTCGGTATTGACCACCGCCTGCCTCTGGGGTTCGTTGAGTTCGTTTAAATAGTCCATTGCTCAAAAATAACGAGAACAGTGCCAGTAACGTTATTGGTTGAAAACTATTTGATTATTATTAGAAGCGTTATCTTTGAGTTAATGACTAAAATCGCATTAAAAGCAAAAAATCTGAGTTCTGTTGACCCCGGAAAGGGAGTGAGCAAACGAGTGGTGATATTGTCCATTTTTTGCATGTCGTTTTTTTTATTTGGTAATACCTTAATCAATGGTTATTCCATGGATGATGATTTAGTAATTAAAGATCATCAGTTAGTAAAGCAGGGGTTTGCAGGAATACCTAAAATATTTACCTCCCGATATGCTGTAAATGATAAACAAAACTATGAATATCGGCCTTTAACTGTGGCCTCATTTGCCGTTCAGTTTCAATTCTTTGGTGATTCGCCTTTTTACGGACACATAATCAGTATTCTTTTGTATGGTTATNNTCATCTTTTATCTTTTAGCGAGAATTTTTCCGGATTGGCATAACAATATCGTTTTTGTTGCGGTTTTGGTATTTATGGTTCATCCCTTTCATTCAGAAGTTGTAGCTTCCATAAAAAACAGGGATGAAATATTAAGTCTGATATTTGCATTGACCTCAATTTGGTTTTCCCTTGATTTTGTTGCGCGCAAAAGTGGGAAATCTGCTTTTTTTGTTTTATTATTTGTGGTATTGAGCTTGCTTTCAAAACGGTCTTCGCTTCCAGTGCTTTTTCATATACCGCTCATTTTAATTTATTTTCTCAAGCCCAACCAAATTCTATCCATTAGCACAATTAAAAAAGTTGTTTTACCATACCTGTTTACCTTGGGTGGAATTATTTTATTTAGATTAATCGTTGTCTTATTGTTTTCAGGAGAGCATCAGGAACGAAACCCAATGTTTTTCGAAAATCCATTCTATACGGAAAATCCAAATCTCATCGAGCGAATTCCAATGGTTTTTCATACAATTATGTTCTACGTGAAAGGCATGTTTTTCCCTCTCCCTTTAATTTCATATTATGGTTATAATACACTAAAAGTTGTCAACTGGTCTGATTGGGAGTGTTGGCTAGGGCTGATTTTTATTGGAACAATATCAATATTTGCCATAAAAGCGTTTTTACAATATAAACCATGGGCTTTAGGGTGGTTGTATTTTTTATCGGCAATTTTTATTTTTTCCAACATTATCCCTGCACCAGGTATTGTAGCAGAACGTTTTGCTTTCTCTTCATCATTAGGATTTTCAATAATTGTTGCTTCTTTTATAAATTATATTAATACACAAACAAGAAGTGACAACACAAAATGGATTAAAAGCACCGTTAATTATATTGGAATATTTCTATTAGTTGTGTGCTCATTAATTGTCATTAAGCGTAATTCAGACTGGAATTCCCGTATCTCACTTTATGCAGCAGATATAAAAAAAGTGCCTGAATCTGCAAAGATGAATTCACTATTAGCAACCGAGTATAGCGATCAAGTATTAAATCATTTACGATCAGGTAAGGGCGGTCTTTCTCCTACAGATTTATCAAGGAAAACGGATTCTGCCGTTTATTATTTTGAACAGGCATTAAGCGTGTATCCCGATTATATTGCAGTTCATAATAACTTGGGAACAGTTTTATTAATGGCAAAAGGCTTGAGGGAACAAGCGGCAGGCCATTTTAGGAGGGCAGTTGAATTAGATTCAAATTATGCTCAAGCTTATTTTAATTTGGGTCATTATTATTCTAATGATTGGGATGTATATAATCTCATGAAAAAATCATTTGCAAAAGGCATTGATTCTACTTTAGATAATTCAGGGAAAAGACTGACTGAAATAGAAATAAAATCTGAGTTTTATGCTTTAACCAGAGTGCAGGTTAGAATGACTAATTTTTTAAATGGTATCCTACAACTTAAGTCGATTAAAGAAGTTGAAGCGAAGATTGAAGAAATAAAATCCCAATCAAATCAGATTTTTGATTTTGATTTTGCAAGCCTCCCTTTTAAACCTCTAACTGATAGTTTTTCAAAAGAAACAGAACTTAATTTCAAGCGCTTTATAAACAATGAGATTGGTGGGCAACCTGAAAATGTAGTTCAGTATGCATTGAATAAATGGATAGTCCCTCAAGTAACTGGATTTGTTTTTTCAAATTCGAGTCCCGATTTTTCATTATTAAAATTTGCCTCAAGCAAAGAACTGGTTTGTATGGACTCAGCTTTGTATTGCTTAAATCGAACGCTTTTTCTTAAAAAGGATATGACTTCAGCCTATATTGAACTGCAAAAAAAGTATGATCAGTATTCAATGATGGATTCTATAATTTCTTTGAATAATCGGTTAATAGGTGTTTTTCCTTATCAATCCGAACAATTGCTTGTGGGTAATGGGAATGCATATTTTGCAAAAGATGAAATTCTAATGGGTATTAGTGAATTATTGAAGGCTATCGAATTTGATATACAGGCTATCAATCGATTATATACTATCCATTCACACCATGCAAGTGCTCAAAACAGAGCATCTGCTGCAATGTTTGCGAATTGGATTGACATGAAAAGAAAAGAGCTTTCTTCAATATACTATTTGGTTGGCCTGAAATATAATGAGATTGGCGACATGCAGAATAGTGAAAAATTTAATCAACTTTCTAAACAATAATTAATTATCAGGTGGGAGTAAAAATAGTACATATTTCAACCGCTTTTCCCAATAAAGAATTTACTAATTCCGAGTATTTTAGTCTGTTTCCTGAACAAAAAGATAACCCTAATCTTGCGAAAATTGGAATTGAGTCCCGAAAAATAGTAGAGACTGAAACAGCATCAGATCTTGCAATTGATGCAGCGCAAAAATTAGTTTCTGATATGGGAGTTTCCATAGATATATTTGATTTCCTAATATTTTGTTCTCCTGACCTTGATTTTCATACCCCTGCAACTGCAAGTTACATTCATGGCCAACTTAACCTTGAAGAAAATTGTGGTGCGATTGATATTACACATGGGTGTTCCGGCTTTTTATATTCACTATCAATTGCAAAGGCTCTAATAGAATCAGGCCAATGTGAGAATATATTGCTTTTAAATGCTTCTGCGGGGACAAAAAAGATCCATTCTAATGACAAAGCAGGGCGTTACCTGTTTGGCGATGGTGCAGCTGCAACATGGGTTTCTTCATCAGATGTCAATAGTATTGGGAATTTTCAACTTTGTACGAGGGGCAAATCGTATAATAAGATCATAATTAAATCAGGAGGTATGCGGCATCCTTTAGATTCCAATTCCGGCCATCCCAAAATAGATCAGTTTGGAAATATCACTTCTGATAATACCCTTTTTATGGACAATGTTTCTGTGTTTCATTTTTCGATGGAAGTTGTTCCTGCATTGATTAAGGAGGTTTTATCTAAGAACAAATTAAGTTTTGAAGAAATTGATTATTTCGTTTTTCATCAAGCGAATGGTTATCTTCTTGAATTATTGCGAAAAAAAATGAATATTGAGAATGATCGTTTTATTAATGATATTAGAAATATTGGTAACACAGTTTCTGCTACAATACCTATTGCCTTGGCCCAATTATTTCAGAATAATCAAAATTTGGAAGGAAAAATTATCTTATTGGCTGGCTTTGGTACAGGCCTGAGTTGGGGAGGCACTATTATTCGTCTATAGAACAAGATATTAGGGGTGTTTTTATTTTATCCTAAAACTAACTATATTGTTAATCATATTGCGCTTTTCTTTATTATGACTGAGAACGATTTTTATTTATCAATTGAACGGGAAATCGGAGAAATCGATCCCGGTACATTAAAAGCTGACATGGCTTTTAATGAGATTCCGAATTGGAGTTCAATGCATTTCTTGATTATTATTGCTTTATGTGATATAGAATACGGTGTTAAAGTTACTGGTGAAGATTTTAAGAAATGTAAAACGCTTGGTGATCTCTATGCTGTTGTAAAAGCTAAAAGATAATATGGCACAAGCTAAAATAAATAAGGTTCGAATTTCTGCTATTTCCTGTACAGTGCCTGCTAATACTGTGGATAATAATAATTACGAATGGATAACTCCGGATGAGCGTAACTTTTTAATAAAAAATACAGGAATACATTTTCGAAGAGTGGCCGAAAAAGCAATTTGTACATCCGATATGTGTACAGATGCTGCGGAGCGATTGTTTTCAGATTTGAATATTTTGAAAGAAGATGTGGATATTTTAGTTTTTGTTAGTCAATCTCCCGACTATCTGGTTCCAGCAACTTCTATGACTATACAAGATCGACTTCAACTCCCTAAAACGACAGCTGCTTTTGATGTTAATCTTGGATGTTCTGGTTATGTTTACGGGTTGTTTATGTTGGCATCCATGCTTTCATCAGGAAATCTTAAGAAAGGGTTGCTTCTTGCAGGTGATCGTGCTACTGACTCTCAAAATTATAAGGACAAAACCTCTTATCCTATTTTTGGTGATGCAGGTAGTGCTACATTAATTGAATTTTCGGGGAATGAAAATGATGTATTGTTTTTTGATTTAAACTCAGATGGAAGTCGTTCAAAAGCAATTCATATCCCTGATGGTGGAACACGAAATCCATTTGATGAGAATTCTGAAGAGGAAGTTGAATTTGAAAAAGGAGTAATTAGATCTCGACGGAATCTACATATGGATGGGATGGGTGTTTTTAATTTTTCCATTGATGAACCTCCAAAGTCTATGCTAGCTGTAGCGACTTTAGCTGGTGTTGATGTTCCGGATCATGATTATTTAATACTTCATCAAGCAAATAAATTGATTAATGAAACCATCCGTCGTAAGTTAAAAGTTGATGTTAATAAATGCCCAAGCACATTAAATGAATTTGGAAATACAAGTTCTGCTTCAATCCCATTAACAATTGTTAGGCATTGTGAAAAAAATAAAATTGTGAATGGAAAAATGTTGCTGTCGGGTTTTGGTGTAGGATTATCTTGGGCCAGTTGTTCTCTTGAAATGAAAAATGTTAATGTTACTACCATAGCTGAATTATGACACCGTTTCACTTAAATAACAAAACCATTTTGGTGAGTGGTGCTACATCTCCAATTGGACATGCAATCTGTGAAAGAATCCTTGAAATGGGCGGTAAAGTAATTGCCCTTGGAAGAAATCAGAATAAATTGAGTGATTTGGTCAATAAAAGTACATATCCTGAAAATTTGCAGACTGAATATGTAGATTTTGAACTAGTACAATCAATAGAAGATCTGGTAAAAAGATTGCCACCAATAAACGGCTTTGTTTCAGCCGCTGCACAATTATTGCCAATGCCAGTACAATTTTTACAAGAAGAAGTTATCGAAAAAGTAATGAAAGTTAATTTTCATTCGCCTGTATTTCTTGTTTCCAGGTTGTTTTCAACCAAAAAAGTTATTTCCGGTTCCTCATTTGTTTTTATTTCTTCTGTCTCATCAAACCATCCCTATATCGGTGGGGTTCTTTATACAGCTGCAAAAGCCGCTTTGGAAAACTTTGCTAAAGTAATTGCACTGGAAATGAAATCACTAAAAATTCGTTCTAATTCAATTCAACCTGCAATGGTTCATTCAGGAATGTTTGATCAGACTGAGGCGTTTATTGGGAAAGAAAAAATGGACGAACATCTTAAAAATTATCCACTTGGCCCAGGATTTCCTGATGATGTGGCTTGGAGTTCTGTTTTTCTTTTATCCGATGCCGCCAGATGGATATCCGGAACAAAAATTGTATTAGACGGAGGTTTAACTATGTACCCATGAAACCGGAAATTTCAATAGTAGTACCTGTATTTAATTCGGAAAATATTTTACCGGAATTGATTCACAGACTTGAATCATCACTTCGTTCGTTCGAATCCTATGAAGTATTACTTATTGATGATGGGAGCAGAGATAATTCGTGGAAGGTAATTGCTGAATTGAAAACTCAATTCGAATGGTTGAAAGCAATACGGCTTTCGCGAAATTATGGACAGCACGGGGCATTGATGTGTGGATTAAATTTAACACGTGGTAATTGGGTTGTTACAATTGATGACGACCTCCAATTTCAGCCTGAAGAAATTTCCGTTCTATACAACTCTATTGTGAATTCTGATTACGATTTGATTTATGGCATGCCCGATGTTCGAAAAGGCCCTTTGATTCGAAATTTTGGTTCTTGGTATTTACGGATGACCAGCAAAGGTAATTCCGAAAATACTAAAGGTGGTTCTTCCTT
The DNA here is from genome assembly GCA_002351955.1 of Flavobacteriales bacterium UBA2798. GTDB lineage: Bacteria > Bacteroidota > Bacteroidia > Flavobacteriales_D > UBA2798 > UBA2798. The sequence continues at coordinate 28,862 of DEHO01000022.1, forward strand.
TAGAATTTTGTCCAGAAGCCTAGTTGATAAAGTAGTATCCAGGAATGTTCAGGTTGGTTTGTTTTTGGATTCTATAGTTCAATGGTATACAGTTTCTATTGGACACGTTTCTGTAACTCATCTAGAGAGTAAATCAAAGGTTTCCGGATACGGTTTTTTTAGATTGGTTTCGATTTATGTAGCAATTGTAATCAATCAATCAACAGTTCCTTTGAGAGTTATGATGATTCTCGGATTTTTAGGAGCATACGTTTCATTGGCTTCTGGGATATATTTTATTTTTAGAAAAATCTATTTTGATGTACCTATGGGATATACCTCTATTATTGTTGCTGTTTTGTTTTCTAGTAGCTTGATATTGTCATCTCTTGGAATTTTAGGGATGTATTTATTCCGCGTTCAACAGACGTTGTTGAATAAACCTTCCTTCGAAGTAAAAGAGATCTTGTAATGCGAATTAAAAAATTCGGATTAACCCTTTCCCGGTTAAGAAGGGATGATATCGAACTTGTAAGGACAATGCGAAACAGGGAGGATATCCGAAATTCAATGGAGTTTAGGGACATAATTAGCAGTGAACAACAGTTGAAATGGTTTCACTCAATTGACAATATTTATAATAACTATTTTATTNNTGAAAACAGGAAGGTTGGCCTGATTCACGGTAAGAATACAAATTTTGATGAACGCTCTTCTGAGGGGGGATTGTTTATTTGGGATGCCAATTGTATTGGCACTCCTATTCCGATGCTGGCCTCCGTAATTTTAGCAGATTTACATTTTTATATCAATGAATTTGAATTAAATTACATTAAGGTTAAGAAAGACAATATAAGGGCAATTAGATACAATGAAATGTTAGGGTATATACACACCAACGCGCTCCATGTGTCTCCTGATTTCCAAGTGTTATATATCACAAAAGCTGATTATTTTACATGGTCTAAAAAATATAGATCGTATATCAAATTACTTACCGGTGATGAAACGATCTTAGGCCCAGAGTCAGTTGATTTTGAAATTTATACACCAGAAGAAATTGAGCGATTGTATTTGTCTTTACCTGGCATTTGGAGGGAAAAAATGTTGAAATACCTTCAACTCCATAAAAATGTTCAATGAATCTACTTAATTTAAAATTTTTGACCTCTCTAAAGCTTTGATGATTATTTTCTTATTCGTAAATTGACGAACGCTGGAAAATGTTTTTTAATAATAGGAAGTGTCGAAGAATCAAAAATATCAGGTATGCATTATTGGTGGTGGACCAGCAGGATCTACATGTGCATTTATGGCCAAAAAGCTAGGCATTTCCTTTATTGTGATTGAGCGCAAAGAATTCCCCAAAGATAAGGTATGTGGAGATGGTATTACTTTTGGTTGTCTTGAAATCCTTAGGGCAGAAGGGTTTGATCTTACTGAAATTGAAAAGGATGGCAACTTAAACTATACAAAGAACATACGATTTCATAATTCTAAAGGAGAGAATATTTCCATAAATAATAACCTTTTCTGCACATTGGAACGTGAACGCCTCGATTCCTACCTATGGAATCAAATTGAAAATAAGAATAAATTGGAAAGAACAACTATTCTTGATATTTCCAGAAAGCAAAATGTATATGAAATTACAATTACAAGAGATTCGGGACAGCAAATTCTTGAAGCTGATTTCATAATTGGAGCGGATGGATACTCATCGTTTATTCGAAGGCGTTTTTTTCCAAAACTTGTATATCCGAAGCGAATTTCTTGTAGGTATTATGCTACCTCAGAAATTCTTACTACTGACACTAATGAATTTTATTTCATTGATGGAGTTAAACCGGGTTATTTCTGGATTTTCCCATTATCCGGGAAAAAATTTAATACTGGAGTTTATTTACCGAACGGTACTCAAGAGGAATTGTTTGCAATACATCGGCGGTTCATTGAAGCAAAAATGGGATTTCTTCCGGATGAAAATGATTTCAAATCGTGGGTGATTCCAAATAACATTGAATTGGATAAGTTGGCAATCAATAATGTTTTATTGACTGGTGATGCTGCAGGATTGTGTGATCCATTGTTTGGTCATGGCATCGATAATGCAATTATGTCGGGAATTGCAGCCATAAACTCCATCAATTATTTTATTTCATCAAATCATAAAAATTTTCCCATCGATGAAGTTTACAGGTATCATTTATCTGTATACTTCAAGGACATCCTTTATCACTCTAATGAAATAATGAATAAAATAGAGGCTGGACATTTGGATATTTTAGAGTATATAAAAAGTGTAATTTCAAAGTGAATTTTTCGGAAAAGATACATAATGTAATTGTCGATCCACGCGTGAGGGGAATTGTCACAAATACCCTAAAAGCCGGGCAAAGTGACGTATTGTTTAATGATTATTTTGGATTTAATTTTGATAAGAATGATTTGGTGTCTGTAAAACTTTATTTTGCTTTCTTAACAATTACTCCTCCTGAAAATATTTATTCGATTTTTAATATTAATGATGAAATCAAAAAATTAATAAAGAACAATTGGTCGACTTCGCAATCCATAAGCTACCTTCATCAGGGAGTAACTTTGGGACTTAAATGCTATTTATCAGGTGACAATGTTAAGGTGAATACTTATATTTATTTCCGTCCCATTAACCCTATTATTGGTGAACCACGATCAATTAAACTGCAATCTTCAGATCTTGTTCACAAACGAGGGTATTGTGTTGAAATTGACAGTGATGGGTGTACCCATCAAAAAAATTATTTTTACATTTATTCTGACCAGTGCAAACAACAGATTTTCCAGGATTTTGAACTTCAGAAATATGGATTACTTGAAAATGATATATCATTTGTGGAATACACAGAGAGTGAATTTGAGAGGAAAATAAATATAATTCTTACTTCAGCCGATAAGGTTGGGGAGTTTGTGGAAAAATGTGGTAATCGGTCAATTATCCAATATTCAGAACGTCTTTATCGTAAACATAAGCTTTATTTTTTTGCACCGGGTGTTCGATTGGGGAGTTCGGTTATTGCATTGTATTTTGTTCCAAAAGATGTGTATTCTGGCAAAGGATATATTAATTCAATTCGAGAACTTTATGCTGAAAATAAAATATCATTGGTTGTATAAAAAATAGTAGTATGTTTTATGATCTAAAGAACTTCCCGTTTTTAAAGTGCCTGGTTGATAATGTTGAATTGTATTCAAATGAATATTTGGCCTTAAGGGATTCAAGCATGTATATGAAAGAGTTTCTCGATTGTCCACCAGAACGTACACCTGATGAAACGCCGTCTCATTTAACATATNNACCAGAGCAAACCGGTTATGATCTTAGAAATGGGGAATGGACAGCTTTTCCAATTTATAAGGATGGTTTTCCTGTTAAATGGTATGATGCTTGCTCCGCGATCCCCAAAACTTACGATAAAGTCTTAAAAATTCCTGGGATTTATTTTGCCGCATACTTCAGACTTGCCCCCGGTGCAGGAACAAAAGATCATTCCCACACCCAGTCCCATCTCGTTTTTCATCTTTTGTTAGAGGATCTAAAAGATGGTGTATCTGTTATGCGATGTGGAAATGAAGAAAGGATCTTGGCAAAAAAAGGAGATTGGTGTTTATTTGATTATTCTGTTAGGCATTCATCTGATAATTTTGCCAAATCAGATCGAGTAAATCTTGCTATAGATTTTAGAATAACAAAATAACTCCACACCATCTCATTGTTTAGAATTCTAAGATTTTTGTTCAGATTTCGTGTGTCGATTTTTGAACAAGTACTCAACCATTCGTTGAAGTATCAAGCGAATTTTAAAAGGGTAATACACAATTATTTGTGCACTTAAAAGGTAACTAATACCGTAGATTTGAGATAACAAGGTTCGTATTTTTACTATTGTTTTTTCTATATTGGATATTTCAATTTGTTTTGCATATCCAAAGCGTATACCAACATCACCGGCAATTGCCTCCATTGTTTTTAGTTCGTTTAAAGAAAAATCTATTGGATAGATTTTTGTCTTATCCGGATCAATTTTTCCCAACGTACTTTGGTGAATTTTTTGTGTGTAATTGTTAAACAAACCAAGTCTGTTTAAACGACCGGATATCATTTCTTCTGAAAATTCAATCCCCAGAAAATTGCATATTTGGTATAGCTCTTCTCTTTTTTGGCAAATTAATTCCTCAAACCTAATAATATGGACAAGTTCTGGGTTTTTCCTTTTTAACGCAAGAATCCTAGAATTTGCAAATTTCCAACGACAAGCTAATGAAGCAATGTTCTTTGTTTCAAGGCTAACACCTCTGATCGATTTTATTTGAGTATGGTAATCTCTAACAAGGGCAATAAACTTAGCTTCAGGGAATATTTTTCGTAATAAATTAATATGTAAAATATGAGAAGGGTTTTTATCGCCAATCATTATCAATTGCTTCGAACCGTTTTTAATATTATACAAATAATAAACACTCTTAATGGCTTCGCCAAAGGTGGGCAGCTCGAACCTGTAAAGCCATTCCCGAATTTCATTCTCTTCAATTCCCAGCTTTCTGGTTTGCTTCAGAGAGAAAAGATCACCTATAAAACTCTCTAATTGAGCCTTAGTAAATCTCTTATTGTTTAAATAGTACTTGCTAAAAAGGTTAACTGTAATTAGTGCCTCAACAGGAATACAAAGATGCGGGTGAGCATCTAAACACGACTTCAATAAAGTTGTTCCGGACCGCTCCCTGCCTATCACAAAAAAAAGGGGTAGAGCACGATGGCCGGACTGAATCTGCATGGCATAAAATTAAATTTATAGTAGTCCTGAAGCAAAATATTTATTGCTTCTACCTAAACCTAAGAGTGTCTATTGTTGAATTCCTAAATACTAATTATTTTAACTATTTTACTGATTTTTAATAATTTATATTGTAATTGTATTTATTGATATATTTAGTTGTAAAACCAAATATTTATTGATAATCAGTCATTTGACTTGCATATTATTCTTTTTATCATTTTATTACAATTTAAAGTATTGAATTACAGGAATTTAATTTTTTATTTTTTTAAAAAGTAATTTGCACAGGTGTTGCATGGCTGTCNNTTTTGTCGGCATCAGACTAACACGTTTGTGTGAAAAAGTTGGATTTTTGGTTGCATAATAAAGTTTTCCTCCTAACTTTGCAGCCCCAAAATACGGGATAACTATACCTAATCGAATACAAAAACAAGACGAATAATTATGCCAACCATTTCGCAATTGGTAAGAAAAGGCAGAAGCTCTAAGCCTCGCAAAAGCAAGTCAGCAGCGCTGAACTCCTGCCCACAGCGTCGCGGTGTCTGCACGAAGGTTTATACCACAACTCCCAAGAAGCCAAATTCTGCGCTTCGTAAGGTTGCTAAGGTGCGTTTGACCAACAAAACAGAGGTGATCGCTTATATTCCGGGAGAGGGTCACAACCTTCAGGAACACTCGATCGTGCTCGTTCGTG
>DEHO01000069.1 GCA_002351955.1 Flavobacteriales bacterium UBA2798
CAATGGACTGCAGGATCTTCATCAACCTCAGCAGTAATCACCGACCAGCCCGGAAGTTCACAAACGTATACTGTTATCGGAACTCAATCGGGATGCTCATCTACTGCAAGCGTGCTTGTGAATGTGCTTCCGGTTCCGATTGCATCGGTTAGCGGAAACCTGAATATTTGCGAAGGTCAAAGCGTAACACTAAACGCATCTGGTGGTAATTCGTACGTTTGGTCCGGTGGACAAAATACAAGTGCCATCACCATCAGCCCGACATCAACCCAGAATCTGTATGTTGTTGCCATTAACGGGAGTTGTACCGATACCGCATTTGTAACAATAAATGTCAATCCGATTCCATCATTATCAGCGACTGCTACTCCACCGGTAATTACTCTTGGAGAAAGTTCACAGCTCAATGCAAATAGTGCAGGTTCAACATTTAGCTGGACACCTTCGTCCTCGCTGAGTTGTTCCACTNNATTCGGGAGGATGTACTGCAACTGCAACCGTAGTGGTGATTGTAGACATTGTTTGCGGAGAGATTTTCACTCCAGAGGCATTCAGTCCGAACAACGATGGCAACAATGATGAGTGGTGTGTGTATGGAAATTGTATTACAGAATTGGATGTTCAGATTTTCGATCGCTGGGGAAATATGGTTCGTCGCATGAGCTCTGCAAGCGATTGCTGGAATGGGGAAGTCAACGGAAAAATAGCCGACCAGGGAGTGTTCATGTTTCAGTTGAACGCAAAACTTCTCAATGGAGAAACGGTTGAACGCAAAGGATCAATTTACTTAATGAAATAAGTATGAGAACGAAATTAATTTTATTGGCAGCAATTGTTTTGAGTTCGGTAAGCGGACTCATTGCGCAGGATATTCATTTCTCGCAATTTTATATGACGCCTGTTCAGTTCAATCCATCCTATGCAGGAGCTTTGAAAGAACTGGATGTTTCTATGCAGTACAAAGGTCAGTGGAACATGATCGACAAAGGTTACCGCACACTTGGTGCAACGGTAAGTTCCAGGATTAACTACAAAAGGGGAAATCCGAATTTCTGGGCGATTGGTCTTACCGCATTTGCCGATCAGGCAGCGATCAACAAACTGAATTCGCTTCGAATCAACATTCCTTTGTGTTATACGGTTAAACTCAATCAGCTGAACTCCCTTTCGAACGCAGTTTACGTTGGCTTTGGTCAAAATGTGCTTAAAGATCCCAATCTCACCTGGGGGAGTCAGTTCGATGGAATGAATTACAATTCTTCGCTTCCTACAAATGAAACGCAATTCACCCAAAGCTTTCGTTTTTTGGACATGGGTTATGGTTTTTCATGGAACCACAATCAGCAAACCAGAACCGTTGCGGACGAAAAAGGATTTTCGAATTCACTCGGATTTTCGGTGGGACACCTTAACCGTCCGATGTATTCCTTCAACAACAACCCGAGCGATAAACTGGATATGAAATTTTCTTTGTACAACAGTTCATCCATTTACATCAAAAATTCAAAGATCAGCTGGCATCCTTCTGTTCTCGTTCAACTGCAGGGCGGACATCGGGAAATTATGTACGGAGCATTGTGCAGATATGAGATTCAGCAGGAGTCCCGAATTACAGGTTTCAGAGAAGGATCCGCTATTTCTGCGGGAATGTACAGAAGAAGTAAAGACGCAATCGTAATTGCAGGTTTGTACGAGATCAATCACTTTCAAATCGGAATGAGTTACGATATGAACACTTCAGCTTTATCGAATTCTACCGGTTACAGAGGTGGATTTGAGATTCTTTTGAAGTACATCACTCCTTCTCCATTCTCAGGTGGAGGACGATCGATTTTTTGATTACGAAAATAGGTTTGCGGTAATCCGGAAAAACGATTACATCTAAGGTACAAGAACGATAATTTATTACTCATAAAATATCAGATTCATTATTTGGCATAAATTTTGAATTTCCAAGGTATCTTTCCGGCACTTATGATAACCTTTTCGAAAATACCGACACTTTTATTTCTGATGCTTTGTTCATTATCAGGAATTCATAACATTTCTGCTCAGCAGTCAAAAAAAAGCGATACCCTCGTTTTGCACAAAGAGAAATACCCGAACGGAAAAATTTCTGCTTACAGTTATATCCTCAACAGCACCGGAAACGGAAAGGCAGTCTGTTACGATCCCCAAGGAAAAATCATGTACCAGGGAGAAGTGAGCCGCAACCACGGACATCGCTCCGTTTATTTCCAGCATCACCCCAATAAGGTGGTCAGTAAAATTGAATTATCCTCAGCTCCCGACGGCGGAATTCAATGGTACCGCACCTATCTTTTTTTCAATGAACAGGGTGTATTGGTAAATAAGATCGAAGACAATTGGGATGACCGCGTTACGGTGCTGACAGATCCGGGTCCGGGAAAAAAGGAAGAAAAACCTGCTCCAAAACAAGAGGTGGTAGAATGCGCAGTCATCTATTCGAACGAAGCCTGGCTGATCAACCAAACTCCGCATCCCGTTCATGTCACATGGATTGCCCGTCAGGAAACCATTACCAAAACGATTCAACCACGCGACACTGTTTTCATTGCCAATTTAATTCAGGCACAATTCTTTGCCGATCCCTACAAAAGCGCATCTGTAGTGGTTAAAAAAGCAAAAGGAAAGCCTTCAAAAGGAGTTCGCTATGAGTTGATTCCATTATCGGAAAAACAGGAAGGCAAGGAAAAGAAACGGTATTATTACCGGGTGCTGGCGGTATTGACCGAATAATCCGCATACCTGCAACCAAGCGTCATTCTGCTTGTTAGGGTAAAAGGTAGTTTTGATTACTTTTACCCCCATGTACAGCGACAAAGCCGGAGTAACACATCTCGTTGAAACCCTTATCCAGAAAGGACTTAGGGAAGTTGTATTGAGTCCGGGTTCCAGAAACGCTCCTCTTTCGCTGAGTTTTCACCATCATCCTGAAATTGAACTGATCGTCATTCCCGACGAACGCAGTGCCGCCTATTTCGCTTTGGGAATGGCCCAACAGTTGCGCCGTCCGGTTGCAGTAGTGTGTACTTCAGGAACTGCTGCACTTAACTATGCTCCTGCTATTGCAGAGGCGTATTACCAAAAAGTACCGCTACTGATACTCACTGCAGATCGTCCTATTGCCTGGGTGGATCAAGCCGATGGTCAAACCATTCGTCAGCGCGATCTATTCCTCAACTACGTTAAACACGGCTACGAAATTCCCGGCGACGGAAAAACGGAAGAAGAGCTTTGGTTCATCCGCAGAATTGTATCACAGGCTTACGATCAAACCCTGCTGCACGGTGAAGGTCCTGTACACATCAATATTCCCTTAAGCGAACCTCTCTACGGAAGAAGCAAGGAATTACCACAACTTCGTCCGATCGACACATTGGTTCCTGAATCTTCCTTATCTGAAGATCAGTTGATGTCGCTTGCAGAACGCTGGAACAATTCCGAACGAAAACTGATTCTTACCGGACTGATGGAACCACATCCTGCGTTGGAAAAAATGCTTGAGCAGATTGCAGATGATCCATCTGTAACAGTCCTGACAGAGACCACATCAAATCTTCACAGTGAACGTTTCAATGGCTGCATCGATCGTATCATTACTTCCATTCATGATGGCGAGAAAATAGATTTCCATCCCGATCTGCTCATCACCTTTGGCGGACCTGTAATCTCGAAAAAAGTAAAAGTCTTTATTCGCAAAAACACTCCCAAAGAACACTGGCATATTGATCCTTCTGAAATGCACCTGGATACTTACCAATGTTTAACACATACCATTCCACTCAGTCCTGCCTCTCTGCTGCTTCAACTACTCCCTTACCTGAAGAAAAAAGAAAGCAAGTGGAGTAAAACATGGAAAGAAAAAGACCATAAAACGCAAAAAGCACATCTTGACTATTTGAGTAATTGTTCGTTCTCCGATTTATCTGCGTTCGACCGTATTCTCAATGCAATTCCTGCGAAAAGTGATCTGCATTTGAGTAACAGTTCTCCGGTGCGATACGTGCAATTGTTCAGGGAAACCGAAAAAATCGATTATCACAGCAACCGTGGTGCAAGCGGAATAGATGGATGCACCAGCACAGCATCAGGAGCGGCTCATGCAAGTAAACGTCCGACCACTCTCATTACCGGTGATATTGGATTTTTCTACGATAGTAATGCACTTTGGAACAATTATCTTCATTCTTCATTGCGAATAATTGTCATTAACAATGGCGGAGGAGGAATTTTCCGCATCATTGACGGACCAGAGCACGAAGAGGAAATTGAAAAATTATTTGAGACACGTCAACAGCTTTCTGCAGAACACCTTTGCAAAGCGTTTGGATTAAATTATTTCAAAGCCGAGAGTAAACTCGAACTCGATTTGCAACTCAAAGCGTTTTACGATTCGTCAAATCAGCAAGCCTCCGTACTGGAAGTGTTTACACCTACGAGGGAAAATCCAAAAATTTTAAAAAGCTATTTCGATCATTTGAAAGCTAATTCGTAATTGAATTGCCCATACCACAATAAAATAAAATCAAAACCATCAATACCAAAATCCAATGAGAAACTGGACTAAAATCAAGGACTACGAAGAAATCAAGTTTGAATTCTGTGAAGGCGTTGCTAAGATCAGCATCAACCGTGAGCGTTTCCGTAATGCGTTTACTCCGCTAACCGTTATGGAGATGATCGATGCGATGAATTATTGCCGCGACGAAGCGAAGGTGGATGTCATTGTTCTCACCGGTGTTGGCGATAAAGCATTTTGTTCGGGTGGTGACCAAAACGTTCGTGGTCATGGCGGATATGTTGGAGGCGATAAAATTCCCCGTTTGAATGTTCTTGATCTGCAAAAGATCATCCGTTCCATTCCGAAAGTGGTGATTGCCATGGTAAACGGATACGCGATTGGTGGTGGACANNCCATCGCCAGCGAAAACGCCATCTTCGGGCAAACCGGTCCACGCGTTGGTTCTTTCGACGGTGGTTTTGGGGCATCGTATCTGGCACGTTGTGTCGGTCAAAAGAAAGCACGTGAAATCTGGTACCTCTGCGACCAGTACAATGCACAGCAGGCCTTGGATATGGGCTTGGTGAATACAGTTGTTTCTCTCGATAAACTTGAAGACGAAGTGATGATTTGGGCTGGGAAGATCCGTGAGAAATCGCCATTGGCCATTCGCATGCTGAAATCATCCTTCAATGCAGAGCTCGACGGACAAACCGGTATTCAGGAGTTGGCAGGAAATGCAACTTTATTGTATTACCTCAGCGATGAAGCCAAAGAAGGGAAAAACGCATATATCGAAAAGCGTAAACCTGATTTCAGCAAATTCCCGAAGTTCCCATAAGCAGCAAAGTTAGAAACAGAAAAAGCCCCATAAGAAGTAAATCTTTCCGGGGCTTTTCCTCATTCGCCTGCTTGCGAAACCGAACATAGCCACACTTTGTGTAAAAGGCAATACCGACTTTGTGAAAGTGCCGTTTGAGTTTACGAACCGCTATTTCAGGTCCCAAAAACCTTTAAAAAAGCCTCTTTTCGATCGCGCGCCAGATCGATGGAATGGCCATTTTTCATGAGGATGGTACCTCGTCCGGATCGGTTGTATTCCAAAACCTGGTTGATATTCAGCAAATACGACCGGTGAACCCGAAGAAAGCGTGAGTTCCCTTCAAGTGTTTTTTCGATGTATTTCAAATTTTTTGAGATCGTCCGCGGTTTGCCTTCAACTGTTACAATATTCACGTAGGAACCATCCGCTTCGAAATACAAGATTGATTCCAGAGGAATACGTGCGAAACCATTTTGAATAGGCACACAAATTACGCTTGCTTCTTTCTGCTGAAGATTTGTATTGAGTGCCTGAATTCTTTCGGATGAAGAATACAATTGTTTTCGCTGACGGATCTTTTTTACTGCTTCGTTAAGTTCTGTTTCACTGATTGGTTTTAAAAGATAATCCAATGCAGATAAGCGAAATGCACGCAAAGCATATTCGTCGTAAGCTGTTGTAAATATTATTTCATATTGCATTTCATCACGGGGAAGCTCCTCCAAAATCTGAAGTCCTGATTTACCCGGCATCTCAATATCGAGAAATACAACGTCAGGTTTATATTCCCGAATTGATTTTACTCCTTCACTTAAATCCGAACATTCGCCAAGCACATTTACATCAGGCGCTAATTCTGCAAGCATCAATCGCAATAATTTCCGTGCCTGTGAAGAATCATCAATCAACACCGCATTTATTTTCTCAGAATTCATGTAAAGGTATTTTAAGGATGTATATGGTACCTGTAGCTTTTCCTTCCTGATCAAAACGATCAACCACTTCTACTGCCTGTTGCTCGCTATTTCCGTCCGAAAATAATGCAATTCGTTTGCGTGATGCATCGGAACCAAAGGAACGGTGCTGACTTCTGTCTTTATTGATTTCTCCTGAACGAATTCTTCCCACTCCGTTATCAGCAATAGCAATGATTAACTGGTTATTTTCCACTCCGACATTTATCTCTAAACGCTTTTCGCCTTGTTTGTGTCTTAAGCCGTGTTTAAAGGCATTCTCAACATAGGGCTGAATAATAAGAGGAGGAATTGCAATATTATCCGGATCAACGGAATCATCTACATGAATTGCATAAGAAAAATCTCCGTCGAGTAACATCGCTTCCAATCTGATGTAAGGCTCAATAACTTGCAGCTCTTCCGACAATCTGATTTGCGGCCGTGCACTCAACTCCAGGACATGACGAACCAAAACAGAAAAATCGCTTAAATAAGAAGACGCGTTCTTTTTATCATTTTCATAAATAAATCCTTTGATAGAGTTCAACACATTGAACAAAAAATGAGGATTCATTTGTGATTTTAGCGCAGTTTGCTGTGATAGTTTCAATTCTGTTTCCAAATGAATCCGGTTCAATTCCTGCAATTGTTTTTTGCGAATAAATTTCAATCGGATTCTGAAAAGTGTAAACGCAACGACTAATGCGAACAAACCAATCAATAAATAAAACCACCATCGCTGCCAGAACGGTGCAAGCACATAACCTTTTATATAGATTGGTTTTTCCACCAGCATTTCGCCTTCATAAACCAAACCCAACTCGATTGTAAACTCACCGGATTGAAGTGACGGAATAGTAAAGGATTCGGTATTTCCCGGAATAAATCTCCAGGTCGTATCATGAGGTAAAATGCGATAGGCATAATCAGCAGCATCAGCAAAACGATAACAGGAAAACTCGGGGAAGAATGTTAACGATTGGCCAAAATCCAAATGAAGAAATGCAGATGGATCATGATATTGCTCGTCGGTCTTCAATGTTTTAAGGTACAAGGATGCATCTGAGATGGCATCCTTGGCATGAGACGGAATGAACTGCAAACCCCTTGCTGTAGCCAACCAAAACCCATTTTCAACAACAACAAGTCCATTGATTTCATCCGCAACAAGACCTTCGCGTCTGGTGATGCGTTGCGACTTCCAGTCACCAAAACGGATGGTTATCAATCCATGTGCAGTAGCTACTACTATACCGGAATCCTGAAGTCGAATTTTATTGGGAATATCTGCTTCATCAAACTTCTTAATGAGTTGTTCACCCTCTTGGTCAATCCTCACTAGTTCTCCGGATGCCGTTAATGTGTAAAGAGACTGATGGGTAGTGTCCACTTGTATCGATAATACTTGTTGACCCTCCATACAAAATGTACGCACTTCAAAAGAATCAGATTGCGGAAGAATCTCAAGAACACCATTATCCGTTGCTGCAAGATATGCTCCCGGCCTTGATGGGTGTAACTGAAATTCGCGGGTCCAAAATCTGGATAAGGTTTTCAATGGAAAACGATCACTGATCTCCGGAAGAAAAAACACACCAATAGAAGACCCAAACAAATAACCACCATTAATACGAAAAATAGTTTTACACGAAGAGACAGTAGTAACCAGAGGAATAAATTGTTCTCCTTTCAGTTCATAAATCGTGTTCATTATAGAAATATAGGCCCGACCATCTACATCAATAAACAAAGTTTGCGGATCGGCCTGGATAGGCATTGGGATGACTTTCCATTCCTTAGTGGCTTGGTTCAAAACACCAACATGACCCTGACCGCTTGAACAAAAAACAAATTCCCGATTAACATTAATCTTTGTTATCGGAATCGTGCGCCCGGACGATGCTTGAATTCTCCATACTTCGTTACGAAAATCAGGAATTCGAAAAACCCCTTCAGACAAGGAGGTCATCCAAAAATTATCTTCACGATCCTTGATCACTCCCGATACAGGGGTGGAATGAAAATATTCATGAAAAGTGTTTGTCCTGTCATTATAAATAATCAATCCGGAGTGTGTACCAATAAAAAACTCATCGTCAATCCATTTATTAAAGGTCATCTTTCGTCCATTTATCGCAGAATTTAACGACTCTGAAAGGAAAGGGACAATTCGCCCTCCCTGGCTGACATAAACACCTTTACCGTTAATATTGATAATCCAGTATTGATCTCCTTTTTTTGAAAGTGTATAAACTCCATGGTCTTTAAAATCCTTTACAGGAAGAAAAGATGTCTCTCCTTCCTGGTTAATTACACCTAGACCGGCAGCCATCAAAAACGCAAATTCATTACCATGAAAAATTCCGGATGCCACAACACGATAATCATCACCACCCAGAAAATTGATGTAGTCATCAAAATAGATCCACTCCCTTTTTAGGATGGAAAATGCATGAACTCCATCCAAGGCAGTCACCCATAAAACCTCACCGACATCCTTCAGATAACCAATTGCTATACTATTAAGTGGCTTTCTCCAATCAGGCAATTCAACCAGAGAATCGCCTTGGGTATGAAAAATCTGGCCGGAAAAAGAATATGCATAAATACTTCCATCATTTGATTCTGTCAATCCGGAAAGCGCCCTCGATTTTTGTCCGGAAGACTTATACCGTTTAAAGCGAAACCCATCATACCTGAATAAACCTGCATCGCTGCCAATCCAGATAAATCCTTTTTTATCCTGATGCACCGTGTAAACTTCATTACTCGGAAGGCCTTGTTCGGACGAGATCCGAAAAAATGCAGGATCCTGCGCTAAACCGGATATTGGTATAGCCCACAGAACAATCCACAACAAACAATTCAATCGCCTCAGCACAGAACGAAAATAGGAATTCAAACAGAGTCTGCGATATGGAACCTTATATTCGCAATGTGAATTCTGTGTTACCCATCGCCTATCTTCCCCCTGTCTCCTATTTTGCGGAGTACACACGGCATGCGAACGTGCTGATCGAGAGCATGGAGCACTTTCCGAAACAAACCTTGCGAAACCGATGTACTATTCTGGGAGCAAATGGTCCGATTACACTTATTATACCCGTTGAAAAAGGCAGAAGTGGCAAAACGCCGGTGACGGATATCCGCATTGCCCATCGCGACAATTGGCAGCGTAACCATTGGCGGACCATCCTCTCAGCGTATAAAAACGCCCCCTTTTTTGAGTATTACGAACATTTATTTTCTCCTGTATTCGAAAAAAAACACGATTGGCTTATGGAGTTTGATCTCGAACTGCTTCAGGTTCTCGACAAATGTTTGAATCTCAAAAAAAACCTTCAACTAAGCTCAGTATACATTGAATCCTATCCATCTGATTTTACAGATTTCAGAAGCAAATCATTCAATGAAAACGATACGGAATCCTTTCCTGAATATACTCAAGTGTTTTCAGACAGACATCCATTTATCCCCAACCTTTCGGTTATCGATCTGCTTTTCAATAGTGGTCCGGATTCTGTAAACTATCTCATGCATTTACCGTAGTAATTTTTCACTTTAACATCAATAATTGTTAATTAAAACATTGTTTTCGAATGCAATTATTTGCTTTAAATTATTGATTTATCATTCATTAGAATTTTAATAATCCCCTCTATTTTTAGCTAAAATCATCCTGACAATTCGCTAATGCTGCTATTTTTACCGCAGATTATGCCGGAACTTACAGCTATTCATATCCGCATTCGCTCTTTGCGTGAAGCAAGAAATATTTCGCAGGACCAAATTGCCGAGCGACTTGGCATCTCTTCCCGAAGCTATGCAAGACTTGAAAGTAATGATGTGGATCTTACGGTAGAACGACTTATTCGCATCGCTGAGATTATGGACATCAAACCCATCGAAATACTCGACCCGGATCAGGATCCAAGAAGTGTATTAAGAGACATGGAATTGTTGCAAAAAGAATTCATGAACCAAGTCGTTCTCCCTTCAAAAAAGAGAGAAGACCTGCTCAAAAAACTTGAAATCCTGCTCGAAATCCTGAATTCACAAAGTCAGGTGCTCGGTTAGTAAATTCTCCCTTCCATTATTCCCCATTATCGGTTATATTGCAGGAAAGCTATTACTATGGATGCATCCCGCAGGAAATTTTTATCGACTACAGCCAAAGCTGCCGGTGGACTTGGATTGTTGTCGGTAAGCGATCTATCATTTTCGCAGATTGCTCCACCACTCAATACAAGTGAAGACGATTTTTGGTCGTGGGTGCGTCACTCCTACACTGTATCTCAAAACATCGTTAATCTCAATAATGGCGGAGTGAGTCCTCAGCCCAAAGTCGTTCAGGAAGCTTTTGAACATTACAATCGTTTTTCGAACGAAGTTCCTACTTATTACATGTGGAGGGTTCTGGATAAGGGAAGAGAAGATGTGCGTCGCGACCTTGCAAAACTTGCCGGTGCTGATCCCGATGAAATTTCAATAAACCGCAACGCCACCGAAGCGCTGGACATTATCATTTACGGAATTGATCTGAAAAAAGGAGATGAGGTAATCGTAACCAATTACGACTATCCCAACATGCGTCACGCCTGGATGCAAAGGGAACAACGCGAAGGCATCAAACTCGTGTGGATCGATATTCCTGTTGGTCTCGACAATGAGGAAGCAGTCGTGAAATTATTTACCGATGCGATCAGTACAAAAACAAAAGTGATACACTTAACACAAGTCATAAACTGGACAGGTCATATTTTACCTGCAAAACGCATTTGTGAAGAAGCAAAGAAAAAAAACATCTTAACGGTAATGGATGCCGCCCATTCTTTTGCGCATTACGAAATGAATCTGCACGATATTGGTTGTGACTTTGCAGGAACATCATTGCATAAATGGTTATGCGCACCCTTTGGTACAGGAATGTTGTATGTGAAAAAAGAACGTATTGCAAACCTGTGGCCGATAATGTCGAGCGAAAATCCGAAAAGCGATGACATCCGCAAATTCGAAGCCTTAGGCACACGTTCTTTCCCTGCGGAAATGGGAATTGGCAGAGCAATTAGTTTTCATGAATCCATCGGAAGTAAACGCAAGGAAGAACGGCTTCGCTGGCTGAAAAACTACTGGGTGAACAAGGTTAAACAACATCCTAAAATCAAATTCTATTCTCCGCTTTCCGATCATGCCTCGTGTGCTATTGCAACGGTTGGAATTGAAGGTAAAAAGGCAACCGAGATCGAATCCTATTTATTTGATAAGTTCAGCGTACATACAGTAGCCATCGAATGGCAGAAAGTAAACGGAATCAGAGTAACACCACATGTCTACACTTCAACAAGTGATCTTGACAAACTGGTAAAGGGATTGCTCGAATTAGCCGATCGCTAAGTTCTTCTGCCGGAAACTGGTCAGCGAACACCGCAACTGATTAATTTAAAGAGGATTAAAAAAACCTGTTACTTTTTCATGAAAGCACATTGTAGTATTAGTGATGTGAATGAACGGCATGCAAAACAACAACACCAAATACAGCAGGGAGGAAGAGCTTTTGCAGATCAATGCTGCAAAGGCCGATCCCGCCCGCTTTGCGGTGTTGTATGATCACTATTACAAACCCATTTTTCTCTTTATCCATCACCGCATCCGCGACAAACAACTTAGTGGCGATCTGACTGCACAGGTTTTTCTGAAGGCGATGATTAACCTTGGCAAATACCGCGACCAAGGCCACCCCTTTTCTTCGTGGCTCTACCGCATTGCATCGAATGAAGTAAACATGTACTTCCGGCAATCGAAACGCGAATCGGATATCGAAGTAAAAGAATCAGATGCTGTTGAGATGATGGAAGAAATAAACGAACTTTACTCCGAAGAAAACTGCACCCTGATTCTGGAAGCGCTTGCAGAACTTCCGGAGGAATTAAATGTGCTGATTGAGCTTCGGTTTATGCAAAAACTTTCGTTCCTGGAAATTGCAGGAATGTATAACATAACAGAAGCAAATGCCAAGATGAAAGTGTACAGGGCACTTGAAAAACTGAAACAAAAATTCAACGAACGCCGGGGGCGGAAATGAAAAAATATAAACTACATAAAGAAAATAGTGGTCAGCAGATCTCTGATGAAGAGATGATGAAGTACAAGGATTTTTCGCGTTTGAAACACCAATACGATACAGTTACCAAGCGTCCGAAAAAACCACTTTACAAAAACCCTTATATGTTTTTTGTACTGGTACTGATTATCCTCCTGGCCTTATTACTTGCAGGAGAATTGTAAGCACATTCCATCTACTTGTAAGAAATCAGCGTTGCACTTACCCCATCACTTGTGATCAATCCCTGAAAAGTATATCCTGCTTTCTTTCCCTGTTCGATCAAGGTCTGAATCATCTTTGCCAGTCTGTCGGTATCAATTCCCGGCACAGTTAGTCTGTTCTCCGTCTTTAAGGAAATGGTAGCTACTTCGAGGTACGACGATTGTGGTTTGCTTTTCACATACACATCCACTCCGCTTATACTTACCGGACGCGCACGGAGTCGTTCATCCACTGTTGGCGCTCCTCTGAATTTTATCGCTACTGCCATCCGTGCATCAGAGGTAATGATTGCGTCAATATTTTTTTTCCGTCCCTTACGTAGAGCGCGTTGCACCAGGCGATCGATGGGATCATCTATTCCCAACACCACTCCCACCGGAAGTCCGCCTACATACTTGGACGATTTATGCGCGGTCTTAACAACAAAAAGTTTATCGTACGCCTGAACCGGTTCGCACATGATAAATACCCCTAATCCGGACTTGGATTCCACCACCGCATCGCGCGACTGAAACCAGGAAAAGGAGGAACATAACAGTAAAACAACTGCAGAGAAAAATAAAACACGTTTCATAGCTCAATGATTTGGAAATGGAATATTGCAAGAATAGTTCCAAAACACAAGAACAAGATAATGACTTTCCTCAGCAGCGCATCAATCCGGCAATTCCCAATCGGACAATGGTCCCTTTGTGGAATGATGTTCCTTTTGGTTTTCGATATACCTTCTAACCGCATTCACTCCCTGCTCCGACACAGAGAATGCGCCATATCCCACCTGCCACGCAAATCCACCCGGAACGAGACCGGCATCGTTTACTGCTTTGGAACTTGCGCCTTTAATCCTTCCAACCACTTCAGAGAGTGGCAGATGACACGGTAGCACCAACAACATATGCACATGATCCGGCATGCCCCCGAGGGCAATCAATGAGATCTTTCGCTCAATGCATTGTGCACGGATGATCGAATATACCGCCCCTTCAACCTCCGGGCGAATCGTAGGACTACGGTGCTTCGTGGAAAACACGACATGTATGTAAATCAATGTCTTTGACGATGTCTTAATCATGTAACTGTCTTATTATGAAACGAAATTAATCATAATGACGAATTTTTCATCATTTAATGATGAAAAATTCGTCGGTATATCTATATTTGGAACGGGGTTCCCGGATATGTAACCGGGGGCTTAAGCCCCCGGCTACATATCGGATGCCCCCGGCTACATATCGGATGCCACGGACTGAATGACATACAACTATGGAACGCAACATCGTACATATGGATCTCGACTCCTTCTTCGTATCGGTCGAGTGTCAGCTCAACCCGAAGCTCATCGGCAAACCGGTCATCATTGGCGGCACGAGCGACAGGGGTGTGGTCTCTTCATGCAGCTACGAAGCGCGTCGTTTCGGTGTGCACTCAGCAATGCCTATACGTATGGCGAAAAAACTGTGTCCCGACGCTCTCATCGTTCGTGGCGACTACGAGAGCTACACCAAATATTCGGGAATGGTAACCGATATCGTACGCGAGAATGTTCCTGTATATGAAAAATCATCGATCGATGAATTCTATGTCGACCTCAGCGGAATGGAGCGCTTCTTCAGCAGCTACAAACTGGCAACGGAACTGCGTCAGAAAATTATTCGTGAAACAGGACTACCCATCTCCTTTGGGTTATCGCAAAACAAAACCGTATCGAAAGTCGCCACCGGAGAAGCAAAACCAAACGGTCAGCAAAAAGTAGATCGCGGAACAGAAAAACCTTTTCTCGCTCCATTATCCATCAAAAAAATTCCGATGGTGGGCGAAAAAACCTACACCCTGTTGCGCTCAATGGGAGTGGAAAAAGTACACACCCTGCAGCAGATGCCACCCGAAATGCTGCATACTGCATTGGGCGAACACGGACGCATGATCTGGGAACGCGCGAACGGCATCGACGAGAGTCCGATAATCCCCTACTCCGAACGCAAATCGATCTCTACCGAAACAACATTCGAAGAAGACACCATCGATGTGGAAATGCTCAACTACAAACTTGTAAGCATGTGCGAAGAGCTCGCTTTCTCCTTACGAAAAGAAGAAAAACTCTGCTCCTGCATCACCGTAAAAATCCGCTATTCAAACTTCGACACGCACACCAAACAAGCCATGATCCCTTATACCGCTATCGATGAACACCTCATCACCAAAGCCAAAGAACTTTTCTCACGACTATACGAACGACGCATGCTCATCCGCCTTATAGGAGTACGCGTAAGTCATCTGGTAGGCGGACAACAACAAATCGATCTGTTCGACGATACCGAAGAAAAAATTAAACTCTACCAGGCAATGGATAAAATCAACAAACGCTTCGGCACACAAACCATCAGACGATCGTGTTAACGATGAACCAACCTATCCTGTAGCGAAATCGACTACAAGGAGATTTCTGCTTCGGGGCCAATTAATGAAGAGTTATCAGTTAAGAGTTATCAGTTAAAAATTTCATCACCGTTTACTGACCTGTCCCGACCAATCGCGTCGGGATCACTATTCACCGATCACTGTTCACCGTTTACTATTCACCAATCACTGTTCACCATTTACCCCAATGTACCTCAACTGTCACACATATTATTCGCTTCGGTATGGAACGCTATCGGTAGAACAACTGGTGGAGGAAGCAGTGGCGCATGGTGTGAAAGAAATGGTGCTCACCGACATCAACAATACTTCGGCGGCGTTTGATTTTGTGAAGGAGTGTCAGGAAAAAGGTATTCGTCCTGCACTGGGTATCGAGTTTCGTGATGAGGAGCAAAAAATACTGTATACGGGTCTTGCAAAAAACAACAAAGGATATGAAGAGCTATGCCGGCTATTGAGCACACGACTGCAGGACGAACAACAACTTCCGGACCGTGCGCCGGAGAGTGAACATTGTTTTTTTATTTACCCGATGGAAAAAATAGCGGTGAAGCAACTGCGAAAAAACGAATTCATCGGAGTTTGTCACCGCCAGATCAATAAGCTGATACAACTTCCTTTCCGTGAGCAATCGCACAAAATGGTAGTTTGGCAACCGGTAAGCATAAAGGCCGATAAACACCACTATCACCTGCATCGCTTATTACGGAGTATCGACAAAAACATACTCATCAGCAAACTGAAAAAAGAAGAGCATGCTGCGGAGGACGAACATTTCATCAGTGAAAAAGACCTGCGCGAAAAATTCATTCTATTTCCGGAAATAAATAGCAACACACAAAAGATCATTGAACAATGCAGCATACAGCTCGAATACAAAACCGTAAAAAACAGAAAACACTTCACCTCAACAGAAAAAGATGACCGCGAACTCCTCCACAAACTGGCGAAAGAAGGGCTTGAATACCGCTACGGAAAAAAAAATACCAGAGCCCGTGAACGTGTCGAAAAAGAACTGCGCATCATAGAGGAACTTGATTTTTCAGCTTATTTTCTCATTACACACGACATCATCCACTACGCACGCAGCAGAGGATTCCACCATGTAGGAAGAGGTTCCGGCGCCAACAGCATTGTTGCGTATTGCATGGGTATAACAGATGTTTGTCCGATCGAACTCGACCTCTACTTCGAGCGCTTCATCAATCCCCATCGCAGTTCGCCTCCCGATTTTGATATTGATTTNNATTCGCGAACTGGGAAAAGTGTTCGGTCTGCCCAAGGAGGAGATTGACGGACTGGCCAATCATCCCGATAAAATCGAGCAGCGCGACAACATCACCAAAGCGATTTTTCATTATGGCAAGATGATGGAAAACTTCCCAAACTACCTTGGCATCCACGCAGGTGGAATTATTATTTCGGAAGAACCCCTGTATAATTACACCGCATTGCAAATGATGCCTAAAGGATTTCCGATTGTGCATTGGGACATGTATGTAGCAGAAGATATAGGATTTTACAAATATGATATTCTATCCCAGCGCGGTTTGGGGCATATTAAAGACGCTGTGGATATTGTACAAAAAAACAGGAAAATCAATATCGACATCCACGATGTAAAAAACTTTAAGACCGACAGTAAGGTTCGTAATCAGATTCGTTCTGCGAACACCATCGGTTGCTTTTACATTGAATCGCCTGCCATGCGCCAATTGCTTACAAAATTACGATGTGACAATTACCTCACACTTGTGGCGGCCTCGTCGATTATACGTCCGGGCGTTGCCAGCAGCGGAATGATGAAAGAATACATTCAGCGTTTTCATCACCCGAAGGGATTTCAGTATCTGCATCCTAAAATGGAAGAATTATTACAGGAAACGTATGGCGTGATGGTGTACCAGGAAGACGTGATCAAGGTAGCACATCACTTTGCCGGAATAGATCTTGCCGATGCAGACATCTTACGAAGAGCGATGAGCGGAAAATACAGAGGCAAAGGAGAGATGGAACGCATTACCGAAACTTTTTTCCGCAACTGCAGAGAACGTGGTTATCCGGAAGCCATAGCAAAGGAAGTATGGCGGCAAATTGAAAGTTTTTCCGGGTACTCCTTTTCAAAAGCACATTCCGCATCCTTTGCAGTAGAAAGCTATCAGAGTCTTTACCTGAAAACCTATTTCCCACTGGAGTTCATGGTGGGTGTCATCAACAATTTTGGCGGATTCTACCGCACCGAACTTTATGTACACGAAGCGCGAATGGCAGGCGCAAGTATTGAAGCACCGTGCGTGAATAAAAGTCATTATGTTACAAGCATCACCGGCACCACTATTTGGCTGGGATTTGTGCACATGCAACACCTGGCGCGCAACACGGTAAACATGCTACTCGAAAACCGTCATGAAAGCGGCGCCTTCGAATCGCTCGAAGATCTTGTAGCGCGACTACCCATTACGCTGGATCAACTTGTATTGCTTATACGTATGGGATCACTGCGTTTTACCGGAAAAAGCAAACAGGAATTACTATGGCAGGCGCATTTTCTCTTCAACGGAAAAAAGCGCAGCGCACCCTCAAATGATTTGTTCAAGGCAGAAGTGAGAAAATTCGATTTGCCTGCATTCGACGAACACCCACTGCAAAAAGCATACGATGAAATCGAACTCCTCGGATTTCCCCTGTGCGGTTGGTTTGATCTGCTGAAAACAAAATTCAGAGGCGACATCATGGCCCATGAAATGCTGCAACACTGCGGAGAAAGCATCCGCATGCTGGGTTATCTGGTCACCACCAAACCCGTACGCACCAAACACGGAGATCTCATGTATTTCGGTTGTTTCATCGATTATAAAGGGCAATTTTTCGACACCGTACATTTCCCCGACACGCTCGAACGTTACCGCTTTAAAGGAAATGGGATTTACCTGATGCGGGGAACAGTAGCCGATGAATTCGGATCTGCGAGTCTGCAGGTAGAGAAAATGGAAAAAATGGAATATGTCCCGATACAGAACTGAACAAAAATTAATTCAGGGACGACAATACACCATCACAAAATCGTTCATCACATACCCATCACCAATATCGAAATCGGCAACCTGATCGATACGAAAACCCAGTTTAAAATAAAAATTGATGGAACGGTAATTCTGTCGATTAACGGTTAAACGTACTGTTGTGATTTGCGGATAAGCATCGAGAATAAATTGAAACACCCTTGCACCAACACCTTTTCCCTGCATGGAATCATCGATATAGAATTTATGCAAAAACAAATGATGTACTTCTTTAAGACTAACAGCGACAAAACCAACAGGAAGTTCATCTTCAAGGATCAGATAAAAAACCTGTCCCTCCTGAAATTGATTGGCAAGTGCATCGGAGGAATACATTTTGTTCAGCATGTATTCCACCTGTTCAGTACCGATAATGGGAGGATAATGCACACGCCAGATTTTCTGAGCCAGGGCGGCGATTACAGAAATATCATTCGGTGAACATTTTCTCCAATTAATCATACTGCAAATCTATAATAAGAATGGGATAAGTAGTAAATTAGATGAAAATTCGGAATTGGGATTTTTTAAAAAGCAATTAATACATCGCCAACGTGTGTTATTTTAAGAGTAATAGTCAGAAAGTTGAAGACATTGAATCGCGCTACATGGCAAAATTCAATGATCCGACCCAACACCGACCGAAATACCGGGAAAACGGATTTCAATTCCCGAAATGCGCTGTGATCACCATGAAAGATCCGGCAAGTATTGATCATATTCGCTGGGGACTCATTCCGTCGTGGACCCGCAGCAGGCAGGATGCATTTGAGATAAGGATCAAAACACTCAATGCAAGGGCTGAAAGTATTTTTGAAAAACCATCCTTCAAAACCGCCATACTCAGCAAACGCTGTTTGGTTCCGGCAACAGGATATTTTGAATGGATGCATGAAGGGAAAAAAAAGACGCCCTATTTTATTTCGTTGAATGATGCACCATTGTTCTCGATGGGTGGAATACACGAAAGCTGGATAGACCCGGAAAGCGGCAAAGCAATAGAAACATTCTCCATTGTTACGACTGAGGCAAATTTACTGACGGGCAAGATCCACAACAGCAAACAGCGTATGCCACTTATCCTCGAAAGAGCGGATGAAGAAAAATGGCTCGATAATAAGTTATCGCANNCAAGCCTGGACCATCTCCGATAAACTATTGCAAAATGCAGAAGACGGCGATCCGAAGATCATTGAAGAATGGGTTGATCCGGCCGGATTGCAGGGAAGTTTGTTTTGATTAAATGTGATCAGATTCGCAATCCCATTATACAGATATCATCGATTTGCTCCAATTCACCGCGCCATTCGACCAAGCGGTTCCAAAGCAATTTCTCCTGTTGATTCATAGGGATTGTGCAGATATCCAGCAACAACTTTTTCAGGTTTCCTTCCTTGAATTTTTTACCCCCCGTTTTTCCGGAAGATAATTCCCCACCAAACTGATCACCATAGCCATCGGAAAAAAGATACAGACAATCATCAGCCTGCAACACTATTCGCTGCGCTGTAAAATTGCGTCGTTCGAGGTATTTTCCAACAGGTTGTTTATCCGGTTTAAGTTCTGTGATTTCATTCTTTCGAATAATCACCAACCCATTATTGGCACCCGCCCAGAACAACTCTTTGGTTTCGGAGTTATAACTACCGAGAGAGATATCCATTCCATCGCGAACTTCTTCACCACCTTTTGAAAACGTTTCCAGAACCAGATCGGTAACCTTATCCAGAATCTTACCGGGATTGGTTAATCCAAATTCATTTACAGAACGACTTAAAGCATTGGAACAAACCACGCTCACCATTGCACCCGGAACACCATGTCCTGTACAATCTGCAACAGCAAAAATTACGATAGGTCCTACAGTATCCAGAAAGAAAAAATCACCCGCAACAATATCCTTTGGCTGATACAACACAAATGAATCGCGAAAATGATCGCTGTAAGCTGAAACAGGAGGAAGAATGGCAGATTGCAATCGCTTGGCATAAGTAATGGAATCCATCACCTCTTTGTTCTTCTCTTCAACCAGGTGTTTCTGACGCGTTACTTCCAGTCGCTGTTTTTCAATGATCTCATTCTGACGTTTGGTAATCCGAAACCGCTGAAACAGAAAAAATGAAAACAACCCGACAAATAACACACCCGTCGACAAAAACACAATAATCAGGTTTCTTCGCTTACGTTCTTCGCGACTTATTGCATTTAGTTTCTCCTTCTCAAGTGCTTCTTCCTTTCGTACTCTGTCTTCGTTTTTCTCCACTTCGTATTGCGTGCGTAAATCACTGATCTCGCTCAGTCGGGAAGACTTGTATATAGAATCTTTAATCTCAAGGTATTTTTTTCCAATATGAACAGCATCCTTATACTTTCCTTGTTTTTCAAGCACCTGAAAAAGAATTCGATAACTGGATTCTCTTTGACTGCGTGAAAAATTGGGGTTATTAATTGACAAGGCCTTGTTCAATAATTCTTCGGCTTTCCTGAATTCTCCTTTTTGCTCGTATAAAATCGCAAGATTATTCAACTCTTCAACAGTAGGCTCCTGACCGAGTTCCTTACGCAATGCAAGACTGAAATTGTAATAATATTCTGCACTATCCAAATTGTTTTGCTTACGATGAATTGCACCCATGTTGTTTGAAAAACTGGCTAATTCGACCTTGTCGCCGATCATTTTGTAAAACGACAATACACCGGTGTAGTAATAATAAGCGCTATCGAAATTATCGGTATAAAAATAAACAGCAGCTAAATTTCCTTCTGCATATTTCTGATAAACCAGATCACCACTTTTCTCAGAAGATTCTTTTGTCTTGATAAAATAAGGACGCGCATGCTCATAATCCCTTAGTTTAAAATAGATCATCCCAATATTGAGCGAAAGCACATTGATGTATTGCGGTTTGTTTAAACGTTCTGCGACTTTAAGTCCTGCCAACATATAATACAAGGCATTGGAATAATCTTCATTGATCAAAAAGTGTACTCCCAGATTGGTGAAAATGCCAATCACATTATCCCAACGCTCTACTCTGGCAAAATAAAAAAACGCTTTTGAGAAATACTTTTTGCAGGAATCAGCCTGATTCAGATAATCATACGACAATCCCAGCTCTCCCCAAATATATCCTGTAGCATGGTAATCTTTCACCAGGGAACACTCTTCCAATCCAACATATCCTAAATCAATGGCGGTCTGATAATCACCGGATCTCCTGATTGCTTTCATCTGGTAGAAATACGCCAGGGTGCGGCTGGTATCAGGCTTCACTGAGGCAGTTGCCTTTCGCATGGAATCGATATCGAAACCGGCATTGGCATTTACGGACAAAACACACAGCGAAAAACAAAGCAGAAGAAAACGCAACATTGTTCAGGATTTCCCTCAATATACTAAAAGTGGTCAATCACCCCCAAACCAAAAAGTGCGAAATCGTATTTTACAGGGTCTAAAGCATCAAATTCCCTGAGCGATTGCGTCAACTCCTCTGCTGCAAGCCAATCGTTCTGTGTCCGTTGCAAAAGCCCCAGTTTTCGTCCAACATTACCGGTATGCACATCCAAAGGACAAATCAAATCGGCTGCCGAAGTGTTTTTCCAGATTCCGAAATCAACCTTCCGTTTGTTGCTCCTTACCATCCAGCGTAAAAACATATTCAACCGTTTAGCAGCAGATCCACTCACAGGATCACTGATGTGCTTCAGTGTTCTTCGTTCCTGTAAATGCATTTCAAAAATCCTATGCAAAAGCGCGATCCGTTCAAACGCTGTTCCTTCTCCCGATAAAACACCTTCAAGTCCGCCATCTTCACTGTAGATTTTGCGAAGCGCAAGAAGTACACCGCGAAAATCGGAACCATTAAACGTGCGATGCACAAAAGCAGAACAGCGTTCCAATTGCGAAGGATTGGCATCCATAACAAAATCGTAAGGAGAATTCCCCATGATCTGCATCATTCTGCCTGCATTTTTTACAATGGTAATACGCTGCCCCCAAGCGATAGAAGCCGAGAGAAAACCGGAGATTTCGATATCCTCCTTAAGGTTGAATTGGTGTGGAATAGAAATGGGATCAGCTTCAATAAAATCAGTTCGTTCAAACCGATCCGTCATCTCATCCATAAANNTTGTTTGATATCGCCGGAAAACATTTTACGGAACAATAACTCCGTCGCGAATGGTAAGCTTGCGATCGGCCATGTTAGCGAGTTCTTCGTTATGGGTGACGATAACAAAAGTCTGGTTGAACTTATCGCGTAACTCAAAAAATAATTTGTGCAATTCCCGGGCATTAACCGAATCAAGATTTCCCGAAGGTTCATCGGCAAGTACCAAAGAAGGTTTATTCATCAGCGCGCGGGCAACGGCCACCCTTTGTTGTTCTCCGCCCGACAATTCAGATGGCTTGTGATGCATCCGGTCTTTCAATCCCAGATAATCGAGCAATTCCACTGCACGAGGTTCTGCATCGCGCAACGAATTTCCTGCAATGAGTGCAGGCATACACACATTTTCCAGCGCATTGAATTCGGGTAACAACTGATGAAACTGAAAAACAAATCCAATGTTCTTGTTTCTGAACGAAGCGAGACCCGCGTTATTCATTCCCGCAATATCCTGCTCGTTAAAGAGGTATGTCCCCTTATCCGGAACGTCCAGCGTACCCAGAATATGCAAGAGTGTCGACTTCCCCGCTCCGGAAGAACCTACAATTGAAATGATTTCACCGGCGGCAATATCAAGATCAATCCCCTTCAGGACCTTTAGAGCACCGTAACTCTTCTCGATGGAGCGAATACTGATCATACAGTCAAATAAACGAACAAAATCGAACTTTTCCATACACTGTAAGCAAGTCTTTGTGGAAATCTCCTGCCAGCCCACACCCTCAAAAGCAGATCACAGTGTATTTTAGCAGTATGAATCCTTCACTGGTCATTACCATTCTCCTCAGCTATTTTGCGCTGCTGGTTACCATCTCCTGGTTCACTTCCCGCAAAGCTGATGCCGATTCCTACTTCCTGGGAAACAAAAAATCGCCCTGGCTGGCTGTGGCATTCGGTATGCTGGGCGATTCATTGTCGGGTGTTACATTCATCTCTGTTCCTGGTGCTGTTTATACCGGTAATTTCGCTTACCTGCAACTGGTATTCGGCTATTTTGCAGGATACTTTGTGATCTCGGAAATTTTATTGCCATTGTATTACCGATTGAATGTGACCTCCATCTATTCCTATCTGGGAATACGCATCGGATCGTATTCGGAACGCACAGGATCTGTTTATTTTCTTTTGTCGCGCTTACTTGGTGCGGGCGGAAGACTTTACCTCGCTGCAGGTGTGATTCATTTGTTTGTATTGNNTCATTCTGCTCATGTTGGTGTACACACTTAAAGGAGGAATTAAAACACTGGTCTGGACCGATGTCCTTCAATCGGCTGTTCTGTTGTTGGCTGTCAACCTTTCAATTCTTGCCATTATGCATTCAACCGGAAAGGGAATTGGAGAAATGATCAGTGGAATTTGGTCTGATCCGCACACCGAAACCTTTTTCTGGGATTGGAAATTGAAAAGTTTTTTCCCGAAAATGTTCATTGGAGGAATGCTCACCGCAATTGCCATGACCGGTCTTGATCAGAACATGATGCAAAAAAACCTCAGTTGCAAATCGCTTGGAGAAGCTCAAAAAAACATCCGCACATTCAGTTTTGTAATGATGATTGTAAATATTTTCTTTCTCGCTCTAGGTGTTTTGCTTTACCAGTATTATACCACTGCAGAAATTACATTACCCCTTGCAGCAAATGGAGATGTATTAACCGATAAAGTATTTCCAAAACTTGCGATGGAACATTTAGGTATGTTTCCGGGAATTGTTTTCATTCTTGGTTTAACAGCAGCAACCTTTTCGAGCGCAGATTCTGTTCTCACCACCTTAACAACTTCCTTCTACATTGATATTCTTCGCATGGATAAGAATACTGCAAAGAGCGAAGCATCCAAACACCGCATCAGAAACATCATTCATATTTCATTTGCCTTTACGCTGTTGATTGTGATTCTCATTTTTGATGCAATGAACAACGATGCTATCATCAATACCATTCTCACAATTGCAGGATATACCTACGGACCATTACTTGGACTTTTTGCATTTGGAATTTACACCACACGCATTGCCAAGGACAATTGGGTTCCTGTCATCTGTATTCTTGCTCCACTGCTGTCGTGGTTGCTTAGCACCTATTCCAAAACTATATTGGGAGGATACGAATTCGGCTATGAATTATTGGGAGTAAACGGACTGCTTGTTTTTGCAGGATTGATGTTGGTATCGAAACCCAAATCAACGACCGCTATTGTTTGATTCCACAGGAATCAGCAATTTGATTGCAGAACGGTGCATTTCGACGGAAGCAGGCGCATAGCCACCAAATTCACCATCGTATTCGACCATCAGGGAATGTCCGACAGGTTCAATCGACAATTGTTTTCCACTGAGGTAAATGACTTCCGGATGAATAATTTTTTCTCCTTTGCGGATGCGGGAAATGTATTTCAGGTATTGAAAAACTCCCACGTTTCCGATAATGATAATATCAAATTTCCCATCATCCAGTTTTGAATCCGGAGCAATAATCAATCCGTTACCAAAACCTTTTCCGTTGGCAACTACAATGGTCATTATCTTTTTTTTGTATTCAGTACCATCAATCAGAATGCGTGCTTCGGAAGGAGCGTAAGTAAGAAAAGTAGTGAATATTGCCTGCGCATAGGCAATTCTTGCCCCCATCCATTTCTGCGAACGATTGATTTTTTTCACAACAACAGCACCGATACCTGCATCAAAAACATTCACAAACCAATTCTTAATGGTTTTGCTTTCGAGGTCAACACTGTTTAAAAAACCCAGATCGCAGGAAAAAAACTTCCCGACACGAATTGCTTCGGCAATTTCAGCAGCAGAATAAAAGCAAGGCAAGGAACGGGAAAAATCGTTGGCACTCCCAAAGGGCAAAAAACCAACAACATATAAGGTCTCTTTATGAGCCATCACACCGTTGATCACTTCATTCAGCGTTCCATCACCTCCAACAGCGATCACATACTGAAATCCCTCACGCGCTGCCTGAAATGCAAGGGTAACTGCATGCTGATGGCGTTCTGTTTCACGAATCTCAATCCGTTNNCGTACGACCGAAACTCCTCAGCAAGCTGATAGAAAGCCGTTTTTCGCCGGATTGAACTTTTAACTATAAAAACCAGACTCATGTAGCTTGCCGGTATCGCTTACGTAAAAAGAAAATGCCTGCTGCACCTGCTATAATAAATACAAAAGAAATCAATTGAGCCTGCGTAAATGCGAGTCCACCCGCCATGTATTTGTCGTTTACGCGAATCCCTTCAATCAGAAAACGTTCAACTCCGTTCAACATCAAATACACCATAAACAAAACACCCGGAACAAGAATTCTTTTGCGAAGCAACCACAGCACCCCAAAAAACAAGAGACACATCAGCGTTTCATAAAAAGGAGTTGGAAAAACCGTTTGCGGGAGCACGTAACAATAATCATCGTTGTAAATGCAATCGCTCATTGGTGTCCCCATTTTCATCACGTTGTTGGGATAGTTGTACGACCATAACCAATCGGGCAAAAAACTCATCCAACCGGGTTTTGGTGCAGTATTTACAATTCCCCAATCGCCATCACCACTAACATGGCAACCAATACGACCAACACCATACGCCAGCATTACAGCAGGAGCACCCGCATCATAAAAACGCCAAACCGGGAGTTTGTGCTTACGCATGTATAAAGTCATTGCAATGGTGGCGCAGATCAATCCGCCATACATGGTAAGACCACGAAAAGGATCGCTTAAAAATTCACCCAGGGGTTGCGGATCTTCCAGCCATGCAAACAATTTCGCTCCGATGAAGCCCCAAACAACAGCAAGCAAAACAAGTTTACCCAAATGTTCGTAGGCATGAAAAGCCTCTTCGCGCACTTCGGGAGTTGGACGTTCCAGTTTTTTGCCTTCGTAATACCGCCATGCACCCATTGCCAGTCCGCCGAGAATTCCTCCAAAAATATTTCCCTCCAACGAAAACAGAAAAGCAGGGAAATTGGAAAAGATCTCGGGATAAAAAAAGCCGTGTACGATTTTAAATCCAAGGAAAAAACCCAACAAGGCATTTCCTGCAACATCCCAAAGAGGGACAGGCAATCCGTAAGTCCGCACAATTTTTCCAACAGGAATAAAACCGGACTCTTCCAATCGTTTTAACTCGCGGGAATAGACCCAGGATGCCACAACGAATGATATAGCAACAAAAAAACCAAAACTGTTTACGGCTCTGAAAAAAGGAATTTCAAATCCGGTGAGGTCGTAAAAAAAATGATAGAGCGTAGGATACATCAGATTGCAATTGGGATTTCAGGAACCACACTTAATACTTCTGTTTTCATCACACCATCGCGATCAATTGCGCTCAGGCGGACATCCGCAAAACGGTTTACAAGTGTTGGATCGAAAGGTAATTTAACTTTTACATAATTCTCGCTGAAGCCAAACATCATCCCTTCTTCTTCCTCAGCTTCAAATAAAACACGAACCACTTTGCCGGTTTGTGTCGCGTAAAAAGCGCGTTTTTTCTTTTCGGAGAGAATATGCAGCATTTTACTGCGCTTGTTGCGAACGTCGGCCGGAACAACCTCCTTCATGCGCACAGCAGTGGTATTATCGCGTTCGCTGTAGGTAAACACATGAAGGTAAGAAATGTCGAGACTATTAATGAATTCGTAAGTATCCAGAAAATCCTCATCCGTTTCATCGGGAAAACCAACAATCACATCCACACCGATACAGGCATCTGGCATACGTTGTTTGATGCGTGCAACACGATCGGCATAGAGCGAACGCTCGTACCTGCGGCGCATCAGTTTTAGAATTTTGTCGGAACCGGATTGGAGAGGAACATGAAAATGAGGAGCAAATCGCTTGGATACTGATACAAAATCGATGATCGCATCGCTTAGTAAATTGGGTTCAATCGAAGAAATCCTGTAGCGATCAATTCCTTCCACTTCATCCAATTCACGAATCAGATCAAGAAAATTTTCATTGGTACCGGAACCAAAATCGCCAATGTTTACACCGGTCAACACCACTTCCTTCACAGAAGTATTCGCCACTTCGCGAGCAACCTTGATGGTTTCTTGCACCGTATGACTTCGCGAAAAACCTCTTGCCAGCGGAATGGTGCAGAAGGAACAGAAATAATCGCAACCATCCTGAACCTTCAAAAAGCTGCGAGTGCGATCGCCGTAACTGAAGGAGGGAATAAATTCTTTTACCTGTTTGATCTCGGATGCTTCGATTTGACCCTTTTGATTGTCGGCAAGATTTTCGAGGTGTTCAATGACATTGAATTTTTCGTTGGCCCCCAAAACCAGGTCAACTCCATCGATCTGTGCAATCTCCTGAGGCTTCAGCTGGGCATAACAGCCAATAATCACAATACGCGCATCAGGATTGACCTTCAGGGCTCTGCGGACCAATTGGCGGCATTTTTTATCGGCATTATCGGTTACTGAGCAGGTATTGATGACGTAATAATCCGGACGATCAAAGAAATCGACANNAATGGTTGATGTCTCTGAAAAGTTGAGCTTACAGCCGAGGGTATAAAAACTGACTTTCCGGTATTGATTCATAAGCTGCAAAAGTAGTCCACTTTCTTCAAAACCCAACAAAAAAAGGGGACCGTAGCCCCCTTTCTTCTTCATTTTCAGAAATGCAATTATTCAACAACCTCTTCAGTAGTAACAGTGGTATCGTCACCGGTAGTTACTTCTTCAGGCATGTTTTTCATAAGATCTTCGAGCATCTTCATAGCAATCTCAGTTCCGCAAGCTTCACCGATTTTGGTCATTCCGGGCTCATCGCCGTTTGCACCTTCAAAGTTCTCATATTCAGCTTCTGCCTTAACAACAGCGCAGTCGCAAACATCTTTCTTGAACTTATCCATGGCTGCAGCATCCATTCCGGGAATAGATTCGCCTTCGCCACCTTTCATACATTCAGAAACAAATTTGTCCTTGTCGGCCTGAATCCAGGCACCTTTCTTACTTTTTTCCCCACAGGAAGCGAGAAGACCTGCAAACAGAACGGGGATAAGGAAATACTTTTTCATGGTTTTTTTGGATTTGAGTGCAATATAGGCAAAATCCCATTTCAGCAAAAAAACACGACGAATTCGTCTTATTTCCGCTCCCTTTTTCCTGTCTTTATCCAACAGGGAGATTATCTTTGAGGCAAACAAAATTTCATGTCCCGACTCCTCCTATCGGTATCTCTATTGGCACTCATCCTGATTTCCTGCGGCGGCGACCGTAAAGATTCAGCAGAAATAAGCGGAAAAAAAGTATTTCGCTACAACGAATCAGCAGGAATTTCCTTCCTCGATCCCGCTTTGGCAGTGCGCTTTGAAGACGGCTGGGCAATGAGTCAGCTTTACAACGGACTCGTTACGCTCGATAATGATCTGAACGTTGTTCCGGATATCGCCAGAAAATGGACCGTTACCGAGGACAAACTGGAATATACCTTTACGCTGCGCAATGATGTGTATTTCCACGATCACCCGGCATTTCCGGAAGGCAAAGGAAGAAAAGTGGTTGCGCAGGATTTCGTAAACAGTTTTTTCCGCGTCACCGATCCCGATGTTGCATCACCCGGTCAGTATATTTTTCAAAACCTCGATAAATCTTCCCGCTCATTCGGACTCGGCTTTTTTGCACCTAACGATTCTACACTGAAAATTGTACTGGCCAAACCACAACAAGCATTTCTTGAACAGCTTACACTTTCCTTTTGCTATGTAATTCCCATTGAAATTGTGGATTATTACGGTGATGATTTTTCAAGAAACCCTGTGGGTACCGGACCATTCCGATTCAAATCATGGAAAGAAGATGTGAAGTTGGTGATGCTTAAAAACGAAAACTATTTCGAAAAAGATGAAAACGGAAATCAGCTCCCCTATATCGATGCCATTTCCATTTCGTTTATTCGAGAAAAAGATGTTGAATTCAGGGAATTCCTGAAAGGGAAATATGAATTCATTTCCGGTTTGCATCCCAGCTACCAGGATCAGCTATTGACCAAAGAAGGAGCGCTTAAATCGGAATTCAACGACAAGATTCACCTGCAGCGTCACCCCTGGTTAAAGACGGATTACATCGGATATATTCTTAAAGAAGATCAACCCGTTTTTTCAAATAGTCCGACAAGGATCAAACAAGTCCGCAAAGCGATCAATTACTCCATCAACCGCAAAGAAATGATCACTCACCTGCGCAACGGAATTGGTCAGCCTGCAGAGAGCGGATTTACGCCAATGGGTATGCAGAGCTTTAAATACACCAGTATCATCGGTTATAATTTCGATCTGGATAAAGCACGTGCACTTTTGTTTGAAGGTGGAATTACCAAACCACGTGAAGTGGAGCCCATCAAGCTTATTGCTACAATGGAATACAAACAGATTTGCGAATACATCAAAATGAACATTGAGGAACTTGGCTTAAGGGTAGATCTTGAATTGGTATTGCCCAATGTGCAGAAACAAATGATTGCGGGTTACCAGACGAACATGTTCAGAAAATCATGGACCGCAGATTATCCAGACGGCATCAATTTTCTTCAATTGTTCTATAGCAAAAATGAATCACCAAGAGGACCCAATTACACGCATTTCAGAAATGGTCCGTTTGATGTGAATTTCGAACTCGCATTATCCGAAACCAACGATGCCAAGCGTTATGAGCTTTACCACAAAATGGAAGAGATCATTATGGAAGAAGCACCGATCATTCCACTATATTATGACGAGGTGGTTCGATTCGTACAGAATTACGTTACAGATCTTGGTTTTAATGCAATGAACAAACTCGACTTGAAAAGAGTCCGAATCAATAAATAAACTATGCCGGGAAATCAATTCGGTCAGCTGTTAAGTCTCACTTCCTTCGGAGAATCGCATGGCGAAGCTATTGGCGGAATTCTGGAGGGAATGCCGGCCGGAATATCAATCGATCTTGCTTTCATCCAAAACGAACTCGATCGCAGAAAACCCGGACAATCCGCAATCGTTTCCCAACGCAAAGAGCCGGACAGCATCAACATTCTGTCGGGAATATTCGAAGGAAAAACAACGGGAACACCGATCGGATTTATCATTGCCAACGAAGATCAGCGTAGTAAAGATTATTCCCATAACGAAGATGTCTTTCGTCCTTCGCATGCCGATTACACCTACCAGGCCAAATACGGCATGCGCGATCATCGCGGAGGAGGTCGTTCCTCAGCAAGAGAAACAGCAGTTCGTGTAGCTGCAGGTGCTTTTGCAAAAATTCTTTTATCGCACTACAACATTTCTATCCACGCATGGGTCAACAGCGTTGGAGCCATCAGCATTGAAAAAAAACATACAGAACTCGATCTCTCACAAATCGAAAAAAACAGTGTGCGTTGTGCAGATCCGGTAATAGCAGAAAAAATGATTGCGTACATCGATTCCATTCGCAAACAGGGAGACTCAGTTGGCGGAACGGTTCGTTGTGTGATCAAGAATTGTCCTGCCGGATTAGGCGAGCCCGTTTTTGACCGACTGCATGCCGATCTTGGCAAAGCGATGCTAAGTATCAATGCAGTGAAAGGTTTTGAATACGGATCAGGTTTTGCGGGCACCTTGTTAAAAGGATCAGAGCACAATGATGCATTCGTAAATGAAAATGAAAAAATCCGCACGGCCACCAATTTTTCAGGTGGAATTCAAGGCGGAATTTCGAATGGAGAAGAAATTTATTTCACGGTTGCATTTAAACCTGTTGCAACCATCATGATGGAACAGGACACCGTAAATGCATCCGGAGAACCTGCAGTGATAAAAGGTAAAGGAAGACACGATCCTTGTGTTTTGCCTCGCGCTGTTCCAATAGTAGAAGCCATGAGCGCACTCGTTCTGGCCGATCATCTTCTTCGTCACCGCAGTTCACAAATCTGAAAACAACACTATGAAAATCGCTCTTCACTGGAAAATACTTATCGGTGTAATTCTTGGACTTATCTGGGGTATTGTTTCTGTAGAATACGATTATTCTGTTTTTACATCCAATTGGATCAAACCTTTCGGAACCATCTTCATGAATATGCTGAAACTCGTTGCCGTTCCTCTGGTAATGGTTTCGCTGATTGATGGAATTGGTAGTCTGGGAAATGTTTCGGGACTTTCACGCATGGGAGGTAAAACGATCGGAATCTATATTCTAACAACCATGCTCGCCATCAGTATAGGACTGGTAATGGTTAATCTGATTCGTCCGGGCGACTTTGTTTCTGCGGAGAAAAAAACAGAGTTACAGGAAAAATACAGCAGCGACGCAAAAGACAAAATTGAAACGGCTGCAAAGGAAAAAGAAAAAGGTCCGCTCAATATGCTCGAGAATATTGTTCCCGACAACATTGTGCGCTCTATGAGTGATAATAAATTGATGCTACAGGTCATCTTCTTTGCACTTCTTTTTGGAATTGCAGTCATCAGTCTGCCGGCAGATAAAACGAAGCCGGTCCGCGATTTCATCCGATCCTTCAATGAGGTGATGCTAAAACTGGTTGAACTCATTATGGCATTTGCGCCTTATGGAGTATTTGCATTGCTGGCATCGATGAATGCAGATCTTGCCATGCTAAGTGCATTGGGTGTGTATTGCCTGGCGGTGCTTCTCGGACTCGGATTAATGGTTACAGTGGTGTATCCCCTGATGTTGAAACTCTTCTCCAATCAGCCGATTGTTCCCTTTTTCAGGAAAATACTTCCAGCACAATTATTGGCATTTTCCACCAGCTCGAGTGCAGCAGCATTGCCTGTTAACATGAAAATCTGTGAAGAAGAACTCGGAATGAAGGAAGAAACCACAGGATTTGTATTACCCCTTGGAGCCACCATCAACATGGACGGCACCAGTCTGTACCAGGCAGTAGCTGCTATTTTTATTGCCCAAACCTACGGAATGGAACTGGGGCTTACAGAGCAATTGGGAATTGTATTAACCGCCACCCTCGCCTCCATTGGCGCAGCTCCTGTTCCCGGAGCAGGGATGGTAATGCTGGTAATCATATTGCAGTCGGCCGGACTTAATGCTGAGGGGCTGGCATTGATCATCGGGGTAGATCGTATCCTCGACATGTTCAGAACAACCGTTAACATCACTTCCGACGCAACAGTAGCAGCGATCATTGATCATCAGGAGCGTAAGCGCGAAGAAGGAATCCACCAGGCTTAGCATAAAGGGAGATCACAGTAATTACGGCAACAGCACTTCAGTTTCAGCTATAATATTAACATCTGTTAATTACAGGCTGAAAATGATCCTTTTAGCATTAAATTTGTACTGCATCTAAAAACCCTTGAAATATGTTTGGTAAAAAGAACACAGACCCTAGTGCTTCAAAAACAAAAAAGCCACTTTGGAGACGCATTTTAAAATGGACAGGAATCAGCTTTTTACTGCTGTTTATTTTCGCACTCGCCGCTCCGTTTTTATTCAAGGACAAGATTTTTGCATTGATCAAAGAACAGATCAACAATAATCTTCATGGAAAATTTGAATGTGAGGATTACAGCCTCACATTGATCAGCTCCTTTCCTAACTTCACCATGGAACTGAAAGAAGTTTCACTCACAGGTGTTGATGATTTTGAAGGTGTAAAACTTCTGGATGCGGAGAACATCGTTTTAACCATCGACCTGTACAGTGTGATCTTCGGATCGGAAATTGATATTCGTGAAGTAGGAATAAAAAATACGGATGTCAATGTGATGGTGCTCGACAACGGGAAAGCCAATTACGATATTGCAAAGTCGGACAGTACCAAGGTAGCCGAAGGTGTTGATACATCAGAAACGAAGTTTGCGTTGAAAGTCAGGAATTACTACCTCGAGAATTTCAATCTGGTTTACGACGACAAACCCGGTGGGATGTATGCGCGTATTGTTAATTTGAACCACAATGGAATTGGTGATTTCACACAGGATCTTTTTGATTTCAAGACCACCACTACTGCAGATACCATCGATTTTTACATGAGCGGAATTCCGTACATGAAAAACACCAAACTCGATTCGAAACTGGATTTTTCGATGGATATGAAAAATTCCAAATACACCTTCATGCCGGAAGACTACATCAAGCTCAACGAACTCGATCTCGGTTTCGACGGCTTTTTGGCAATGACGGATGTGGACATGGATATGGACATCAATTTCATCGCACGTAAAACAGATTTCAAAAACATTTACTCGCTTGTTCCTGCCATTTACACTGCCGATTACAACAGTATTAAGTTCGGAGGAAAAACTGAGATCAAAGGTAGCATGAAAGGAAAAATGAGCGAGCAATCGATGCCTGCCATGAATATTGATCTGCTTGTAGAAAACGGAAGTTTCCAATATCCCGGTCTGCCCAAATCGGCAAGTGCAATTTTTGTAAAAGCAAATGTCAATTCGAAGGGTGATCCGACGATGGATGATATGGTGATTGATATGCCTGTGTTTAAAATGGATTTGGGAGGAAACAAACTCGATGCATTTTTCAATTTGAGAAATCCGATGACCGATCCCGGAATCAAAGCAGGATTGAAAGCGAATTTCAATCTGTCGACTTTGCGCGAAGTGGTACCGGTTTCCAATGCCACGGTGATGAGCGGATTCATTGACAGCGATGTTGCCATAGACGGAAGAATGTCGATGATTGACAAAGGAGAGTACGAAAAATTCAAAGCAGAAGGAAGCATTGTTGCAAAAGAAATCGTGTATAACGATCCCGAAATGGGATATCCCACCAATCTAAAAATCATGGATTTCCGTTTTGCACCAACCCATCTTGAATTGGCAGCCTTTGATGCTACAGTTGACAAAACACAATTGATGGCAAAAGGGAAAATCGATAATTACCTGGCTTATGCCTTAAAAGGAGACGTATTGAAAGGAGTGTTCAGTTTGAATTCGCCGGAGATCGATCTAACTCCATTTATGAGTTCAGGAACGGAAACCGCAGCAACACCTGCAGCTACTCCAGAGGCAAGCGCTCCTGCTGCAGATTCATACGTACTGGAAATTCCGCGCAACATCGATTTCGAAATGAATTCATCGATTGGAAAAATACGTTACCCCAACGATCCCGGCGCACCGGAAATTGTGTTGGATAATGTAAATGGAAAAATCACATTGCGTGAAGGAGTGATGAGTTTAAATCAGCTGAAATTAAATACACTCGGCGCAAGCGTGTTGATGAGCGGCGATTATGATTCGCGCAATCTTGCAGCGCCCTCTGCTGCGTTTTTCTTCGACATCAACAACATGGACATTAAGACGGCCTCGGAAACTTTCCCAATGATTGCAAAAATGGCACCTATGGCGAGTAAGTGTACCGGTAAGTTTTCTACCAAGCTTGATTTTAATACCAAGCTGAATACTAAAATGGAACCGATCTACGAAACCATGAACGGTAAAGGAACGTTGGCCACCAAGTCCATTTACATCGAAGGATTTGAACCATTGAATCGCATTGCCGAAAAATTGAAGATCGACCGGTTGAAAAAACAGACGATCAACGATGTAAGTGTAAGCTATCAGTTCCGCGAGGGACGTGTGTGGGTTGATCCCTATGATGTAACCATCAACAAATACAAAACCACCATTGGCGGTAGTACAGGATTTGACGGAACCATCGATTACAAAGCCGACATGGCAATTCCACGATCTGAATTTGGATCAGGAGCCAACGATGTATTGAACGGATTGATGGCAAAAGCAAATGCAAAAGCCGGAACAACGGTAGAGCTGGGCGATATGGTGAATGTTCGCATTTTGATCACCGGAACAGTTGCCGATCCGAAAGTTGAAACCGACCTGAAACAACAAGGACAAGATCTGAAGAACGAAATCAAGGAGCAGATCAAGGAAGCGGTGAAAGAAAAAGTAGAAGAAAAAGTTCAGGAAGTAAAAGAAGATGTAAAGGAAAAAGCAAGTGCAGAGGCCGAAAAAATCATGAAAGATGCAGAAGCCAAAGCCGCGCAGATCCGCGCAGAGGCGAAAAAAGCAGCCGACAAGACCCGTGAGGAAGGAAAAAATGCAGGCGATAAATTAATTGCCGAAGCAGGAAGCAATCCGCTGAAAAAAGCTGCAGCTGAAAAAAGCGCACAAAAACTGCAAAAAGAAGCGGATGAAAAAGCAAGCAAGCTCGAGAAAGAAGCCGATGAAAAAGCACAGAAAGTCCTCGATGAAGGGCGTGCCCAGGCTGATAAACTAAAATAATTCCACTCCCCTGAAGCTGTAACGGTTTCAGGGGAGTTCTTTTTAGGAACGAAAATTGTATTGAGGAGAAAGTAACCTTCAACGCCGGATTTCGTAAGGACGTTCGGAGGTCATTTTTAGGAGGACAAAGCATGAGAACATTCAACCTGATCGTAACATTATTTTTATTGACATTAACTGCAGCTGCTCAAGATGATGAGTGCATGACGGTAAGCGATAAAAAAGTTAAAAAACTGCTGGAACAAGCCAATAATCCCAAAACCACACCAACCGACAGGCATCAGTTGCTCAAAGATGCACTGGCTATCGATCCTGAATGCGCTCCCTGCCTTTACCAATTGGGGAAACGTGCTTTTGATAAAGCATATAAAGACGGTACTTCCTACCATTACGCCGAAGATTATTTTAAGAAACTCATCAATGCCTGCCCGAAATACCACAGCGATCCTTACTACTACATGGGTGTGATCGCCTACTCCAAAGAAGATTACGAAACAGCTATAACCTGGTTTAAGCAATTCACCGAATTTAAAATAACGGATGATTCGCAAATGGCCGAAGATCATCCTGAAAAAAAGAAAGACGCGAAAGCCATTCTTCCCGAATGCGAATTCTATGCAAGCTTTTTTAAAAATCTGGTTGCCTTCTCTCCGCAGCCGGTTGAAAATGTTTGCACGGTTGGAGATGAGTACTTGCCAATGATTTCCCCCGATAACGAATTTCTCTTTTTTACCCGGAGGATCGACAGGAGAGCAATGGGAGACATGACCAGCAGGATGGCTGAAGAATTCTCGATGTCGCAGCGTAACGATATCAATTCCCCATTTGATGCCGGAATAAAACTACCTGCGCCTTTTAATATCATTGGCGATAATTATGGCGGTGCTACCATTTCGGTAGATAACAAGGAACTCATTGTTTGTGCCTGCCGTAAGGACAACAAACGCAAACCCGATTACAACAATTGCGATTTGTATGGCACCAAATACGAACGCGTTACAAATCCCACAACCGGAAAGCTCGAATACAAGTGGGGAGAATTGGTGAATCTGGGTCCGAACATCAATACACCCGAAGGATGGGAAGCACAACCTTCCTTATCGGCCGACGGACGCACTCTTTATTTTGCAGTAGTGCGCGAAACTCCGGGGCAAGATCCGAATATGGATATTTATTATTCCACCCGCGACGACAAAGGAAACTGGACACCGGCAAAACCGCTTGCTGCGATCAACACATCCGGCAATGAGAAAACACCTTTCATGCACAGCGATTCAAAAACGCTTTATTTCTCTGCCGAAGTAGGAGAAAAATATTGGGGTGCCGGAGGATATGATATATTTTTCACACGACAAAAAGCAGATGGAAGCTGGACCACACCACAAAACATCGGCTACCCAATCAACAGCACGGAAGACGAACCCGGAATGATTGTCAGCACTGACGGTAAACTGGCTTACTACTCATCCTCGAAACTAAAAGGATCAAAAGGATACGATATCTACCGATTTGAATTACCCGAATTTGCGCGCCCTGAAAAAGTAATCATTGTTAAAGGACAGGTAACCGACGAAAACGGAGATCCGCTTGCCAATGCGAAAATTGAAATCTCGTACACCGGCGATAACAAAAAAGAAATTGTAAAAGTTGATCCTACCGATGGGAAATATGCAGCTGTGGTAAACGTGCAGAACGGAAACGACGCTGTTGTAACCGTTAAAGCAGAAGACCGCACGTTCGACAGTAAACTTATTGCTGCCAATTCATCGACTGTTGTAAAAGCAGCCGATCTGAAAGCAGAAAAACTGGAAATCGGTAAAGCTTACACGATAAAAGACATCTTGTTTGCATCCAACTCGTTCGAACTTTCGGCTGCAAGCAAATTTGTGATCGATCAGTTTATAGTCTTTCTGAAAGAAAACCCGAATATTAAAATTGCGATTCATGGTCATACCGATGACCGTGGTGTACCTGCAGAGAACCTGAAACTATCCGATAATCGTGCGAAAGCTGTGATGGACTACATTGTTTCGAAAGGAGTAGCTGCAAACAGATTGAGCGCACAGG
Source organism: Flavobacteriales bacterium UBA2798 (assembly GCA_002351955.1). Classification (GTDB taxonomy): domain Bacteria; phylum Bacteroidota; class Bacteroidia; order Flavobacteriales_D; family UBA2798; genus UBA2798. The sequence continues at coordinate 37,564 of DEHO01000069.1, forward strand.
GATTTGGTCAGAACAAACCAAAAGCACCCAATACATCAGAAGAAAACAGAAGGCAGAACCGTAGAACGGAATTTGTAATTGTTGCGAAGTAAAGTTTTCCTGCAAGAAACCTGAACGCAAATATTAACCTGAAACAGGAATGAAAAACGTCGCCAAATTTTTTATTGAAGGAAGCATCCTTTTTGGCGTGTTCATCATCAGCTATGTTATTGTCTACATGATTGCCGGTCCGCATTTCGATGCAGATGGTTTTTTAAGAGCTGAATTCCGCGACACCACCGTAGAAATTGGGATGCTTGAACTCTCAGGAATTCTGGCCATTCACCTCGGATTGGGGGTGTATTTACTACGTGCCCTGATTTCGCGATTTCATCCTCCGGTAAACGGAATTATTTATGTGGTACTTTGTTTAAGTGCATTTTTCATTGCGCAATTCAGAGCAGAACAGTTCAAATCCATTTATTCACTTTATCAGCTTCAAACGATAACCGATCAAACCGACAGCATCAGTGAACTGCAAAACGACGAACAGGCTTTGCGTGCTTTCCTGAGTGAAATTGAACAAATTCCAGGTAAATCTGAATTTGTGCATTCCATGTATTTGTATTCGTTTATTATCGCAGCAATGATCATGACCATTCTTTCTTTGATCGCGTACCGCAGAAAAAAAAGGACCCACCCCTCTCAAAACTAGTTGCATGAAAAAGAATTTGTTGCTTTTAATTTTCATTTTGCAATCCTGCTTTGTCAGCGCACAAAAGCCATTGTTTATTGGCATCAATCCCTCCTTTACCTTCGAAAAACGATATGGAAAAGGCGAATACGATGTCAATATTCTTCCGCTGGTATTTCAGATTCCCATCAACGAACGCGTCGACATCCGTTTTGCAACCATTTACAATTACGGAGTACGCATCAACGGAAACAGCGTGCAACACCGCGGACTGGAACTCGCCTTACCTATTTTCATTCTCGAAGAGAAAGATGCAAGCGGACCTTCCGAGGGATTCTATATAGCTCCGGTTGTAAGTTTTTCCCGCAACCGTTGGGATGGGTATTACCACCAGGGATTGTACGCTGAACCGGGATATTTTTTTAAGCTCGGTCAAAAAGGCGGCTTATCGATCGGAGCTCAATTAGGCGCAACCTATTTCAGACACCCCAATATCAATCATCCGCACCGCACCCTGGTAAGGAGTCATTTCGGGTTAAAATTCATAATCGGCGGATGGTTGGGAGCATAATGCCATTGCCTGTTGTAGCATCGGTTGAATAATAACAGATTTTGGTTGCTGCACCGTGCATCAATATGCGTTATTGCATCGTCTGTTTACTATAACTCATTTATGCGTTTTCAACTCCTTTTCATTGCTTGTTTGTTTTCTCTTTCGGGAACAACGCAATCGTTTACCGATCTTCAATCCGGTTTTCCTGCTTTGAATCTTCTCACCAGACATGCATTCGCCGATGTGGATGGCGACGGCGATCAGGATTTTGCTATGGCAGGTGCAACAGCAACGAGTTATTTCGGACACATCTACCTCAATGATGGCACTGGTGTTTTTAGTCCCTTAGCAGGAATTTCTTTCCCTTTCCTTCAGGGATCTGTAGAATGGGCCGATATGGATAACGACGGCGATCCGGATCTCTTGGTGAATGGAATGGGAAATTCGAATCCGCTGGTAAATTTTCAGGTGTACAGAAACGATGGCAACCTGCAATTCACCTTACTAAACGCACCTTTTCGTCAACTTTCGGGATATAGCATCTGGATGGATTATGACAATGATGGTTTAAAAGACATCCTGAGTACAGGCTACGATAACAGCTATACCAATGATTCCACTTTTCTTTATCATAACGACGGAAACGGAAACTTCAGCATTGCCATCCACAATTTGCCACGAATGAATGCAGAAGATCTTTCGGTGGTGGATTTTGATAATGACGGAGATGACGATTTTTTTGTGATGGGTTCATCTTCTATGGCACCCGGCTCGCAGGAAATTTCGCGTCTTTATAAGAACGACGGGAACGGAAACTTTACGCAGGTTCCTTTTTATTTCTTTCCTCTCATAGCAGGAACTTCCGATTGGGCCGACTATGATAATGATGGTGATGCGGATCTGTTATACGACGGAATGGATTCTCTTCGCGCCAACAATCATACATTGATTTACCGCAACAACGGCGGAGGAAATTTTGTGCAGGTCAATGCAAACCTTCCGCTTTCCGGAGAACCCGGCTCCGTTCAATGGGGCGATGTGGATAACGATGGCGATTTGGACATTTTAATTGGAGGTCCAAGTTTGCTGATGCGAAATGATGGTAACGATATTTTTACTGATATCACACCCGGTGATTTCCCCTTTGCTTGTCCGAACACATTGGTAGACATCGATCAGGATGGCGATCTCGATATTTTCTTCACTGTACCCTGGGGAAATGGCGCAACCTTTTTCCGGAACGAAGGATTAAACGGAATTGATAATACCACACGACTGCAACTGCATGTTTTTCCCAATCCCGGAAATGGATCTATCCGTATCAGCAATCTGCCACAGGAGGAAGGAATATTACATTACCAATTATGCGACAGTCGAGGTGCGGTGCTAAAAAGTGGATCTCTCGTAGTTACGAATTATCCGCTGGAGTTGAATTGGCCGGATCTTTCCAATGGTATTTACACTTTGCAAATTACCGGATCGAAAACAAAAACAAGCACCCGGATTGTTGTAATGAAATGATCAGGTGTACTGCTGTATCAGCAGATATCCGATACCTATGAACAACCAATACTTTAAAGGACGAATTGCAATAAGCGCCCAATAGGGTTTGGTGTAATACGTTTTTTCCTTGTTTGCAACCGGAACTTCCTTATAGACTTCCTTCGAGATTTGCTCTTCAATGGTTTCAGTAGTAACATTCGAATAATTAGCCGATGTGGAAGTTGCTAATTTCTGCAAATCGAAATTTGGACGAATACCAATAAGCATACTGCTAAAACGTATACCATGGTCTTTGTAATTCTGCTGAATTCTTCGCTGAGAAGGAAGTGGGACTTCAAAAATTCCATCTGTAAAAAGCAGAATACTTGTCCCGTTACGTTTTCCTTCCTGTGCAAGATAATTGTAAGCGAATTCAATGGAATGTGAAACATTGGTTCCTCCCCCACCCTTTATGGTATCAAGTGCATTACCGGGAAATCGTGCATATTGTGCTTCGGTAAACGGAACCACCATTTGTGGTGTGCCCGAAAATGTGACAACTGAAATTTCGGTGTTTGGTGGCAATTTTTGCACTGCAGCATTGAGCGCGTTCTTCAGTGAATCCATTACACCATTGGCATTCATGGAACCGGAAATATCCACCAGAAATAAAAAACGTTCTGAATTGGAAACGATTTTTACCGAAGGCGTGCTGCATGGACCGGTAGCCGAATCGGGTAATTCTGTTACCGAAACATCATCCATGTAATAATAGGCGTACTTTTTAATTTTCGAAAAATGAAACCGCTCTGTTCTGCGTTCACCAATAGATTTAAGTTTTACTCTGTCTTTGTTGGAGAAACAACCAATCGTAATGTACTGCTCTCCTCCACTTGCCGGATAATAACCCGATACTTCTACCCAACCGTCTTTACTCACAATAAAACTATCCGGTGGCATTACAATGTGTGGACGCAAATTCTGCAATGTGTAAGAATTCTCTTCCCTTATGGGTTGCGTGGAGAAATAAACACCAATGGAATCGTTTGCATACTTACACGAACCATCAAGTGCGATATAAAACCGAACACAGTAATTTTTATTGGCTTCCAATGGGCGCGATAATTTTCCCATTGCATATTCCTTGTAAAGTTGTCCGCTTGACCGCGTTTTTGCTCCTGCAATAAATCCAATTCTCCCGGAGCCTCTGTGTGCAACAACGATGGGTGATCCTTTGATGGTGGACTCATGAGAATTGTAAAAATCAGAAGTAGATCGTGTGGGAGTAACCCAACCCGGTGCGAGTGGAAGTCCAACACGCAAACTGGTATTGTACATATGGATGGCATCGCGCTTAACGGAATCTTCCATTCCGGGATTGATCACCAGATTTTCCTGAGCGAAAACATCACCGGCAACAATCAAAACGAAAAACAATAACAGCCACCTCATAATGCACTTCCAATAATTAATGCAACCAATGCACCGGCGCCAATGTAATACAACATCTTACCGGAACGATCTTTGGAATAATGCACGACGTTCTTATGATTTACTCCCAGCAAAGCTGCATCGCGCATAAAAAATTGCGGATCACTTTCGGTCATGAAATACTGTCCTTCGCAATAATTAATCAATCCCTTAAAATCATTGATCTCCTTGCCTCCCCATTGCACAACAGAAAAAGTAATATCGTATTTATCGTAACACTTCTTCATCAAACTTCGTGTATCACCTGTCATCTTTTGCTTGTCCTGAAACAGTGCAATGATGTGTTCATTGTCTTTTGGTTTGGAAAGTATCGGTTGCACTACCGAACGAAAAACTTTATCGAACGAGCTTTCGGTTCCCTGAGAGGGAATCAATGCTTCGATGCTAGTATTGATCTTTTGCATGGCGATGGGTACAGGCTCTCTCTCACACAAAGAACGTGCCTGATTTCCGGCGAGGAAGACCGAAATGAGCGTTTCGGGTGGTAAAACGTTTTCCAGGGCAAGAAATGACTTCTTCCATTTCTCGAGCATAGCCCTATCAGGCATGGCATGTGAAGGATCGAATAAAAATATCAATGAACTGAGTTCGGATTTTTCATGCCGGCGAAGTTCTTCTGCTGATTCTACAGTGATATCGTCGATGTAATAATAGGCATTGCGGTGTGTATGTCCTTTGGTTACCAAGGGAGCCATTCCTTGCGAAGAGATGGGAATCATAAAATCCTTACCGAAACTACCAATGGTAATAAACCGTTCTCCACCCTTTGCAACAAATACACCTTCTACTTTTGTCCAACCCATCACGGCTGTGACCAACATACTATCCTGCATTTTTACATGAGGCTCGCGATCAATATGCAAATGATTGTCTGTACGAATGGGATCATTGCTAAAACAGGCACCGATATTCTTTGCAGTAAAACGACTGGTTCTGTCGTGGGCAATCCAAAAACGTACACGGTAGGCTTTTCCTGCTTCGAGTGGAGAGGATAATTCTCCCTGAATGTATTCTTTGTAGGAACCACCGTAATAATTTTCAAGGTTTTTACTTTCGGCCATTACCATTCCCATTACTCCGGAACCGGTACGGGCAATGGCGCAAGAGAGTTTTCCTCCGGAGCTGTAGGGCGAATTGAAAAGATCGGGAGTGCCAAGACTTGGGGATGTCCAGCTCGTTGGATAAATCGCATCCGTACCTGCACCATTTCGCTTGCGAATCGTTTTTTCCGGAAGTCCTTCTTCGAATGAGGGATTCTTCACCAGGTTTTCAGCAAAACAGGTGGTGATGAACGGGAACAGCATGAGAAGGATGAGCAGGCGTGGCATGGGATAAAAATACGGATTTTGGGGGATTGTGGGGTGTCACCAAAGGAGGGATGTAGGGAAGGGTAATTCAGAGGGCTTAGTGGAAGATTTCGGTGGGTACAAGGCGAGGGGATTTCACAGATGGAGGGAAGGAGGGATGGACAATCCGGTTGGCTCTGTGCGAGTGCCTGCCGTTTCAGTAAAGTTGATTTCTTTTTCGGTCACGGATAGAAAAGAATCCTTTGGTAAAACAACGAAGGACATATCCGTAAACTATAAGTAACATACCAAATAACGTCAGGTAAAACCCATAGAAAAACTCAATCGGTAAACCGTGACCTGACTCAGAAATCACTATTTCGTTTGAAAACCATAATTGCAGTAGGGAAATAAAAATTGAACAAAATGCAAGTAGGTTCCGGCATAAGCGTGGAATAGCAGGTTAAACACTCCCAATTCCTATTCAAACATAGAATCGTTGAATTCATCTTTTAATTTGGATTTTTCCAAATACTGATGTGCTAATTCCTTATTACCGATTTTCAAATGGGTCTTACCCAGATAAAAATTGATTAATTCTGTAGTAGGATCAATTTTTTCAGCATGTTCAAAATGCTCTAATGCTTTGTCCGGTTGATCCGACTTCAAAAAATAGGCACCAAGATTTCTCCATGAATATGAACTTTCAGGATTCATCTCAAATGAATGCTGCAAATCAAAATAAGCATTCTCAAGATCATCCAACTGAAGTTTACAATAACCACGGTTATTATAGGGTTGATCCCAATATGGGTGAATATCTATTGCTTTTGTAAATTGTTCAATGGCCTCCGTATATCTTTTTGTCTGAAGCAATGCGTATCCTTTAAAATTATAAACAGAAACGTCTTTAGGATTTAACTCACCCAATTCATCGCTTACTTGTATTACTGATTCAAAGTCTCTTTTTTCAAATCCTTCTGATATTTTACGTCTCAACAAAAAGCTATTCTCCAAAAACTCAACTTTGTCTTTTGTAAGCAACGTATCATTGCTTGAGAATAAAAAAGCGAAATCGTTTTTGAATAAATCGGAAGTATTTCCATTAAGAATCGATGAATAGTGCTTTGCATCGTAACCTGAAATGTAACAAATCAAAGCATTTGCATAACTAACAACTTGATTAGGTAAATATCCACTTCGATTCAACCATAAAAAATCACTTGTCTGCACCGTGTTCGCGACAATAACTCCAAAACCAAAAAATATGCTTGACAGGTCAGTAAATGGCTCCATGTCAGCGTCATTCTGATTAATATAATTCCAACCCAAAAGCTTAACGTGAGCGAGTTCATGAGAAATTATTGCAATCAATAGTAAAGGTTTTGCAAGATTTGATTTGGCCAATTGAATCTTAAATCGTTTTTCATCTGTGGTATATACCTGAGAATATTGTCCCAGAGGTTCATTTATTTCCCCCTGAGGCACCCAGGTAGTCCATTGCTTTGAAATAATATCGTCAAAAAACTTTATTTCAATAGAATTGGGATCCAAATCCCAGTATTTACACAACTGCTCAAAGAGTTGTTGAAACTGAGCCGGATCATTCAAATCCGTATAGGGAAAATTATCAACTGTTGGCATAATAAACGGTTGCTTCCGGATGTGCTCCATCCCAAAGGTTTCAATCAACCAAGCAATATTTGTCTCGACCCAATCTTTATCTTCAGGCGTAACACTTGGCTCGAAGCGCTTTTTTCCAAATAGACCGAACATGCTAATTATTGCTCATTAATTTATAAAAACAACTTAATGAAAATTATCCACATAAGTTTAATGATGAGTTCCTAGGGTGAATTTAAAAGATTAATTCTATAATTAGCCTCCTTTCAGAAAAATACCCGGCTTTCAGCAAAATACGTTGAATACCACAAAAACTATGCATTGTGATGTTGCTTTTTTATGCTTCTTTTTTTTTATCTTCCTACACTGAAACCAAAAACCATTGCCCATGAAGACGTTTGATCTCGACCGACTTGCCTTTTCCATTGATGACAAATACTTCCATGCCCTGGGAAGGACTGCTCCGGATGAATTACCGGAAGAAAAAAAGGAACGATTTCGTTTCAAACTGCGCAACAAAAAAAGCATCGATCTGGGAACCGAAGGCATGTGGGCAACGCTGGGATGGGCTGATGGCAGTGAAGGAAAACTGAAAGGAAAACTGCAATTCTCCGGTGAGGGACAAACCAATTCGCTTGGACCAACACTTGATCTGATCAAAGATATTTACAGCATTAATCCTCTATTGAACGGTAAGGAGCTGGTGGTGACCGAACGTTTTATCAATTTTGAGGAGGTGAAATTCCGGTGGGACAAAGACCGCTTTGAATTGAATGAAATTCCCGAATTGCGTCTCACTTTATTTTTGAAACCGGATGAAGGCGCATTGGTCTGCTACCAACACAGCGATAAGAGCAAGCACAATGATCCCGATGCCGAGTTTGAATTCATCCAACCGCAACGAACCGACAATTCCTATAGCAGTAACCGCGACCGACTCAATTATATTTTTCCTCTTCTTCCTGAAACGGAACTTGAGGACGAAGATAAAAATGGAAAAACCCTGTTTCGGAGAAAGTCCCGCAAACGAAGCACCGATTTCATCCTGAAAATATTCACTTACAAACGCAAAGTAGAAAGCGCTGAAAAACTGTATGAGGAAGCCTTAATTACGTTAAACAAAAAAGCTTCCGATAGTAATCTTGCCTATGAACTCATCGGAAAGAATAAATACGGAGTACTCAATTACGATCCCATCGCAAAAGATTTTCTTACACAGGAAGAACATCCAATCGATTTCAACAAAAAAACACTTCTGTTGCTGCATGGAACTTTTGTTAACGTCTGGAAAACCTACGATCCCTTGTTCAATGATAAGTTCGGCAATCCGCCTTTACTAAATCGCCTGCTTGCAGACGGGAAATTTGAACAGATCATCGCCCTGAATTATGCAACCATCTCTCATGATGCGGAACAAAATGCAAAAGTGTTTTACGAACTTCTCGGCGAAGGAAATCGTTTTACACAAGCCGTTTCAATCGTCGGATCAAGTCGCGGTTGTCTGCTGGCGAAATTTCTGAGCGCTGATCCTAACAATGAAGCGTTCACTGCCGACAAAGTAATTATGTTTTCCGGAGCCAACGGAGTGGGATTTTTTACCACCGGAAAACATATTGCCCGTTTCCTCTCCATCATGCGCAGAATTTCAGGTCCTGGAGGAAAGGTTGCGCTCGCATTGTTGCAATTTTCGGCGGAGTATTTTTTAAGTCTTCCGGGTGCACAACAAATGACGCCCAAAAGCGCAACCTTAAAACGTGTACTTGAAATGAATCCGCATCCTGATACTGAATATNNTTCAATGTAGTATCCGATTGGAATACCTCCTTAACGGAGCGATGGCAGCAAAAAATATTTGGTGGCGGACTCGATCTCCTTCTTAAAGGCATTCTTGGTCGTGAGCACGATTGGGTTGTAGGTTGCCCTGAGCAGGAACTTTATTTTACGGAAAACGGAAATACACTTTCACCCCGACGCATCGTATCCATGCATGCGCGTTATTTCGACATCCACTACACCAAAGACCACAATACACATGAAATAATTTGGGAGTACTTTCCGGATATGAACAGTAGTGATCGGCCTTTAGTTTAGTAAGGCTTCGATTGTTTATTCGGATAATCCGGACAATGAATCTTTGCGTTGTCAAAAATTGTAATTGCTGATATAGTAAATATGAGCTGAATTCTTAGTTCACTGAATTCTTGGTTCACTGAATTCTGCACCAAAAAAGTGTTGTGACTAGTTACAAAATTGCTTAAGATTTACTGCATCCTAAAGAATAGCTCGAAATAGAGATAACTGAACCATCTGAAAGGAAAAATAAACAGGTTTGGTAAACATATAGAGGACTTGTATGTTATGCTTATTGGAATTTACTTTCCAAATGGCCAGTTCATTGATTACACATTCCATTTTCACAATATTTAACAATCCATCGGGTAAAAAGGTTAAATTTTTTGAAACGATAGTAAGCCTTGTCCGTAGGTTATTAAAACAAACGCAGAAACCCTTAAATCCAATCCTATGAAAAATGTATTTCTACCTCTGATCGCAATTGCAATGTTTTTTAGCTCCTGCAAAGTCATCCGACCTGGTTATGCGGGTGTAAAGCAAAAACTAGGACGCCTGGGAACCGAGGTGCATACACCTGGACCTGTTATGTACAATCCGTTTACCTCAAGAGTAATTGTAATGTCTATTCAGACTATGGATCTTGAATTGTCTATCAGCTTGCCCAGCAAGGAAGGACTTAGCATCACTTCTCAGATCTCTATTCTTTACCGACTGAATCCGGAAAAACTACCTCAGATCATCACCAATTTGGGAAAGGAATACGAAACCATTATCTCGAATGTATTCCGTTCTGCTTCTGCCGATGTATGTTCACAGTATTTTGCCAAGGATATGCACTCAGGAATGCGTTCTGAAATAGAAACAGAGATCAAAAAGAAAATGGAAGAAACATTGCTTTCCAAGGGGATCATCATTGAAGCTGTTTTGATGAAGAGCATTCAATTACCTGCCGGTTTATCTGCTTCCATTGAAAGAAAACTACAGGCAGAACAAGATGCCATGAGAAAGCAATTTGTTTTGGAACAGGAGAAACTCGAAGCGCAGCGAAAGATCATCGAAGCGCAGGGAACCAGCGATGCACAAAAGATCCTTAGCGGCGGATTGACTGAAGAGATCATCAAAATTCGGACTATAGAAGCTTTTGAGAAATTATCGGTTTCACCTAACAGTAAAATAATTGTAACCGATGGAAAAACGCCAATGTTGATTGAATAGGCAAATTGTCTTACACAATAGAAAAGAGGTCTTCTTGATTTTTGCATTGAGCTAAGTCGAAGTGTATCCCGCTTCGACTTGGCTTTGTAAATAGACTTTCAGTGTGAATACTTCACGGAAAAAAAGCTACCAATGAATTTCAAAATTTCTTAGTCAAAATACCCGGAATGCAAATTCAATCTATCCGTTTTTCGGGTAATTGTATGGCAGATGTTAAATCAACGACTTGTACCTCTCTATCGTTTAAGGCATGTGAGTTATCAATAGTAATTATTTCAAAATGTATTCGGTCTTATTCTTATCTCCAATACTTCTAAACAATTTTAATTCAACACCCCTTTTCAAATCCCTGCTGGCTGTAGCAGATGACAGGTCCTTAAAAACATTCATATAGTCTTTTCGCGTAAATGATTTTATTCCCAAGGCGATAAAATATTCTAATCGATCCGCTTCCTTTAAAATCCTGTTGTTGTAGGTCAATATGCTTTCTAATGATTGGTCAATAACACTCAGCATGTATTCAATGAAAATAGTTGATTTTCCTTTTTTATCACTGGTGGCAAGTGATTTATAATAATCCTTTTGTGTTTTACTAATTAAGGTTTCAAAAGGTAGAAACTCAAAGATTGGATATTCAGACATCAAAATTAATGTTTGCCATAATCTACCCATTCTTCCATTACCGTCAAGAAAGGGATGAATAAACTCCGTTTCATAATGAAAAACACAGCTTTTGATCAAGGTAAGTTCGTCAGAGTTTTTAAGAAATTTAAATAAGTCTTTCATTAAATATGGAACATTCTCCTTAGGCGGAGCAATATGTTCTAATTTGCTGCCCTTAACTATACCAACTCCCTGCGTTCTATATTTTCCGGGTCTACTTATTAATCCGGTCATTAATCTACGATGCGCATTTAAAAAACTTTTTTCAGATAAAAAGTCATATTTGTTTAGTTCCTCATATACTTTAATCGCGTTTAAAACTTCCAACACATCCTTTTGTGGACCAACTACTCTTTTATTTTCAATTAAGGCTGTAATTTGATCTTCTGTAAGCTTATTTCCTTCAATTTTTAAGGTGGAGTGAATAGTTTTAATTCTGTTATGCCTCCGAAGTTGTGGGGATTGCCGGCTAAGGTAATTCGCATTCACTTCTCCAATTTTTTCAGAAATGGACTTTATTGACTTTAAAATCCGGGGGGTAAGGTCGTATGGAGGCAACATTGATAGTATCATTTGATACTATCAAAAATAGTTTTTTTCATGTAAAGCGCAAAATTATTGTACCTCTGTATTGATCATCTGCAACANNTTGCAGCTTAAGGTGATTTGGAAAGTGCTCCTGGAGACTTGTCCTTCCGAAACTTAAGTGAAGGAGGACCCTCCCCTAAGGGTCACTGATTGTTTCAATGGAACGCCGGCTGTTCAGTTCTCTGCCCTTCGTTACAAAGTGAAGTAGGGGCTCGAACTTCGCACGCTGTTCCCCATTTTCACAATCGTCCTTCATCTCTTGTAAAGCATTCTTCTTAGCGGTTGTTCCTAAGAAAATTCAGGACACACACGGTTTGCGGCTTTGCGAAGGCGGGGATTTTCAGCACTAAACTTCATTAGATGCACAAAGCTTGAATTTAGCACTTCATCATCTCCAAGTGGACCGCCCCCTACCCTCTTTGCAAAACGACTATTAATTGTTCGTTGTTCAATATTCTCAGTCGTTTAAAAATGTAAAGATAAATTCTTGAATTTCCTTTCGTTGTTTGTCATTGGCATTATCATCCATTTCATTATGAGTCGTATTTTCCAATTTCACTATTTTCATTTTGTACTTTTTAGCTTCCTTTTCTGTAGGCAAAACACCTTCGTCTGCTGCCTGGTCGCTTGATCGTAAAGAGTAAACCTGAACTTGTTTTGATTTAGGTAATGCCATCCTTCTGTTGTCCAACGTAATTACTTTTTTAACTATGTTCGGGTATTTCTGTGGGAATAGAGCAGTCATATCTCCACCGTTAGAATGCCCTATAAGCGAAATGTGCTGGAAGTCTAAATCAGGTTTTGTTTTCTTTAGTTCGTTAATCACGAATAAAATATTGTCTGCACCACGTTCCCAAAAAGGTCGTCTCACAATTTGCGGATTTCCTGTCAATGGCAATAAACTATCCGTTGCGAGTTCGTGTTGAATGCTTACAACGAAAAATCCTTTTATCACTAAAAACTCTGTCAGATAAGAATACGCCAAATAATCACCACCTTTATTCTGACCATAACCGTGACTGAAAATGACAATTCTTTGTTTCCCGGAAAGGTATGAGATTGGCCTATAGATTGCAATTGGAATTTCTCTCTGCCTGCTTTGGTCGTACAATTTTAAAGTGTCCAAACTAAACTCAGGATGAAATTTGCTTTCAAAAGATTTTCCAAAAGATGAGTGACTTGTTAAAAGTCCTATGATAAAAATGTAAAGTACTTTAATCATTTAATTTCTGAATCATTTATCTTATAAAGTAGGCCATCAGTTTCAGATTTGTGTTTGGGTGGATCACTCCGCCCGACACAAAACCCGTTTTATGCGTTCGTGCTAAATTCTAAAATAGGATTCCCTTAATTGTACTATTCAATTCGTTCATTCAATACTAAACTCATCTGAAAAGTACATTTGATAAATATCGTCATAAACCACAAATCTGTATCTGCCCTTGGATATTTCTCGTTGCATTGGATATGTCGCTATACTCGAGTTGATTTTGTCTTTGAGTAATATCAACGGGATAGTTGTATTATTTAAAATTGAGGGCCCTACGCCACAATCCATTTGCTGACAGCAATTTTCTATTGCTATTATCCATCTTTCATTTTCATACTTCTGCAAGGTCCAGAGAATACTGCCACCTCCGCAACCACCATTGTTTAATACCCTTCCGGTTAATGTGATGCTGATTGTATCATTGGAGGAATAGGTTTTTTTAGTCATCCTGGAATAGGAAATATAGGCTTCAGAAAGATTAGGAATGACTTTCGGATAGGTACTGTAGTAGGAAAGAAAATATGAACGATAAGCACCGTAGAACAAACTTTTTGCGCTTCTGTCTGTCATTAATCGTTGCAAATAAAACAGGCCTTTTCTATAAGGGTAAATGAATGGCAAACTATGACCAATCCCGTCAGGAGATACCAGCAAAGCATATGGATCAGCACCGGCGGTTGTAATCAGCATTGTATCCTTATCGTATTTGTCGTTTCTGATAATCATCAGAATGTTGGTCTTTGAGCAAGAACTGCCCTGATAGTAATACGGATGGGGAAAGTCCATGCTGTCGTTGGTAACTTTGACGAGCTGAAGGGTATCAACAATTTTGATAGTTTTTAAGTCCGGTTTCCAAACCAACTCCAACGAATCAGAGACCATTGAACTATTAGGGTAATTGACTGAACAGGAATAAACCTTAAAATCATTACGGTAACCACTGCCGTCAAAAGTTACAAAAGAAAAAGCCCTGTCGCCAGGCTGAGCAATGGAAGACAGAGTCCAAAACAATTGAAAGGTCGCAATGAGTAGGTATTGGATGTATGTTGCTTTTATTTTCATTCTTACGTCAATTATTTTGTAAGTACTGGTGTGTCCAGCCATAATTCAAACGGTTTACGCAATGGCACAGTTGCGGATTTCGGAGTCCCGCATGTGGGGGAATGCGAGGCGGAGTGTTCAATTAACTACAGCCTGCACCGACCCTTCGGGATCAACCGAAATTGAGCCAAACGCCTGTTATGTGCAGATTTTTTGTTTTTCATTTTTTACAAAGTATCTTTTAGAAATTTTCTTGTGATAGAAAACCATTAACAACAGCTCCTGTTACATTTCCGCCATAAACAGCATTTGCTACGGAACGCATCATTACCGAATTATCTCCACAAGCAAATATACCGTCAATTGTTGTTTTTTGAAACATATCAACTTTTATGTAGCCCTGTTCTGTGATTTCACATCCTAATTTTTCTGGTATGTCAGAATTTTGCGTAAATGGGATAACTCCATAAGCAACGTCGAAGGATAGTTTTGTGTTGTCATTGAAAACTACCTTTTCTAAATGTCCATTATTGTGTTCAAGTTCTAATATTTTGGCTTCAATTATGTTGATTTTGGTTTCTTTCAATTTTGCAATTTGGTCAGCTTCAAAATCTGCTTTCCCGTTTGTCAATAGAGTAAGTTCATTTGTCAAATTTCTGACCAAAGGTGCAAGATGAAATGCCTTTACTCCGTTTGCAATAATAGCTGTGTTTTTACTCCGGTTTTCATAACCGTGACAGTATGGACAATGAACTACAGAAATCCCCCAACACTCTTTAAATCCTTTAATGTCAGGCATCGTATCTTTTATTCCTGTCGCAAAAACCAACTTTTTTGCTGCGAATTTGTCGCCAACATTTGTTGTTATTTCAAAGCCGCTTTCGGTTTTTGTTCCAATGGTAGCAAGTCCATTGTAAAATTTTACAGTTTCATATTTTTCAACCTGCTGTTTGCCAAGTGTTGATATTTCTTTTGGTGTTTTACCGTCTTGGGTTAAGAAATTATGTGAATGCGGTGTTTGACTATTACAGGGTTTCCCACTGTCAATAATCAAAACATTTCTCATAGAACGTCCTAACGCCATTGCAGCCGAAAGTCCTGCATAACTGCCACCAATTATGATTACGTCAAAATTTTTGTTGTCTGTCATTTTGTTATATTTTGTAAATGTTGTCAAAGGAAAAGGTAAAACCAAAGCAGTTAATGCAAGTCCGCCTTGTTTGATTAGTTGTCGTCTTGATATACCTTTCTCTTTCATTGTTTTTTCTTAATGTGCCGGTTTGTTAAATTTTCAGCTACCGGTTTCTGGTTTGGTGTTCGGATTGGTTTCCCCGCATTACTGCGCCAAGTAGGCAGGGAAGTATCAGCGGCAGCAGATCAACCAGCACGGAACTTGATGCGAAGCACAAAGCTCCAGGTTNNGTTTCGGAGTCCCGCACGTGCGGGATCAACCAGCACTGAACTTGAATAGAAGCACAAAGCTCCAGGTTTGCACAGCCTGTCCCGATCGACTGAAAGGAGCGTCGGGATCACCCGTCTGACGCAAAACCCGTGTTGGCGGTGGTACTTTTATTTCCTCTTTGTCCTAAATTCAATTGTGTAAGGTGCTAATCTGTTTCCGCCATCTTCTTTTGCAAAGTTCAAAATAATTATGTGGTAATTAGTATTTGGTTTTAATTCTTCAACTTCAAATGAAAATTTACGTTTGTCTTCACTCCAGCCGATTATTTCCTTAATCTTTAAAAATTCTCCTGTCTTTGATTGGTCGTAGTCAATACTTCTGCAACAACTACTCATCGGTTCTGAAAATTCTATCGTAATTATTTTCAATTTTGTCGATAATTTTTTGCTTCCATTTTTAAATTCTTTAATTCCAATTACTGTTGGTCTCATTGACTCATACTTTGTACCAATTTCATTCCAAGTCATAGGAAGAAAACCAGAACCGTCTAAAATTTTTGCAAATTCAATATCATTGCTGTAATCCAACTCAATGAGATCTTTAATTGCTTGTTTTTTGTCTGTTGATTTGTTGTAGTATCGTTCACATACTTCATATCCAATGTAATATCCCAAATCATTAACTTCAAGTTCGTTTTGGTTTTTACTTGAAAGCCAATTACCAACGTCGTCATCTCTGAAAATTTCAATCATATATCTTTCTAATACCCTTTTCTCATTTTGTTTTCCAAATTTAACTCCCGGAGAAAGTGGTCTTTGAGAAATCAAGGTTGAAATAAATTCCGCTACACCTTCTGCTACTGACCTATGAATAATACTCAAATGTTCCCAACGTTTTTGTTGTGTATGTATTAGTTCGTGTAAAGCAATAAGTGGAATGTCGTAGGGCATATAATCTGTCATTCCTTTTCTTACTCTTTCAGGCAATTCACTAAGGTCAGAGTTTCTATTTGCTAGCATAAACTCAGCACCTAAAAGCACATTATTTTCGTGATATGTTCCCGCACTTCTAAATACGCCTATAGGAAAGTAAATTGTTGTCGGCTTTAATTCGGGATATACTTCTTTGAGCTTTGCAAAATATTGCTCAATTTGTTCTTTGTCCATTATTAGATTAGCAGTATTTGGGCGAATTGAGTTCCAGTATTTTGGATAATTTAAAATAGCACTTACGAATTCATAATCTTCATATTCACGGGCTGCTATCATTCCTTTAAGTCCTTCTGTTGCTTTGATAATGTAAAGGTCTTTGATAATTTTTATTCTTTCTAAACTGTCGGTTGTTTTGTTTATTGCGTCATATGCAATCCAAAAATTATCAATGTCAGAAGTTACAATTTTGGTCTTTGATTCTTGTCCAAAAGAGTAGTGCCCAAATAAGAAGATTAATATTGATGCTAAAATTGTTTTTTTCATTGTGTGTGTCTTTTTAGTATTAACGCTAGTCGAGTCACTCAGGGGAGTCCCGCCCATACGTTCTCACACTTGTCCCGCCAAAGAGGGAGAATAGTGCATGAACCTCTTAATTCACACTGCTCATCCTGATTTTTACGCTGAGCGAAGTCGAATCGCGTCACTTCGGCTCCGCTCAGTGTAGCACATGTCGACTTAGCTCAGTGCAACGCACTAATTTATTCAAAATTACGGATGCATCAATGACCAGTGGACAAATAGTTGTGGGTTTTCCCGGAAACGGGATTGCAGGTAGCGAACACTCGCCATCTTAAAGCATCCCTTCTCCCATTTTACCCATTTCAGCAGACGTTTATTCAGGTGAACCGGCACAAAGCGCAGGTACCCCTTGAAAAAGCGACCGTAGTAATTGATGATACCCCTGATGATGGGGTTGATTCTTTTGAGCTATTTCTTCCAGCCTTCTCCAATAGGTCACCGATTGTTTCAATGAAACGTCGACCGTTTATCACCCTTCGTAACGTAGTGAAGAAGGGCTGTCGAACTTCGCACGCTGTTCCCCATTTTCCCAATCGTCCTTCATCTCTTGTAAAGTATTCTTCTTAGCGGTTGCTCCTAAGAAAATTCAGGACACCACTGTTTGGGGCTTTGCGTTCGGGGGGATTTCGATGTACGTTGCCTTCTGGCACCGCAAAGTAAATTAAAAGCGTTAATGTTTGTTTTCCACGTAACCCCACCTGATGCAAAACACGTGTTGGCTGCTGTAATTCTTTGCTTTGTCATCTATCAAACGTCAATTTTCTTGTTTGCGTTTTGGATACAACTATCAACTTTTTCAAAATCTTCTTGATTGTCTGCTAGTACCATTAATATATCTTTAGTTTCAAGAATTGTTGAGCCACCTGGACGAATAAATTCTCCGTTTCGCTTTATCATAATTATAAAGGTAGATTTAGGAAAATTCAAATCAACAATTCTTTTGCCGACAGCATGAAAGTCGGGTAAAATTTCAAATTCTTGCAATGATGATTTAGGAAGATCTAAAACAAGTTGGTCTAATTCGGTGATTTTCTTAGCTTGTTCGGGTAATGCAACTTTGAGCCACTTTGCTACAATTGATAATGTTGTTCCTTGAATGAGAACCGAAGTAACCGAAATAAAAAATACGATATTGAAAATCATATTGGCTTTGTCAATACCTGCCAAAAGTGGATATGTTGCAAAAACAATTGGAACAGCACCCCGCAAACCAACCCAGGAAATGTAGAATCGTCTTTTTAGTTTCATTTTGAAAAACATCAAACTCAGGAAAACACTTACAGGACGAGCAACAAAAATCAAAAACAATGAAATGAGAAGTCCAATGCCCATGTATGGGAAAACTTGCGAAGGAAAAACAAGTAAACCTAAAGTTAAGAACAGAACAATTTGCATCAACCAAGCCAAACCATCATACATTTTAAGAATGGTTTTCTTATGTATCAAGTCTTGGTTTCCCAAATAAACGGCACAAATGTAGATTGCAAGAAAGCCATTTCCCCCGACAAATTCAGTTGCGGAAAAAGTAATAAACATCAAGGCAATAACTAAAACTGGATAAAGTCCTTCAAAGTCAAGTTTGATTCTGTTAATAATGAATTTGCTAAGTTTTCCAAACGCAAAACCTGCAATCCCACCGATAATCATTTGTTGAATAAACAAAGGAACAATGGAAGCCAAACTTTGGTCTTGGTTTATTACCAAAGTCAAAAAAGCAATGGTCAGCACGTAAGCCATTGGGTCGTTACTTCCACTTTCCAATTCCAATGTTGGTCTCAAATTGGTATTTAAGGCAAGGTTTTTTGAACGTAGAATTGAAAATACGGCTGCTGCATCAGTTGATGAAACGATTGAACCCAACAGCATACTTTCATAAATTGTAAAGTCAGTTACAAGCCAAACAAAGGTCCCAAGTGAAAGAGCAGTTAGCAAAACTCCAAACGTGGATAAAACAAGTCCTTCCTTTAAAATTGGCTTTACAGAAGTCCAATTGGTGTCAAGTCCGCCTGAAAATAAAATGAAGTTTAGCGATACAATACCTATAAATTGAGCTATTTGGGGATTGTCAAACCTAATACCACCAATACCGTCAGACCCTGCCAACATTCCAATTGCCAAAAACAATAATAATGTCGGAACGCCAAATTTGTACGAAGTCTTTCCTACAATTACACTTACAAAAAGTAATAATGAGCCAACTAATAAAATATTTTCAATTGTTAAATTCATCACTTCTTTTCTCTTAAATCTGTTCGCACAAAGTTACTTTTCTACTCTGTTTAGTCGTCAATTGGTATTATTTTTGTTTTGTCAAACCGTAAATGGTCTATTTGAAGGTTGTTGTTTCGGGGTCGTTTAGCATTGTAGTCAACGGTTTGGCGCTTGACAAAGGTGGCGATTTCGGAGTCCCGCACGTGTGGGATCAACCAAGCACAAACTTTGATATAAGCATCCGCCGCCGCGGAATTTAACCACTGAACCGCCACTTTTGGGTGTGCTGTTGGGCGTAGTTATTCTTTTGAATTATTTACATATTGGTCAGTTGTTGAAATGGGTATCACATTTTTATGCAACCATTTCATAGTATTTTGACCGAACAAAGTTGAAATTTGAAAGGTCAGAAAAGTAAACACAATTATTTTCATAATATAATAATCAATTAGTTTGTTCATTCTAAGTTTGGGTTATAATTATGCCCAACGTTTTGCGGCTTTGCGTAGT
>DEHO01000023.1 GCA_002351955.1 Flavobacteriales bacterium UBA2798
CAATGATTCCGCCAATGATTCCCGGATCTACTTTTTCAATCATAAATACCTCGCGACCTTCGGTTTGACGTACAATCTCACGAATGCGGTTACGAAGTTTTTCATCAAGGGGGCTTGCTGTGGTAACTTCAGCAGTTGCGATCTTTTTCAGTTCGCGGTATTGTTCAACAAAGCTGTTTGCTATTTCGGCAAGATAAATTTCACGACGATGGGTTGTGATAATGCGGATAAATCCTGCAGAAATCACACTGAGCTTATCGGTGAAAACGGTGTTGATTACAGAAATCTTCTTATCTGCTTTAACTACCGGACTGCGAAGAAAAACAACGAAATCTTTACTTGTATTGCAGGTATCGGCAATTAGCTGCATATCTGCAAAAGCCTGTTCGAGCATGTTTTGCTCAGTTGCCAGACTCAGGAGAGATTTAGCGTATCGGTATGCGACGCGTTGGCCTTTCATATCAGTTCAGATTGATCTCTTCGACCATGTTGTTGATCAAAGCCTTCTGTTTATCGTCGGCCGACAGTTGATTGCGCAGAATCTTTTCAGCGATTTCAATGGAAAGCGTAGCAACCTGATTTTTCAGGTCGGANNGAAATAGCCGCCATTTTTTCGTTTTTGATGTTCTCACGTGCAGCTGCAAGAATACGATCTGCTTCGAGGGTTGCTTTTTGTTTGGCTTCAGCTACAATAGCTTCGCGGGTATCACGGGCTTCTTTCAGAATGAGATCGCGCTCTTCACGGGCTTTTTTCTGAAGTTCCTCATTGCTTACTTTGAGGCGGGCCATTTCTTCACGTGCAAGACGTGCAGAATCGATCGCTTCCTGAATGTCTTTTTCACGCTTGGCTAGCGTTTCCAGAATGGGTTTCCATGCCAGCTTCTTCATGATGACAAGCACCAGAATGAAAGCGATTGAGGTCCAAATGATGGTTCCGAAACTTACGGTCAACATAGTGTTTACTTATTCGGGGTTAAATTGAATCTTGTAATAATCGCCGGAAAGAGGGTTCCCGACCAACCGTCGGGACCTTCTTCCATTCCGGAATCAGAGTACTGCGAGCAGACACACGATCACTGCGAACAGTGCCACACCTTCAACAAGTGCAGCAGCAACGATCATGTTGGCACGGATATCTCCGGTAGCCTCAGGCTGACGAGCAATAGACTCGAGAGCAGAAGCACCGATTTTACCGATACCAAGTCCTGCACCAATGGCAGCAATACCGGCACCAATAGCAGCAACACCTGCAGTTGGGCTAGCGAGAAGAACAGCTAATAAGCTCATTTGATTAGGTATTAAGGGTTAATTATTACGAATTAATGATGCGCCTCCTCAACAGCCGAACCGAGCATGAGCGCAGTAAGCATGGTGAATACGAAGGCTTGAAGAAATGCTACTAAAAGTTCCAAAACGTTCATGAAAACCATAAACGCGGTTGATCCGATTCCCACACCGTATCCTACTCCGGCACCGTAGTTGTTGCCCAGAATAAAGATCAAACTCACAAAAGACAGGATGATGATGTGACCGGCCGTAATGTTGGCGGTAAGACGAATCATAAGCACCAGGGGCTTCAGAAATATTCCCACTACTTCGATGGGAACAAGAATGAATTTAATACCCATTGGAACACCAGGAGGATTCAAAAGGTGACCCCAGTAGTGAGCGTTTCCGTTGATACTGGTTAGGATAAATACACCCGCAGCAAAAACCATCGTTACGCTGAGTGTCCCCATGATGTTGAACCCACCAAGAAAAGGAATAAGGCCGAGCATATTGGAAGCCCAGATGAAGAAGAAAACGGTCAGCAGAAACGGTACAAACCGCTCGTAATGGTGACCAATACTCGGTTTGGCAATCTCATCACGTACAAACAGGATAAAAGGCTCGAGCGCGTTTTGCATTCCTGATGGTGCTTTACCCTCATTAGCTGCATATTTTTTGGCTGCGCTACGGAACAGCAGAATCAGGAAAATCATAATCAGGAACATCCCAAACACACTTTTGGTGATGGACATGTCAAAAACCGCAGAAGCATTTTGAGGATGGCCATGACCATCAAGAATAAGCTCCTGCTCGCTTAACTTATAGATCTTCTCATGAAGAAGCACGTAGTTTTCGTACTGGAAATACTCTTCCTCTTTCAGTTTTACAGGATTAAAGGTCTTTTTAGGTTCGCTGTGGTAGAAATTGCTGGATGAAAACACCTTTACTCCGTCATCATAAATGATAATCGGTAAGGGCATGGCAACATGGCCAAAAAAGTGGATTTCATGCGCGTCAGAAACGTGATGAATAATGAATTCACCGGCGTTAAATTCGCCATTATTACCGCTGGCAAACCCCTTTGAGCTTGCATTAAGCAGGGTGAAAATCACCAGAAAAAACCTGAGAGAACCTTGGATTGAACGTATCATTGCCTTTTCAAAATCGAGCGCAAAAGTAGACAAATACCAATTCGAAACGAAAAAAGGCAGGGGAAAAATAGAAAGGGGTTGATAACTATCAGGAAGCTTTCTGAACCTCGCGTAATTCCTTGAGGATGAATATGACTTCAATGACCATGAAGGGCAGATAAATGGCGATGAATGTAACTGCAACCGGTTTTACAGCTTCTTTCAGTAAAACAGCCAGAATCAGAACAATAAAAAGCGAAAGCAGCATTTTTCCGCCGGTTACCCCCATAAACAGGGTTACGAAACGTTTCGCGTTTTTCCGTAATGATGAGATAAGCTGCCAGTGCGCCAGTCCGAAAACGAGCAGCAGAAAGGGGGTAATCCAATAGTTAATCGGACGGTCAAATTCCGGAAACACATAATTAAAGATCAGGTAAACCGATAGTTCTGCAACAATTGAGAAGGCGACAGCAACCAGAAGGAAATTTTTCATGCAGATTATTTATTGCCGGTATCCCGAACCAGGATATAAATCCCGAGCGCAACACCGAGCAGAGAAAGAAGAATTGTACAAAGAGGAAATTTCCAATCGATGAGACCATCGAGTTTTAAACCACCATAAACCCCGAGTCCGATGGCAATTGCCATTTTAAAGGAGGTGGTTAAATAATTGGAATAGGCGGCGTCAGGCCGTTTTTTCGGAGGCAAGGGCATTGCGACGATCGCTGCTTTCAGGTTGTTTCATGTCCTTTACCATTCCCCCCATACTGCAGGCACCGGTAAAGTTAGCGCCGGGTTCAATGGCAAGTTTTGAGGTTTGAATATCGCCGGTTAGTCGTGCAGTGGCCTTAAGGGACAACAGCTGGTTCACCATTATTTTTCCATTGAAGAGACCTTCAATATCGGCGTTTTCACATACAATTTCACCCTCAATTACACCGGTAGCGCCAATTACGAGCCGTCCTTTGGTATGAATGGTGCCCTTCACCTTACCGTCGATACGAATGTTGCCATCCGTTCTGATGTCACCAATGATTTCAGTTCCTTCAACAATTCTGTTTAAACGATCAGGTGAATTAATCTCTGCGGTCTTGCTCATATCGGGTGTATTTGAAGATTTAAACATAGTGAAAACGATGGCATACAAAAATAGAATTTTTAAGACCTTAAACAAGCTGAAATCTGAAACAGCGTATTAATTGTGTAAATTGCTGTTGTATGCTCCTCTTTATGCGTAAGTTGATAATCGTGCTATTCATTTCATTACCATTTTCGGTGTCTGCAAAACTGAATGATGATTGGAAGTGGTTGGTTATTCAGGATGGATTTATGTTCCCTGAGGAGACTTTCGCAAACACATTGGTATACGATGGAGGAGCCTGGAGTCTGTATTATTATTTGGAGCAGACTACAATTGTTCCCCCGCAGCAGAGGAGATTTTTAAATGGACAACAGATGGTTTTGTTTAAAATGAATTTCGACAGCCCCGGAAAACTCACTTACATTGAGCCGGTGGAAAGGTATTACTGGTATTCTGTTGATGGTCTGGCCAAACCATTTATTGAGGATGTTATGAAGATTCTCGCCAATGCGCCGGGTTGGAATACTGCTTTTTCAGGAGAAGTGTATTTGCCTTTGCGCTTTCGGATTTCGGGGGGACGAATGTTTGTGGATTACAATTCGTTCGTTACAATGGGCGTGGGGAAGGTAAAAATCGGAAGACGTTAATTACTTAAGGTAATTCTCTGTAAAAAAGCTCATGTATTTTTCCACATCACGTTCGAGCATAAATGCTGCGTTGTTTTTACCTGTAATCATAAAACAGGTAGCGCCTTTGTATTTTTTCAGACGATCGTTTTCGTTCTTATATGCCTGGTAATACTCCATTGCCTTTTTTCGGTTAGGAAACTGCTTAACAACGAGGGTTTGTGTTTCCATGTTTAAGAATCCGTTGCTCACTTTTAAATCAGCATTGGAAAAATATTGCGAATTAAAGTCGGAAAACGCAGCCTTTCCATCGTTAATCGAACCCAGATCGGAGGTGAAAATCATCATAAAATAATGTTCTGCCTCGGCCTCATAAACAAAGCCCTGAATCGGGTTTTCCTTAGAGCGTTTGTTGCGCAAATAGTCGAGTATAGACTGGGCTTCTTTACCGGTGTCTTCAGCAGCGTATTTTTCAGCGCATTCACTTAGCGAGGACTCCAGTTTATCCATTTGTTTCATTTCACCATAATTCATGGCGCGCAGGAAGTAATAGCGGGAGAGATAACTGTTTTGCGGTTCCGACTGAATAATCTGGTTACAGGCCTCCAACGATTCAGAATATCTTTTTTCGCGATAAAGTTTGTAGGCCTGGAGGTACACCACTTCCTGCTTTTTCTCTAGCTCTTCCTCTTCCTTCATCGCATTGGGATTTCGGATCAAACGGGCATATTCCGAATCGGCATAATCGTTGAGAATAGTGTTTTTATAGGCCTCGCTTTGCGGACTGGGATTATAAATCAGATAGAGCTGATAGTTTGCAGGTAAAACATATTCTCCATAGTCAAATCTATCGATCAGCGATTTAAACTGTTTAATGGCCAAATCTTTTTGTTGAAAGCGATCTTTGAATATTACCCCCGATTTGTAATAGGCCTCTTGTAGTTTTTTCTTCGATTCAGAGATTTGTTCAGGGCCATTCGGGATACTGCTCAGGAGTTGTTCTCTTCTTTTTTCATACTTGGCATCCGTTGCAGATAATGCGCTATCCCCGGTATTACTAATCTCTTCTTCACTGACGGATGTTTTATTGGATCGTCTCCAATCGTCTTCCAGTTTACGGGCGCCCCACAATTTTTTAAATTCATTGAACCCCTGTGTTTTTGCCTGTTGGTTGTAAATGTACCAGCCCCCGCTTTCTGCTGCTACCGTAGGCCCCGTTGTTCCCTGCTGAATTTTTGCTTCTTCTGCACGGCGCTTGGCCTCTTCTTCTTCCTTCTCTTTTTCTACGATCTTATCAATTGCTTCTTGTCTTTTTTTGGGAGAAAGAGAGGCAAGATTCAGGAGACTATCCTGTAGCGTTATGGTGTTGAGGTGGGTAACAAGTTCAGATAAGCTTTCGCTTTTCTTTTTTATTTTTTCATAATCCGGAAAGGTTTTGGGCAAGAATGCTAAACTGCTATCGAAGAAGTTTTTTGCAGGAACATAATCGCGGTCGTTGAAATGGAGGTCGCCAAGACGCAGGTAGGAGCGCCCTTTTTGTCGTTCGTTGCTTACGCTAACGGCAATCGATTTTTTCAGATAACCTACTCCCTGATCGCGTTTGTCATCTTTTAATTCCAGCTCTGCAAGTGCATAATAAATTTGATCAAAATATTCCTTGTTCTTTTCATCACGTAACAACTTCATCAGCTCAGCACGAATTCCGCGACTATCGCCACCCTCATAGAGCAAAGCGCGGTTGATACGAGCATAAAACTCCATTTCGAACGTTGGGTTCATTTTTGGAATTTTAGCATATGTTTCTGAGGCAAGAGAGTTTTTTCCCTGGGCTTGATACAATTGGGCAAGTATAAAGGTGAGGCGCGCTTTTTCGCGTTTCTTTTTGGTCATCTCAATCCCCTTTACGAGTTTTTCAGCTGCTTTTTCGTAGTCTTTTTTCCGGATGTAATAATCGGCTTGGGTAATAATCAAATCACGTTTTAAACGTGGAGGAAATGATGCCGGCTCTTTTTCGTTGCTTTTCTTTTTCCCCTTTGAAGTTGGTTTTTTACGTGTTTTTTTCTCGCCCTTGTCCTTTTTACTTTCTTTGACTTTTTCTTCCGCATCATTGGCATCGCGCTGCAAGCGTTCCAAAATTCTTGAAGCCTCCGTCATGTTGCCCATTTCCATATAGGTTCGAACCATCCAGATTTGAGCCTCATACTGAATGTCGGCATCCTTGTAGGTTTTATAGATATAACTGAACTTTTCAAGCGCAGCATCGAACTCCCTTTTGTAAAAATGAGCCTGACCCATTACCAGCCAGTTGTCGTCTATCCATTTACACCATTCCTCTTTTTTGTTTTTGTTCTTTTCAGGGTTGGGCATGGAGTGCTTCGTAATTACCGTAGACGTTTTGGTAATTGCCCGATCCATGTCGGTGTAAAGAGTAGACGCAGCCTTTTCGTCGGCATAGAGATAGATGGGCAGGATGGCAGAATAATCCTCCTTATAACCCTCACGAAAGACCTTTAACGATTCTTTGATAATTTCCCTTGCATTGAAATACCCGTTGTAATGGGCGGTCATGTTGTGGTATCCCTTGTTGACCGCTGCATTTTTTTCGGTTGAGCATGCTGAAAACCATACCATCNNAAAGAGCGAGAGGCAAAAATGCATTTATTAGAAACAGATTTCTTTTCAAGAGCGACTAATGTGCGAGATATAACTCGAATCGGACAAAATTATTTTATTTTTCGGGAAATCACCCTGCCAAGAGGGAATTCCGATATTTGTAAGCCATGGAGGACCTCGATCCCAAACAGCAACGCAAAGAACGCAGAAAGCGGGTTATCCGCCGACTTCGACTCAAGCACAGGCTTGTCATTATTGATGAGACCACCTTTGCTGAGCGGCTTTCGCTGCGACTATCACCCATGAATCTTTTTATCTGGCTGGGATCGCTGGTGTTGTTTCTGATTATTGGCACTACACTCCTTATTGCCTATACCCCCTTAAAAGAGTACATCCCCGGTTATCCCGACGGCTCTGAACGAAGAGCGTTGATTGACGCCCGGATTAAAGCAGATACGCTTGAGTCGAGACTAAAGCAATACGACGACTATGTGGCTAATATTCAGGCTATATTGAATGGAGAACGCCCGGAAGACACCTTAAGTCGTAACCCTGAGCAGATCAATAAAGCAGATGTGCAATTTACCCGAAGTCAGGAAGATTCGGCTTTACGCGCAAGGGTGGAAGAGAACGAAAAGTATGAATTACGATCGGGGAAGGAGAACCTCTACAACGGCGGAGATCAGTTGTATGGTGTGTTTTTCTTTACTCCATTGCAGGGAACCGTCACCCAGTCTTTTAACGTTCGCGAAAAGCATTATGGGATTGATATTTCCTCTTCATCAAAAGACGGAATCAAATCTACGCTGGATGGCACCGTTATTTTTTCCGATTGGACATCCGATGGGGGTCATGAGATTCATGTGCACCACGGTAACCACCTGGTAAGTGTGTACAAACACAATGCGGTATTACTAAAGAAGGTTGGCGACAGGGTTAAAGCGGGCGATGTGATTGCGATTGTTGGTACATCCGGAGAATTAAGTGATGGTCCGCATTTGCATTTCGAACTTTGGCATAAAGGCAAGCCGGTAGATCCGCAAACACTGCTAATTTTTTAACGATTATGGGAATAAAGGCCGCTCTGAGTAAACCATATGCAAAATACATCCGGAAAAAACTTGACCGACTTTCAGCAGAGGCGGTCAAATCTCAAAAGGAGCAATTTCACATGTTGGTGCAAACAGCCGAATCAACGAAGTTTGGTAATGATCACCATTTTTCTGAAATAAAGAGCCATTCGGACTGGGTGAAAAATGTGCCCGTACGTGATTACGAGTTACTGAAGGGGTACATGGAATTGGTGTTGGAAGGTCAGCCAGATATTTTATGGCCGGGCAAACCTTTGTATTTGTGTAAGACAAGCGGAACAACAAGCGGAACCAAATATATTCCGCTTACAAAAGCATCGATGCCCAACCATATCGATTCAGCGAAATATGCCTTATTGAGTTACATAGCTGAAACGGGAAACGCAAAGTTTGTCGACGGAAAAATGATCTTTTTGCAAGGGAGTCCTGAACTCGCAATGAAAAACGGAATACCCCTGGGTCGATTATCCGGAATAGTTGCTCATCACGTTCCCAATTATCTTCAGAAAAACAGAATGCCGTCTTATACCACCAACTGCATTGATGACTGGGAAACAAAAGTAAACGCAGTGGCCGAAGAAACCATGAAAGCCGACATGCGCCTTATCAGTGGAATTCCGAGTTGGGTGCAGATGTATTTTGAAATTCTTTTGGAAAAATCAGGCAAAAAAACCATTGCTGAATTGTTCCCCGATTTTTCGCTTTTTGTTTACGGCGGCGTGAATTACGAACCTTATAGAGCGCGCTTCGAAAAATTGATTGGAAAACGGATTGACAGCGTTGAGGTATATCCGGCCTCAGAAGGCTTTATTGCGTTTCAGGATAGCCAGAAAGAACCCGGTCTACTCATCAACACCTGGTCGGGAATATTTTATGAGTTCATTGCCGCAGAGGACTTTTTTAATGAAAATCCTAAGCGGATTACCCTCGAAGATGTCGAAATCGGAAAAAACTATGTAATCATTNNAATCATTTTAAACACTAATGCCGGTATGTGGGGATACAATATTGGGGATACAGTAAAATTTGTTTCCAAAGATCCATACCGTCTTATTGTTAGTGGCAGGATCAAGCATTATACCTCAGCATTTGGTGAACATGTGATTGGAGAAGAAGTAGAGCATGCCATACACGAGGCCATTACCGTAGCTGGAGGAGAAGTGCTGGAATTCCATCTAGCCCCGCAGGTGAACCCACCGGAAGGGGAATTGCCTTATCATGAATGGTTCATTGAGTTTGCTCAAAAACCTGCAGACACCGAAAAATTCCGCAGTGCGATAGAGCAGGCGATGTGTGCTAAAAACATTTACTATAACGATCTCATCAAGGGGCATGTTCTTCAAAACCTTCGCATGTGTGTTATTAAGCGCAATGGGTTTAATGAGTACATGAAATCGCAGGGAAAACTCGGCGGACAAAACAAAGTGCCCCGCTTGAGTAATGACCGCAAACTGGCAGATGCGTTAAAAGCTTTTTCTGAATAAGAACCCTGGCCCGATTTCTGCGTATGAGCCTATCATGAATCGTTTTCTGTTGCTTTTTTTATGGGTGTTGTTTTTTAGCGGAAAGCTTTTTAGCCAATCACTGAACAGGGCGCACCATCATTTTGGGTTGATAACGGAGAAATCGGATCGCTACACGGATTTTGTTTTAAAGAATACCACCGGAAAAAAAATATTTATTCTGCGTGTGGACGCCGATCGTGATGTGAGTACCTTGTTGTCGGGAAAAACGCTTTTACCTGACAGTTCAATTACCATTCGGGTGCAATACAATCCCAAAGAAACAGGCAGGTTTAGCAAGGACATTGGTATTTATGTAAGCAATCTAAATGATCCGCTTACCATCAGTATTTCTGGGGAAGTTCGCCAATTACCACAAATGAGCGATCTTGCCTGTCCAGATTTTAACCGAGCTCCTGACGCAAGCAGAATTCCCGATTTTGAACTGCAGGTGTTGGTTACCGATAAAACCACCGGAGAACCAATAGCCGGAGCAGGTGTAAAAATTATCTATAAAGGATTGCCCCGGTATCTTTTAAAAACAGATAAAAAAGGCACAGCGCAAAAAAAGGTGGAGATAGGGTATTACTATTTTGTAGGAAGCGCCGAAGGATACAAAAGCGCAGAATTTGATGCATATATAAATATCCGGAACAACAAAGTACATATTGAGTTGGAGCCTTATTTTCAAACTAAGGTTGACGAATGGCCAAACGATTCACTGTTCTATAAAGACAGACCCGACCCCATTTTGGATCCGGGAAAGCCAAAGTTTGAACCGTTACTAACTACTGAAGATCAATTGTTAAGTCCACCCGACACCGGCAGAATTATTTTGACTCCAGTTCCGGTTAAAGAGACGTTTAAAGTAAACCATTTGGTTTTTTTGGTGGACGTGAGCGGATCCATGATGGCAGACGGGAAAATGGATCTACTAAAAGCATCAATGATAGAATTATGCAACACGTTGCGCCCTGAAGACCGGGTTACGCTTATCGTTTATTCCTCAACAGCCCGGGTGGTTATGGAGAATGTTCCGGGGAATGAAAAGAACCTTATCATTGACAAAATCCAAAACATGGAAGGCACCGGTTACACTGCCGGGTCGGAAGCCATGAAAAAAGCATATGAAGTTGCTCAAAAGAACTTTATTCAGGGAGGAAACAACATGGTCATTATGGCAACGGATGGCGCGTTTAACCTTTATACTAGCGATGTAATGCCAACAGTAAAGAAATACCGGAAAAGGGGAATATCGACATCTATTGTGGCAATCAAGAATACCGACCGCGATGCAAAGTCGATGCAAACCATTGCTTTGGAAGGTGGCGGACGATATATTCCCATCACAAATATGGAGCAGGCAAGAGCAGGCTTGACCGA
Source organism: Flavobacteriales bacterium UBA2798 (assembly GCA_002351955.1). GTDB lineage: Bacteria > Bacteroidota > Bacteroidia > Flavobacteriales_D > UBA2798 > UBA2798. The sequence goes on from DEHO01000023.1 coordinate 10,696, forward strand.
AGAAGTTCGCACCGCTTCAAGGGCAGAATAAGGAGTTATTAGCGTTTTATCGTTGTAAACCGCTCATTATTAAATGCTTCATTTGTCTGAAAAAAGATTTTGATATGTTTAGTAAAGGTTTTTTCTTTGCACCCAGTAATACCAAATAAGAAAGGAGAAAAACATGTCTGACATCAAGTCAAGAGTAATCGCGATCATCGTTGATAAACTGGGGGTTGACGAAGCTGAAGTTGCTGAATCTGCAAGCTTCACAAATGACCTCGGTGCTGACTCACTGGACACAGTTGAGCTCATCATGGAATTTGAAAAGGAATTCAACATTGCGATTCCCGACGATCAGGCTGAGAAGATCGCTACTGTAGGTGATGCTATTACCTACATTCAGAACAACGCGAAGTAATCTTCCTTCAAAAACAGGTCCTATGCAATTGAAACGAGTTGTCGTAACAGGGATAGGTGCGCTTACACCAATAGGTAGTACTGCGCCCGAATATTTCGACGGCCTGGTAAAGGGTGTCAGCGGTGCTGCGCTTATTACCCGTTTTGATGCGAGCAAATTCAAGACACGCTTTGCCTGCGAGGTCAAGAATTTCAATCCCGAGGATCACTTTGAAAGAAAAGAAGCGCGTAAGATCGATCAGTTTACGCAATTTGCTTTGGTCGCAGTGGCCGA
>DEHO01000003.1:0-23928 GCA_002351955.1 Flavobacteriales bacterium UBA2798
ACCGGTCGCCCGCGCCGTTGCGGATGGATTGACCTTCCTGCTTTGCGTTATGCCATCACCATTAACGGAGTTACTTCTCTTGCAATGATGAAGTCGGATGTTCTCAATTCGTTTGAAACCATTAAAGTTTGTACGCATTACAAAATTGATGGTCAGCTCAGCACCGATATGCCTTACGATTTGTGCTCAATANNGCAGAGCCCGTTTACAAGGAAATAAAAGGTTGGAACTGCGACCTCAACGATGTTGAAACCTTTGAAACGCTACCAAAAGAATTACTGGATTACGTTGCATTTCTCGAAAAAGAAGTTGGCGTTCCCATTACTGTAGTCTCTGTTGGTCCTGACCGCACACAAACCCTTGTCCGCAAGGCCTGACGGCCATGTTTCCACAGCTGCGTTCACTGGTAAAAAGTGATTTCCCAACAAGGGAAGTAAATCGCCTTGCATTTCCGGCAATTGTTTCGGCTATTGCAGAACCTATCATTTCAATGTGCGATACCGCAATCATTGGGCAATACGGTCAACCGGGTGATGCTGGAATTGGATCGGTAACAATTGGAACAAATTTCTTTTTATCCATCATTTGGGTATTCGCACAAACCAGAACAGCAATGTCATCTGTTGTTTCCAGGTACTTCGGCGAACATCAACTCGATAAAATCCGAACCCTCATACCACAAGTCATCTTTATGAATTTTACGCTTGGCGTATTCTTCTATCTGGTGACCAATCTTTTTGCGGTGGAAATATTCTCACTTTACAATGCGGAGGGAGCAGTATTGCAACAGTCGGTAGATTATTTCAGCATTCGCTCCATTGGGTTTCCTTTTACACTTTCCACACTTTTAATTTTTGGTGTATTCAGGGGAATGCAAAACACATGGATTTCGATGGTGATCAGCGTAACAGGATTAGTATTGAATATTCTGCTGGATATTGCTTTTATCAACGGATTGGGTGATGTAATTCCTGCACTGGGAGCAAAAGGAGTTGCACTAGCATCGGTAATTTCTCAAATTGTAATGTTTGGAATGGCCATCGTAATGCTGATCCGAAAAACCCCTTTCAATTTAAATTTTCTACACCCAGTTAACNNAAACTCACAGGCAATCTGATTATTCGTTCTATTGCAGTACAAACTGCTTATTTCTTTTCAGGAAGAATTGCAGCATCCTACGGAGAACATGCGCTGAATGTTCATGGTGTTTTTTGGAATATCTGGTTGTTCTCTGCATTTGTAATTGAAGGTTATTGCAGCGCAGGAAATGCTCTTGCAGGAAAATATTTTGGCGAAAAGAATTTTGAATCCCTATGGCGCATGTCGCAATACATTTTTTCAAGAACACTCTTGCTGGGAATTGGATTAATGCTTTTTTATTTTCTGGTATATCCCTTTATCGGACACCTTTTCCTGCGTAACGAAGAGGAATTGTCGCTGTTTCTGTCCTTTTTCTGGATTGTTGCGCTGGTCCAACCTTTCAATGCGCTTGCATTCACCTACGATGAACTTTTGAAAGGTCTTGGTAGAATGAGGTACATCCGGGATACCCTGATTATCGCAACCTTTGTTCGCTTTGTTCCGGTTATTCATTTGGGCTATTGGATGGATTGGCATTTGTTATCCGTTTGGCTGGCATTTATTGTTTGGATGAGTATTAGGGGAATACGTCTCATGTGGTATTTTAACCGCCACTTCAGGTATTGATTAGCCGTAATTTTACAATTCATTCATCGTAAGGACTCATTCACCCTACTTATTAACCGTTACTGGTACAATGATTGTATATCTTACCGCATCAGGAATTCTTTTTCATTTTAGTTTGAGCTATTTTAGATTTTAGAAAAATGTACCGAATGAATCCATATCGTTTTATCCTTTTTGTCTTTTGCCTGAGTATATCCTTCTCTTCGATTTCGCAAACAAGTGATTCGCTGGTTAACAAGGAGATTCGTGAAGCCGAAGCTCACCTTGAAAAGCTGCGTCAACAGGAAATTGCGATCAAGAAAAAAATAGAACTCCTGAAATTTGAAAGCANNCCTAAAGGTCACGATGCTGTTTTGTTTGTTGTGAAGCATGCTGCCTACATTACTGCTTACGATGAAAAACTTGAGCAGGCACGTTGGGTTGCCCACATCATTCTTCCTGATATTGCAGAAGGGAATTTTGGGAGAAGCAATGATTTCAGAATTGACAGTCTTGTACCAACAGGAACTCCTGAAAAATATGATTACTGGAACTCCGGTTACGATCGTGGACACCTTGCTCCTTCTGCAGATTTCCGATGGTCGGCAGTTGCCTTAAGTGAGTCGTATTTCTACTCCAATATCAGTCCGCAGCGCCCCGAATTAAACAGGGAACGTTGGGCAGAACTGGAGGATTTATTAAGAGCGTATGTAATGATTAACAGCAGAAAACTATTTGTGATCACAGGTCCAGTTGTTTCGGAAAGTAAAGAGAGCATTGGGGTTAAAAACAAAGTAATTGTTCCAAAATATTTTTTCAAAGCAACAATTGATCCTTCGGCCGGGACAGGTATTGCGTTTATTATGCCCAATGGAATCTGCACTAAAACAGTTCTTGAATATGCGGTTCCTATCGACAGTGTTGAAAAACTTACGGGACTTAATCTATTTCCTAACCTGAATCCTGCCGAAGAAAAGAAAATGGAATCAGTTTATGACCTCAGCATTTGGCGCATTGCAAAAGAGGAAGGCAATTTTAGCCCACTCAATCCGGAAGAATTGCCCAAAGGGAAATTCAATACCAGTCAGGCCAAATACCACAACGGCGAAAAAATTACAGTTTGCGGGAAGGTCGTCAGCACCAAATACACTGAAAAATCGGGGGCTACCTTTATCAATCTGGACCGAAAATTTCCGGATCAGATCTTCACCGTTCAGATTTGGAAGGATGCCCGAACCAATTTCAGCTATGCACCTGAAAATGAGCTTCAGGGAAAAACCATTTGCGTAACCGGCAAAATCACTGTAAACCAAGGTGTTGCCACAATGACTATCCAAAATGAAAATGCAATTGAAATTTTGGAAGATTAAACGAAGCAACCTTTTTTTATATATTTAGTCTTTAAATAAACCTCATTTTGCTATGACTTCGATTCGAAATTTGCTTACACTTTTTATCACATTGATTTCTATCAACCTAGCATCTGCTCAGCAAGGACAAGCACCTGCAGACGAGAGAGCAAGTACTGCAACCAGAAAGCTAAAAGTTGAATATCAGCTTTCGGACGAACAGACTATTAAAGTCCATGAAATTACTTTAGCTAATATTATCGCGTATGATAATCTTAAAAAGAAGAAAGCCAGCCAGCAAGAATTAGATGCTCAAGAGGTCGTTTATATGAATCAACTAAAAGATATTTTCACGCCTGAGCAATACCAAAAAGCGGTGGCTAACTATGAAAAAATTAAAGCATCGCGACAAAAATAGTTCGCTTACAACAAAATAAAGGGGAGTTAACGCTCCCCTTTTTTATTTTTAAATCTATCCGGTTTAAACTGAAATTATTTCAATCAGTTCCCGTTTAAATTTTCCTTTCATCCAATTTTTCAATTCTCTTACATCCTCTTCCACCAATTGTGTTATGGCTTTGTAATATTCCTTGCGAAACAATTGTGGATCGAAGCTCACCTTCTCGAGGATGAATTTGGTGTACTCAAGTGCGGTCTTTTTCATGCTTTATTGGTGTTGGTGACACTTTCCTAACGCATCTTATTACGGCTTTGTTATTGCTAAGGTTCGGACTTTAACATCTTTTTTGAAATAAAAAGTCCCGTGTTTCTCAACACAGGACTATGAATAACGATTAAACTTCCATTAATCCAGCACCACAACGAGGTATTTCGAAACACTCCAAAATGATTTTGAATCGGTAATTACGAGCTTTTCCTTGGTTTTTTCTCCAACAACCTTGTAGGAGCCTACAGGATGGGTTGTCAGTAGTTCTGCTTTTTTTCCGCCTAAAATCACTTCACTGGTTTTCGAGATATCAATTTGGGTGAAATAATCCTTATTAAAGTCTTCACGTAACTTCTTGATCTTTCCAATGCCAATAAATCCACCTTCTTTCGTAAGGATGCCATTTTCCTTTAATTCTTTTGTTGAACCGATTACGTAATAGGCGGTCTTTAATTCAGCTTCTTTTTCCTCTACCACTGCCATGGTTTCATTAAGTGTTGCAGTGAGCTCGTCCATTGCAATATCGTACTTGGCCAGTTCTTCGCGAAGCGAGTTAATGGTTTGTTCCTGATCGTCGATTTTGGTCAACAGGTTTTCAATCATTTTTTCGAGTTCGCCAATCTTCATATCTCCCTTTTTCAACTTTCCACGGAGACTGGCAATTTTATTCCGGTTATCTTCCATTAGTGAGTTGATGACCTGAATTTCTTCTATAATGCGGTCTTTTTGATCCACAGCCAATTCGGGATCATTGTTCCTGCTTTTATTGATTACTCCTTCTTTCTGACGGATTACCGAAAGGTTCTCTTCAATTTCATTCAGTATTCGGATAGAAGCATTCATTGCCGAGTCCTTCCCTCCTAATTCACGTTTTAACTCTTCATTTTCTTTCACAAGGCGGTCAAACTCCGGATTTCCGGCACTGCTGTTTCCGGTGTTCTCGGTAGAACAGGAAACGATTGCAAAAAGCATGATAAAAAGGACAGCCATTTTTTTCATAAAGAAGTGAATTTGAGTTCAAACAAAAATAACAAAAGTTCGATTCGGACAGGGTGCTTATATTTGGGGAAATACAATAATCATGAGATCATTCCTTATTTGTCTGGGACTATTGTCCATTTTGAACGGAAAATCACAATCCATTGATTACACGCTCCGAATGGGGGCGCCGCATACCCACTACTTAGAGGTTGAGATGGTCGTTTCAAAATTGTCGGGTAAAACCCTGGATGTAAAAATGCCGGTATGGGCTCCGGGATCGTATATGGTACGTGAATTTGCACGGAATGTGGACTTTTTTGAAGCTACTGCAGATGGCAAAAAACTGCCATGGAAAAAGACCGATAAAAACACCTGGAGTATTGCAACAAACGGATCAAAAGAAATCAGAATCAACTACAATGTTTACGCATTCGAAATGTCGGTTCGCACTTCCTTTTTAGATGATTCGCACGGATATATCAATGGCACAAGTGTTTTTATGTATGTAAAGGACAAAAAGAATTTGAGTGGAAAATTAACTATTGAACCTCATAAAAACTTTAAATCCATCAGCACCGGATTGACTTACATTTCGAATCAAAACGGGAAATTCCAATACAGTTTTCCTGATTATGACTTTCTGGCTGATTGTCCAATTGAGATCGGGAATCAGGAAATCTTTTCCTTTAATGCATCCGGAATTGAGCATGAAGTCGCCATGTATGGAGAAGGGAACTACGACAAGGAACGCCTCAAACAAGACATGGCCAAAGTGGTGGAGTCCTGCACAAAGGTGTTCGGCGAAAACCCCAATCAGAAATACGTTTTTATTATTCATAATCTAACCGTGGGCTCCGGTGGATTGGAACATCTCAACTCTACCACACTGCAGGTAAACCGATGGACCTATTCAGGATCGGCGTATACAGATTTTCTGAGTCTTGTTGCTCATGAATATTTCCATTTGTGGAATGTAAAAAGAATCAGAGCAGATGTATTGGGGCCCTTTGATTACGACAAGGAAAATTACAGCACACTCTTATGGGTATTGGAAGGATTTACATCGTATTATGATGAGTTGCTTCTTTTACGTTCCGGTTTTCATACCCAGAGCGAATACCTTTCTGTTCTGAGCAGAATAATAAATACTGTAGAAAACACTCCCGGTGCCAAAATTCAATCAGCCTCCGAATCGAGTTTTGATGCATGGATAAAGGGATACCGTACAAACGAAAACAGTGTAAATTCCCAAATTTCCTATTATACTAAAGGTCAGTTGCTGGGCGCATTGCTCGATATTGAGATCATACAAGCTACAAACGGATCGAAACGACTCGATGATCTTTTGAGTTATCTCTATCAGGAGTTTTACAAAAAACAAAAACGGGGATTCAGCGACGTGGAATTCAGAAAAGCTGCCGAAAAAATTGCGGGTAAAGAATTGAAAATCTTTTTCGAAGAATACGTTGAAAAAACCACTGCTATCGACTACGAAAAATATTTTGCTCCCTTGGGCATGACGCTTAAAAAAACCTCGCGCGAAAAGGAAATTGCATTTGGCGCCAGATTGACTGATTCCGGAGGAAAATTAATCGTGAAAGAAGTTACTAAAGGAACATCATCCTATGAATCGGGACTTAATGTTAATGATGAAATTATTTCGTGCAACGGGTTCAGAGTAGATCAAACCTCCTTCAATAAAATGATCGCTGCTTCGAAAATCGGAGATGAAATTGATTTGCTTATTTCCAGAGATAACATTATGCAGGCACTAAAAATAAAACTGCTACCCAATGGCGCGTGGGACCATCAGGTAACAGTTCTTCAATCAACTGGTGAAAACCAGGAAAAGCTTCGTATGAAATGGCTGGGCAATTAACCCAACTCTATCAGGCTATTTGTTTTCTTTCTTTGAGAACAACAGGCATGGTAGCTACCTTTTTGTACTTCTTATATCCTGTATAGGCCGGACAATGTTGTCCTTTAGAGCATGAAGTTAGAGACATTGCTCCTAATAGAACAACAGCGGATGCCATTACGATTCCGCGAGAAAGGGTAGCTTGCTTTTTCATGGTGTTGAGGGTTTGTTGTTTGTTTGTTGGCTTGTTACTGTAATAGGTACCCGGTTTTGTGAATTCCATAAAATTTTGTGGAATTTTTATAAAAAATGTCCTAAATTGTAGACTATAGCCTATAAATCAGATCATTCGTGATCATCGGAATCTTACATAGCAGTGCAGGACTCAGCGATGAAAAGCTGATGGAGAAGTATCGGAGTACCGGAAATACCTGGTTTGTAGGTGAATTGTACCAAAGGTATTCGCGTCCGGTTAGTGCCATGTGTTATTCCTATTTCCGAAATACCGAAGATGCGGAAGATACTGCCATGGAAATTTTTGAGGTTATAATGGTCGACCTTAAAAAACATGAAATACAGAATTTCAAACCCTGGCTCCATTCCGTTGTAAGGCACTATTGCCTGAGAAAGCTTGATAAATCAAGAAAAAGAGAGGCAAATCATCAGGAATTCAAAAAAAGCGGAGATCCTTTTATGGAATTATCCTCCGAATTGTCCCTTGATTCTATGAACGGGGAACCATCACCCGACCTCATCGAAGAATTGAAAAAGGCCATTGATAGCTTAAAAGACGATCAACGCACATGCGTAGAACTCTTCTTTATTCAGGATAAGTCCTACCAGGAAATCGCTGATATCACCGGTTATCCTTTAATGAAAGTAAAAAGTCACATACAAAACGGAAAACGCAATCTGAAAATCTATCTCGAAAGTCTCCATGGCTAATCTTAATACATATNNATACATATCATTCTGTTCCGGAAGACCTGAAGTCCTTTTACGAAGGGATTTCTGAAGATGATCTTGCCGCTGTGGATCAGATTGCCATGCGGGTAAATAAACGTGTACAATCGATAGCAGGTAAAGCTCCTTTATTATACCGCAGTTCCTTTTATATAGGAAGTGCCATTGTCGTTTGTGGTATTGCTTTGGCAGTGCTGTTCTCCTACCCTTCGCAGGAAAGTGCTACATCATCACTAATCAATACCCAAAAAACGATTCTTAATAATCCGGGTGAAAACAACCATTCAATTGGAGGCGGCATAGAAGAAGAGGACGAAAAGAAAGAACATGTATCGTCTAATGAAATCACCAAAACGGGTCAGCTTAATAAGGAAGAAAAGTCCATTCAGGAAGGTCAGCAATTGAACGAATTGGAACAAACCATTGAGACTCCTCTTAAAAACGAAGAAAAGCAAATCGAGAAATCCCAGCCAATTGTTGATGAAACAAGGAGAATGGTTGAAGAAGAAAATGTTCTCATTTTCCTTCGCATTGCACAAGTTGCCGTGATGGGGAAAACAGATTTAGCCTCACTTTCAGGAACATCAACGCGAAACACAGATGTTACTAACCCTAATATTGGAGCTAAAACCAGCACTAAAACTTCGAACAACAGCTATTCGCTCGAGGACATGCCTTACCACACCGGTGGCGACCAAGGCTTGATTTCTTATATCTCCAGAAACCTCAACAATAAAATCCATATCCGTAAAAAGGATGCGGTTTATTCGGTCAACGTAGTATTTGAAGTTACGGCAAAAGGCAAGGTGGAAAATGTGGAGATACTGGATGATATTCCTGCTCCAATGGCCGATGTCATTAAACAGGTAATTCTGAACGATACAGGATGGAATGCCGGTAAAAAATCAGGTAAAAAAGGAGCGCTTCAACTGATCGTTAACATCAGTTTTGTCTAAGCTCAAAAGAATTTCTCGCTGAAATTGATAAGATAAAGCCTGTAACTGGCGCGGGTAAATGCGGTGTACAGCCAACCTAAATATTCACGGTCTATCATCTCTTCCGTTAAATAGCCCTGATCCACAAAAACCACCGGCCATTGTCCGCCTTGGGCTTTATGGCATGTTACAGACCACGCAAATTTTACCTGCAGCGCGTTGTACCAGGGATCGTTCATGATCTTTTCCTTCCTTAATTTCTGGTCGGGCTCATCAGAATAATCTTCCGAGATCGCCTCAAATAATGCCTTTAGTTTTTCGGCCGGTAAATGAGGTCCTTCTGTTTGCAACGTATCAATAAGAATCCGCATTTCCACTTCGGGTAAATCGGGATAATCGCTCAGCTTTACTTCTACATCTGCAAAACGAAGTCCATGGTACTCTCGTATCGCCTTCACTTTTTGAACTGTAAGCGAATCTCCATTGGCAATAAACCCCGCAGGTGAATCGGCAGGTAACCAGAAATAATTGTTTTTCACAGCCATCAGCTCATCTCCTCCGTTCAATTCATTTTCTATCCAGAATACACGGTTGCGCACCTGCATATTGAACAGGTTTGCCCGCTTGTTGGAGCGTGTAATAATGCGAACGCCTTCTGCACCATACTGACCAAAAGCCCATTCCAGCTCATCCTGTAATTCGGTCCCGGTAATTTGTCTGACATCAGGTCTTCCTTTCGTTTCTATTTTGGGAAAGCCATTTGCATTGGCAGAAAGCTGCTCCCGCAGACGGGTAGCATTGTACAAGATTCCTGAATCGGAGGCTTGGCGGACGACTTGTTTTAACTCAATGGAATGAACATCCAAGCGGAAATTATCGCGTATGAATTCCTCACTCAATGCAGGACTGTCTGCCATTCCAACCGGTGGTAACTGTGCGGGATCCCCAACTATCAAGGCAAAACAGTTCTTTCCCCTATAGATGTACCGTAACACATCTTCCAGTAAATCCCTGGATCTGAAACCATCCTGATTTGAACTACTTCCGGAACCAATCATGGAAGCCTCATCAATGATGAACAGGGTGTTGGAATGGGGATTATGTGCCAGTTCAAAAGAGGAATATCCTGCCTTGTTCCTCAACATGTAAATCTTCTTGTGAATGGTATAAGCCCTTTGTCCGGTATGGCCTGACAAAACTTTGGCTGCTCTTCCTGTGGGTGCCAATAGTTCGGTATTCATTCTTAACATTGGCAGAAAGCGCACCAACTCCCCCATCATGGTTGTTTTTCCGGTTCCGGCATATCCCTTCAAAATAAAGATTCTATAGCGCTCAGAGCCACACAGGAAATGAGAAAAACGGTCCATAAACAACTGCTGATCGACCGTTGGCTCAATCCTGAGACTGCTTCGAAATAATTGGGCGATATGTTCCGTTCTGGAGCTGTTCAAACGCACCAATATTAAGCAACATCGNNTAAAGGTTTAAAAAGGCGATTGAAAAAAAATTGTAGATTTGTCGGCACTTTGCATAACAGAAATCAACTGGCATGAACGCACTTAAAAACATTGGTTACCTAGCTGGCAAGTATTTTGCCCAGATTCTTGTAATTACACTTGGATTGGTTGTCCTGATGATTGGCATGAAAACCGATCCCGACACCGGATTCAAACAGAACAGCCTCTTCGTGCTTGGCGGTGTTGCCTTATTGCTGGCAGGAACAATTTCCACGCTTTATGTTGCCGAAGTGATCAACCGTATGCTTCACACCATTTTTCTGTATGTTTTGCTGCCCATTGGTGTTATCACTTACGGTTACCTCGATTACAGATCCATTATGGACGAAGTGNNAACCGTGAAACACAACAACGTCTTAAGGATATCCGTGATGCTCAGGTGGAGTTCCGTGCGATGTACAACCGTTATGCACCTAGTTTTGATTCACTGCGCTGGTTCATTCAGGAAGGTCGTGCAATGGTAATTAACCGTCTTGGCGATGTGCCTGAAAAATTAACCGAAGAGCAATTCAAATTCCTTGGCTACAAAGAGCATCCTGAAAAAATGATCTCTGAAGTTGAAGCATGGAAACTTGCAAAAGCCGGTTTGCTATCAAACTTTAATCGCGATACCACTTACAATTCGGTAATGGAAAAGATCTTCCTTTCCAACAAGGCCCTCGCCAGCCGCGATTCCGACTACAAATTCAGCGTGGATTCACTTGATGTTGCTCCCTATTCCGGCGGAATGAAGTTTTCAATGGAAACAGGAATGATCAAGAAAAACAATATTGATGTTCCGGTTCTTTTAATTGTAGAACCAAATCCTTTTGATAAGGAAAAACCCCTTACTGTTGGTTCATTGACGGATGTCACCACCAATGGTAACTGGGGAGAATAAATTCCCCTGATGAGCGAAAAAAATCTTCAGAACAACCACCTCTCGATAGAATTCGGCGGTGGTTTTTCTTTTCTGGCGAGCTATAACCGTTCAGAGCGTTCGCTCAATTCTGCACGCATCCTTGCTCCTGCTCCGGGCGATAAGGATTGTTTAAATGCACTTCGTACAGATGAACTCTTTATCAGCGGACCATCACAGGCCTCCCTCAGCTTTTGCAATGGAAAATTTGTGATGATGCCTAATGCCTTGTTCGCTCCTGAACATGCGCGTGCAATGCTTCAATTGAATGCATCCATAAATGATGATGATGAAGTCCGACATATGGATATGCCTGCTTTTGACGCACAGCTGATTTACGCTGCTTCAAGGGAGGTAGAAAAGGAAATGACAAAGCGATATCCGCGGTACCATGAAGGACATTGCGCCGGACATTTTCTTTCGCTTTGCCGCCGTCAGTTAAAGGATGGACAACAAGTCTTTCTTTATTTTTATCCCGGATTTTTTCTGATGAGTGCTTTTATCGGTGAGCAATTGCAAATGATCAACGCCTACTCATGGCGCGATCCGGATGATGTGCTTTATTTCAGTTTGTACGCCTGCGAGCAGATCCGTTTCGATCCGGCTCAAGTTCGATTTTCGGCAGGTGGCGAGATCGAAAAAGAGGGAAAAGTGCACCGCTTGCTTGAACGCTACACAACAGGAATTCAGTTTATGGAATCGCCGGGGATAATCAGCAATGAATCCGCCCGTTTTCTCACTTTAAGCGAACAGTTCAGGTGCGCATAATCGGAGGAAAATTCAAAGGGAGAAAACTCCAGGCTCCACTACTGCCTGATACGCGTCCTACTACCGATTTTGCCAGGGAAAGCCTGTTCAACCTGCTTCAAACACGATTTGATCTGGATGGAATAAAAGTCCTCGATCTTTTTGCAGGAACCGGAGCGGTAAGTTTCGAATTCATCTCCAGAGGTGCGGCAATGGCAACCTGTGTGGATACTTCACCGAAAGCACTACAGTTCATTCGCGATGCTGCGAAACAATTGGGCATTGAAATACGTACCAATCGTTCTGAGGTGGAACGGTTTCTGAAATCTGACTCCTCTTCTTACGACATCATTTTTGCGGATCCTCCTTACACAATGGCAGATCTGAGCTGGATTCCAAAAATGGTTTTCGAAAAAAATTTACTCCGCGAAGGAGGATTACTCATCATCGAACACTCGCGCGATACCGATCTGAGTATGTCTCCCGGATTTTTGGAACATAAACATTACGGCAAAGTCAACTTCACTTTTTTCAGCTGAAAATGGAACGAATCGCAATTTTTCCCGGAACCTTCGACCCTGTTACTAAGGGACATGAGTCTGTTGTAAGACGTGCATTACCCCTTTTCGACCGCATTGTTATGGCAATTGGCATGAATTCTGCAAAAACAGCTATGTTCCCAATTGAACAACGTATGCAGTGGATTCGCGACATATTTAAAGATGATCCTAAAGTGGTGGTAAAAACCTATGAGGGACTTACGGTAAACTTTTGCAAAAATGAAAAAGCAAATTTCATTCTGCGGGGTTTACGTACGCATTCGGATTTTGAATATGAAAAAGCGATCAGTCAGATGAACCTCAGCATGGCTCCGGAGATAGAAACTGTTTTTCTCATTACTGAACCTGCATTTTCTGCAATCAGCAGCACAATAGTCAGAGAGATCATTCGTCATAATGGAGATGTAAGTAGATTTATTCCAAAAGGCATTCAGTTGAAATGATGAAACGTGTTTTCCATATTGTCCTTTTATTCGCATTGTTGGCAAATACTGCTAACAGTAGCGAATCGGCACGTATTTCCGGAAAGGCTACGGGAATGGAAAACCGCACGATCGCTGTTCATGTAATTGAAGATTACTTTACCTATACCAGCAAAAAAATTGCAGGAGCTACCATCAACGAAAATGGATTTTTCGATGTGAAATTTCCTTTGGACAAAGAGCGCCAGATTCAGATTAAAATAGACGGAACAGTCTCGTTTATGTATGTTCAACCCGGTGGGGATTATAAAATCACAATTGAAGCACCAAGTAGTCCTCAGAAAAAAATTCTGATGAATACCCCTGTTGATCTATTGTTCGATACCTTACCTAAATACGACATCAATAACCTCATCCTCGATTTCGATGAGCGGCTGGATGCATTTATGGCTTACAATCTCAGCTTAATGGGCGGACCAAAATTTCAGTTGGAGATTGATACGCTGAAAGATTATTTGACTAAAATTTACAAGGATATCAAATCACCCTATTTTAAAGAATATGTGTTTTATTCCATTGGCGCCATTGAGCAGATTGGTGGAGCGCAGGTGGATATGATAAAACTAAAAGCAAAAGTGTTCAGGGATTATTTTGCTTCAGGAAAAATAATTTACGATCAGGAAAAATACATGCTCTTGTTTCAGCAATTCTATACCGATGTTTTTAAACTTACATCGAAGGAAGATGATGCAGTATTGTATACCGCGATCAACAAAAGGAAAAGTCCGAAAATGATCAGCGAACTTTTAGCAAAAGACGCATTATTGCGCAACGAACGCATCAGGGAGTTGGTAATTATAAAAGCGGTATCGGAGGAGTATTATACAGGCAATTATTATCAGGATAATATTGTAGGTATACTTGACTCCATCCGAATGAATTCAGTCTATCCGGAGCACAAGGTGATCGCTTCGAACATGAAACGTAAGCTCACCGAGCTTAATCCCGGATATCCTGCTCCCGATTTTGAACTGATTAACGATAAGGGAAAAACCGTTACACTTACTGAACAAAAAGGGAAATACGTCTATCTCCATTTCTGGGCCAGCTGGAATTCGACTGCAATGGCAGAAATGAAATTAATGACTGAATTGCATAAACGATACAGTTTCGATATCACCTTTATCAGTGTAAACATGGATGAAGATCCTGCTTTATGGATGCGTTTTCTGAAAGCACATCCGGAAATGAAATGGATTCATGTCCACTACAAAAACAACCCTGAGATCATCGACAACTACCGCATTACCACCTTGAGCATGTATTATCTGATTGGTCCGGATGGAATAATGGTGCAATCTCCTGCATACAAACCTACTCCCAATGGAACTTTTGTTTCAATTGATCAGACTTTTCATGAGATCTGGATGCGTCTGCACCCCAAGGAAAAACCCAAAACCGGAGGAAAAAATTAATTTCCGGTTAATGTGATTGAACTGCAATTAATGCTTTGATGCAATCGATTACCGAGGGATAGGTGTTCTTCATTACATCTTCAAGATCATTCAGCGACCTCCACTCTACTTTGGTAATTCCTTCTTCCAGTTGTGGAGTTAGAAGTACATTACCCGGATGTTGCATGATATACCAATATGTTTTTTTTAGCACTCTGTTGCCTTTGTGCTCATAGCAATGCCATGTAGAAGGAAGTGCCTGAGTAATGGAGTGCCCCTCAATTCCACATTCTTCCATTACTTCCCGGACTGCAGCTGCATCAGGTGCTTCGCCTTTGTCTATTTTACCCTTTGGCAGATCCCATTTTTCGTTGCGGAAAATCAGTAAAAGCTTTCCTGAATTATCAAGAACCAATCCTCCTGCCGCATCAATCCTTTTGAAACCGGAAAAGGCAATTTCCAGCATCTGATCATCTGTACTATTATGCGAAATCACAATAGGAAGATCTGTTTTTCCATCCATCAGGTCGATAATGGCATTATTCGCCTCTTTATCAGAAGGAAAAGTTAATAACAATGGCCATTCTCCCTGTGGAAGATTTTCCCCTCCCGACTGCAGGATCACGGGAATGTTGTTGATGAAAACTTTATACATTTGCCGCCTATGTCTGTCAACAAAGATTCAGCCCTAAAGGTAGCAGAATTTCTTCTGCAGGTGAAAGCTGTTAAATTACAACCCAACAAACCCTTCACATGGGCATCAGGATTGCGTTCGCCGATTTATTGCGATAATCGGGTAACGTTGTCTTATCCTCATATCCGAACGTTTATTCGTCAGGAATTAAGTAAAGTAATTGCCCAGGAATTTGCCAAAGGTGACATCATTGTTGGTGTAGCCACCGGCGGAATTGCACAAGGGGTACTCGTTGCTGAAGAGTTGGGCTTGCCTTTTGCCTATGTTCGTCCGGAACCAAAATCGCACGGAATGGGCAACCAGGTTGAGGGTGTGATTGAACCCGGACAGTCAGTAATCGTTGTGGAAGATCTCGTATCAACCGGAAAAAGCAGTCTCAATGCTGTTGATGCCATTACTGCTGCTGGTGGTGTGGTAAAAGGTATGGTGGCTATTTTCACTTACGGATTCGAAGACGCTGCTAAAAAATTCAAGGATAAAAATGTAAACCTCGCAACACTTACCAATTACGATATTCTGATTGAGCAGGCTGTTGCATCCAATTACGTATCGGAAAAAGACCTTGGCTCGCTTCGCGAATGGAGAGTCGACCCTAAATCATGGAGTGAAAAGCAAGCATGACCCGTATCGAATCCAATACCGTCCGTGTAAAAAACAGCTCGCAGGAANNCGGATAATGATTCCTGTAGTTTCCGTGTTCAAGGTGCAGTAGTAATACCGCTTATTGTAGTTTCAGCTGAAGCACCCGGACATATTCATATCAAATCAGGCGACAACGCTCCATTTCCGTTCACACTCGATATCAATATTGTTACGCTTGCGGAATTGGAATGTGAAGGAAACCTGATTTTTAACGGTGAAATGAATGCGTTTTTGCGGATGATGGCTGTTGGTCCACTTACCAATCTATTCAATTACGTCGCCAACAAACTTGTTCAGGTTAAATCACTAAGCTGACTTCCTTTACATCGAATTCCCACAACTTTCCATTGCTTTCGAGCACCTGTAATTTCCCATCGGAAGCAATTCCGGTAATTATTCCGTTGAATGCTCCCTGAGCAGTTGAAAAGCGTGATTCGCTTGCAAAACGAAAAAGGTGTTCGAGGTATTCTTTCCGGATTTCATCTTTTTTTCCGGAACGCAGACGTAAATACCACTTTTCAAGTCGTTCGCAAACTAAGGCCAATACCGACTTCAGCTCCAGTTCGTATCCTGAAAATTCAACCAAAGAAGCGGCATTCAAACCATCCNNCATCCGGAAAACCGGTCTGATTAACATTTAATCCGATCCCGATGATTGCATGTTGCATTTTTTCGCCTGAGAAGGAGGTTTCGATCAGTATTCCTGCCACCTTTTTTTCGTCGCATAAAATATCATTTGGCCATTTTATGACAGAACGTCCTGCCAACTCCTCCACTACCTCGCGCAATGCCAATGCCACACACTGACTCAATAGAAAACGGTCGGAAGCATTAAGGAATGTAGGGTAATACACTATGGAAACCGTAAGGTTTTTTCCTTTTTCGGCTGTCCATTCCGTGCCACGCTGACCTCTTCCGGCGCTTTGTTCATGTGCCATAACAACAGCACCTTCTGCCATTTTGGAGTTTTCCATCAGGGTGGCAGCATAATTGTTGGTGGAATCAACATGCTCCCGGAAAATCAACTGGCGCCCTGTAAAAAGTGTATTCATCATTCGGATTCAACGCTTACACCGGCATCGATTATCGGCCGGAATGGCTAAATTTACCTACTTTTACCGGCTCAATGATTCATGGCTAGAAAGAAAAAAGAAATCGACAACGCAACCCCACTGATCGAAGCGATCGTTGAAGGGATGCAGGAAAAAAAGGGACAGGACATCGTAATGCTCGATTTGCGTGAGATCCCGAATGCAATTACCGACTATTTCGTGATTTGTCATGCCGACAATATCCGTCAGGTTAAAGCCCTTGCCGATTCGGTTGAGGAAGTTGCGTTTATCAAGTTAAACGAAAAACCATGGCATGTGGAAGGAACAAACAATGCCAATTGGGTGTTGTTGGATTATGTGAATGTGGTCGTTCACGTTTTCAATAAGGAATCGAGAGATTTCTATAACATCGAGAACCTTTGGGCCGATGCAAAAAAGACCGAATACGAAACCGTTTACTAAGAACAATGGCTGAAAAAAAAGATACCCGCAAACGACCTGTCCCTACGGGCAATTCTAATAGCAACCGACCCGGTTTTAACTTTTACTGGATTTATGCGATCATTGGTATTGTATTGATCTCTTTGAATCTTTTCACCTGGAACAACACCACTCAGGATACTACCATTGATGATTTCATCAACGAAATGGCACTTAAGGGTCACGTCGAAAAGATAACAATCGTCAATAAGGAATCTGCGGAGGTCTACATTAAAAAAGATTCACTTCAGGCAAAATACCACAAAGAAAAATTCGGGAAAGCCAAAGCAACTCCACCGCAGTATATCTTTAATACAGGACCGGATGAAGAATTTCGTCAGGATCTCAGAAAGGTGCTTGATACCTGTAAAGAATTGGAGCGAACCACAGGAAAAAAATATGTGTTCGAATACAAATACACCACACGTGAAAACTGGGGTCGCGATTTATTGGGTTGGTTATTGCCCTTTGTATTGCTGATTGCAATTTGGATTTTCATAATGCGACGCATCAGTGGCGGCGCCGGCGGTGGTGGTGGACAAATCTTCAACATTGGAAAATCGCGCGCTCAATTGTTCGACAAGGAAAAAGGGACCAATATTACCTTTAACGATGTTGCGGGACTTGAAGGTGCAAAAGAAGAGATTCAGGAGATTGTTGATTTCCTCAAGAATCCAAAAAAATACACTGAACTCGGCGCAAAAATTCCGAAAGGAGCCTTATTGGTAGGCCCTCCCGGAACAGGAAAAACCTTATTGGCAAAAGCAGTTGCCGGCGAAGCACAGGTCCCTTTCTTCTCATTAAGCGGATCTGATTTCGTTGAAATGTTTGTGGGTGTTGGTGCATCACGTGTGCGTGACCTTTTCCGTCAGGCTAAAGAAAAAGCTCCAGCTATTATTTTTATTGATGAAATTGATGCCATCGGACGCGCACGCGGAAAAAGTCCTTCTCTCGGCTCGAACGATGAACGCGAGAATACCCTTAACCAGCTGCTTACCGAAATGGATGGTTTTGGAACCAACAGCGGTGTAATTATACTTGCAGCAACAAACCGTGCAGATATTCTTGACCGTGCACTTATGCGTCCCGGTCGATTCGACAGGATGATCTATGTTGATCTGCCTGACCTGAATGAGCGTAAGAAAATTTTTGCAGTCCATTTGCGTCCCCTAAAAGTTGCAGAAGGATTGGATGTCGATTTCCTTGCCCGTCAAACACCCGGTTTTTCCGGTGCCGACATTGCAAACATTTGTAACGAAGCCGCATTGATCGCTGCCCGTAAGAAAAAGAAGTTTGTAGAAAAACAAGATTTCCTCGATGCAGTTGACCGTGTTATCGGTGGATTGGAAAAGAAAAATAAAATCATCTCCAAAGAAGAAAAAAGTGTAATTGCCTATCACGAAGCAGGACATGCCGCAGTAAGTTGGTTACTTGAACATGCCTCTCCACTGGTAAAAGTCACCATTGTGCCACGTGGACAATCCTTAGGCGCTGCATGGTACCTTCCTGAAGAACGACAGATTACCCGTACTGAACAAATGCTGGATGAAATGTGCGCCACACTTGGAGGACGTGCTTCGGAGAAAGTTGTTTTTGACAAGATCTCTACCGGTGCTTTAAGCGATTTGGAACGCGTAACCAAAACAGCTTATGCAATGGTTTCCATTTACGGTTTGAATGATGTGATCGGAAATATTTCCTATTACGATCCGCAAGGAGGAGAATTTGCTTTCTCGAAACCCTATTCGGAAAAACGCGCAGAAACGATCGATACCGAAGTGAGCAAGATCATTGAAGGTCAGTTTAAACGTGCCGTAGAATTACTGAGCGCCAATAAAGAGAAACTGGATAAACTTGCCAGCTTGTTACTTGAACGCGAAGTCATCTTCAAGGAAGATCTCGAACAGATTTTTGGAAAGCGTCCGTACGATAAGGAAGAACCCGAAGAGAAAAAACCGGAAGAAAAAACTGTAAGTCCGGAAGGAACTGCAGAAGCCGGTGAGCAGAAAAATATTCTCGAATGGGACAATTTATCTTCCGGTACCCCACCAACCGAACCTGAAGACAAGTAGGAATGAACGATCCGCGCTGGGTGAAAGTGTACACAGCATCCAACCCAATGGATGCCCACATTATTCAGGCCATGCTGGATGAGGAAGAATTTGCAGTTATGCTGCTGGACAAACAGGACAGTAGCTATGGCTTCGGTAATGTGGATATTTATGTCATTGAAGAACATGCGCCACAAGCCATTCCTGTGATTCAGAAATTCATTGAAAATCTTTCCTGATGCTACAGAGAGCGATATCGGGACTCGTATTTGTTGTGGTGTTATGCGGCGCCATTCTTTGGAGTTTTTGGTCGCTATTGGCATTGTTCAGCCTGATTGTGGTAATCGGATTATTTGAATTTCACAAACTGAGATCGACAGAAAATCCTAATGTAAAAAAGTGGTCCATCCTCTATTCCGGAATACTGGCATTTGCAACAAGTGTTTTTATTTCAATGCCCATGCAAAAAGAATTGGGATTTGATTTCTATAACCATATAAAAACACTCTTTTTCTGCACCATCTGCTTTCCCGGAATTTTAGCGATTCCATTAATGATTGCTGATATGCTGGATGAAAATGGAGGAGGATATCAAAATACGAGCAATGGAATATTTGCTGCATTTTATATCGGAATTCCATTCGGTTTGCTCTTTCATTTGATCGATTTTTCCGACTCCTTCCATTACGACGGCAGACCAATCCTTGCATTTTTTATACTCATATGGAGTAACGATACGTTCGCTTATCTAAGTGGAAAGTTTCTTGGCAAACACAAATTATGGGAACGTATTTCACCCAATAAAACCATAGAAGGATTTCTAGGCGGATTACTATTCACCCAAGTAGCAATGCAGATCATAATGCGAAGTGGAATGATACCCGAACTTCCGCTTGCAATACAAATCGGAATTCCGCTCATCGTTTCCGTTTTCGGAACATTGGGAGACCTTTCAGAATCCTTGTTAAAAAGAAATGCCGGTGTAAAAGATTCAGGTCAACTTATGCCTGGTCATGGTGGTGTGCTTGATCGTTTTGATGGAATATTGCTTTCACTCCCGGTATTGGGGATTTTTGCAGGCATTTATCACTTATATATTTTGTTGTAGTATGAAAGTCTTAATGGTTTGCCTTGGAAACATTTGCCGTTCACCAATGGCAGAAGGAATCATGCGCCACAAAGCCAATGCTGTGGGAAAATCCTGGCAGATCGATTCGGCAGGAACATCGAATTTCCACGTTGATGAAGCACCCGATCGGCGGTCGGTAAAAAAGATGAAAGAATACAACATTGATATTTCTTCATTACGTGGACGACAATTCAGCGTAAGTGATTTTGAAGCATTCGATCTTATTCTTGCAATGGATGAGAGCAACTTTTCGAACATCATGAAACTTGCAAAAAACGATGATCACCGCAACCGTGTCCGCATGATTCTGGAATATACATTTCCCGGTCAGCGCATGAGTGTTCCCGATCCTTACTACGGTGGCGAATCAGGATTTGAAAATGTGTACCGTCTGCTGGATTCTGCCTGCGATAAAATTCTCGAAGAGCATTCCTGATGAAAAAAGGCACACTTTATTTAATTCCCACCCTGCTGGGCGATGAGGCGTCAACCGGAACACTTGCCGGGATGAATACCGAACTGATTCGTGATCTGCGTTTCTACATTGCCGAAAATGCAAAATCTGCACGAAAATTTCTCAAACAAGTAGGTATTCCTGTGCCCTTGCAGGAAATTGCTATTGAAGAGTTAAACGAACATACACCCATTGAAGAAATTTCCACCCTGCTCGAACCACTTCGAAATGGGAAGGATGTAGGACTGGTTTCAGAAGCAGGTTGTCCTGCCATTGCCGATCCTGGTGCGCAGGTTGTTCGCATTGCACATAAGGAAGCCATTCGTGTAGTTCCTGTTCCGGGACCATCATCTATTTTGCTTGCGCTGATGGGATCAGGTTTTAACGGACAACAATTCACCTTCAACGGATATCTTCCCAAGGAAAATGATCAGCGGTCGAAAAAAATCAAGGAAATGGAACGACTTGCCCGAAATGGAAACACGCAATTGTTCATGGATGTTCCATACCGCAATGATCAGGTACTAAATGATCTTATCTCCAGCTGTGACGAGCGCAGCATGTTATGTATTGCGACGGATATTACTTTGCCAACCGAAGATATCCGCAGTAAGACAATTGCAGGATGGAAAAAACAAAAACCGGGATTGCACAAACGCCTGGTGATCTTTGCGCTTGGAAACTGATCACAAAAACTTCTTCTCTTCCAGTGCCGAAAACGTCTTCCTACCTCGCAGGTAATAGTCCAGAATAACAGAACCTCTATACATGCCTGCAGGATTAAACGTTGAACGCATATTTCGGTTCACGCTTCTTTTTTTCCCCAGCAAACTTAGCTTTCCGTAATAATGAAAATGCGCCTTTATTACAGCAGTGAAATGTTTCCATTTTCCTGAGAATAAAAATTTCAACCCGGCTAATCCATCAAGCGATAATCTTCTGAATACTTTAAAGAAAAGATAGGATCCAAAATAATTTTTATGGATCAAAAAGAGATTGTTGCGGAAGTTGAGATAGGTTTTATTCGGACTATCATAATTCAAAGTACCTCCACCAAGGTGAAAAACAATTGAAGGTGGAACTGCAAGAATTTTATACCCCCTGTTTTTTAAACGGTAGCAAAAATCGATCTCCTCCATATGCGCAAAAAAGTCGGGGTCGAGTCCACCCACCTCCCGATAGGCAGAGGCACGCACAAACAAACATGCTCCTGTTGCCCAAAAGATTTCTCTTACACTGCTGTATTGGTTCCTGTCCTCTTCTGCTGTTTCAAACATTCTCCCTCTGCAAAAGGGATAATGATCCTTATCCAAAAATCCTCCTGCTGCTCCTGCATATTCGAAATGAGTACGAGAGGAATAAGAACGAATTAAAGGTTGGGCAGCTGCAACTTTTTTATCGCTTTCCATATGTTGCACCACCGGATCGATCCAATTGGGTGTAACCTCAACATCCGAATTGAGAAGTATAAAATAATCTGCATCCAGCTTTTCGAGTCCTTCACTGTATCCACCCGCATAACCGGAATTCGATTTGTTGAGGATGATTTCTACGTTAGGAAAATTCGATTTCAGAAATGCTACAGAATCGTCGGTGGAAGCATTATCGATCACAACAATTCTTGCATCTCCGGAATGACTTACAACCGATGGAAGAAATTCGGCAAGATGTTTCTTTCCGTTCCAGTTGAGCAGCGCTACAATAACCGAAGGACGCATCAACGGGGATTCTGAAAAAATTCTCCGGCATTACCGCCATAGTGAGGGTTATTTCCTCCCCATGGATTATCGATGTCGATATTCGGACTGTTGCGTGCATTCAGCATTTGCTGCCAGCGATGGTTACGTACTTCTCCGGGCACATCTGAATGTAAAACCACATAATCGTTGGTTACCAGATCGGGCAAATAGAAAATAAATCGTTTGTTATTGAACTGTCCCAGCTTTTTGTATTGCCAAACCTGGTAAGGATAAGAGCTCGGCTCATTCGGACGGTCAAGTACCCAATCCGGAGATCCGTATTTTAAATAAATTGCACCGCGATCGGTTTGGTAACCACGTTTAATACTGGTCGCAAAAAGTTTTTCCACCATTGCCACGGTCGATTTATACCTCAGCCAGGCATATTCCGGAGTAACGGGTTCTCTGTTTTTCCAGAACTGATAGAAGAACTGCTTTTTAAAATTCATATCCTGAATTCTGGCAACAGAATCGATAAATAATATTTCCGCTGGCAATGCAATTGGACGCAAACAAAAAATGTATTCGTTAAGCGTATCTGAATTGGTTATCTTATCTACGAAAGTTGCTTTAATATCCGTTTTTAGCAGCGATTCCAAACTAATATCTGTTTCAGGATTATTGCGCTGAAATTCCCAGGAGTTGACAGCAATAATTTCATTGTTTTTATTTCTGGCCTCTACAACCAATTCATAAGTGCCCGATGCAAGTTTTGAGATATCAAAAACCGTTAATACCGGAATCACCTCTTTTACGGATTGTCGTTGTGATTTGGACAATCCAGGAACAGTTTCGCCGGTGCGTTTTTCGCGCACAAATTGGGTTAGCAAAAACAATTCGCCTTCACCAAGACGAAGTGAATTGTAGATTTCAAAATAGTAAGCGAGCTTTTCAAACTCCGGCGAATAATAATTCGAAACAAATGGAACGAGATCCATCCCACCTTTTGTTAAAGGCCCCAGTTTTTCCGCTTTCTTATACCCTTCTATTTGCTGAATATCTGAAAAGAAAATGCTTGGCGGCGTTGAAGAAATATTGAGTGGTAAAACGGTGGTAATGGTATTAAGCGAATCCATAAAAAGATCCCGGACAGTGATTTCCATTTCGTAATTATCAGGATTCAGGGCAAAACGGTGCTGATCCATAAAGTCAGACAACAATGAATCTACCATTTTCGGACTATCAATAACAGCCTTTCTGAAATCGATAATCGTTTCGCCCTTTTTGATAATCTCGGTAACCTCAACTTTCGCGCTGATGGTTTTATCATCATTCCGCTTCAGTTTACAGCTCGAAGTATTGATCTGCAGATAAACCTCAACCAAGGCTTTCCCGTCGGGCGTTGCAAAGCGTTTGTGATCGAGATACACCTCAAGACGAGCCCGCTGAGCATGTCCTGAAACAACAGCAAGCACCAACAGCAGAAAAACAACTCTTTTCATAGAAGAACAATTCATGTAAAGATACGCAAAAGCAGAACCTTGCAAGCGAAAACAAGGACATTGACATCCAGGTTGTAGAATCGGCAGCTCCAGGGGAAACAAAGGACTTGGATGAAATTATTTCCACTCTTTTTCGGAATGTTGCCCCAAAAAGTTTGCCATAACGAACTTTTTGTATTTTTGCAGCGGAGAGATGGCAGAGTGGTCG
>DEHO01000003.1:24002-24124 GCA_002351955.1 Flavobacteriales bacterium UBA2798
CAGCGATGAGGATTTTCCTGAAGCCCCCCCATCAGGGAGCATCCGACGAAGGAGGATAATCCCAATCAAATCTTCATTAGAATTTTATTTCCCATAAAACAGCGATGAGGATTTTCCTGAAG
>DEHO01000066.1 GCA_002351955.1 Flavobacteriales bacterium UBA2798
CCGCCTGACGCAAAACCCGTGTTGGCAGCAGTTATTTTTTCAGTATTTCAAAGTCTTCAAGTTCGTTTATAGTTAGTATTTTTTTACTTTCTCTTGCTTTACCTTTAATTTTTATTGGCCATTCGTTTTTGTGTGCTTCTATCGCTTCAATATATTCTTCACTTCTCAAAATGATTTTTATTGTTTCCTTATTATTTCCAATTTCTGCGTCAATCAAAACTTCATTCTTTTTAGAGTGTTTAGGTGCAGGTGAAGATAACCGCTTAATGTAACCAACTGCTTCAAGTGGAACAACGTCTAGCAAAAGATTTTTCAAGTCTTTTAAATACGAATTAAAAAATTTCATTTTAGGCTGAACCCGGTTCGTTTCAACTTTTCTAAATGCAGAATTTGAAGAAAGTTGGTATTCAATGTTATTAATGTTTGTCTTAGCGTAAATATCTTTTAACGAATGAAAAAGTTCAAAGTTTATAAATTCTTTATGGTCTTGAATGTAATTTTCATTAAGTTTTATTTTACTTTTTGTTTCAAATATTTCTTTGTTTATATATTCTATAACGTCAAATAGTTTATTGTTAATTTCAGTGGTTTCAAGGACACTTATAGCTGAATATATTTTATCATTTGGTATTTCAATTTTTGTTATGTAGCTGCCTTTTTCTGTTTGCAGTGAACGACATCTATTTAAATAGCTTTCTACTTCAAACTTTGCATCTCCGAATATTGGTTTTGAAGTTGAAACAAAAGTTACAGCTTGAGAAAGAACCTTTTTAAATCCTTCTAAAGAATCTATGTGTTTTTGAAAGGAAATTGTTCCGTCTTTGTTTTCAGAATCAAACACTCTATATCTAAGAATAGAATGCTCTTTGCTAAATAATATTTTTAAATCATCAACATTTGAGTCATAAGGCAACATTTCACTTAAATCACTAATAAGTCGTCTAATGTAGTTGTCAAAACTTTCTTTGTTTCCGTTTTCTTTGGGAATCTCTAGAAGGAAATCTTGGGGAAAGTCTAATTCATTTGGTGGTTTTAAGTAAAAAAACAAGTTTCCTTCACGACTGATTTTCCAATTGCGTGAAAGAAAGTAATTCTTGATATATGTTTCGTTGTATTTTTCCATTAGTCAAGAATTGAAAATTGTTCTCTGTAAAAGTCCAAAGAAATTTTATTTGTTTTAGGAATTTCTATAGTTACAGTGCTTTCATTATTTGATAAAGTTCTATCATTTGGTATTTTATACCAAAAAGCACATTTTTTTAAAATTAACTGTTCAGGCAAAAGTTCTACCCACTCATTTTTATTTTCTGGCATTATAAAAACGGCAAGAATTAGTGGAATTATAGCACCATTTTCCGCAGCTCTTTCTATTAGGTCATTGTAATTTTTAACTTCTAAGTCATATTTTATAAATGTCTTAGTATTGTCATCATAGTGTCTTACATATCTTTCAGATACAGCTTTAATTTGAATGTCAATGGCTTTTCCTGAAGTTAAATATCTTTTACGTGTCGGGCATAGATTAGCTTTTCTAATGGTTAGGTCAGTTCCATAGTCTCTTGAAACGCTATTGAAATAACCTGCACGGTTTGCAATAGTTTCCAAATAGCTTTTTGAAAGTTCTTCCATTATTACAGTGTCTGTCATACTTTACTGTCTTCTGTATTGTTAAATTGTCTTATTGCGGTGTCGTTTATAATTGCTGCCAACTTATTTATAACCCAACCTTTATTAAGCATGGCTCGCTAATCCGGCGTGCTATGCTTACTTTTAATTGGATTATCCAATTTATCAAAAATTCTATAAATCATCAAATGGACTCCTGATTTTTTGAATGGATTTAACACTCACATGTGTATAGATTTCTGTGGTTTTACTGCTATTGTGGCCTAAGAGTTCCTGAATATACCTCAAATCTGTACCATTATCCAGTAAATGTGTGGCATAACTATGGCGAAGCCAATGAAGACTTACCGGCTTATTTATTTCTGCCTTTTTAACGGCCATTTTAAGAACCTTCGCCAGGCTCTCTTCGCTGTATTGCCCTCCCTTTTGCCCCTCAAACAGGTACTTTTCTGTAGGGTAGGCTGTTGAATAATCATTAAGTATTCGAATTATCTTTTCGGAAAGTGGCACTAATCTATCCTTTTTCCCCTTTGCAAAGCGTAAACGGATTAGCATCCTGTTAAAGTCAATATCAGATTTCTTCAGATGAAGCAATTCGCTGCGACGTAATCCACAAGAATAAATTAAACTCAACATCGCTCGATGCTTGATGTTAACAGGTGCAGACAATATCCTTTTCACCTCCTCCTTACTCAATACATTCGGCAATGGCTTGGCGCGTCGCGGGCGGAGCAAAATTTCAGGATCAATCCGGCGCTTTTCGATGCGTACAAAAAACAACTTGATCGCATTGATCACCTGGTTCTGGTACGAAGCAGAATACCCATTTCCGAGTATATAATCTACATTAAACCGCTGCACATCGTCCTCAGTGATGTCGGAAGGATCCTTATCGGAAAAAAAGCGTAAAAAGACACGCAATGCATCGGTGTACGTGGCAATGGTATTGGCAGCATAGCGCTCTGCTCGCAAAGCCTCGGTAAATTTCAGGATTTGTTGCTCCTGATGATCTTCCAGTCGCGGTAAGGCAAATAGAGATCGCTTATTTTCTTCAGCGAAACCTTCCCACTTCAAATAGGCGATCGACTCCAATTCGCGCACTAGAATCGCTCTGTTGCTATTGGAATGAGGCAATACCCAACACCGATTGCTCCGGCTCCATCGGCAATGCAATCGTCGCAATTCTACATTTATTGCTTCGCTAAAGGGGAAAAACAATCCCATAAAATTCTCTCCGCCACTGCGCATGGGCCTGATCGTAATACACATCTTGTCCATGCGCGCAAACTACCAAATCCAAAAATCATGTGCAGACCAAAATTCATAGGAAGATTACGGTTCGGTGAAACGAGAACGGAAACGGAGAACGAAAGACCATCCCTACTTCCATCCATCTGTGAAATCAAAGAGGATAAAAACATCCGGGAGAATATCCAACAAGGGAGTACTATTCACTTTTCACCATTCACTTTTCACCGTTCACTGGCCTGTCCCGACCGAAAGCGTCGGGATCACCGTTCACCCCCTTATCTCCCGATAATTCTTATAACTAATATCCCAACCAAACTGATCCAGCACAAACTGTTTAAAACGGTCCTTCATCGTTTTTTTGTTCATTGAAATATCGTGATCGAATGTCCAGTTTTTCGCAGCGATACGTTGCTGCATAATTACAGGATGTTTACCCGTAAAGCGGCGCAATTCGCGCACATGAGCGCCGTAGTCGAAGGCATCGGCTTTAACCACATGCTGTTTCACCCAGGCATCATCGTGCCAGAGCTTGTTGAATTCCTCTTGTTTCTTCTGCATCGCCCGCGGATCTTTCACCCAACCGTAATGGTACATCCAGGCATCAACAGGAATCACATTTAATTTCTCATCCTCTCCCTTGCGGAAACCTTGTGCATCGCGGTAGGAATAAATGGAACTCCGGTTGCGTACTACACGAATTTCCTTGCGGTACCAATTGGGAGAACTGCCTACATAATCATAAGAACCATAAAAATGGAGGTAATTCAGCAATAAACCGTCCACCTTTTCATCGTCCTTAAACCGCAGCATGGCAGCTCGTATATTTTCGATATAGGCTTCGTGCAATACTTCATCTCCCTGTATATAGATCGCCCAATCGGCATCCTTTGCAATAGCGGCATAGGCCTTGTTCGTCTCCTCCGCCAGTACGCGTCCTCCCTCGCGCAGTGAATCGTCCCACACGGTTTCTACAATCCGTATTTTCTCTGATGCGATTCCCTTGATCAGTCCGAGTGTATCGTCTTCTGATTTTCCTACTGCTACTACTACTTCATCGCATAGTGGTAGAATGGACTGGATGGCTTCTACGATGGGATAGTCGTAGATGATGGCGTTGCGGATGAAGGTGAAGCCGGAGGTTTTCATTGGGTAAAGGTAATGAATGTGCCAATGGTTTAATGTGCGAATATGCGAATGGATTGTGGTATGCGAGGAGATGGGTTTTCAATAGGATTTTTTAGTAACGTGAGAATGATTTAATTCTTCTGCGCAAGAGCTGCGAAGGACAAGTGTGCGAGTGTGCTAATGTTTTAATCCTGACGCTAAAGGTCAGGATTGTTCTCCCTTTGGCCGAACAATGTGGGAATGGATTGTGCTTCATGGAGAGATTTGTATTCGATCGGAGATTTTTGGAATGAACGAATGGGGTATGGGGGTTGGAATGATTTTTTTTGGGGATTTAAAGGGTTGCAATTTAGGGATTTATGACCGAACTGTAATCTGGGGGGAAAATTGGTTGGGTGCTTTGGATTGGGTTGTGTTGGTTTGGGGCTTTTAATTTCTGTGATATGAAATCGTATAATCCTTTGCAAGAGAAAAGTCTTGATTTTGCTGTTTTGGTGGTGAATGCTTCGATGTTGCTGAAGGAGAGGCGTGCGTATGAATTGAGTTCTCAATTTGTGAAAAGCGGTACTTCGATTGGCGCAAATATCTGGGAGGCACAGGGGGCTGAGAGTAGGCGTGATTTTGTACACAAGCTTAAGATCTCTTCGAAAGAATCGTTTGAAACGGTTTTCTGGATCAAAGTCATTCAGCGGGTTTATCCGGATATTCAGTTGGATGAGTTGGTGGGCTTGCTGGATGAGATTCAGAGGATTCTTTCTGCGGCGATTAAGACTTCGAAAAACAGGATGTAGCATACGGAATGTGCGAGTGTTTTAATCCATCTACGCTAAAGCTGCGAAGGACAAGTGTGCTAATCCTGACGCTAAAGGTCAGGATTGTTCTCCCTTCAGTCGAACAATGTGCGAATGGATTGTGCTCGCGAGAAGATGGGGTTTCAAAAGTGAAAGATTTTTGAACTTGATTAAGACACGAATCTCATCGCAGGCAGTATCCATTCGCACATTTGTCCTCCGGAACGAAGTGAAGGAGGACTATTTCATTCGAGTACTAGCACATTTCCACATTTGAACGATTCTTTGAACT
>DEHO01000052.1 GCA_002351955.1 Flavobacteriales bacterium UBA2798
ATTCGTGGCACAAGGTATGATGCCATGAGGTTAACGGCAAGCATGGTGCTGGCCGATAACTAAAAACAAAGAATCATGAGTACAAAGAATGCAAAAACTGCCTCTTCGGTAGAAGTAAACAAAACCAATTACCTGATGGTAAGACCTGATCTGATTGTCATTGATGAAAAGGAAAATCCACGTCAGGATTACGGTAATGTGGAAGAGTTGATGCTCTCCATTATCGAAAATGGCATCCGCACACCGCTGAACGTTTATGAAAAGAACGGAAAGTACGTCTTAAAGAACGGATTTCGTAGAATGCGAGCGGTGCAATTGGCTATTAAAAGCGGAAAAACCATTGAGCGCGTTCCCGTTCTTTTGGAAAGCCAAAAACTCAACGAGGAAGAACGCACGCTTGAGCATATCATCAACAACGATGGCAAACCGCTTACGATGCTTGAGCAGTCGGAAGTAATCAGAAGACTGCTCAATTACGGTTGGAAAGTAACAGACGTTGTAAAACGAACCGGAAAAGCAAGAGGTTATATTGAGAACCTGATCCTTTTAACTAAAGCCCCGATGAAAGTGCAGCACTATATCAGCGAAGGAAAGATCAGCGCACATGCGGTGATACAGATTTCA
The DNA here is from genome assembly GCA_002351955.1 of Flavobacteriales bacterium UBA2798. Taxonomy (GTDB): domain Bacteria; phylum Bacteroidota; class Bacteroidia; order Flavobacteriales_D; family UBA2798; genus UBA2798. Next base: position 625 of record DEHO01000052.1, read on the forward strand.
CAAGCGGTCAAGGGTGAAGCCGATATAGTGATGAAGGAAGTTGAAACAGCGATCCAAACGGCAAAGGAATCCGGCAAGGAAAAGGCCACCCCGAAGCACGTAGGCACGAAGGAAGTCAAAAATCAGAGCTATGGAAAATTCTACCGCTGGTGCGAAGAGATCTGCGAGATTATCAGTACGGAAGAAAATCTGTTGGAAGATCGAGCTGAAATACTGGATACCCTGCTAACGAGCTTTGAAAACGGCCAAAGCGCGAAAGACGTAGCACAGCGTTGTTTTACTCGCAAAGCAGACAAACCCGCCCCAATAACCAAAAATACTGGGAAAACGCAGGAAAAAGAGGCTATGAAGGCTAAGAAATGACCGGAGTAATCAGGTCAAATCAATAAAAAGCCCCTGACCTAAGTATCAGGGGCTTTTATTTTTAGTCATTCAGGAAACTTGGAAGATTAAATTTGAAGAATTTTTGCCATCTCTTCAACACCTTCATCAGTACCCATTATCATATAGAGATAGTCAATTTCTTTTATCTCAGTCTTAGAGTTTCCCATATCTTTCCTCAATAATAACATCGCTTTAAGGAAATACTTAAAATGATCTGAACTTCCGGGATTGTTATTGTTGTACCGATTCCAGATAATAAATTGTTTTACAACATTGTCAGGTGCATATAATAAAAGCTCTTTTTTTATTTCTATGATGTTATCAGCCATTATTTCTTCTGAAGCTGTTTTCGTTTTATTAGACTTTTGACCTTTCACTAGATCAAATATCAAATTATACATTTTTAAATAGAGATCGTGTTTGCGATCTGATAACCTAAGCTTGATTTCCTTTATTTGATCGTGTTGCCTTTTTACTACATAACCTAATCCACTGCTGATTAAAAGAAGACCTGCAACAAGAATTTCTGAAAGAGAAATAGAATAATTAATTTCTAATGGAACCATTTTTACGTTTCAATTTTAAATGAACTTTAATATCGAGGATCGACAAATTTTCATTTACAAAAATGAGTTAATGTCGTTTTTTTGAAAAGTATCTGATTAGTTTATTGAAACTAATCCCAACACCACCAATATTCGGCTCTAATATGAGAGAGTCAGCGAGTGATCTTCCGTTACCAGCCTTTAATTCCCTTGCGATTCTAAAGTCAGTAAGGTCTTTCTTTTTACTAATATCATTAAATAGTTTTTCGATTAAATTCACTACATCTGAGGTTGTTTTGCAACATTGTTTTATAGGTATAAGTATGAGTTTAAGATTTGGCTCAACTCCTCCTCTTTCCAAGAGGATACTCTGCCTGAAACGCGCTGGATTTCGGTTGGTAATCAATATTGCTGGTAATATTTCTTCAGCATTTTCACCATTAATGTGGTGCCAAGAAAGTACCTCGTCTTCAAAATGTACCCGTTGCATACCCCGTATGACTACTGAATTATTTTCTGCGGCAAGTGCTGCCATTTTTTCGTAGTTGTTCATCAAAGCATCACTCAGAGGTTCTGACCAGCCATAGTCCAGTAGATAAATAAAATAATCTCTACTAGCATCTTCAGGAATCCCTTTAAGGGATTGGATGTATAGTCCCATAAAACAATTTAATTACATCCAAAGTACAAAAAAAAGAGTCAGAAAGAATTAGTATTGCAATTATTGCAAAACATGATATAGCTACGAGTACACTGAAACACAGTGTGACTGAAAAACCTGATCCCGACTAAATCCGGGAGTATTTAGGGGAATATCGGGCTGATATGGGGAGTTAGTAAAATTAGGGCTTTCAGAGGCTTTTATTGCTTAATTCAAATGCAATCACCGTTTTATAAAAAATAAAATTTCAAAACTGTCGGGGCTGATACAGGGATTATTCTGGGGAATATCGGGACGATACCGGGATGATTAAAAACATCAAACATAGTGATGTGAAAACCATAATAACCGTTCGTTTTCGCATCAAAAATCCGCTATAAATCTATTTATGATTCTCGTATAGCATTTTCAAATACAATCTTCACCCTTTGCTAATCCCCATAAGTTCTACCCTTTTCAATCTTTTTAAGCCTAAGTGATACTGAAGTGCGTTTCTGACAATGAAATGGGAAAGCATATTAAATCGCTGATTCAATTTTGCTGAGAGTAAAACCGGATAACATCCATCGAATTCCCACGAAGTCTAAGTTCATCTGATAAAGTCTGATGAAACCTAATGTATGAAAGTGAATACAACCTTAGCCTGAATATTGTAAAGGGAAAAGACGGGATGATTGTACGAAGCGACTTCTTTTTGTACAAAGCAACATTTGTTTGTATCAGGCGACCCGTTGGTTTAAAAAGTGAATAGTGCTAAAAAAACTTGCCGGAATATTGTCCTTGAAATAAGCCAGTACGCTTGTATTAATCGACATTATCCTGTATTAACAGGGATTATTCTGTATCAAGTACCCGATTGGTTTCAAAAGTGAACGGCATGAAAAAGTAATGCAGGAGTTTTGGGAAAGTAATTCCAAAAAAAGGAATTAAGTGGAATTATCTCTCCGTTTATCCGGAAAATTTCCGAAAAACGGAAAGCAAGTTAAACCGGGCAGAGAAATTCGCATCAATAAGTAAAAACCGAAACAGGAAATACAAACAAAAACAAACAATGATAAGCAATCGGGAGCATCAGAAAACAATACCAAACAAAAACCGGAAAGTGAAAAAATGATAAGAGATAATCTTTACCGCACAGAAACAACGATTGCTATTGCTTTGCGATGCTTGCTTTATTGAGATTTGTTTTACCAATGATAGCTTTTGATTGCCCCGGTATGANNACAAAACTATTACCCAAAGCTACCATTAGCTACATCAACCGAACAGTGAATAAAACCGTTGAGGGAATATTGCAAGGGAATAATGAAAGGACGAATTGGGACAGAAGAAAAGAAACAAGAGCAGATAAGGTATTGATAAGGACAGAAGAAAACCCGAAGTGGAAAGCAAGAAAAAAACGATTAAGAATATTGTAAAACTAAAATAAAAAAACGATGCAACAATTTGGAAACAGGTACTGCGATGCCAAACTATCGCAGATGAAAATGTGGCTGGAAGATATGGCTGCAAAAGACGAGGCAAAGAACTACGAGGTTTACGTGGATGATACGAAAGTCGTTCCGCGAACAAAAAACATAGAGCGATTTGACGATCACTGCTCATATATGGATGAGGATACCAAAGTGGTAAAAGTATTTGTCTACAATACAGAAAACTCCCACCGCTATAAGCAGTATATCTACCATTTAAAAGAAGAAGAAAAGCAAAAAGAAAAACCACTTGATGGTATCGAAGTAGAAAAATCCATCAATGAGCGACTCAGTCATGAGCGCGAGAGATGGGAATCGCAGCGGTTAAAAGATAAGATCGCTGAATTAGAGAACAAACTACAGGAAGCTGAAGATTATATTGAAAAACTCACCTCGCTCAATGAAAAGTTAAAAGCAGAGAACGATGAGAACAAGGGAAAAACAGGTTGGCTGGGATTGGCGGAAAAAGCATTGAGTAATCCAGTGGTGATGATGAAAGTTGGACAACTCGCAGGAGTATTACCAAAAAAAGAAATTGATAAACCCTTAGACGGAACAGATGAAGAAGAGGAACCGGAGGTAACCATCACGAAAAAAAATCGAAAACCTGAAAATGAATCCGGGCAGGAAGAAGAATCGGAGGAAGAAACAAATGATGACGATGAATTAGAAGAAATTTCTGCCGAGCAGTTTGAAGTATTAAAGGCACTTCAGAAAGCCGATCAGAAAATGAAACCCGGAGAATTAAACGAGTTGGGAAAACTCATGAACAAACTCACGGACGATCCATCGCTGATTATCGTAGTGAACGATCTGATTAAAAACAATACCTCAGAACACGTATCAGAAAAGAATTACTAATCCAATAAAAAAATAAAAAATGAAATTTTCACTTAAGGAAGACCGCACGCTAATGCTGGCGGTAAAAAACAAAGAAACCCTTGAAACGGAGGTAATAGCCATTAAGGGTAATTATGAAATCGAACTATTCTTTAGCAATGGTTTCTGCTTAGAGGGCATCCATCATGAAAAGTTGGATAACAACTATTCAATGAAACGCGCTGCCTCAGAGATAAATCAGTTCAAAGAAGAAATCAGAAAGTTAAAAAATGAGCAGCGCAGAAAAGAAAAAAATCGTATGCGCTTTTCTTTTGAACTCTCCAAATAAATAATCGGCATACTACCAGATATGCAACGTTCTTTTAAATAATCCAAACTTCATAGGCAAAATAAGATGTTATCGAAGTGTTATGTGTGCCGAACCGACTTGCGTGTTCTAAAGAGTGATGCCATGTTTGTCCATAACTAAAAACCCTTGTTCCTATTGGCTTTCTGAGGGGTCAGCCAACGGAACGGGAATAATAAAAAAACAAAATTTATGGAAAAACAAATCAAGGTTCACGCAATGAAAGTTCCGAAAGAAATCATCGCTTGGTTTTTCACCGAAGCGGAAAAACATTTACTGGAAGTGCAATTGGTTGAAGTGATCGGCATGGACAATTTATTGGTTGATGTGATCTATGAGCCAAAGCAGCGAATGGAAATGATGATGCTGATCGAACGCGTAGATGATTGGGTTCATCAGGAAGAAGAGCGCAGGAATCAAAGAGAAGAAAACTAATCCGGATGGCTATGAAAAAGAAAAGCATAAAAAAGAATCAGGATTCGGTTTTTGAGCGGTTGCATCAGGCGTTTACCAATGGGACGTTTAGGGGGATTTGTGGTGAGGCTAAAATCTGGCTCATAGAAAAAAAGCTTGATGCCAAGATATGTGGAGCGGGTTATAATAGCAATCAGTTTCATACGCGCAACCGGGAGTTGATCCCTGAACTTTTACAAACAGGTTTTCTTTGGGAAAAAGGCCAAAGCAAGTACGACACTAAGGGCTATACCAGCTTCGGAGCAAGGCAGGTCATGTTTGCGCTGAAGGATGAAAACAACAATGTTGTAAATTTTTGTTCGGTCGACATGAATACGGGCAAGCATAGCTTTCTGAATGTAGAAGGAATTTATCCGGGATACCCTGCTGGAAAAACAACGCGCTTGTTTTTGGTGGTAAGCGTGATGGATGCAGCCACGATACTTTGTTCGGGAGTTTTAAAAGAGTACGATGCAGTAATGGCAATTGGATCGCAAGAACTCAAAGAAATGCATCAAGAAGCAATAAAAAGATTACCCCATTTAAAAGACGTGTATCACATCATCAGTTTAAAATCGCTGTATCAATGAAAAATGAAATAAAAAATCTATCAGGAAACGTTACTTACAAAAAAGTAACGGTCGAGGATGATCTTAATACCGTATTCGTGCACGAAGGAAAACTCGCTATTGAAAACCTGATTGAAAAAGCAGGATTAACGGAAATTGAAGAAGTAGAAACGGTTCCGCTTCTGAATATTCCGACTGAACCTATTGAGGAAGAAAAATCTGAGAGTATTTCGCAATCTGTTTTAAAAACGGTTGTGAATGAATCTGAAGAAGAATGGGACAATAAACCAAGACTGGAGATTCTGCATGAAAATAAAAT
>DEHO01000040.1 GCA_002351955.1 Flavobacteriales bacterium UBA2798
TTCTCGTTGATGGCGATGCCGAGAATGCCTGGGGAGACCTGGCGAAGATTGTAGCCCGCCTCGCTGGTGGCCTGGTAGGCGATCAGCGCTCGGCTGCCCAGGTCGACGCGCAGGGTGTCGAAGAAATGCCTGGTGAGGACGGTGATCCCGGCACGCCGCAGGCCTTCGGCGAGAATTGCGGCGAGGCGATGGATGCGTGCGGCGATGCTCCGCAGGCGGTCCGGACCATGATAGACAGCGTACATGCCGACCATGTTGGCGAGCAAAACTTGGGCTGTGCAGATGTTCGAGTTGGCCTTTTCGCGGCGGATGTGCTGTTCGCGGGTCTGCAGCGCCATCCGCAGCGCTCGCCGGCCGCGGGCGTCAACGGAGACCCCGATGATCCGGCCGGCCACTGCACGCTTGTATTCGTCCCTGGTGGCAAAGAAAGCAGCGTGCGGACCACCATAGCCCATGGGTACACCAAAGCGTTGGGTATTACCCACAACAACATCGGCACCCCATTCGCCGGGAGGAGTGAGTAATGCAAGCGACATCAGATCGGCTGCAACAGCAACAGCTGTTTTGTTTGCTTTTGCCTGTTTTACAAAATCAGCATAATCATACACTTCACCATTGAGGGCAGGATACTGTAATACCGATCCGAAAATTTTATCTGTGAATTTCAGTTCGCGGAAATTTCCAATCTGCAGTTCTATTCCCAAAGGAATAGCCCGCGTACGAAGGATATCGATGGTTTGAGGATAAACCTCATCGCTGACAAAAAACACATTGGCACCACGCTTTACTGTATCACGGTCGCGATCAGAAAAGAGCATTGCCATTGCTTCGGCAGCAGCAGTACCTTCATCCAGCAGAGAAGCATTTGCAATTGGCATTCCGGTAAGATCAATGACCATCGTCTGAAAATTCAGAATAGCCTCAAGTCGACCTTGTGCAATTTCTGCCTGGTACGGAGTATATGCCGTGTACCAACCCGGATTCTCCAGAATATTGCGTTGAATTACGGATGGAAGTATTGTTCCATAATACCCCATGCCGATATACGAACGAAGCACCTTGTTTTTTGCTCCGACCTTGCGCAGGTGATTCAGGTAATCAAACTCCGTTAATGCTGCACCAACATTTAATTCCGATTTGCGTCGGATAGCGTTAGGAACAGTTTGCTCAATGAGTTCGTTCAATGAGCCTACCCCGATTTTGCGGAGCATTTTTTCAGTCTCGGAAGACGAAGGACCGATATGTCGGTCGGAAAAACGGTCTGTTTTCATAAGGAAAATGGAGTTCGAAAGAGGGGCAAATATAACCAGAAAAGAACGCAGAAAGGGCGACAGTTTTCAACAGCGGTGAATAGTGGACTTGCGCTAAAAAAGCTGTACATTGTCACCGAAATCCTTCTCAAAAATGAGGTCTTACTACCTGACATTGTTTCTGTTGCTTTTTTCTCCGCTCCTGGTTTCAGCGCAGGACAAACTTACTTTTCTGAACGGTCACGTACTGGAAGGCAAGTTTTTGAATTACGACACTTCCTATGTTGAGTTCAGCTACCAAAGAAGAAACAAAACCAAGACCGAAAAGTTCGAGGCCTATCGTCTTTACAGCATTACCGAAGCGTCCGGAAAGGAAACCGTTGTCTATTTTCAGGATTCACTCGCAGGAAATATCTGGACACCTCAAGAGGCAATGTATTTTGTTCATGGTCAGCAAGATGCCCAGGAAGGTTTCAAACCCCATCTAGCCAACATTGGAGGATTCAGTTTTGCACTTGGTGTTTCGTTATGGGACACATACAAAAGGCAGAACGGACCAAGCGATGGTTTTTTTGAAGGTTTTTTTCGCAGCGATCCGGGAATCATCCATTTGCTCACTCCCTTTGTTTACACCATTCTTGTTGGCTTACCCGGAATAACCTTTGATCTGTCGAAAGTCAGCAACCGTGCCTATTTACTGGAAGAAACGTATCGGGATGGTTATATCCGTGTGGTAAAAAACAAACGGAAATTTGGCGGACTAAAATTCAGTCTGTTGGGCAGCGCTACAGGATTAGGACTCTATTTTCTGGGTAGGGCGATACAGTGATACTTATTCGTGTTTTTCTTTATCTCAATGGCTGGATTGCGTTAGCAGCCGGTTTACAATCGTGGTATTGGGCTTCGTTTTTTTCAATAAGCAGCCCCCTGCTCTACGGAGTTTTGATTTTTTGCGGTACACTTTTCATTTACAATTTTCACCGTTTTGTAAAACACCGCAAACAATTGCCCTTTGAAAGCGAACGGCAACAATGGATACGAAAGCATCCAATCGAATTGATCGCCTGTATGATCATTGCAGGCATCACAAGTTTCATTCTTTTTATTTTCAAATTCCCCGAACTCCATCTTTGGTTCCTTCCCATTGCGATAGTCTCATTGTTATATACACTCTTCCGATCCGGAATACTCATTAAACCGGATCAAATTCATTTGAACAAGAGTATTATCATTGCTGCATGTTGGGTTTATCTCTGTGTTTTTATCCCGGCAAAAAACGGAACCGTAGAATTTAATGCGCTACCGCTGATCCAAATTTTCCTGTTGATAAATGCAACAGCATTGGTTTTTGACATTAGGGATATGGAACAAGACACCGAACTACACAGGAGCATTCCGGGAATTTTTGGTCCTAAAAACAGTCTGATCCTAGCATACTTTTCAATTTTAGCGACGCTTGTTTTAGGAATTGTATTTCACCACACCCCCTTTGCAATAGCATCTGCTGCAGTTTTTGTTTCGGGATTGGTCCTTTTCGGTTTTCGCAATCTATTCGAAAAAGAACTACTATACACTGCAGGCGTTGATGGATTATTGATCATTCATCCATTGGTTTTGTTTGCCTGCACCGATTTTTAAAAATTGCAACTTATTCCTGAGCAAGAGCTATTGGAAGAGTTTCGGCAAATGCTTTTGCGGTGATTCGCAGATCCTCTACACTGTGAGCATCGCTTACAAATCCCACTTCGTATCCACTAGGACCAAGGTAGATTCCGCGTTCAAGTAATTCTTTATGGAGCACACGGAAATAACTCATGCTATCGGCATCAATTGCTTCCGCGCTGCGAATTGCATTTTCTGAGGTGAACGCAATCCAGAAAATTGAACCCACAGAGAAAAATTTAAAACGGTCATGCAATTCTGCTGGAGTCAGTCGGAGAATTTCGTCGATCAAATACTTCGTCTTACGTTCGAGGTCGACATAAAATCCCGGTTTTAAACACTCGGTAAGTTGAGCTATACCTGCACTCATGGCAACAGGATTACCAGATAAGGTTCCGGCCTGATAAACTCCACCTTCCGGCGAAATGTTTCCCATGATCGCAGCAGATGCACCATAAGCACCAACTGGCAATCCTCCTCCAATAATTTTACCGTAGGTAATAATATCGGGACGCATACCGAACAATCCTGCAGCGCCTGTAAATCCAACTCTGAATCCTGATATTACCTCATCAAAAAGGAGAAGGGAATTGTTTTTATCGCAAATCTCTCTGAGAAATTGCAAAAACTCTTTACGTTGAAGCAATAATCCATTATTGGCAGGAATAGGCTCAATGATAACGCATGCAATTTCGTTGCTGAACTTTACAAACGCCTCTTCAACTGCTTTTTCATTGTCGAGTGGAACCACGATCGTTTCATTCACAAACGACTCCGGAACACCCGCAGAAGAAGTATTTCCGAAGGTAACCAATCCGGAACCCGCTTTAACCAGGAGGGAGTCGACATGGCCATGGTAGCAACCTTCAAACTTCAGAATTTTAGATCGACCGGTTACTCCACGAGCAAGGCGAATTGCACTCATTACAGCTTCGGTACCGGAGGATACGAATCTAATTTTTTCGATGAAGGGATTATTCGACAAGATCAGATCGGCGAGATCATTTTCCAATGAAGTAGGCGCACCGAAGGAACTTCCCTTTTCAACCGAAGTTTTTACAGCCTCCACTACTTCATCCGGCGCATGTCCGAGAATCAGCGGGCCCCAGCTGCAGCAATAATCAATGAATACATTTCCATCTGCATCCCAGATTCGTGAGCCCTTTCCCTTTTGGATAAATAGAGGTGTGCCGCCCACACTGCGAAAGGCCCGCACAGGAGAGTTCACTCCACCGGGAAAGTAATTTTTAGCTTTTTCAAACAGGTGTTCAGAGCGTTCGCGTTTCATAATCGGAATACATTGGGTTGCAAAAATAAGCGTTGATTGGATAGAACAATTGAAAATCTGATATGGATCAGTTCAACACGCTGTTTTCTTCCTTTTCATTAAGTTTGCCGATAAACAACAAGCATGGAGTACCGTAACACCCTCGAATTTGCGCGTGAAGCCGATCAGCAAGATCCCTTACGCAGTTACCGTCAGCAATTCCATTTTCCTCAACACCAGGGTACTGATGTGGTATATNNTATTTTACGGGGAATTCGCTCGGCTTACAACCCAAACGCACGCGGGAGCACATTTTGCAGGAGCTGGATGACTGGGCTAAGTTCGGGGTGGAAGGCCACTTTTACGCCAAACACCCCTGGTTTTCGTACCATGAGAACCTTACAGCAAGCAATGCGGCAATTGTGGGTGCATTACCCTCAGAGGTGGTGTGCATGAACCAGCTTACCGTCAACATTCATTTGCTGATGGTTTCGTTTTATCGACCTACACCGCTGCGCTACAAAATTCTCTGCGAAGCCAAAGCATTTCCTTC
>DEHO01000074.1 GCA_002351955.1 Flavobacteriales bacterium UBA2798
CCGCGCATCCTTATCGAATCCGGCTGCCAATCCAACAGGATTTGGGAATGTGATTCCGAAAACTTCCCGCTCGAGTTGCCGGTTTTTGGTTATGAACGACTTCCGGATAAGTGCTTTCATTCCCGGAATGGCTTGGGTTATCCGAATCATTCTGAAAATAAAATGATGCACTTTTTCCGGATCAAAAAGGAAAAGAAGGGGCTTGAGCAACAGTTTGTACATAATGGGTCAAAAATACGCTTTCCCTGCTTTCGGAGTGTTTGTATATTTGAATATCGAACTACCTGATCTACATACCGAATTTCGTTTCCGAACCAGCAGAAGCGGCGGAAAAGGCGGTCAACACGTAAACAAAACGGAGTCGAGGGTAGAATTGTTGTTTTCACCGGCAGGTAGTGATTTGCTTACTGAATTTCAAAAAAACAAGCTATTGGAACGTTGGGCGGGGCGTCTCGATGAAACCGGCGATATACGATTTGTTGAGGACGGCGACAGAAGCCAGATAAGGAACAGGGAAGAGGTGGTAAAAAAATTCTACAGAGCTCTGCGCATTGCATTACGAGAAGAGAAAAAAAGGAAAAAAACCAAAGTCCCGGCTGCAGTAAAACGCAAAAGATCTGAAGGCAAGCAAAGGAGGTCCGATATAAAATCGGCGCGACGTAAACCTGAATGGTAAAAAAAAAGCTCTCCAATGCGGAGAGCTTTTTTTGTAAGTAAAAATCGTTTAAAAGGAAATATTGAAATAGGTATCCATCATTGATTTGGTAATGATGTAAAGTCCGTTTTCCCCGGTTTTTCTGAAGTTAAGTTCAAATACCATTTCCTCTGTATCACCATAAGCAACTGCATTATCGAATTTAGCCAGGAACTGCTGTAATTCTTTTTCGCTATCGCCCAGACTTGTGATAAGTGATTTGAAATCGAAGTAACCAAATGCAGCATTTTCTGTAGCTTTTTTCTCAATTCCGTTGGCAGAATATGGCTTAAGCGATCCATTGGCAGCAACTTCATTCGCACTTTCCTGAGAGGTGGTCAGGAACATTTTGTTGTCGGTTATAACCATGTACAGATCGTCTTTCATAGCATAAATGTTTCCTTCTTTTTTTATGTCTTTGGTTGTATCGGCGATAGTACGTATCAGGTTGTTCTTAATTCCAAAACATAGGTTTACAGAAGGCGAAGTACTTTTCCATTCGTCAACCTGAATTTTTCCGTTTTCATCGGTGTATTCGTATTTGTTTGTTCTTTCGGTCATGCCAACAAACGACATTGTGAAATCGCCCGAGAAGGATGAAACGATATCTGATAACTGAATTCCGGTCTCTCTATTGAATTCGTCCATCGAGGAATTGAATTCATCCCCGCCCATTTTCTTTCCAAAATCAAAAATAGATTCAGCTGAAACTGCACAAGTGAAAAAGCCTAACATTNNCCAACATATCCGCTGAAATACCTTTACGTGTCATTCCTGCAATTTCCTTTTTTGCCTTATCCGTGAAATAGTTTTTAATTTTTGCTGCAATCTTATCTGTTTCAAATGAAACGGTATACAACGTGTAGCAGTCTTTATAGAGTTCTTTCATTTTGTTCACTGCTTCTTTCTGTGAAGCTTCTCCTTCCATTTCTTCGGCAGTTGCAGAGGCCATATTTACAAAACCATCAGTTGCGATATACATGGCAAAGTCGGATTGCTCAGTAAACAACGATGTGAAATTAGCGGGCAACTCTCCTTCTTCAATGGAGCGGGTCATGAGTTCTTCAATTTTCGCTTCCATTGCAGTTTTCCCTCTTTCCTCTGCGTCACCAAGCATAATGACCATGCCGAAGTGCTTGTACCATGCAAAACTGAAATCATTGTCGGGAGAAATCACGTATTTGTATTTCCCTTTTTCTGAAGGCTCAACTTCGAGATCTTCCTTGATCATTTTTGCAAAAACTTCAGCATCCTTCAAGGTATACACAGCTGCTACATGACTAAATGCGCCGTTTGTTCCGGGGTAAATCAGCACATAGCTTTTACTGCTCATGTCGATTCCTGTTTTTTCAGACTCTGTTGCGTAGGACAACATTTCACCAAAAAGCATTTTTACGGTCATGGGCAAAACAGATCCATCGGCCATACCCGATTTTTCAAGAATGTCACCAGCTGCAATCGACATTACCATGGAAGGTTGTTCTTTTGCGATGAGGTTTTTCGTTGCCTGTTCAGCAGTTAGTTTGGTTTTGTCGCTGCATGATGAAAGCGCAAATGCAAATCCGATAAAAAGAAGGATGGATTGATAACGTGTTGACATTTTGGTTTTGGTTTTAAGAGGTCCAAAAATACCCCTTTTAATGATTCAGGGAATAAACCTTTGTCGAAATCTCGACAGATATCTGGCTTTCCGGCCAAGTCCCCGATTTCATTCCTTATTTTTGTATCACCATGCATTCCATCGAGCCTCATTACAACTGGAGAACCCTTTACTGCGCCGAAGAAGACCCGCGGTCTCCATTGTATGGTAGGGAATATTCAGAGTTTGAGTTCCAGAATCATGTGTACGATCATTATATACATCCACAGTGGGACGAAATCGGATCCCAGACCTTGTATCTCAAACAGCTGTATACGGATTATACGGAAGGTTATGTCATTTTGGAACTGATTGGGGAGTGGAATGATTGTCTTTATAATGATGTGATGGTCTTGAAAAGAGATTTCATTGAACTGCTGATCGGTGAGGGGATATCAAAGTTTATTCTGGTAGGAGAAAACGTGCTTAATTTCCATGCTTCGGATGATTGTTATTACGAGGAATGGTTTGATGAAGCATCCGATCAGGGTGGGTGGATTGCCTTGGTGAATTTCAGAGATCACGTCATTGCCGACATGCAGGATGCAAACATCGATAGTTACCTGGTAATGGGGGGAAAGGTCAATGAAATTGATTGGCGGACCATGCATCCTCACCAATTTTACCAGAAAGTTGAACGTTTCGTTCAGCGAAGATTGGATGCCTGAGATTGAAGCAATTCTGCCACTTTTTGGTCAATGGGAAAAGTCAGATCAGTTTCCTGAAGCGTATTAATATTCAGCCATCTGAACGACTGAGCCCCTTCCTCTTTTGGGAAATCGAAGCATATTTTGGTTACAGGTATCAATTCAGGATGCTCGCATTTTACCAGGTAATAGATGGATAAAATCTGGGTCTTGGAATGAAAAGCTGAAGCCTGGAAAAAGTCTGTTGTGTAAAAATGTTCAGTGACCTGAATTTCCAAATCTAGCTCTTCCTTGAATTCTCGGACTAAACACGCAATAGTTCCCTCTCCAAATTCGAGTCCGCCCCCCGGAAATTTTGTGAAGGATCTCCCAAATCGGTATTCGTCGGTAACCAGCACTTGCTTGTTATGTGTCAAAATTCCGTAAACGCGAATGGAAAAATTCATAGTAAAAGATAAAAAAAAATCCCGCATGAGCGGGATTTTCGGATNNCGAACTCATCTTTTTCTGCATCAAATCCGGTTGCTGCTGTATCGGGTACTGAGAATTCATCATCTCCGAATCCTTCATCCTCTTCATCGTCTACCGATTTTGCTTTCTTCTCTACAAATTTCACTTTCACCAGGTAGATCGCATCTTTTGTATCGAGCGGAACAACTGTAAAAGTTTCTTTTGGAGTTGCTATTTTTTGCGTGTGACCCGCATAGCCGGCAGGGTATTGTTTTCTTAATGCTGCTTGCAACTCAGGTGAAAGCTTTTCATAGCTGATGATGCTTCTCTTCTTTTCCATCGTGTTTTGAAACTAAAAGTTGTCTCTAGTTGTTTCTTGAAATCCGGGGCTAATATAAAACGAAAATTAAATTCCAAAATCAGTAAAGAAAAAAAATGACAAGAGATTTTTGTTGATAGATCCGGCGGACTTATTCATGAATCACTCCCGAACCCAAAAGCTCTTCTCCAATATACCACGCCGCAAATTGTCCGGGTGTGACTCCTTTTTGTGGTTTGTCGAACAAAACATAGAGTCCGTCAGCCTCCATGATTAACCTGGCTTTTTCAAGGGCTTGTCGGTACCTTATGCGCACCATGGTTTCCATGCTTTCCCCAACATCTAATTTCAGGTCCTCACGTATCCAGTGAATTTCTGATTTCCGGATAAAAAGTGATTTTCGATACAAGCCGGGATGGTCTTCTCCCTGTCCTGTGAAGATCAGATTTTTCTCTGTGTCTAGCCCTATTACAAAAAGGGGACGGGGTGTACCTCCTATGTTCAGACCTTTTCTTTGTCCTATTGTATAAAAATGAGCTCCCTGATGTTCACCCACCTGTTTTCCCATTTCTTCTGAATAAACAAAGGGTTTGCTTAATGCAATAAAATCCGTTTCAGGTAGTGATTCGTATTCGCCGAACAGAGAAATGTCGTTGGGAATTTCAATGACTTTTCCTTTGCGGGTATCCAGTTTTTGCTGCAGGAATTCGGGCAGACTGATCTGACCAACGAAACACAGTCCCTGCGAATCTTTTTTGTCTGCAGTTGCCAAACCAATCTCATGGGCAATCTTTCTGACCTCACTTTTGAGCAGGTGTCCAATTGGAAAAAGTGCTTTACTTAATTGTTCCTGCGATACCTGACACAGGAAATAACTCTGGTCTTTACCGGGATCTTTTCCTGCCAGCAAATGATGGATTTCCTTTCCGTTAGCAGTTGTTGTTGTTTTACGGCAGTAATGTCCTGTTGCAACAAAATCGGCACCCAGTTTTAATGCGGCCTCCAGAAAAACGTCGAATTTGATCTCTCTGTTGCATAAAACATCAGGATTGGGTGTTCGTCCTTTTTCGTATTCGCTGAACATATAATCAACGATACGCTCTTTGTACTCTGCGGAAAAATCGATGGTTTGAAACGGTATTCCCAATTTTTCTGCCACCAGCATAGCATCTGTGCTGTCGTCGATCCAGGGACATTCATTATTAAGAATAACAGAATCGTCTGTCCAGTTTCGCATAAACAGACCAATCACTTCATAACCCTCCTCTTGCAGCAACCAGGC
>DEHO01000072.1 GCA_002351955.1 Flavobacteriales bacterium UBA2798
CAGATCCTTCTTTTTCAAAATTTGCCTTTAATGTACCATTAGCATTTACATTAGGATTTACGGTTCCTTGTCCTTCAATAGAAAAATCGATTTTTACAGACTTTCTACTTGCAAAAATATATGGATCTGGTTCTTTTTTCCAATTGGATGTTTCTACGGCTAAGCCCAATTCACTTAATGATGTAATTACATTAAACGATCCTCTTGGCGCAGGTTTCTTAAAAGGCCATATCCCTTTTCTCCCAAAAGGAAAATGGATAATCTGACCGACTTTTAATGCTTCTCCAGGAAGTACTACCGCTATTTTGGTCAATTCTTTAGCGATTTCTTTCGAATACATGATTGCTAGTCCTGACATGATTTTTGATCTTTTTGGTTAGTTAATATTTATTTAATCAGCGATAATGCTCGTTTTATCACACCTCCAAGCAAGCAAATACACGAAGCTTATTTCGCCTTTTACTTACCCTTTGGTGTTTGGTGCGGGTATTTCCGCATTATCATTCCTGCCTTATTCTTACAACGCTCAGGTACCACAAAACCGCTGAGCATCAACTTAGATACCCTTCCATCCCAATAAAACAATACCCGCAGTGGTAATATTCAGTTACATAGATGCTTGAGGTTTTATTTTGCTAAAACGGACCTTTCCGGTCGCGTCGCGGTAAGCATAAAGTGCATCTCGGCGCTGTCGTTTACTGTCAAAGGAGACATGAACCCAACTATCAAACTCTTGAATTAATTGGTCGTATGGAAGTGTACTTTCATTAATAAGATCAAAGAGTGCTTGGGCTGAAAAACCTTCTATACGGATATCTGCCGCTTTCCCTTCCATGTGTTGACTAGTCGGAGAGCCTCCAATAGCTCGGTTCAAATCGGGGCTGCGATACCCAGAGTTAACATTAACAGGCTTTCCGACGATCTCTCGGAGTGGCTCTAATATATTTTCACAAAGATTTTTCAACGAATCAATATATTGAGGGCTAGGAACATTATTGATACCGAGACGAGTAGCTTGCTGGCTAAAAACCATTTCTTCGAGTGTGAAATGAGGAGTGAGTGATGTTGGCATTATTTTAGATTAGTGTGTGATTAAATTGAAACTTCTTGACTATGAGTTAAGATAATTTTTGCCCTAACGATGTTGTCGCTTTGAAAATGAATACTCTACACCATTAAGATTGAATCAATTTAGGCATTGATATGAAATGAAAAAAATCAGGTAGATTTTAAAAATCTCAAAATCAAAGAGTCTGTCAACCATCCTACTAATTTTTCATTTGAATCTAAAATAAAAATATCTTTGATGTTTTCCTTAGCTATACGTTTAACCACATCTTCCAAAATGGAATCTTCTTTCATTGTAATAAAACTAGTTATGATAGGCTTGTATTTGTCTATCGCTACAAATTTTTCAAGCGTCAGATCTTCGTTGGTATTAGCTGCAATAGCCTCCGTGAATGTGCTTTTATGTATTACATACAAGGCTTTATCGCCGTCCAATATAGGTAGTCTTTTTTTCTCAACTGACCCCATGAAATTAACTATTTCTTTTAAAGAATCATTTTTTATATCCGCCAGTTGTTTGCTAACCATAGTTTCTCTTGAAATCATTATTTGGTTCACAAAAACATCATCTAAAACTTCCGGTCCTAACCTGTCAATCATTTGCTCATATCTATTCGATGCTGCTTCAAAATTCTCACGACCAAAATAGAATGCTAATACAGTTCCAATCCATGTAGCAAAAAGAGGAATCAATGTGTTAAATATTTTTTCAGCATCCTCTGAATCCCTACCTACCTTAGAAAAGTAAAACCATGAGATAAGAATTATTCCTACCATTGTGAAGGAAATAATAATCAGCGCTATTAAATTTCTATTAGCACTAATTCCTTTTTCATAGAATTGGACCTTCGCCATTTTGAACTTTGTTTAAGATTAATGTTACTTGACTTTTTTCCCCTGCTTCTACACCTCGTATCTTTCCCCCTCTACACCCCCACCTCATACGCCGACACAAAGCACTCCTGTGCTTCCATCCACATAGGTGCGCCGATGTCAATCCAGGAGCCGGGGTCGGCCGGCGTATATTTGCTGGTGATGAATTGTTGGGCGTCTTCCCTGGTTTCAAATCCGATGTACAAGGTAGAGAGGTTGGGCAGCATGGCCAGAATAAACACCTTGCACTGTATGATTTCTGCCCGGTATTGGTCGCCGATTCCGACTTCCATAAATCTGTACACCGCCAATGCGTTGTCCGACTCGAAGGCCGTCAGGGCGCCCTCGGAGCGCAAAATGGGAATACAGCCCTGCGGCCTCCAGTTGAAGTGAACAACTTCGCAATTGCAGTGGTCCAACTCGCCGGTCATTTCCACGTCCCAGCACAGGGTAGTTTTCAGCGGCAGCGGGATTTTTATCTCTTCTGCGTCTCCAAATGCGTTTCCGTCATACGGCAGGTGCTTGAAACCCGCGGGCACGACCCAATGCGTGAGGTAGCCGCTGATGGTTTGGCCGGGTTGAAGGGCTTGGGTACGGAGCAGGAGCATGTCCAATTGAAATCCGGGAGCGTCCACGGAAACGCTTTTCAGTTTTTGATTCAGCCCCGGACAGAGGTCGGTAGCCGGGTCTATGGGCCTTACGGGCATTTGT
>DEHO01000053.1 GCA_002351955.1 Flavobacteriales bacterium UBA2798
TGCAACATCTACACAGCAAAACCCAACAGTAACCTATAATACTGCAGGAACATACAATGTTACCCTTACAGCCACCAATGCAAATGGTACAAATAGTGTTACAAAAACAGCCTACATCACTGTAAGCAATCAACAAGCCTTGCCCTTAACAGAAGGATTTGAAACTTCTTTTGTTCCTGCAGGCTGGTACAATATGGATGCAATGGGCGATGGAACCGTATGGCAAGCGACCACCTCAGCCAGCGGCTTTAGCACATCAACTGCATGTTCTGTTTTTGATAATTATAATAATGATGTATCCGGAACGCGGGATGAATTGTGGACACCCAAATACAATTTCAGTGGTTATACCAGTATTACCATGACATTTGATGTAGCCTACGCACGATACAGCGCCACTTATTCCGATACACTTGCCGTAATGATTTCGACAGACTGCGGGGTTACATGGACTCAAGTGTTCATGAAGGGAGGCACTACATTGGCAACAAATGGAGGAGCAAATGTTACAACACTTTTCATTCCAACCAACACCCAATGGAGAACTGAAACACTGAACCTAAATACCTTTATCGGATCACAGAATGTTGTTATTGCATTCCAAAACAGAGGAAGGTATGGTCAGCCGATATTCCTCGATAACATCAATATTTCAGGCGTCATGCCCTCCTTACCTACAGCAAGTTTTACAGGAAGTCCAACATCTGTTTGTCCGGGCCAAACTGTAAACTTTACCAATACCTCAACCGGAGCAACCACTTATAATTGGAGTTTCCCCGGAGGAACGCCTGCCACATCTACAGCCACGAATCCGTCGGTAACCTATGCCACACCCGGCACCTATAGTGTTACACTTACAGCTTCAAATGGTGCAGGAACAACAACAACCACACAAACCAATTATATAACTGTTAATGCAAATCCAACAGCAACTGCAGGAAGCAATACACCGGTTTGTACAGGAAACTCCATCAATCTCACAGCTAATACTGTGGCAGGAGCAAGCTATGTTTGGTCAGGACCGGCAACCTTTTCTTCATCGCTGGAAGATCCGACACGTCCTAACGCAACAACTGCAATGGCGGGTACTTATACAGTTACCATTACCAATGCGTCAGGCTGTACTGCTTCTTCAACTACTGCAGTTGTGGTAAACAATACTCCTACTGCAACGGCAACGAGTAATTCTCCGGTTTGTGCAGGACAAACACTTACACTGAGTACTCCTGCAGTAACAGGAGCAACCTATGCTTGGTCAGGCCCCGGTGGATATACATCAACAACCCGAAACCCATCGCGCACCAATGCAACTACTGCAATGAGTGGAACCTACACCGTAACCGTTACTGCAAATGGATGTGCAACAACTTCTACGGTAAGTGTAACGGTTAATACCGCACCCACTGCAACAGCAGGTAGCAACACACCTGTTTGTTCCGGAAATGCAATCAATTTAACCGCTAACACCGTGGCAAGTGCAACCTATGCATGGACAGGTCCTAACTCATTTACCTCTACGCTCGAAGATCCAAGTATTGCTTCTTCTACTACCGCAATGAGTGGAACATACACGGTTACCATTACCAATGGAGGGTGTTCTGCAACATCTACAGTTGCAGTAACAGTAAATGCAACACCAACTGCAACTGCCTCCAGTAATTCGCCCATCTGCGCAACACAAACGCTAACTCTCAGCACACCGGCCGTTACAGGAGCAACATATGCCT
Source organism: Flavobacteriales bacterium UBA2798 (assembly GCA_002351955.1). Lineage (GTDB taxonomy): Bacteria > Bacteroidota > Bacteroidia > Flavobacteriales_D > UBA2798 > UBA2798. The sequence goes on from DEHO01000053.1 coordinate 1,728, forward strand.
GGTCTGGCCCCGGTGGATATACCTCAACTACACGTAATCCATCGCGCACCAATGCCACAACTGCAATGAGTGGAACTTACACCGTTACTGTAACTGCAAATGGTTGTTCAAGTACTTCAACAGTTAGCGTAGCTATCAATAATACTCCAACGGCAACAGCAAGCAGCAATGGGCCAGTTTGTGCCGGTCAGGCGATTCATTTAAATGCAGGAAATGTTACAGGCGCAACCTATGCCTGGACAGGTCCGAACGGATTTACAAGTACCCAGCAAAATCCTGGTATTCCATCCTCAACAGCCGCTATGGCCGGTACATACACAGTAACCGTAAACAATGGATGTTCTGCAACTGCCACAACAAGTGTTACAGTTAATCCATCGCCGGTTGCCAATGCCAGTAATTCTGGTGCGGTTTGTGAAGGTGGAACTGTAAACCTCAGTACAACCACGGCCGGTGGTGCAAGTTATGCATGGTCAGGCCCCGGAGGATTTACATCTACATCGCAAAACCCAACTATCACCGGAGCAGGAATTTCTGACGGAGGAAGCTATACTGTAACAGTAACAGCAGCTGGATGTAGCAACACTTCATCAACGGTGGTTACCATTAACAGTAATCCGATAGTTGGTACATCCGGCGACGTAGCTGTATGTAGCGGTAACAGCACAACACTTACAGCTTCCGGAGGAACTTCTTACAGCTGGACTCCCACAGCAACATTAAGCAATCCATCCATTATGAATCCGGTTGCAACTCCTTCGGGGAATACAACCTATTCAGTTACCGTTACAGATGGAAACGGATGTACAGGTACAGCACAAATAGTAGTTACAGTAGACAGTCAAATTACTGTTTCGGTAAGCGGAGACGTTAGTATTTGTGAAGGAGAATCGACACCACTAACTGCAAATGGCGGATCAACCTATAGCTGGTCACCTGTAACCGGATTAAGTTCCTCAACAGGTGCAGCAATCAATGCATCACCTGTTTCAACAACTACGTATACTGTAACCGGTAGCACAGGTGCTTGTAGCAATACTGCAAGCGTAACGGTAACTATCATACCTGCTCCTGCTTCACCGGTAATTACACAGGTTGGAAATGATCTTGAATCTACCCCAGCTTTAACTTATCAGTGGTTATTAAATGGAACAGCAATTTCAGGAGCGAATGGGCAAACCTACACACCAACACAAGATGGTGATTACGATGTAATCATTACCGATGCTTCAGGGTGTGAATCTATGTCGTCGAGTTCCTTTACCTACTCGTCAGGAGGTTCCATTTCTGTAGAAGAAAATAATTCTACTTACCTGGTAACGTTATTACCTAATCCTGCAACAGGAGAGTTTTACATTGAGATCACTTCTGCAACAGATGGTGTTTTCCCTATGGAAATGATGAATTCAGTTGGTCAGATCAGTCTTAAGAAAGACCTTGTTTTACAATCAGGCATTCTTTCAAGAACAATGATTAATGTTCCTGAACTTGAAAGAGGTGTATACATCATCCGGATTCTGGTAGAAAACGAAATTATTACCAGAAGAATTATTCTGATGTGATCCTGTTACAAACCAATAAAAAAGCACGGAAATCTCCGTGCTTTTTTTATTTGACTTCATTTTTTTACTCCTCAGCGAAAGTGTCCTTTTCGCGGATATCGATAATGTGGACTCCAGTGAAATAGTGCTTGAGAATGATCTTAAAATCAAAACCGAGTTTAGCCATTTTCATTGCTCCCTCCTGGCACAATCCAACTCCATGTCCGAATCCTCTGCCGCGGAGTACAACGGTATGTTCATTTACCCGTTCAAGACTGAAAAAGGCGGATTTCAGCCCAAAATCTGCGCGGATATTTTTAAAAGGTATGGTCTTATTGCAAGAGCTCAAACAATACATTCGGTAAGGCTGCTTGAAAGTGGTGCAATACGTTATACAGGAAGAATCATGTACCGGAAAATTATACCTCTTCAGGTAATTTTTCCATTCAGCAATAGATATTTCGCGTGTCCAATAGGCGTTGGGCTGCGATGTGCAATAATTATCTTTTACGCTTCTTAAATAAGGCAAAGGTTTTGTCCAAACGTGTTCTGAATTGGCTGTTTGTCCCCCGCAGTTGCTATGAAAAGCGGCTGTAATAAAATGTAAACTATCATCCACAATTACAATTCCGCGTGTAGCTTTTGCAGCGGTTAGTACATCAGCATTCGATCTTCCTTTTCCTTTGTAGGCCTGACAATGCACCTGATCGCACAAATGAAATCCTTCCGGTAAATGTTTGTACAAATGAGCGAGTGCATACGTTCTGGAGATAATTGCCTGTGCCTTGTAAAATTCGATATGGTGACCATAACCGGCTTCCGCTTCCACTACACCGGCAAGGTATTCTTCAAGGTCGAGATGATTAATAATTCGAAGTGAAGCAGCATCCTGATCGATTGAAATTTTCCCTCCAAAACTTCTCTCCTTCGTAACTGGAGCAATGCCTTTAATTTTCATTACAGCAAATGAATCGTTAGGCACAAGCAGCAACTGACTATACGCACCCCAATCGCGATCGATACTGTTCATCCGAACTCCTGAAGAATCCAGAATTAAGCGTATTCCGGTTCCCGATGGAAGGATACCGAGCATGGAGGAATCAGCAAAGACTTTGTAATTACCAATCGATGTAAGCATAACCGATTGTGGGAAATCATTTCGGAAAAGTCCGATGCGGATCTGCTGACCGAAAACAGATTGGGATGAGAAAAGAAGAATGATTAATGTAAGCGGATAAATCCTGCGCATGCAACAAAATTACAAAGCGTAAGAGGTCGAAATCTACGCCCCTTTCAGAGTTTTCAACATGAGACCGGCAGTTTTGGCTGACGCACCAGCATTGCCAAGTGCATTTCTTAATTCAGCATAGTCGGCAAGGACACCCTCCCTTTTGATTCCGGTGGGAAGCAGTCCTTTTAGTTCGTTCACCAGATTAGCGGTAGTTAAATCATCCTGAATCAGCTCTTTCACCACTTCCCTATCCATGATAAGGTTAACCAGTGAAATGAATTTGACTTTGATAAGTCGTCGTGCAATGTGGTAGGATATTTTTCCGCCTTTGTAGCAAACCACTTCCGGAGTATTGAGTAATGCTGTTTCGAGTGTTGCTGTTCCGGATGTTACAAGAGCTGCATCGGCAGACCGGATCACATCGTAGGTACGACCGAAAACCAATTCACCATTTAAATCACCCATTACGCTGCGGTAAAAACTTTCGGGCATGGACGGTGCAGCGGCAATGATAAAACGGTATTCGGGAAAATGGTTTTGAACGGAAAGCATCAGCGGAAGCATTTTGGAAATTTCCTGCTTGCGGCTTCCCGGAAGAAGAGCAATTACCGGTTTACCCTCTTTTTTCCAAGGCGGCGTATGCTCACCCTCTAGTGAAGGAAGGTTCTGAATGGCATCAAGAAGCGGGTGTCCTACAAAATCTACTTCATAATTCCATTTCTCATAAAATGACTTTTCAAAGGGGAGGATCACAAACATGCGGTCGACAACTTCGCGGATAATTTTAACGCGGGATTGTTTCCAGGCCCATACCTGAGGAGAAATATAGTAGAACACACGAATACCGTGCTGCTTCATTTTTTTTGCGATGCGTAAATTAAATCCGGGGTAATCGATCAAAATAACCACATCCGGTTTCCATTGCACAATATCCTCTTCACACCTTTTCATGTTTTTCAGGATCGTACGGATATTCATCAATACCTCCGTAAAGCCCATGAATGCAAGCTCCTGGTAATGTTTAACAACATCAGCGCCCTGGGCAGCCATCAAATCACCTCCCCATGCACGGAATTCGGCAGAAGGATCCTGATTCTTTAATTCACGCAATAAATTACTACCGTGCAAATCACCTGAAGCTTCACCGGCTATGATGTAATACTTCATCAGAGAAATTTAAACGCCATGAAAATGGTAACAGCTACCAGGCTTATAGCTACTAATCCTTTGCTTGCCTGCTCAAGTTTCCACTGAAAAAAAACAAAATAGAAAAGGAATAATGTGGGCAGCATACAAAATGTAAAAATCTGCGTTTGTGTATCGCCGGGTCGCTTAAAATAACTCCAATACGATGCCCAGGAACCACTGCGGTAAATGATGAATTTCCCAACAGAATATCCCAAAAACGGGAGGACGGATCCTGCAATAAATCCGTAAATCGCTTTATCAAATCGCTGCATNNAGTTTAATTTACCCAATACCTGATGTGCGGTCATGTCATACTGTACCGGAACCAATGAAACATAATTGTTCTCCAATGCCCAGAGATCTGTATCCTTTCCACCATCGTAACTTTTAAACTCTCCGGTGAGCCAGTAATAAGGTTTTCCAAGCGGGTCTTTTCGGTTATCAAATTTATCCTCCCAAAAAGCATGAGCCTGACGACAAACCTTAACTCCTTTTATTTTTGAATAGGGAAGCTTGGGTATATTTACATTAAAACAAATTCCTTCGGGCATCCCTTTTTCAAGGACTTCCTTCACTATGGATTTAACCACCTTTTGAGCTGCAGAAAAATCGGCGGTCATGGAATAATCGGTCAACGAAAATCCGATAGAAGGAATCCCTTCCAATGCACCCTCAACCGCAGCCGACATGGTTCCTGAATACAACACATTCGTGCTGACGTTAGACCCGTGATTGATTCCGGAAACGATGAGATCAGGCGAATATTTCAGAATCTCATAAATCCCCAGTTTAACACAATCCACAGGTGTTCCGGAACAAGCATAAGATTCGAGTTTACCGTACTCTTTGGAGGGATACAACCGCAATGGTTCATTCACGGTAATTGCATGTCCCATCCCCGATTGAGGACTATCAGGCGAAACGATCAGAATCGTTCCAAATCCTTTCACAGCCTCCACCAAAGCACGAATACCGGGTGCAGTTATTCCGTCATCATTCGTTACAAGAATTACGGGTTTCTTTTTCTTCATTCAACAAAAATAATCAAACTAAAGGCTAAAAAGATGCTTGTGCTAACCGTTTACACAGAATTAAGGTAGTCTATCCCATGCAATTACTGTTTAAGGGCTTTTTTTGTATCTTCAACACTTCAAAACCATAGGTGATGTCAGTGAATTACAAATCGGATGTTGAGGCGGTTAATGCCTTTGTAGAGAAATACAAGATCCTTCATAAAGAGATCGGAAAAGTAATCGTTGGACAGGAACAGGTTGTTGATGAAGTGCTCATTTCCATCTTCAGTAAAGGACATTGCCTCTTGGTGGGTGTTCCGGGTCTTGCGAAAACCTTGTTGGTAAATACCATTGCTGATGCGCTTGGATTAAGCTTTAACAGGATTCAGTTCACACCCGATTTAATGCCAAGTGATATTATCGGATCGG
>DEHO01000048.1 GCA_002351955.1 Flavobacteriales bacterium UBA2798
GCAGCAGGAACTTTTTCCATTTCCATTCGGCCTTCTGCACCCACAAAAAGAATTTCCACATCCGGATAGCGTTTTTTCACTGCATTGGCAATTGCAATTGCAGGGAAAATATGTCCACCGGTTCCACCACCACTTATGAGCATTTTACGCAACGGCATAAGATCCTCCTTTCTCCTCATTCAAATCAGTTCTAACAGTATTTCCTTCCTGTTTTATTACTTCCTCTTCAACAGATCGGCTTACACTTAATATTATTCCGAGTGAAATAAAAGTAAACCAGGTCGAAGTACCACCCATGGATATCAAAGGCATATTTTGACCTGTAACGGGAATTATTTTCGTGCATACCGCCATATTGATAAATGCCATGAAAACAAGATTCAGACATAAACCAATCACCATCAATGAACCAAAAACACTCTCACATTTCGATGCGATCCGAATTCCTCTGAACAAAAGCATCATGTACATCAGCAACAATACTCCACCTCCCATCGATCCGAATTCTTCAATAAAAGAGGCATAAACAAAATCTGCGTAAGCCTCAGGAATGATATGTTTCATCTGACCATTACCCGGACCTTTTCCAAGTAAACCACCATTATCAATTGCCATCATCGCATTATTGATCTGCCATTGTTTACGCGGATCTTCTGAAGAGTGGCTGGTAAATCGATTCATCCACGTCTCCAATCGGGGTAGCAGATCAGGATTTGCTTTCGCTAAAAGGATCATCAGTCCGAACGCAGCAATTGCACCACCAACAATACCAAAAATATATTTAAACGGAACTTTAGCGATAAAAAACAAAATGAGCGTAAGTCCAAAAATGAGAACTGCTGTAGAAAGATTCTGTGTAACAATTAATCCAATAACCAATCCAACCGGAATTAAAATCGGCACAATTCCCTCTCTGAAATCGTGAAACTTATCTCTGTTGATGGTGAGCATTCGCGCCACGAAAACAATCAGCACTACTTTTGCAAAATCGGATGTTTGGAATTTGATATTCAGTACAGGAATTTCCAGCCAACGCTCAGCAGCATTGATCCGGACACCTGCAACCAGGGTAACAAAAAGTAAAATCACACTTACCCAGATCAGGATCTGAGAGATGCGCGAATAGTATTTAAAGTTGATGTTGTGCACATAAAACATAATGACGAATCCGGAGAATACCATCATCACATGCTTCAACAGGAAGCCCTCAGTTCCTGAATCACCACGAGCAAGGATGGGAGTAAAGGAATATACCGACACTAACGAAAACAACGAAAGTATCAGGGTAATCATCCAGATCACCTTATCGCCTTTGAGATATGTAAAAAACGTACGCACTTACTTAAAAATACCTCCTACAAAAGCTTTGAATGAATCGCCACGGTGACGGTAATCATCAAAGAGTGAAAAACTTGTACAACCCGGAGAGAACACCACTACCCCTCCGGTTTTTGTGAGTGATTTTGATTGTGAAACGGCATCCTGAAGATCATTTGCCCTTATAAAATGATCGACATTCTGTCCAATTGAATTCCTGATCAACTCTTCGCTGCCTGTACCAAACACCACAAGTGAAACAACTTTGTATTTCACTACATCGTACAGACAAGAATAATTTTCATGCGTATCAGAGATCTGCATGATCAGCGTAACAGGTTTTTCAATTTGCATTAATGTTTCTTCCACCGCACGCGGATCTGTTGCTTTGGAATCGCTGATGTATTCTACACCATCAATAACTGCAACAGACTCGTTACGGTGTTCAATTAACGAAACACCTTTGGAGCGGGTATCCAGCCAGCTCCCTGTTCGGGTTTGTGTTGAACGTTTTTCCATAACGGAAGTATTAAAGCGCCTTTACAGCTTGTTTAAATTTTTGTCCACGCTCTTCGTAATTCTCAAAAAGATCAAACGATGCGCAACTTGGTGAAAGAAGTACAACCTGATCTTTCTTCGCAAGACGATAAGAAAGCGCAACAGCTTCATCGGCAGATTTCGCTTCGACAATGGTTTGAACCTTGCCGGAAAAATGCGAAACGATCTTGCTGTTATCCGTTCCCAGACAAACAATCGCCTGTACTTTCTGCTGCACGAGTTCATCAAGCATCGAATAATCGTTGCCTTTATCAACACCACCTACGATCCATACGATAGGTTTATTGATAGATTCGAGCGCATACCAGGTACTGTTTACGTTGGTTGCTTTGGAGTCGTTTATGAATTCGATTCCATGCACCCGCGTAACAAATTCGAGGCGATGTTCTACATTCTGGAAATCCATCAGACATTCGCGGATGGTTTNNATGGTTTCCTTGCGGATCTCGAGCAACCTCGCGGCAATACCGGAGGCCATCGAGTTGTAAGCGTTGTGCTTACCTTGTAGGGCCAGATCAAAAATTGACATAGTTTGTGTGGTGTTGTTTGTGGTTATATTGATGGTGTTTGTTTCATAATCTGCATATGCGCCTTCTTCAATTTTCTTTAAATTGCTAAAGGGATACATACGTGCATTCACAGTTCTACCTGATAATCCTTCATTGGTAATTGGATCATCAGCGCAGTAGATTAATGCATCTTCTTTGGTTTGATTTTGAAGAATTCTGAATTTTGAATTCACATAATTCTCCAGCTTGTATTCGTACCGGTCGAGATGATCAGGTGTAATATTGGTAAGAATGGCAATGTTTGCTCTGAATGAATACATGTTATCAAGTTGAAAACTGCTCAACTCCAACACATAATGATCATGATCTTTTTCAGCAACCTGCAAAGCAAAACTTTGTCCAACATTTCCTGCCAATCCAACATTTAATCCGGCGCGTTTTAAAATATGGTAGGTCAAAAGCGTGGTCGTAGTTTTTCCATTTGATCCCGTTATACAAATCATTTTTGCGTTTGTATAGCGACCGGCAAACTCAATTTCCGACAACACAGGAATATTTTTTTCTTTCAATTTCTGAACGATGGGTGCCTTATCAGGTATTCCCGGACTTTTTATCACTTCATCAGCGTTCAGAATCAATTCTTCGGTATGTGCATTCTCTTCCCACTTCACATCATGTGCGTCCATCAGTGTTTTGTAACGGGATTTAATCGCACCCTTATCCGAAACAAAGACATCATAGCCCTGCTTCAAACCAAGGATTGCAGATCCTGCTCCGCTTTCACCGGCACCTAATATGACGAGTCTCTTCTTCAACGAAGTTTAAGTGTTACAATTGATACAACTGCCAGCATGATTCCAACGATCCAAAATCGGGCAACAATTTTTGATTCATGCATTCCTTTTTTCTGGTAATGGTGATGCAGAGGAGACATCAAAAAGATGCGTCGTCCCTCGCCGTATTTCTTCCGGGTGTACTTGAAATACGACACCTGCATCATCACGGAAAGATTTTCGATCAGAAAAACTCCACAGAAAATTGGTATCAGTAATTCTTTCCTGATTGCAATTGAAAATACAGCAATGATTCCCCCAAGCGCGAGCGATCCGGTATCACCCATAAACACTTGCGCAGGATAGGCGTTGTACCAAAGAAATCCGATACAAGCACCAACAAATGCAGCAATAAAAACAACAAGCTCTCCCGAATCCGGGATGTACATGATGTTGAGATAATCGGCAAAGGCAAGGTTACCCGACAAGTAAGCAAAAATTGCAAGCACCGTTCCGATTATCGCTGATGTTCCGGTTGCAAGTCCATCCAGTCCATCAGTAATATTTGCACCATTCGATACTGCCGTAACAATTACGATTACAATCAGCACGAACAAAACCATAGTGAGTATTGAACCAGAACCGGAAATCCAGGAATAATCGAATTCATTGTTTTTTACAAATGGAATTGTGGTTTTCAGAGAGCGGGTTTCTTTCCAAACATAATTCGCATCACTACAAGGAATCAAGTCACCTTCTTCTGTAACAATTTCGTAGGTCTTATCCGGATCGATCGCCACTTTCTCCTTGATCTTTACATCCTGATGAAAATAAAGTGTGAATCCAACGATTAATCCGATTCCCAACTGACCAAGAATTTTAAACTTACCTGCAAGTCCCTTTTTATCTTTCTTAAAAACCTTGATGTAATCATCAATAAAACCGATTGTCCCCAGCCATACAGTAGAAACGATCATCAGTATCACATAAATATTCTGCAGTTTGGCAAACAACAAGGTTGGAATAAGAATAGCCATCAAAATGATAATGCCACCCATAGTAGGAGTCCCCTTTTTCTCCATTTGCCCTTGCAAACCAAGATCGCGGATCGTCTCACCAACTTGTTTATACTGCAGGTAATTGATCAACCGCTTACCAAACAGCATGGAAATAATAAGTGAAGTGATGATCGCCATCGCTGCACGAAATGAGATGTAGTGGAACACTCCCGCTCCAGGGAAATCCATTTCATCGAGGTAACTGAACAAGTAGTATAACATCAGCTTCCAATGAGTTTAAAACAGTTTTGTACTTCTTCGAGATCATCGAAATGTTGTCGTTCACCTTTGATCTCCTGGTATTTTTCATGACCCTTTCCGGCAATAAGTAAAATATCACCCGGCTGCGCCATCATACATGCTGCACGTATTGCTTCACGGCGATTGGTAATGGACATCACTTTTCGGGTTTGATCCGATTCCACACCTTTCATCATATCCATGATAATTGCTTCCGGTTCTTCACTGCGGGGATTATCGGATGTAATAATTACTTTATCACTCAGCTCACAGGCAATTCCCGCCATCAACGGACGTTTTCCCTTATCGCGATCGCCACCACAACCTACTACCGTAATCACCTTTTCGTTTCCGGTACGTATATCGCGAATGGTATTCAATACATTCTTCAAAGCATCAGGTGTATGCGCATAATCGACAATGGCCGTTATGTCGTTGCTCGATTTCACATATTGAAATCTTCCTTCGGGTGCATTGAGTGTGCTTATCTGCGTTAAAACAGTTAAATCATCCTGACCCAACAAACGCGCAACAGTATAAACAGCAAGAATGTTATAGGCATTAAAACTTCCAATCAGTTTTGTCCAAAGATCTTTTCCATCGATGTTCAGCTGTAATCCGCTAAACTGATTTTCCACAACCCTTGCGCGAAAATCAGCCATACTTTTTATTGCATATGTCCTTACTCTTGCCTTGGTATCTTTCACCATTTCTTCGCCGTGGTAATCATCTTTATTTACCAAAGCAAAAGCATCAGCGCTCAGCATATCAAAAAAGCCCTTTTTCGCTTTCAGGTATTCATCAAAGGTTCCATGATAATCGAGATGATCATGAGTTATATTGGTAAATACAGCACCGGCAAAACGAACGCCGGCAATTCTCTTCTGATGAACGGCGTGTGAGCTCACTTCCATAAAGCAATACATACAACCTGCATCCACCATTTCACGCAACAAAGCATTTAACTCAATTGCATTGGGTGTGGTATGGGTTGCTGTAACCGTTTCGTTATGGATGCGATTTACTACCGTTGAAAGTAAACCCGTTTTATAACCCATTCGCTTAAACAAACTGTACAAAAGCGTAACAGTTGTCGTTTTTCCGTTGGTACCGGTAACACCAATCAGTTTTAGTTTTTCAGAAGGATGGTCGTAGAATTCCGCAGCCATTACTCCAAGAGAAGCAGCAGCGTCATTCACGCGAACATAAGTTACATGCGGGTGACGCTCAGACGGAATCTGTTCGCAGATAATGCAATCTGCTCCCAGTTCAATTGCCTTATTAATGAAATCATGCCCATCCGATTGCAAACCTTTAATGGCAACAAACATCCAATTGGGACGAACCTTTCTTGAGTCGAGCGTTATTCCCTCTACTGCAATATTGGTTGAACCCTCTACCTCGAGGATGCGCACACTGTATAATATGTCGCGTAATAACTTCATTACATCAACTCAATCTCAATTGTTTCACCTTGTTGAATGGCCTTTCCTTCAGGAAGTGATTGGCGTTTTACTTTTCCACTACCTTTTACTTTTACCACCAGACCTCTGTTCTCCAATAGGAAAAGCGCATCTTTTAATCCCATTCCAATTACAGTTGGAACTTTATTCTCCGCAATTGCTTTTTTCTCCAATACAATCCGCTTTTCACCATCAGCAATGGGACGCACCCATTCCGCACCTTCATCGCCGGTTGAAGAAGCAATTTTCAGTGTCTTGAATATTTCGGTCAGGTCTTTTTGATGGGCAGACTTACTAACAGGTAATTCGTTCGATGCCATAAGAGATTCACGCTCCCTTTCGCTTACTTCGAGTGAANNGTGAACGCGCATACATTTTATCTGCAATTTCCTTAAACACATTTCCTGCTACTGCATTACCGTAATAGCCTGTAAGCACATTTGGTTCCATTACCCAAACAATACAACTATACCGTGGTGCATCAGCAGGAAAATACCCAACAAATGATGCGAGGTATTTTTCTTTGTTGTATGCTCCCTTACTATGTATCTGAGCAGTTCCTGTTTTTCCTGCAATAGAAAAGTTTGCTGCTTTTAAATTCATTGCTGTACCGGTATCAACCACACCTTCCAGCATTGGACGAATCATATTCAGCGTTTTCTCACTGCAGATTTTTTCCTTCATTACGATAGGCTTGTACTTCTTCACAATTTTTCCGTTGCGACGGATGTCCTGTACAAACTGAGGCTTAACCATCATTCCGTTATTGGCAATGGCATTATAAAAAGTGAGAATTTGAATGGGAGCAAGTTTAGATTCATATCCTATAGCCATCATAGGCAAGGTTACACCCGACCATTCATTTCTATTGGAAGGATCTTTTAAATAAGGCTTTGCTTCTCCTGCTATATCAAGACCAAGTAATTCACCTATTCCCATCTTCTTCAGTCCTTCGATAAACCGTTTCGGATCGCGACTGTATGCTTCCACAACAGGTTTAGAACAACCGATATTGGAAGAGACCTCAAGCGCATGTTTAATGGTAATTGTTCCATGCGGTTTGGTGTCCTTCATTTTTATATTGTAATAGCTGTATTCTCCCTTGCCTGTCTTTACGGAATCAGAAGGCTTGAACATTCCGTCTTCGAAACCGACCATGAGCGATGCGGTTTTGAATGTTGAACCGGGCTCAATTGCTGTTCCGATGGCGTGATTGAAATGTTCGTAATACTGGCCGTCTTCACCAATGGAAAGATTTGCCATTGCTTTAACCATTCCGGTTTCTACTTCCATCAATACAACACAACCACTTTTGGCTTCGTATTTCTGGAGCTGACTTAATAGCGCATTTTCGGCAACGTCCTGAATATTGATATCTATACTGGTAAAAACATCAGCACCGTCGACCGGATTTACTTCGTAATTATCAGAAACCGGACGCCATTGCAACCCTACTTTTTTCATGAGTTGTTTTCCGTCTGTTCCGCTTAATTCTTTCGAAAACGCTCCTTCCAATCCGATACGGGAAATGAATTGCGGATTATCGGGATCGGGACGCTCGTAACCAATGAGTCGTGCGGCGAGTAAACCGTAGGGACGACTTCTTTTGTTTTCTTTTACTACAATTAATCCACCTTTGTTTTTTCCCAATTTGAAAATGGGAAACTTCTTCATCGCCTGCAGTTCAGGATGCTTAACTTTTGCTCTTACCAGGTAATAACGGTTTCCGTTTTTTCTTGCTTCGATAAGATCCTGGTAAAAACGCGCTTTTGGTTTATCCGGAAACAAACGGGAAAGTTTATAAGCCAGCGAATCCACATTATCGAAGAAGATCTCATCTGTTAAGCCATCAGCTCCCATATCCATGCGCACTTCATAAACAGGAATTGAAGTAGCAAGCAGACTTCCGTTGTCGGAATAAATATTTCCGCGCACTGCTTCAATGGTTCGCAAATCAGTAAGCAATCCCTCCGGCTGACCAATTACAGAAACGGTATCCATTTGAATGCGGAAAACCTTTACCACAACAACCAGCGCAAAAACGCAAAGCACAAGATATACCAGGTACATCCTCCGCATCATGTCTTTTCTATCGTCGTTTTTTTCTTTCACTCGTTCAGTAAATTGTTTTCAATTGATTTTCGGAAACACGTATTACTCTTGGCGATTCATCCTTCATTTCAAATAGTCCGATTGAAGCAGTTGAATCAGCGATCTGTGATTGGCGGCTGATAAGATTGAGTTCCGTTTTAACACTGATGTATTCAGAATTCAACTCCACGAGTTCGCTTTCAATTCTTTCAATGCGGCGGGCATTTTTATCGGTAGTGTAGCCCATTGCGATGTACACCAGCATTAACACAGTGAGAAAAAAGAAGTATGGAAGATTGTCAACCACATAATCGCGGGTGAGAACATTTCCGTTGAGTACGTCGCGAAATGAACGCACAACACGAGGCTCTTTACGGGCCTTTTTGGTGCTTTCTTTTTTTGCGACTTTGTACTTGTTCATATTTCTTTCTTTTCCGCTATGCGGAGTTTTGCGCTTCTTGATCTTGGATTCTCTTCTTGCTCTGCTGTATCGGGTATGATGGGTTTGCGTGTGATTTCGGTAAAAGGTGTGAGTGGACGTCCGTAAAAATCTTTGTGCAACTCTCCTTCAAGATTTCCGGTGCGCATAAAATTTTTCACCAGTCGATCTTCGAGGGAGTGATAAGCGATTACCACCAATCGTCCGCCCGGAGCCAGTGCTTTTAAACTTTGCTCCAGAAACTCACGCAACACCCGCATTTCATCATTGACTTCAATCCGGATTGCCTGAAAAACTTTTGCCTGGTATTGTTTTACTTTTTTAGGCGATGCAACACGATCGATGATGGAAAGCAATTCTCCGGTGGTGGTAATCGGATTCTGTTTTCTTCTTTCGGTTATGTAGTGCACCAATCGTCCGGCTTGTTCAACTTCTCCGTATTCGCGCAAAATGGTTTTCAAACGATTTTCATCGTAGTGATTGATCACCTCTTGCGCATCGGGATGTGAGTTCTGATCCATCCGCATATCGAGAGGAGCATCAAAGCGCAATGAAAAACCGCGAGTCGGATCATCAAATTGATGCGATGAAACGCCGAGATCAGCAAGGATTCCGTTAACCGGAACAGCATTGCATTCTTCGAGTGAAGAGAGCATTTGCGAAAAATTCCTTGGAATGAAACTTACACGTTCATCATCCGGAACATTTGCCTTGGCATCCGGATCCTGGTCAAAAGCGATGAGTCGGCCTCCCTGAAGTTGATTCAGGATTAAACGGGAATGACCGCCACCTCCAAAGGTGACATCCACATAAATTCCGTCGGGTTGAAGATTGAGCCCCTTAACAGCAGCATGTAAAAGAACAGGGATGTGGTAGCTGTTACTGGCCATCCTCTTCTCCAAGATTGCCAAGTAACTTTTCGGCAAGCATGGAGAATTCCGCCAATCCTTCCTTCATCTCCTGTTCATATTTCGATCTATCCCAAAGCTCCACCCGATCAAAAGCTCCCACCACGGTGAGTTCTTTTTTGATTCCGGCGTACTGCATGAGATTCTGCGGCAGAAGTAATCTTCCACTCGAATCGATCGAAACGGGAACCGCCCCATTACGGAACTGTCTAAGCAGGCGTCGCCCCTCTTCTGTGAACTGGTTGACTTTTTTCGTCACCCTGTTCATCAGATTCTCCCACTCCTTCATGGTATACAGATTAAGCTGCTGCTCGAAACCACGGTTAACCACGAACGTGTCGTGATCCGTAGGCTCGAGCTGCTTCTTGATACCCGCAGGAAGGACAAACCTTCCCTTGTCATCAAGCTTAACCTCATATTCTCCAATGAATCCTGCCATAACAGCTTACCACCAATAAGGCGTAAAAATAATTAAAGTCTCCCACTTCACTCCACTTACTCCCACAATGTTGATAAGTTTCTACGAAATAGGGTTAACGAAGTTACAGTTTCTTCTGATTTATCCAATAAAATCAAAGAAAGTTTCCAGTGGGAGAAAGTGGGGATTATGAACAAAACTAGCCCCACAATGGAGTGTTGATACATCCGCCCGCAAACGGACTGAAATTGCAGGCTTTTGCTAACTTTGAGCCTACACCAAAGCTTAGCGGATATGTCACAACAAGTGATCCAAGAAGGAGAATTTGAATACATCGAAAAAGGTGAAGGTCAGGCACTTGTCCTGCTTCACGGACTTTTCGGAGGGCTCAGTAATTTCGATGACGTGATTAATCATTTCTCACCTCAGTGCAGGGTTATTGTCCCTCAATTACCCATTTACACCCTTCCTATCCTAAACACGAATATCAGCGCATTATCGAAATTTATCCTGCGTTTTCTTGATCATAAAAAGCTGGAAAAGGTAACGCTGCTGGGCAATTCATTGGGCGGACATGTGGGATTGGTATTCACCAAAGAAAATCCTGACCGCGTTGAGCGACTCATACTTACCGGCAGTTCAGGTTTGTACGAAAATGCATTTGGGGGATCTACTCCAAGAAAAGGCGACAAGGAATATATCCGAAACAAAGTATCCCTTACGTTTTACGACCCCAAGCACGCAACAGACGAAATTGTTGATGAGTGCTACGGGATACTTTCGGACAAGACGAAACTGATCAGAATTTTATCGCTAGCAAAATCTGCGATTCGCCACAATATGGCGGCAGACTTACCCAGCTTAACGCTTCCCACTTGCCTGGTGTGGGGTAAACAAGACACCATTACTCCGCCTGAGGTAGCAGAAGAGTTTAAACGTCTGATGCCAAACGCAGAACTATTCTGGATCGATAAATGTGGTCATGCCCCAATGATGGAGCACCCTGAAGAATTCAACAGAATTGTGAAAGACTGGCTGGGGAAATTCGGAATCTGAAGTGGAAATCCGCAGCGCAGAATTTGTAAGCAGCTACGTAAAGCTCGACCAGCTTCCACGACCTGAAAAGCCGGAATATGCTTTTATCGGAAGGTCGAACGTGGGAAAAAGTTCCCTCATCAATATGCTTACGGGGAGAAAATATCTAGCTAAAATTTCTTCAACACCCGGAAAAACGCAAACCATTAACCACTTCATCATTAACAACGAATGGTACCTGGTAGATCTTCCCGGTTTTGGTTATGCAAAAACATCAAAAACGTTGCGGGCACTTTGGAAAGGATTCACTTTTGAATACCTGAAACAAAGAGAGAATCTGCTATGTGTTTGTGTTCTTCTCGACTCCAGACTTGAACCCCAGAAAATCGATTTGGAATTCATGGAGTGGCTCNNCTGGAATTCCATTTGTGATGGTATTTACCAAGGCCGACAAAAACACCAAGAGGGAACTTGTAAAAAATCTTGAAAATTACCAGCGAAAAATGCTCGAGACTTGGGAGTTTCTTCCTCAGATATTTGTCACCTCAGCCGAGAAACAAACGGGCAAGGAAGATCTGCTTGCATTCTTTGATGAAGTGAACGAGCGTTTTTAGAATTACTGCTCCAGCAGTTTTAGCTTTTCTGCAAAATAAAAACAGAAATCACGCATATCACCCGCCATCTTTTCTTCACCGGTAGCTCGCTCAAGCGTGTCTGCCATTGTTAAAAGTGTTTGGTGAAAAAACTGTTTCATTTCATCGGTAGTCATCTCCTTTGTCCAGAGATCCATTCGTAGAGTATTCTTTTCCTTTTCGTCCCAAAGCGCGAGCATTAATGCTTTTGCAGGACTATTCTCCATCCCTGTATCGGTAGCGGTCCATTTCATATCCACAGGAATATGATTTTCATCCAGACTAACAGTAATATTGATTTCAGTTGTTTTGGCACTCATTCCTTTGGCGGTTTATACGATTTCAAAATTTTTCTTTCATTTTTTTCATCCAGTAAATCCGGAAGTTTTAATTCAGGATGATCCTTCATGTAAGCACGAACAATCATCCAGCCCAACCAGTTCCCTACCCGGCCGGGAGAATTTTGCGGGAGTCCGCTTGTAAAGGGCGATTCATCACAAAACTTTCGAATCTCCATCTGATCGGTGGTATACAACAATTTTTTATCGACTATGTCCCGCCAGATATTTTTCTCATTCTGCAAACACCAACCAAACTGTTCGGGAGTATATCTTATCTTAATGTGATCAGGATCGGCAGGAAGCAAAGCATCCATAGCATCNNAATCTTTCCTTCATGGATCATCCGTGAAAGAAAATCCTGGCCTTTAAAAGCATCCAAATAATTGGCTTCAATCCATCCGCGCATGATGTCGACCACCATATATTCCTTGATCATTTTCTCTTTCAAGAATTGCGGCAAGGCTTCAGGAGAGATTTTTTTTACAGTCCGGTTTTCCGGTCCCAGATACATATCCAATCCCAACCCAATCTGATCCTTGAATGTGGAGACACCGTAATTGAAAACAGAATTGTAGGTAACGACACGAGGAATGGCGGCATCGGGATAATAATACCTCAAATAGCGAAATGCCTGCTCCAAGTCTTCTTTTAACCAATCAAGGTCGGGATAAGTTGCAGAGATATCCTGATAGACCTGAATCATGGTTGGATCACTGATAAACCGATCCAGAGAAACAACGATCATGGAATCCTTTGGGGAGCCCGAACGCAACATTACACTCACATAGACCTCCCAAAGTTCACCGTATCGCTCCAGAAAATCCTTATTCAACCGCTCCAATTCGCCGGGACGAGCATCAAATAGTTGCTTTTCCATTCGTTCGATGGTAACACTGGCTTCAATTTGGCTAACATCAACCATTAGTGGATTTTTCTCCCCACAAGAGGATAAAACAACCATCGAAATGAATACACAAAAAAACCTTTTCACCTTATCTGTTGAAATATGAGAATTGCCTATTATTGCACTGAAATCAACGCTAAAACTATGAAAAAACTTACTGGAATCGTGTTAGGCCTGTTTTTAGGCACAGCTCTGATGGCTCAGGACGGTGCAGGAAATGAGCAAAATTTCCGCTTCGGTCTGAATGCAATGCCTTCAATCAACTTCTACAAGCCTGCAGATATCAAGCGCTTCGAAAGCAATGGTGCCGTTATGAAGTTCGCCTGGGGCTTAAGTCTCGACTTCAAACTTGGCGGAACTGCTTGGTTATCGACCGGATTACACGTGGCTTACGATGGGGGAAAAATTGGCTTTAAGGATACTGTTGTTTCTTTTATAAAAGACAATGAGTTCAGTACCCCTGATGCATTTGTACAAGGTGCCGGTGTAGGATTTACACAAACACGCGTTGAAGAAAGAAAATACAGCGCAACGTATGTTACCCTTCCCCTGAATATTAAAATGAAAACCAAAGAGATCGGATACCTTAACTATTACGGTTTATTCGGTGTTTCTGCCGGAATCAAAGTAAAATCAAGAGTAGACGAAGACGGAAAGCTATTTGGTACAAACAATGCTGCTTCAAACGATGCCATGGACAACAGCAAGGACATGGGCTTTTTCCGTGCAGGTGTAAACATTGGCGGAGGTGCTGAATGGAACCTCAGCGGTACAACCAGCCTAACTTTCGGTCTTCAGTACAATATGGGATTCACCAACGTGGTTAAAAAAGATTCTGAGTATCTGTACAAATACTCTTCCACACCAACTCCTGCCTTTACCTCATTGAACCAGAAATTCTCTTCCAGCTATTTCGGTTTGGTTGTTGGAGTTTTATTCTAATATTCTTCGAAATCCTCTACCTTTATCCCGCTCCCCATACAGGAGCGGGATTTTTTATGCAGCATTCCAGAGTCATCCTCCATATCAGTAACTGGTTAAAAGATTATTCCAATCTATCCAACACCAATGGATTTGTTGTGGGTATTTCCGGGGGAATTGATTCTGCTGTTACATCTGTACTCTGCGCATTAAGCGGAAAAAAAGTGGTGTTGGTCAATATGCCTATTCATCAGCGCGAACAGGAATACAGCCGGGCAAAAAATCATATTGAGAATCTTTGTCAACGATTTTCAAATGTTTCGTATTGTGAGGTGTCACTCACCGATGCGTTTGAACAATTACGTAAGTCGATGCCTGATCCAACTTCCGGTCATTTCCTTGCCATGGCGAATACACGTGCACGTTTACGCATGACAACGCTGTATGCCATTGGTCAGACCGAAGGACTTTTGGTTGCCGGAACCGGTAATAAGATTGAAGATTTTGGGATTGGATTCTATACCAAGTATGGCGACGGCGGTGTTGATCTTAGTCCTATTGCTGATCTCACCAAAACACAGGTTTTTGCGCTTGCAAAAGAGCTTGAAGTGATCGCGGAAATCCGAAATGCAAAACCCACCGACGGATTATGGGAAGATGGTCGATCAGATGAAGACCAGATTGGAGCAACTTATCCGGAATTGGAATGGGCGATGGAATATGTAAATCGCTTTTCAGGAAGTTCAGTTAACAGAATTGATCCCGAGTTTGTACCCAAAAACGGACTCGATGATCATCAGCAAAAAGTGCTTGCTATATATATCCGTCTGCACAATGCCAATAAGCACAAAATGCTTCCTATTCCTGTTTGTGAAATCCCGCAGGAACTTTTCTGATGGATCGCATCCCCAAATGGCTTAAGCTAATTATTGTGTGTATTATTTGCCTGGGTTTGATCTCTACAATTGTGATCGTGTTAAGCTGAGCTATTTTACTCTTACGCCATCTACAAACTTCACAACAAAAGCTCCTTTAAATCCTTTTTGCCGCATCAGTTCCTGCATTTGCGCAGCTTCACCAATGGTATTAAAATTTCCAACTGTGTATTTATAAATTCCATTATCCTGGTAAGTCCAAACTTCCTTTTCGCCTTTGAACAAAGGATCTGTGGCAGTAAGCAATTTACCTGAAGTCAGAATCTGAACCCGATAAACAGTTCCTGCAGCTTGAATTTCTGTTTTCCCTTTGTCTGTTTCCTTATTTGCTTCAACAGATTTCTTATCCTCAACGCCTTTTTGAATAGCAAGAGCAGGATTCTTTTCAGGAAAACGATTTCTGATTGTGATTTCCTTTAACAGAACAAATTCTTCGCTTTCACGCAAAACATAAATCTCCAATTTACCGTCAAGCGGAAATCCACCCGAAATTTTATTCTTACCGGAATTTGATTTTATCACCACCGAATCTGATCCGGGAGCAATGGTGCGGCACCATAAACGC
This sequence comes from Flavobacteriales bacterium UBA2798, assembly GCA_002351955.1. Taxonomy (GTDB): domain Bacteria; phylum Bacteroidota; class Bacteroidia; order Flavobacteriales_D; family UBA2798; genus UBA2798. Next base: position 15,108 of record DEHO01000048.1, read on the forward strand.
ATTTTTCCATTGTTATCGTTATAGGTGATTTCAATTCCGGAACGATTTAACACTACTGCTCCGGAAGAATCAGGAATAAGAATTTTTGTATCTGAGTTATGATCAATTTTGATTCTGATTTCCGGGTAGGGAGAAAATGATAATCCATCAAAAAAATAAATACGTACTTCCTGTTGTGAGAAAACATTTCCAACTCCGGCAAAGAGTTGCAGCAGTATAAAAACAATCAATTCTTTTTTCACAATTCTACTAAACCACTTTTTTCAACAATTGAGCATCTAAAATCGTATTTTAGTTGTTCAGTTACAACACCAACTATCAACAATTAATGACCGCAAGCATCATAATCGCTTTTTGCAGTTTGCTTCTTTTGGCATATGTCTTTGATCTGACATCATCAAAAACGAGAATTCCAACCGTTATTTTACTGCTACTGCTCGGCTGGGGTGTTAGGCAGGCAACGGATTTGTTATCCTTCGAAATTCCCGACCTGAATCCATTACTCCCTATTCTCGGAACAATTGGTTTGATTTTAATCGTATTGGAAGGATCATTGGAGCTTGAGTTGGGCAAGGATAAGCTCCCGATGATCAGAAAGTCGATTTTTGGCGCTGTATTACCATTGGTTGCGCTTACAGTTCTTATTGCATTTGCATTCAACTATTTTTTTGAGGCCAGTTTAAAAGATAGTATTACCAACGCAATACCCTTCTGTATTATCAGCAGTGCGATTGCAATTCCTTCAGTAAGAAACCTGCGAAAAGAAAACAGGGAATTTATCATTTACGAAAGCAGTCTGTCTGATATTATCGGTGTGTTGTTCTTCAATTTTTTTGCATACAATGCCGTTATTCAAATGGAAGCCGTGGGTTATTTCGCATTTGAAATCATACTAATGATTTTGATTTCTTTTATTGTAACAATTGGCTTGTCTTTTCTGCTGAGCAAAATAGATCATCACATAAAATTCTTCCCAATTATTTTACTTATTGTGTTGATCTATGCACTTTCAAAAATCTACCATCTTCCCGGTTTGATTTTCATCCTGATTTTTGGGCTTTTCGCCAACAACATCCAATTGCTCAAGACCAACAAATGGATATCAAAATTCAACCCGGAAGGTTTATCTAAAGAGGTGGACAAATTTACTGAGCTTACCATTGAAGCTACGTTCATGGTACGATCATCCTTTTTTCTCTTGTTTGGATTTTTGATTGAAACAAAAGAAGTAATCGACATCCATACCCTTCCATGGAGCGTTTCAATTATCGTAAGCATTATCCTAATGAGAATTGTGCAACTAAAGCTTTCTAAACTACCGATTATGCCTCTCCTTTTTGTAGCTCCGAGAGGATTAATCACCATTCTTCTGTTTTTATCAATTGATCCATCCAGCAAAATTCCGATGGTCAATAACTCAATGGTTATTCAGGTTGTGATATTATCGGCCTTACTGATGATGTTTGGATTGATGATTCATAAAAAAGTTCCGGAAGAAGGGGAACAAAGTAACGCGGAACTATAACGCCGTTAACTCTCAGGTGCGAGTTCCACTTTAATGCCGTCTATTTCATCCGACAACTTAATCTGACAGCCTAAGCGCGAATTGGATTTTACATGAAAAGCCTGATCAAGCATTGCCAATTCATCATCGCTTTGCTCCGGTAAAGCGGTATCGCTAATCAGGTAACATTGACAAGTTGCGCACATTGCCATCCCACCACATGTACCTTCAACCGGCAATTCATACGATTTGCAAAGCTCCATCAAGTTCATCCCCATGTCGGTAGGGGCCTCCAAAACGTGCTCTTTTCCTTCCCTGTCTACTACTGTAACAGTTATCGTGTTCTCTGCCATATTCAGATTAAAATCCGTTTACACCATTTACGGTTGTGTACTTCAATACAAGGTTTTTATCAGGATAAATTCGCTTAAATGCAGATTGAACCATTAAAGTTCCTTCGTGAAATCCACACAGAATTAGCTTCAGTTTTCCAGGATAGGTATTTACATCACCAATTGCATAGATACCGGGGATATTGGTTGAATAATCAAAGGTATTTACCTTGATAGACCCCTTCTCAATTTCCAGTCCCCAGTTGGCAATCGGACCAAGTTTTGGAGTTAAACCAAACAAGGGAATGAAATGATCGGTTGCCAGATCATATTCGCCTTTATCTTTTTGCTGAATCACTACCTGTTCAACCGATGAACCGCCTTTCAGACCAACAACTTCACCATCCAAAACCAGATTAAGTTTTCCTTCTGCAGCCAAATCAAAAACGCGCTGTACAGAATCAAGGTGACCTCTGAATGTTTGTGAACGATGAACAAGTGTAACGTGAGCTGCAATCTTTTTATCGATCAGGTAAATTGTCCAATCCAATGCAGAATCGCCACCGCCTGCAATAACCACACGCTTTCCACGGTAGAACTCAGGATCCTTAATGATGTATTCAACCCCTTTGTCTTCGAAGTCAGTAATATTGGGAATTGGCGGTTTTCTGGGTTCAAAAACTCCTAGTCCGCCGGCAATTGCCACAATCGGTGCAATGTGTTGAGTGCCTTTGTTGGTGGTCACCACAAATTTGCCATCCTCTCGTTTCTCAACATGTTCGGCTGATTCACCTAGCGTAAAACCGGGTTTGAAAGGTGCTGCCTGCTCCATGAGATTATCCACCAACTCACCTGCAAGTACAGAAGGGAATCCGGGAATATCATAAATAGGCTTCTTGGGATAGATCTCCGAACATTGCCCGCCGGCCTGAGGCAAGCTGTCGATAAGGTGACAACGAAGCTTCAGTAATCCGGCTTCAAACACAGTGAAGAGCCCGCATGGACCGGCCCCAACAATGATAATATCAGTTTCAATTGGTGAATTCATGGGCGCAAATTTACAATTTCCTTAGCCTTCTGAGAGAAATGAAAGTCACAAAGTCAGTTAAGATGTTTCCAACAAGCCAAACCCGAGATTGTTCCGGCACAAAAGTAAGCCGCGGCTAGTAACTTGTAAATGAAGCTTCAGGGCATTTGCCCCATACAATTTTAAATCCTGTTCTTGTCGATGCTCTCAAAGCGAATGAGATACCGTGTGCCCTGCCCTTCAAGGAGCTCAATTTCGCCATTGAGTTGCTCCGTTAAAATCCGGATGAGGTCCACTCCCAGGGTTTTATTCGATTCAAAAAAGACTTTGCGGTCGATACCAATTCCATTATCCCCAATAAGCAATTCAAATTTCTTGCCTTCACCCTTTAAATGAAAATACAAAACACCTTCTTCTTTACCCGGAAATGCATACTTCAGGGAATTGGAAACAATCTCGTTCAACAATAACCCAAGCGGAATGATGGTGTCGAATCCAAAATTATCGGCATTGATGGATCTGTCGATTTGTATGCGTGTATCGGTACCATAGGTCTCCACAAGCTCTTTCACCAGTGTATCCAGATATTCCCCAATATTGACTTTGGAAAAATTCTTACCCTCATATAACTTTTCATGAATAAGGGCCATGCTCTTAATCCGACTCTTGGAATCCTCCAGCAATGCAATTGATTCGGGATCTTTTACATAGTCCGAATGGATATTAAGCAGTGAAACAATTACCTGCAGATTATTCTTTACACGATGGTGAATCTCCTTAAGCAATAATTCCTTTTCTTCTTTTTGCTTAAGAATTTCGCGTGTACGCACATTTACTTTCTCCTCCAGCAATTGATTCTGACGCAACACATTTCGCTGCATAAACGTATTGAAGTAATATACGCCATATACAAGCGAAACGAGCAACAATAAAAAGAACCACCAGGTCTGATAAAATGCAGGTTCAATGGAGAACGAATAACGTGCTTCCGGTATGCTCCATAAACCTGATTTACTTCTGGCTTTAACACGAAACAAATATTCACCGGGCGCAAGATTGGAATAGGTTGCCAATGTGGAGCTGCTTAATGGCGACCACTTTTTATCAAATCCTTCCAACATATAGGAATATTCCAATGTTTCAGGATAACGTTGACAGATTCCAATAAACTCAAAATTAATGCTGTTCTGATCGTGACGAAATACCGGCTCAATGGGAAGATCGAACCAATCAAATGCCTTATAATTCTGATCCTTTTTCCATTTTGTGTCGTGAAACAGTCTTACGTCTGAAATATGAATATAAGGACGCACCTTTTCCTCCGGTTCTTCATTCGGATCAAAACGAATCAATCCTTTTACTGTACCGAACCATATTACTCCATTTGCGTCAACGTGCACGGCCTTATTGTTGCATTCAATTCCCAAAAACCCATCGTTATGGGTGTAGTTCTTTATAGAAGAAATCTGACCGTAAGCAGAAAACGACACTACGTCAAACCCTTTGTTCGTTCCCACAATTAAACTCCCTGAATGATCCGTCGCCAGAAGATAGATTGTATTCGAACCTAATCCATCCGACACATCATAATTGGTGAAACGTCGGCCGTTGAACCTGGAAATACATTTATCTGTTCCTACCCAGATATTTCCAAAACGGTCTTCCGCCATGCTTCCCACATAACTGTTACACAGTCCTTCCTTCCCATCGTAAGAAGAAAAAATTCCATCTGCATATTTTGTCAATCCTGCTCCTGTTCCGATCCACAAATTTCCTTTTGAATCTTCGAGTAAAGAATGCACATAATCATGAGGTAAACCATTTGTAACCGTAAATATTTCCAGTTTGTTTCCTTCCATCATCACCAATCCACCTCCTGCAGTTCCAAGCCAGATCTTTCCGTCTTTTGTCTGTGTCAAACACCGGATATTACGGCTGGATAATCCCTGATCCTCCGTAAAAACTTTAAAACGTGTTCCATCGAAAATGCAAAAACCTTCCTTGGTTGCCAATAGCAAATCGCCATTCCTGGCTACAACTATTTGCCGAATAACAGGAGAAGGCAACCCGTCTTTCTGACTGTATTTCCGGATTGCTTTCCCATCAAAACGAAAAAGTCCTTCCGACATTGCTCCTACCCACAATACCCCATCCATATCGGTTGTTATGCCAAAAATATCAGGCAAGCCCAAGCCCTGTAAACCAAAATAATTTGAAAAGGCAAAATCGGAGAATCGTAAAACGCCTGAACCGCGTGTACCAACCCATAATTGTCCGGAACGATCCGAAAAAACACATTGAACATTTTTGTCAGTCAATCCATTTTCAGGCGTGAAATGAAAAATCTTGTCGCCTTTATATAAGAATAATCCGTCCGACTCAGAAGCAATCCATAATTGACCGGATGCATCAATATGAGTGCTAGATAAAGAGGAAAAATCCAGATCCTGACAGTTAGTAATGACCGATGGTAATTCCATAATCTGCATATCTGATGTTCGGAGTCTGAACAATCCGGTTTCAGAAGTAATCCAAAGAGAAACAGAATCAACCGTTACATGTCGTATTGCCTGATCGAGCGTGGAAGGAACCAAACGGGCTTTATTATCCTCTCCAACCAAAAACAGCCCGTTGGAAGTTGCAACCGCCAACTCACCTTCATTGGTAATTGCCATTGAAACTACATCCAGTTGATTAAAATCAGGGTGACGAACAACAACATCATTTTCGATGTAAGCCAGACACCAATGTAAACCAACCCAAACGCGCGACTTTTCCGGATCGAAAATCAGACTTTTCACTTCATTGGTTGTGAAGCCGTTTTCTCTGCTGAAAATTTTGAAATTCTTTCCATCAAAACATGTCAAACCACCCCATGAAGTACCAAACCACATTCTTCCCTTGTCATCTTCAGTGATACAGGTCGCGATTTGTCCTGCTAAACCTTCCTTTTCTTCGTATTGCAAAAACTTAGAGCCATCAAATCGTGCGACACCTCCGCCCTGAGTGGCAAACCATAGAAATCCTCGTGAATCTTCAAAAATGGAATTAACCTGCGACTGTGGCAATCCATTTTCTACAGAGTACTGTTGGAAATAAAACCTTCTTGGATCTGCATAGTTTTGTGCACGCACTAAACCAATCTGTAAAAACAGAATCAGGAATACGATATGTTGATTTACCTGTTTCAATGTTTACCGCAAACACATTGGGGACGTGTAAATCCGTTTGTTTCAGAATGCACCTTGTAGGATTGATTACTATTTGGCAGCTCCCAGAAAAAACGGGAACGCTTTTTATCATAATTCCCAATTTCATTCATCTGCTCAGCATCGTACAACCTGCCGTTTACCATCACCAATGAAATAGATTCCGTATTACGGATATCTGTAAGCGGGTCCTTATCCAGCACTAGTAAATCTGCAAGTTTTCCCTTCGCAAGTGAGCCAACCTGGTCTTCAATTCCGATATAATGAGCTCCGTTATAAGTTGCGGCACATAAGGCTTCATGCGGCGACATTCCGCCTTGAACAAGCATCCAGATTTCCCAGTGTGCACCAATTCCCTGGATCTGACCATGTGAACCCATATTTACTTTTACACCCTGATCAGCTAATGCCTTACATGTTTTAGATGCCAGAATATGTCCGTTTTCGTATTCTTCTTCCGGAACCATTGTGCGATGACGTGAACGTGCATCAATCACTGCCCGTGGAGTGAAACGCAATAAACGTTCCTTTTCCCACACATTAGTGTGCTGGTACCAATAATATTCTCCGTTTACTGAGCCGTATGAAACGATCAATGTAGGCGTGTAACCAGTAGCAGAATTTTTCCAAAACTGAATGACATCGTTGTATGCAGGTGCAACCGGAATATTATGCTCAACACCGGTGTGTCCATCTGCGATCATCGTCATGTTATGATAAAATGTTGATCCACCTTCCGGAACAACCATGCACAATTGTTCACGTGCTGCCTGAATAACCATTTGTCGTTGCTCGCGCCGGGGTTGATTGTAGCTTTTAACACTGAACGCACCAAATGCCATTGTACGTCGTATTGCAGAACGGGCATCATCTATCGAATTAATAGGTGCTTTAAAATCGCCATCGGCTCCATATAGAATAGTACCCGTAGAAAAAACACGCGGACCAACCATTAATCCTGATCTCACCAATTCTGAATAAGCGAAAACCATTTCAGTATTCGTTGACGGATCGTGTGTAGTAGTAACACCGTAGGCGAGATTTGCATAATACTGCCAATGCTTATCTTCAGTTAGCCCTTGACGAAAATGACCCACATGCGCATGAACATCAACAAATCCGGGAATGATCACTTTTCCTTTCGCATCAATCACCTTGCATCCCGAAGGGATCGTAACATCTGCATCTTTGCCCATGTTCTCGACCCGGTTTCCGTTGATAATAATTGTTCCGCTTTCAATGATCTCATTCCCGTTCATAGTAATGATCTTTGCTCCTTTAAATGCAATTCTCCCTTCCGGTCGATCTGTTTTCAATTGTAAACCGACTCGAATGCCGGTTGAATCATTAATCGCTTTTGCAGGATTTCCATTTCTAAGGAAATCGAATTTCTGATCGAGCGGAACAGAAAAATATTCCTCTCCTAACATCCAGTGCAGAACCTTTCCATCGCCACTCCAATGCATATTGATTCCTGCATCACGTGAAACTTTTGCAAGCGGAACACTTTTTGCCTGAGCACTCAAGTCGATGGCTTTACCGCTTGCAGGAAATGCAGCCACATACACATTGTGCAATTCACGAAACGCAATCCAGCGATTATCAGGACTAGGAACAAAATCTGTTGCGTAACGCGAAGTAAAATGCAATTGCTCGTCATTTCCATTCAGGTCAACACTCTTGTATTCCACGTTGGGAAATCCACTACCAAAAAAGTAAATCCGCTTTCCATCCGATGAAAAAAGTGGTTTCTCTCCACCGGATGTTACTAAAACAGGGTCGCCTCCTGCTGCATCCATTCTGTAAATTCCTGGCTCGGTTCCAAATGTGAAACCCATATCTTCATTTCCGCCTTCAAGCACGAAAACAATCATTTTTCCATCCGGAGAAAAAGAGGGCTGACGATAGATTCCACGCGATTTTGATAATGGAATTGATTTCTTCGTCTTAAACTGATACTTCAAAAGCGATCCGCCACGTTCGTCGTTCCAATTCACATAAACCAGTTCCTGACCATTTGGCGAAAATGCCGGTTCGGATTCCTGTTCCTTCGAAACAGTTAATCGTTCAGGTTTTCCGTTGGGCAATTCTTTTTTCCACAAATATCCTGCTGCATTAAAAACAAGCAATTTTTCATCCGGTGATGTTACCGCGTTGCGAATTACTTTAACTGTGAATACATCCGGATCAATTTGCTGACGAAATCGCAGCGCTTCTTCAATTTCAATTTTTACGTCTGCAGTAAAAGGAATTTCTTCAACTGTATTCATCTGCACACCCATCGGTCCGGATTTGGCTTGGTGCACATTTATTTTTCTGATTTTCCCTCCGGCCCAAACAACAATTTGCTGATCATCGGGTGTCCAGTTAAATCCGGTATACACTCCAAAAATTGCCCATGCCTCTTGTTGATCTTTACTTAAGGCATCGTATATCGGCCATTCTTCACCACTGGAAAGATCGCGTACAAAAAGGACTGATTTCGTACGAATACGCCGCACGAATGCAAGCATTTTTCCATTCCTTGAAATTTGCGGGCGCATTGCTCCTCCTGCACCACCGATCAGGTTTTCCAGTTTACCGGTTGTAAGGTTATACCTACGAATAATATAAACCTGATTGTTGGGATCCTTGTTGTACTGAAAATATCCTCCGGGGTACATGTCCTCCGAGAAATAGAGGTATTTCCCATCAGGAGAAACGCATGGTTCATTTACATCCTGTTGTTCGTTCTTTCGCTGCGTGAGGCGCACACCTTCGCCTCCGCTGATATGATACATCCACATTTCTCCGGCACCCAGAGAACGCGTTGCTGTGAAATGCTTTCTGGCGATCAGATAATTTCCGTCGGGAGTCCAGACTGCATTATTCAGTAAACGGAAATCTTCGGTGGTGACCTGTCGTGCGTTTTCACCGGAAGCATCCATTACCCAGATATTATCACCACCTCCGGAATCGGAAGTGAAACTTATTTTTTTTCCATCCGGACTAAATCGGGGCTGTATCTCCCAGGCATGACCACCACGGAGTAATTTTGCTTTTCCGCCGGTAATTGGGAGGATGTAAATATCTCCTAACAGATCAAAAACTATGTTTTTACCATCGGGGCTAATATCCAGGTTCATCCAGGTACCTTCACTGGTTGTAAAGGAAACCGATTTGGAGGGGCCATGAGTTTGATTCGTATTCCATTTATTTTCTTTAGCCGAACCGAAAGAAAATGCAAACAACAATGCAAAGGCTAATAAGCCAGTCTTCATAGTAATGGTATTGGGTTATGGTTAAAATTAACCAATTCCAATCACTAAACAACCGATGTGGGAAAGAATAAGATCAGACCTCGACGGAATGATCGTTAATGGCGACGACGGCGCGTATTTCAGGAACTTCCTTGCGAATGGTCTCTTCAACACCGGCACGCATGGTCATTGCGCTCATGGAGCAACTGCTGCAAGCACCAAGCAAGCGAACTTCAGCCACAAAATCAGGTGTAACACCAACCAGTTCGATATTACCTCCATCTGCTTCCAGATAAGGTCGGATTTTGGCAATAGCCAATTCAATTTTCTCGTTTAGCTCAGACATTAGCCTTGCATTTCAACCGGTTTGGTGGGTGCCATGTGCGTGTTTCGCCAGTTAACCCTCTCTACAAAATTAGCCACAATAAGATCAAAAGCAATAGCAGTAGGCGTTCCTTCCTGTAAAACAGCCGGCCGACCAGCATCACCGCTTTCACGAATACTTTGAACCAAGGGAACTTCTCCAAGGAAAGGGACATCGATTTGCTCTGCAAGCTGACGTGCTCCGCCCTGCCCAAAAATGTAGTATTTGTTCTCCGGAAGTTCTGCAGGAGTGAAATATGCCATGTTTTCAATCATACCCAATACAGGTACCTTAATGGAATCCAGCTGAAACATCGAAACTCCCTTTTTTGCATCTGCCAGTGCAATTTGCTGGGGTGTTGAAACAACAACAGCACCGGTAAGCGGAACCAATTGTACCAAACTCAAATGAATATCGCCTGTTCCGGGAGGTAAATCAATTAGCATATAATCCAGTTCGCCCCAATGGGTGTCTCTGAACATTTGTGTTAGTGCCTTTGATGCCATTGCACCTCTCCAAACAATAGCCTGATCCAATTCCGCGAAAAAACCTATCGACAACAGTTTTACTCCATAACTCTCGACCGGCTTTATCATTGATCGCCCGTCGATCTCCAAAGCAACAGGTTTTTCATGTTGAACATCAAACATGATAGGCATGGATGGACCATAAATATCGGCATCAATAAGACCAACTTTATACCCCTTTTTTGCCAAGCCTGCAGCCAGATTTGCAGTAATAGTAGATTTACCAACTCCACCTTTTCCGGAAGCGATCGCTACAATATTTTTGACTCCGGGTAAAATTGAACGCTGATCAGGAGAGCGATCAGCACCGAGCGCTACTACATTTACCGAAACCTTATAGGTATTTCCAAGAAAACGTTCAATTGCAAATCGACAGGCTTCTTCCATTCGCTTACGTGAATGTAAAGCAGGGTTGTTGATCCGGACTGTAAATGAAATTTCATTGTTGTCCGCCTTAATATCGGAAACCAGATCAAGTGCAATCAAATCCTTTTTCAGATCAGGTTCGATCACATTGGATAGCGCTTCCTTTATTTTTTCAATCATTGATGAAATTTTTACAAAAATACTGACTTGTTCAATGCGGATGACGTAAAATCTTTAATGTTTATACATCGCTCTTCTGAAACAATTGTTTGGGTACTTTGTTTGAGGTATTATTCCTGAAAGGCCAATGCCCACCACCAAAAAAAACGCTGTGCTTTTATGATTTCCGTAAATCAAACTTCCTGAACCAATATCCGTTAACTCATCCGGCTTGGAAACATTCATTTCCTTATTTATCTTAAGCGCCAATACGTCAATTTGCTACTGTGAAGAAATCAATCGTTATTCTGCTCATTGCAATCATGGGAGTTTCCTTCATGGCCACCATGAATGCTAAAGTAAATCCTCTTCTCAGCAAAGAAGAGATCTACAAAGTTCATGACTCCCTGTTTCGTACTTACAATCGTGTACCTCTTCCCTTCAATGAGTTTTTTCATCATTCCGTACAATGCGCAGGATGTCATGGTTATGATTCTACCGGATTTGCAAGCACCGATGGTGCAGGTAATGATGTAAATCTGGTTGACGACTGGAAAACAAGCATGATGGCATTATCTGCAATCGATCCGCTTTGGAGAGCAAAAGTTTCGCACGAAGGCCAGGTAAATCCAGGACACGCAACCGCATTGGAAAATACGTGTACAAAATGCCATGCGCCAATGGGTCACTACACAGCGCGGTTCAAAGGACTTGCGCCTTATACCATTGCAAACCTTGTTACAGATTCACTCGGACTTGATGGTGTTTCATGTAGTGGATGTCATATGATTGATTCAACTGTTGGACTAACTTTTTCAGGCGAAATTCCTTTTGATACGATACACAGAGGAACAAACGGCTATCGCACCGAATACGGTCCTTTTCAAAACCCGGTTGCTGCCAATATGCAGTTGTATGTTGGTATTACCCCAACCTTTAGCACACACGTCAGCGAAGGAAGAATGTGTTCATCCTGCCACACACTCGTTACAAACACGGCCGACCTCAGCGGAAACCTCACAGGAGGAACATTTGTAGAGCAGGCGACATATCACGAATGGTTAAACTCTTCCTATCCTTCTATGGATATTACCTGCCAGAAATGCCATATGCCTCAATTGGAAGATCCGATTGTGCTCTACAATGAACTGGGAATGATCGGAAGAGCTCCTTTCAATCTTCATTTCTTTCAGGGCGCGAATGCTTTTATGGTGGATTTGATTAAACGCAATAAACAAAAACTTGGACTCAACCATTTGGCAGATATTCATTTTGAGAATACCATTGCTGCCATTGAAGATATGATGACCAACAGTACGCTGGATCTGGACATCATTGGTACCCCATACGCTGCTCAGGATTCGTTGTATATCGATTTATCTCTATTGAATAAAGCTGGACATAAATTTCCATCCGGATATCCTTCCAGAAGAGCGTTTGTACAAATGATTGTGATAAAATCAAATGGCGATACCTTGTTTCGATCCGGTTTGATGCAACCCAATGGAGAGATCATGCATAACACAGGTCCTTACCAGAATCATTATTCCATGATCAATCAGGAAACACAAACCCAGATTTATGAAATGATTATGGGTGATGTAATGGGCGACAGAACAACTGTGCTTGAAAGAGCTGCTTTGCATCTAAAAGACAATCGTATTCCCCCTTTAGGTTTCACAACAACTCATTCAGCCTACGACACCATTCAAATTGTAGGCAACGCATCAAGCGACACCAATTTTAACCGCAATGGCGCAACAGAAGGAACCGGAAAGGATATTCTCCATTACCATATTCCACTCAACGGTTTTATGGGAGAGGTGAGTATTTACACAAAGGTCTATTACCAAACAGTTAACCCAGGATGGTTGAATGAAATGTTTGCCTACAACACACCTGCAATTGATTCCTTCAGAAATTGGTACAACCAATCCGACCAAACGCCTTTGTTGGTAGCCCGTGATTCACTGCTTCAACTTGCATTAAACGTTTCTGTGCAGGATAACCTGAGCAACCATATACAAGTCTACCCAAACCCCATTTCTGACGGAATCATACGCATTGAAAACCAAGGTATTGTCATTCAATCACTGAGCATTTATGACCTGACAGGCAGATTGATAGGGACTTATTCAGGACAGGAAATCAAAGCACTGAATAACTTGCAGTTACCAAGTTCCAGCGGTACTTACATCCTGAAAATCAACACAGAAGAGGGTCAGCTAACGAAAAAGGTCATTCGTTACTAATATTAACCTTTTCGTCCAAATCGCTTAAAAACTTAACCAATATTGGCTATATTTCAGCGTGCACATTTACTAACTGAAAATGAAAAGAACTTTACGAATCACCGCAGGTATCGCGTCGCTTTGTATGTTGGCTGGAGCCACATCTGCGCAGATTGCCTTCACGAACGGAAGCTCAAGGCTTACGAACAGTGTAAAAAGTACTAACGTACTCACCGTTGCCGACTGGAACAACGATGGTTTGGATGATATCATCCGACTCCATGAAGGTTATCAGTTGGTAATTGACGAGCAGCGCCCTGGTCAGAATTTTCTTGAACACAACTTCGGAACGGTAGGAAGCGGTTCAGGTTGGGCTTGGGGAATGGCTGTAGGTGATTTTGATGGTAACGGTTACAAAGATGTTGTTGCTGGAGGATACAGCTCCGGAACACCTCTTCGTGTTATCATGATGAATTCAACCGGTACTGGAATTACCATTCAAAACCTGACACCCGGTGGATTCTTTGTACAAAACATTACGCTTGGAGACATTAACAATGATGGTCACCTCGATATTTTTGTTTGTGACGATAATGCGATGTCGCACATTTTTATCAATGATGGAAACGGTGCATTTACACACAACACAACATTGATGAATTTCGATGTAACTGCAACAGACGACTCCGGTAACTACGGTTCTGTTTGGACAGATTACGATAATGATGGTGACCTCGATCTTTATATTGCGAAATGTCGTCAGTCGGTAAGTAATCCTGCTGATGGTCGTCGTATCAACGTACTTTTCCGCAATAACGGTAACGGCACCTTCACAGAAGCTGCTGCACCTGCAAACATCAACGTTGGATGGCAGTCATGGAGCGCAAGTTTTGGTGATATCGACAACGATAATGATTTTGACTTGGTCCTTACCAACCACGATTACGCTGCTCAGTTATTCATCAACAACGGAAGCGGTGTATTCACAGAAAACACAACATCCGGAATCAATACAACAGGATTCACACCAATTCAGAGTGGATTTGAAGATTTCGATAATGATGGTTTTGTTGACTTATTAATCACAGGTAGTTCCGGAGCAAAAATGTTCCGTAACAATGGTGACCTTACCTTTTCCCAAATTACCGTTCCATTTCAGGCAGCACCTGCTATTTATACTCCGTCATGGGGAGATTTGAACCATGATGGTTTCATCGATGTGTTTGCTTCTTACGGAACCATTTATAACAACCCATCGTCTACCAACAACGACCGCCTTTATCTTGGCACACCAAATGGAAATCACTTCCTCTGTGTAAATCTCACCGGTACAATTTCCAATCCTGATGCAGTTGGTGCACGTGTTACGATTTACGGACCATTCGGACTTCAAACCCGCGAAGTACGCGCCGGTGAATCTTATGGAAACCAGTACTCCGGACTCATTCATTTTGGATTAGGCAGCAACACACAAGTTGATTCTATCCTTATTGATTGGCCAACAAGCGGAGTTCAGGTGATTGAAAATCCTACCGTAGACAATTTCATTACTGTTGTTGAAAGCAATTGTGTTTCTCCTCTTACAGGTAACATCACTTCTTCCAATGGTTCATTCGCATTCTGTACAGGACAGAGTGTAACACTTCAGGCTCCAACAGGAACTGGTTATACTTATCTCTGGAGCAACGGATCAACAGCTTCTTCCATCAACGTAAATACTACAGGTGAATACAGTGTGGTTATTACCCAATCAGGAAATGCTTGTCCTGCTATTTCTCCTTCAGTTAATGTGACTGAGAACCCTGATGAAACACCTACTATTTCTGCGAACGGACCAACTTCTTTCTGTTACGGTGAATCCGTTACGCTTGCCGGCCCAACCGGGATGAATGGTTACGATTGGTCCAACGGAGAGCAGACTTCATCAATAGTGGTTACCCAGGCAGGAACCTACTCACTTGATGTAACAGGAGCTTGTGCAACTTTTTCATCCAACAACATTGTGGTGGATGTAATGACTGCTCCATCACCTACAACTTCAGACGTTTCAATTCCGGTTCCTGGAACTGCAAATCTATCTGCAACCGGTAACAGTGTTGTATGGTACGACGCAGCAGTTGGTGGAAATCAGGTTGGCGTTGGTAACAACTGGACGACTCCTTTCCTCAATACAACAACATCTTTCTTTGCTGAGGACATGGAAATTTTCGGTGGCGATCAGTACAGTGGCGGTAAGATCTACGGACCAACACCAGCAGCTTACGGTGGTAACACTACCAATCCAAAAACATTCTTTAACGTTACTGAAGCAGGAACACTGGAAAGCGTGAAAGTTTACACTGATCGTTACGGTATTCGTCGCATTCAGGTATTCAACAATGCAGCGCAATTGGTTGCTTTTGTTGATGCCGATATTCAGGCCGACACCGTAGTTGTTCCTTTGAACATCGACCTTACTCCTGGTACAGGATATTACATTACTACCGACGGAGCTACAAATTCAAACATTCCAGGGAACGCCGGTAATACAACTCCACGTTTAATGCGCCACGCATCCGGGATCACATTCCCTTATAATGTTGGGCCGGCGATAAGCATTACCGGAAATGATTTATCAGTCGGTTACTATTATTTCTTCTACGACTGGAGATTTAAAACAACAGAATTCGATTGTCCCGGCCCTCGTGCTGAAGCTATTGTTACGGTTGTAAGTCCCGTTGGATTAAATGAAGTGACAGAAGGCGGATTCCGCATCTTCCCTAACCCAACACGCGACTTCCTTAACATCGAAAGCAAAGGAAACTATGCGATTGAAATTATCGATCTTACAGGACGTGCTGTTTACTCTATGAGCAATGCTAATGGCAACCAGCGCATTGATGTAAATTCGCTTATCCCCGGTGTTTACTTTGTTCGCCTAAATGGTGCATCCGGTAAAACCATTCAGAAGATTGTTATTCAGTAATAAATTTGCACAATGAAAAAATCCCGGCTTTACAGTCGGGATTTTTTTTTGCTATTCAAATCCTAGCTCCTTTACAGGATCCCAGAAAAGTTTATCAAAATCAATTACTGTATCATCAACGATAACAATACCTTCTGCTTCGAGCAATTGTTGCATTTCATCAGGAGAAGAAAAGTGCATCTTTCCGGTTAATTCTCCATTGCGATTAACTACCCGGTGAGCGGGCACGCCCTTTTGCACATGTGAAGCATTCATTGCCCATCCCACCATACGTGATGAACGCGCAGACCCAAGGTATTTGGCTATTGCTCCATAACTGGTTACACGACCATAAGGAACAAGGCGTACTACCTGGTAAACCAGATCGAAAAAATCTTTGTTCTTTTCGCTTAACTTAACGGGTTTTGTACTCAATGGTTTTATAGTATTTTTCAAGCTCGGCCAAAGAAGGATCGAGTTCAATTCGCAATTCAGGATTCATCTTAAAATTAGCAGGCAATTCAAATTTCAGATACTTGATCTTTTTTCCTTTTGCAAGCCACATTTGTTCGTAATGCGTCCGGATATCAAGAATATCGCGTGTAGATGTATCAAACGATTCAAATTGATCGCCATAAAGATCAGCCGTGTCTACTAAACATTTCAATTTGTATTTGTTGATCACTTCACGTGTAAAAACATACAACAAATCACTATCTGTTTTTACATGAATCAATCCATCCGGCTTTAAAAAAGAACAATAGTTCTCGAGAAAATACGGGGAGCTGAGTCGTTTGTTTTCTTTGCCTTCACGTGGTTGTGGATCAGAAAAAGTCAACCAGATCTCATCCACTTCATCTTTACTAAAAAACGCTTTTATAAAATCAATTCGAGTCCGAAGAAAAGCTGCGTTTTTGATCGATTCATCCACAGCAGTTTTTGCTCCTCTCCAAATCCGGGCGCCTTTTACATCTACTCCAATAAAATTCCGTTCCGCAAAACGCTTTGCCAATCCTACAGTATACTCACCCTTACCGCAACCTAATTCGAGGGTAATGGGATGATCATTGTGAAACATTCCTTTCTTCCAATGGCCTTTGATTGGATGATCCGCCTCCAACAGCTCTTTTCCCGACTGCTGTATCACATTCGGAAAACCTTCCATTTCAGCCCAGCGCTGCAGCTTGTTCTTGCCCATAATTGCAAAGAAAGTTATTAAGACCCTTATACCCGCAAAAACAAACAGGAAAAAATGAGTTGAAGGTAAAATTATCACCTATTTTGCACATGTGTTCAACCCTCAGCGCATACTCGTAGCACCACTCGATTGGGGACTCGGCCATGCATCCCGATGTATTCCGCTTATCAAGCAATATGTTGCGGAAGGTCATCAGGTAATTCTGGCAACTTATGGTAATTCAGCAGCCTTGCTTCAAAACGAATTTCCGGAACTACGATCCATCCTCCTTCCGGGAATCGAAATACGGTATCCGAAAAATTCCGGAATGAAAATCACAATGCTGAAACAATACTTCACCATAAAAAAAGCTATTCGCTCTGAACATCGTTTATTGCAGAATATAATTGAAAAAGAAAAAATCGACAGAGTTATATCCGACAATAGGTATGGTCTCTACTCTTCAAAGACCCACTGTACAATTATCACGCATCAATTATTTATCCGTGCCGGAATATTCTCAGGGATTATAAATGCTATCAATCGATCCTACCTGAAAAAATTCGATGAGGTGTGGGTGCCTGATTTTGAAGACGAGAAAAATCTTTCAGGAGCGCTTTCGCATGGAAAACACCGGTTAAAAAATGTAAAGTATATCGGACCGCTATCCCGCTACCAAGGACAATCCGGAAAAATGACGGAGAAAAAATTCGACATCCTCATTCTTTTATCCGGACCTGAACCACAAAGGAGCTTATTGGAAATCGAACTTGCCAATAAATTGAAAAGCACCACAAATAAAATTGCGTTGATCCGTGGCACATTACAAGAAATTGAAAACCCATTTACAAGTGATACATTAACCATTCCAATGGCCAATGAAAAACAATTACTCGAATTGATTCGCCATTCCGAACATATCATTTGCCGTTCAGGGTATTCTACAATTATGGATCTGCATGCCTTAGGTAGAACTGCAGAATTCATTCCAACACCAGGACAAACCGAACAAGTATACCTAGCTCAACTTCACAAACCTAAAATCCATCAACTTAGTTGGTAGCCATTTCAATTTTCTCATTTCTGATCCACTTCAATAACAAATCATCATTGGCCAACAGATCACCAACCATAAAGTAATTGGAGTGTGTAATGGCCTGCGCTTCATGAAATGATTCACGTACAACTTTCCAGGGATAAAAACCTGATGAATGAATCATAAAAATGGAAGTATCCTGTTTTTGTAAAAAACCTACATGCGAATCTAGTCCGAGAATGAAAATTGAATTCTTCTGTCGCAATAAATGTTCTTTCAATTTATCTCTTCTCCCATTGGTAAAAATAAATACATCTTTCTTTCTGCACAGCGAATTAATGATGATACTTGCTGCTTGTTGCGCCAATCGGACCCGATCCAATTCAAACCCGGCATGAAGCAGAGTTGTGGTAACAAAATATCCACAAGCAATATTGCCTTCGCCCGGAATCTCTGTTATACCGTTAAAATCCCATGGAGTACCATACCAAAATTGAAATAGTGAATCGCTGAGTGTGGTGTACAAGTATTCGCGGGATCGATCGATCCATTTTTTCTTTTCACTACCATTCATTTTCTTTACAAGCGGTTTACGGAACTTTTCCATCCTTTTACGAAGTCCGGTGTATTCAGCACGGAAATATTCCTTTTGCATGCCATGCAAACTATGATACCATGAGTCTTCATGCAATTTAATTTCTTCCCTTTGGGAACAGGAAAGAATCAGAAACACAAATAATAGAAATACATACTTCATACAGAAAATGATTTCTGTAAATCTAAAACCATCATAATCAACCAAAGCAACCAATGATTATGTGCGGTAACCGGTCTATTGACCGCAGAAAAAGTTATAAGGAAAATTTAGCGGGTACGCTCGAGCGTAAATGCAAAGGTAGTCCCAACATTTTCGGTACTCCTCACATTCAGAGCCTGACCATGAGCCTCAACAATGTGTTTTACGATTGAAAGTCCTAGTCCTGACCCCCCCTGATTGCGGGCGCGACTTTTATCTACTCTATAGAAACGTTCAAATATTCGTGGCAGGTGTTCAGATGGAATTCCGGGACCATTATCAGCAACTTCAATTAAAACTTTATCATCAACATCAAAAAAACGAATATTCGTTTTTCCACCTTCTTTTCCGTAGTTAACGGAATTCACAAGGAGGTTGGTCAATACCTGTGCAATTCTTCCCTTATCGCAATTAACGAAAATTGGTTTGTCGTAACTCTTATTAAAGTTTAGGGAAATACTTCGTTCACGTGCTTTCATTTCGAGTGAATCCATCACTTCTTTACAGAGTTCGATAATATTCACCTTACGAATATCAAGTTCCACCTTGCCAGACTCAAGCTGATTGATCATGTCCAGATCTTCAATGATGTGCGTAATACGGTCCACACCGTTAGCTGCTCTTTGAAGAAAATTGCGATTGATGGAAGGATCTTCGAGTCCACCATCCAACAAAGTGAGAATATAACCCTGAATACTGAATATGGGAGTTTTCAATTCGTGCGCCAGGTTACCAAGGAATTCGCGTCTGAAACTCTCCTGTTCCTTTAATTTTTCAATTTCCTTCTCCTTATCTTCTGCCCAGCCCATTACTTCCTTATCTACATCAGCAATCATATCCTCAGAGCGCTGAATTTTTTCCTTTAACTCTTTTCCGATCTTCTGATTATAAATGGATTTGTAGATCACTTTTACGCGTGCGTAAATGAATCGATCCACCAGGTAAAAAATAAAAACGAATGAGACTATAAATACGAGTACGGATGCTACAAATGGGTATACAAACTCCCACTGAGAAGAGTAGATGTACACCATTACCATAACAATTAAAAAGGAAAGCATCCCAAGTATCAGCGATACAAAAAAAGCAATGCCCCTGGGTGTTGATGTATTCATCAATTTTCCAACTTGTATCCAACACCTTTAACAGTGCGAATTAAATCTTCTCCGAGTTTTTCACGTAATTTTCGGATGTGAACATCAATAGTGCGATCTCCAACCACAATATCATTCCCCCAAACTTCATTTAAAATGGCCTCACGAGTAAAAACTTTTCCGGGCTTGGAAAGCAGCAATGCAAGTAATTCAAACTCTTTTTTAGGCAGCGACATCTCCTCGCCATCCTTAAACACCAAATAACGCTCGCGGTCTACACTGATACCTGACAAACTTTCGGGTGAAGCAACATTTAAGGTAGATCCTCTCCGAAGCAAGGCCTTAATACGGCTGATAAGTACCCTTGGCTTAATGGGCTTGGTAATGTAATCATCCGCTCCGGAATCAAATCCTGCTATCTGAGAATAATCTTCCCCCCTGGCAGTAAGAAAAGCAATGATGGTTGTTTTAAACTCATCCATGTCCCGCAAGCTCATACAAGCCTCAACGCCATCCATGCCGGGCATCATCACATCCATCAAGATTAAATGGGGCTTGGTTTTTTTTGCTACTTCAATTGCCTCCCTGCCATTAGATGCTGTGGAAACATCATAACCTTCCTTTTCGAGATTGTATTTCAACAATTCAATGATATCCGCCTCATCGTCGACCAACAATATTCGTTGTGTTTTTTCTTTAGACATTCATTATAATTTTTTCCAAAGTTAAGGGCTGAAGGCGAAAAAGCTGTTAATAGCGGATTAATTCAGGATTAAAGTTACGAAAATATTAAGTCATCCAAAAAGACAAAATCCCTCTATTTTAAAGGGATTCAGCCACATTACCCAAAAGCGCAGTTAAAGTTTACATAACACAGACCTAACAACCCCATAAGGTGTGGTGCTGACCTTTGCAGATATAAAATTGAAACTGTGAAGACCATTAAACATCTTGCATTCTTATTCCTGATCCTACTGAACTGTTCAGCGTTTGCGCAAACAGGTATTAAAGGAGTTGTGAAAGACAAAATAACCGGAGAAACACTAATTGGCGCAAATGTAATTATCGATTCCATTCAACCCTCTGTAGGAGCACCTACTCAACTTGATGGAGATTATATCATCAATATTAAACCCGGAACTTATACCATTAGGTGTTCATTTATTAGCTACAAAACCAAAGTAGTAACCGGGGTAAAGGTGGTAGAAGGAAAATATACAACTGTTGATTTTTCACTTGAGCAGGCAGGAGGAACCGAATTGTTTGAAATCGATGTGGTTGAAGCAAGAGTAAACAACACTGAAAATGCAGTCTTAATGGACATCAAAAAAGCCAATCAGGTTGCTGTGGGTGTTTCAAGCCAGGAAATTGCAAAATCCAACTTCAGAGATGCATCAGAAGTTGCACGACGATTACCCGGTGTTACTGTAATTGACAATCGTTTTGTTATGGTACGCGGATTAAGCGAACGCTATAATGAAGTATGGGTCAACAACGGAACAACACCTTCAGTAGAGCCAGATGTAAAAGCGTTTTCATTCGATCTTATTCCAAGTAATGCGGTTGACCGCTTTCTCATTTATAAAACAGGAGCACCGGAATTACCTGGAAATTTTGCCGGAGGTGCGGTAAAGATTTTCACCAAAGATATGCCGGAAAGAAGTTTTGTTCAGTTAAACTACTCTGCTTCGTACAGGGCACAAACTACTTTTAATGAAGCCATCACATTAGAAAAAAAAGATGGCGACTGGATTGGAAGAAGTGCGGAATTAAGAGGTGTCCCGTCAGGATTCCCAACTGTAAATCTGCTTACACTAAATGCAACTGATCTTCAGGCAGCAGGGAGAATGTTTGATAATAACTGGAAGCCACGTGATGTAGCAAAAATGCCATTGGATAACCGATTTGGTATTTCAGGCGCATGGAGACAAAACTTTAAGAAAATTCAGGTTGGCATGAATACTGGCGCGACCTATTCCAACACATGGGAGTACCGCGACGTAAAATTAATTCAGGCAAACTTTAACGAAGCCACTCAGGTATACGATACGTTTGTGTACAATCGCGACGATCGCTATATCCACCAGGTAAGAGCAGGTTTGGTACACAACTGGAATTTTAAATTTGGCGCCAACCACAGTTTAAATTTCAAAAACTTATTAAATCAAACAGGAACATCAACAGCTTTTATCCGCAAACAAGACAATAAAGCCGGTGGATACGAAGCGCAGCTTATTGAGCAACGTTACCAGGAAAGAGGAATTTATGTTGGACAACTAGGCGGGGAGCACAAATTCAACGACGATAAAACAATTTTCGACTGGAACTACACCTACTCTTCATCACGTCGCTCCGATCCCGATCTTCGTCGAGTTCGAAGAAATCTTGACTTGAACGATCCATCCGATCCACGTTATGGAATGTATTATTTACCAAGCCCGGGATCAGACCCCAATACTGCAGGACGATTTTATCTTGATCTGGTAGAAAAAATTCATGCTTTTGCTTTAAACGGAGAACAAAAAATTGCACTGGGAAAAGATGGCAACTTTTTACCGACACTAAAATTTGGCGGTTTCTACGAAGACAAGAAAAGAGAATTTAATATGAGAAGTTTTGGTTTCAGAGCTTCAAGTATTTTTACATTCGATCAGAATATTGCATACAAACCACTTGATTCACTTTTTATACCTGAACATATTAATCCAACAACAGGATACCAGATCGTGGACGCAACAAAACCTGCTGACTCCTACTCTGCTTCCAACAAATTGATTGCCTATTATCTTGGAATTAATCTTCCCGTTACTAAAAAAATGAATGTATACACCGGTGTTCGTGTTGAAGACAATGTTCAAACACTGAATTCCTTCGACAGGGTGACATCTGAACGTGTAAATACAATTATTGATAAAACTGATTTCCTACCCTCACTCAATGCAACCTACAACTTCACTGAAAAATCTCTGGTACGAGTTGCTTTCGCCAAAACCATTAACAGACCCGAATTCAGAGAGCTTGCACCATTCCCGTTTCTTAATTTTGACTTTAATGCTCTGTATTACGGAAATGACACACTTGTAAACTGTTATATCCAGAATTTTGATGCGCGTTATGAATTCTATCCTTCTCCGGGTGAGACTTTTTCGATTGGTGGATTCTATAAGAAGTTTCAGAATCCAATTGAAAATATTATTATTCCAACAGGAGGGCAAAATGACTTCTCCTATCAAAATGCATTAGGAGCTGTTTCATACGGTATTGAATTAGACACCAGAAAGTCACTGGCGAAATTCGGAGAGAAAATCAAAGTGAAATTTATTTCAGATCTAAGTATTGTAATGAATGCTTCCTATATCTGGAGTAAAGTTGAATTAAACACCGCAGGTTTTCAGGCCAATGAACGCCCGATGCAAGGTCAATCTCCTTACATTGTAAATGGTGGTTTTTATTACCAAAGCGATACGCTTGACCTGGGCATAAGCCTTTTGTATAATGTTATTGGTCCGCGAATAATTTTTGTAGGGAACGACCTGGATCCTGATGTGTATGAAATGCCTAGAAACATTTTAGACCTTTCTATTACAAAAGGAATCGGACAGAATCTAAAGATCCGTTTTTCGATCAACGACATCCTGAATCAACCCATCCTTTTTATCCAGGATGGAAACGGAAACGGAAAACTTGAACGCGATGCTGATGTTCACTTTATGAATTTCAGGAGAGGTAGTTATTACACCTTGGGAGTAACCTATCGCTTAAACGGGAAAGAACCACGTAAACCCAAAGCCTGATACAGGTTTATTCATTGATTTTTAAAAGGGCTCTGGTTTAGAGTCCTTTTTGTTTACGTTGAGATAACAATGGCTCTGAGTTATTGTTAACATACAACTACGGGTTCTTAACGGTATTATAACCAAAACAAGGGAATCGCTTAATAGGCTTAGGATACTTTTGTTTTCGAATCAAACTTCAAAACAATGAAAAAACTGTTATTCTCAATCTGTGCCTTTGTAGGGCTCGCGCTCACAGCAAATGCACAAATTATTGTACCGGGTGGTAACATTACTACCAACACCACCTGGACAGCAAACAATGTGTACATTCTGGATGGCTTTGTTTACGTTAAACCAGGGGCAACTTTAACTATTGAACCCGGAACACTTATTAAAGGAGCAAAAACACCGGATGGTTCTGCGCTTGGATACCGTGCAGGATGTTTAATTATTGAACCAGGCGGAAAAATTTATGCTCAGGGAACACCCGAACGTCCTATTGTATTTACATCAACACAAAATCCCGGATTACGTCAACCCGGCGACTGGGGAGGCATTGTACTTGCCGGTTATGCTCCGGTAAACGTTGCAGGCGGAATTGGAACTGCTGAAGGTGGAATTGGAACCACTTATGGTTGGGGGCTTGCTACCAATCCTTATGGAGTTTTAAATGCCGCATCAACTGCAGACTCCTCTGGTGTTCTTAGTTATGTTCGTATTGAGTATCCCGGAATTCCGCTTACTACAACGGCTAATTCAGAAATTAATGGTCTTACATTATACGGTGTTGGAAGTCGTACAAAAGTTGATCATGTTCAGGTTTCTTTTTCCGGAGATGATGCTTTTGAGTGGTTTGGTGGAAATGTAAATTGCAAATACCTAATTGCTATTGGCACTTGGGATGATCATTTTGATACTGACCTCGGTTATTCAGGTAAAGTTCAATTTGCAGTTGGACTATCTTATCCTAACCTTGCCGACCAATCTCAATCAAATGGATTTGAATCAGACAACAACTCTTCAGGTTCAGCTGCAACTCCGGTTACATCTTGTGTATTCACCAATATCTCAATGTACGGTCCTTTTGCAACAACAACTCAATCCGGCGTAAGCGCAGACCACCGTCGTGCTGCACATATCCGCAGAAACTCTTCATTGTCGTGTTTCAATTCAGTATTTGCCGGATTCCGTCAAGGACTTGTAATTGATGGTACAGCTACAGAAACAAACGCATTAACAAACAATACTTGTCGCTGGGAAAACAACACCATTGCAGGTTGGGTATTAAATGCTGATTCATTATTGGTAGCAAATGGAGCAACGCTTGCAAACGTTGGTGGATGGTTCAATAATCCTACAAGAAACAACCAATTTATTCGTTTGAATTCAGGTTTGATGGTTGCAGATGCATTTAATCTTACTGACCCTGACTTCACATTAATGGCAGGATCACCATTGTCAGGTAGCGGAAGTTTTTCAAACGCATACCTTGCAGATCCCTTCTTTACCCCTGTTACTTACCGTGGTGCTTTTGGTACAACTGACTGGACAAAATGTTGGGCAAATTTTGACCCACAAAACACAGTCTACACCGGAACTATCGATAACACTGTAACCTCAACAATTACAACTACAGGTAACCCTGTTTTCTGTGCAGGCGGACTACCACTTGACCTTAGCGCAAACAGTGTTGCCAATGCAACCTATAGCTGGAGCAACGGAGCAACTGCAAATACCATTTATGTTACCACTTCAGGAAACTACACTGTTACAATTACAAATGCGTTTGGATGTTCTGCAACTTCTGCACCATTTGCTGTTACAGTTAATCCACTTCCAACAGTTTCAATTTCTGCTTCAGGTGCAACAACGCTTTGTACCGGTGGAACAGTTGATTTAATCTCCAGCCAAACCGGCTCAGGAAATGTATGGTCGAACAGTGCAACAACAAATACTATAACTGTGAATTCTACAGGAACATACTCTGTAACCTACACTGATGGAAACGGTTGCTCAGCTCAGTCGAACAACATTAACGTAAACATTTCTGCAGCACCTCAGCCTACTATTTCAACTGGCGGATCAACAACAATTTGTTCCGGTTCAACCGCTACACTTACAGCTTCAACATCAGATAGCTACCAGTGGAATCTGAATGGTTCACCAATTTCCGGTGCTACTTCCCAAACTTATGCTGCAACAACTGCAGGTAATTACACAGTAACAGTTACCAATGCAGACCCATGTGATGGTGTTGGTACATCTGATGCTACTGCTGTTTTCGTCAACCCTACACCTACAGCATCATTTGCATACAGCATCAATGGCAATACAGTTACATTCACCAACAACTCTCTTGGCGCAACATCTTACGCGTGGACATTTGGTGATGGTAATACTTCAACTTCACCAAATCCAAGTCACACTTATACTACCGGTGGAAACTACACTGTAACACTAACTGCTACTTTCGGTGCTTGTACAGACGTTGAAACGATCAACATCACAAGCGTTTCTGTAGAAGAAATTACTGCTACTGTATTCTCCGGTGTAATTCTTTACCCAAATCCTTCTAACCAAATGGCAACGCTTGAAGTTGACATGAACATGGAAGGTGATGTAATTGTAGAAGTGCTTGACCTTAGAGGTAAAGTTGTTGCTTCTGAAATCCGCAACAATGTTTATGCAGGCAAACAAATCATCAACATCAACAGTTCAGAAATTGCCAACGGTTTATATCTGGTAAGCGTTCGTTCAGGCGAAGCGCGTCAGATGATCCGCATGGTAGTTCAGCACTAATCATACACCCCAAAGAAAAAGGGTCGTCTGCAAGGACGACCCTTTTTTATTTCACCTTAACCTGAAGATGGTGTTCAGTTAATCGCAAAAAAAACCATGTTCGTTCAAAACATAGTGAGTGGATTTATCAAGAAAATTATTTATTTACCCTTGATCAAACTTATAACCAACTCCTTTGATGGTTTTAATCAAGCCCTCACCTATTTTCTCGCGAAGTTTTTTTACATGCACATCAATCGTGCGACTTTTCACATCTGCACTGTCTTCCCAGATTTCGTTTTTAATTTCCTCTCTTGAAAAAACTCGTTTGGGATTTTTGTATAACAAGGTTAGAATCTGAAACTCCTTTTTGGGCAGTTCAATTTCTCTTGTACCCCGTATTGCCAGGTAACGTTCAAAATCAATCCTTAAATGATCACCCATGAGCTCATTGTTGACCGGTCCGGATCCGGATTCCAGTCGACGAAAAATGGCTTGTATTTTACTAAGTAATAAACGTTCGCTAATTGGTTTTGTAAGAAATTCGTCGGCCCCGGAATTATATGCCAGGATCTGAACAAAATTATCATTCCTTGAACTGAGCAGCATAAAATACGACTGACGCATTAGTCCAACTGATCTTATCTCTCTGCAAAACTCAACGCCATCTCGCTCTGGAAGGTCGAGTTCACATATTATTAATACAGGAATGTGTTTCAATGCCAGTTCCAAACCCTTCTGAAAGGAAAGAGCAAGGTTTACCTTAAATCCGTTTTTCACAAGGAAATCCTTCGANNAATCCTTGGTATCAGAGGCAAATCCGTAGTCTTTGTCGACGATTAATATGCTGGGTTCGGACATGTAATTATTTGCCATTAAATTAGCATCGCAATACAAGCTCCTCTTTAACTACATCTTAAGTTTGAGTTAACATGATCGCCTACAACCCCAAAACCTGGTTTGCACAAATATTTCTGTTCCACCGGTCAGACACCCTTCGTATTCTTTGGCAGGAAATGCTGTTAATTGGACTTTATGCAGGAGGACTAACCTGGGCTCTAACCACCTATTTTCCGGATAACACCCATTTCAGGGACACCCTTTCCGTACATTCCCTTGTGGGTTTTGTAATGGGTTTGTTTCTTGTTTTTAGAACGAATACAGCATACGACCGTTGGTGGGAAGGAAGAAAACAATGGGGATCCCTTGTAANNTAATCTGATTGCCATTTTCCCCTTTGTAGCGAAAGATCATTTGCGATTAAAGGGTGGAGAGAAAATAAATTATACGAATGAATTTGACAAAACATTGATGGCTGAAATTCAACATTGGGATCATGCGCCTTCCGGAGTTGTTTATGCAATAACCAAAAGAATTCACCAATTACACAGCAATGGAAAACTAAGCGGTGAGCAATTAATAATTCTTGATAAAGAATGCACCCAACTTCTCGACATGCTAGGCGCCTGTGAACGAATAAGGTCTACGCCTATTCCTTATTCCTACAGCATGTTCATCAAAAAATTTATTTTCATTTATTGCATCACGTTACCAATTGGACTTGTACTGGATTTCTATTATTGGTCCATTCCGGCAACCATGTTCATTTTTTATATAATCGTAAGCCTGGAAATTCTTGCTGAAGAAATTGAAGACCCTTTTGGAAGTGATGATAATGATTTACCGACAGATGAGATTGCGGATAAGATAAATGCCAACATTGGTGAAATAAAAATCAAACAATGATTATAAGCTATTCAATGAATTATAACAATACAACGGATTTAAACAAAAGCCCCCTTAAGTAGCCAGAATCACTTATCCTTGTTCCGCTTCTGTCAAATGGTTAAAAAGAAAGAACTTCTGTTTCATCAAGAATAGAGCGTTTTCAAATAAAGAATTGGAAGTAAAAAGAAACCACAATCACGCCGGCAATGTTCTCATAATCCAAGCTCTACCTGAAATACGCAACTGTAGTATTTATTGACAACACTTTCTGTTTGAAGATTATCATTTTGATGGTAAAATAATTGCCCCTGCAATTTCACCCTGTGCTTCTTCAAATATTTCGTTACTCCAATCCCCATTTCCTGACGTTGAAGTTCGCTGTTGTAAATTGAACTTTTAGGAGTAACAATAGCATATCTCCCGGCAACTTCCATATTATTCTTAAACAGGTAGCTTAATTGCATCATTTTTCCATCCCCAACATAAACGACCCTTGTCTGATTTGAACTATTAACAGTTACAGGGTCATTGGTATTGCGTGAAATAAATTCTCCACATAATGCAAAGCCTTTATACTTAAAAAGGACATCCATCATTAATGAGCTAATGTTTCGCTTTTCATACAAGTCTCTTCCAAGAGTTCCAGCGGTTCTCATTGCATTTTCATTATAATGATACCCACCGGCAATAGATATTTTTGGTTTTTTCTCTCTTTCAAGATCTCCTTCAAAATAATCTCCTTTGTTGGTGAAGGTACCCAAAGGCAAAATTTCTACTCTCCCTGTATATGCCAGTCCTGCATCTGATGCAGAAGAATTCCTTCCTTCACCCGAAGTTAAAGCTCCCTTTAAAGCATACCCAATTGTAGAAATTGAATTTTGATAAGAAAACTGCGCTCCAAAATCACGGTCAATATTGAATGTGGCATTCACAATCGACCGGTCTGTGAATTGCAATTCTCCTGACGAAACAACACGTTGCCTGTTACCAGGAAGCTTTGTTTGTCCAAACGTAAACGACCAATTTGAATTTGGCCGATATATCACCACCGCATCACGAACCACATTCGGACTGGAATTAACTGCGGAGTTATCATTATCCACCCAATCCATGTCTCCTCTGGAGAATGAAAGCTGAATTGAGTAATTGATTTTTGGATTTATCATAAAACCTTCAATCCTCATTCGAAGCCTTCTTACACGAGCTTCAATTTCGGAAGCACTAAGATCACTTGTTGAGTTGGAGACATAGCCCGCACGCAACTGGGACCTGAATCGAAAATTTAATGAGAAAGAGCTATCCGGAACTGCAATACCTATTCCTCGGGAAAAATTAAATGTTGGCGCATTATTTGCGCTTTGTGCTATCATTGATTTATTAAACAGAAAGAGGATGATAATTGCGAGTAAGCGCAGGGATAAACTTTTCATGATTCGTTGATTTGAAATAGGAAGGGTTAATGATTCTGTATGAAAACAATACCCTCAAAACCGGAACCCGACACAGGTTGCATTTTCATAATAAATGAATGGATTGTTCTCAAAACATTACCAATATTAATTCTGTGCGAATCTATTGGAGCAATATCGCCACATTGTTAATCCAATGTTAAATTAATGTGACGAAAAAAGGACCGCTACAATGTGCGGTCCTTCAAATGGATTGAATATCCGGTTCTATCAAATAGCCATTCTGAATAGCAGGAATAATGATCCGGAAAGGATCATGGTAACCGGCAATGTCAGTATCCAGGCCATCAAGATGGTGCGTACTGTTTTTGGCTGAAGGTTTTTAATACCGTCCTGAGCCACCATTGCTCCTGCAACACCCGATGATAGCACATGTGTTGTTGAAACAGGTAATCCGAAATAAGTGCTCAATCCAATAGTTGAAGCAGCGATCATTTCAGCACTAGCTCCCTGGGCATAGCTCATGTGGGCTTTACCAATTTTCTCACCAATGGTCACAACTATACGTTTCCACCCAACCATGGTGCCAATACCAAGCGATAATGCAATAATTACCAAAACCCATGTAGGTGCATAATCTGTCATGGACCTAAGCTTCTTGGAATGATTCTTCAATTCTTTAAGATCTTCAACGGGCAAAGGAAGAACTTCATTCTTGATCATTTTCTCCAATTTACGCGTGATGAACAACAACTCACTTCTGAAAGCAAAACGCTCACCATGGGGAATATCTGCAACTGTATTTGCTCCTACCATCTGCACTTCAAGTTTGGAAATGTTATCCATCAACTTTCCGTACGTTTTGCGATCGCCGGCGGCTAGATCATCCGGATTGACTTTTAACAGAATCTCTTTTGTAGAATTTAAATTCCCGACATAATCACCGGGTTTTACGTTGGCATCCAAAGCGTAATAGGCAGGTAGAATACCAATCAGAATTAACATCACCAATCCAACACCCTTTTGTCCGTCGTTGGAACCATGAAAAAAACTTACAAGCGTACAGGTCAACATAAGTATTGCGCGAATCCACATAGGTGGTTTCTCTTTTCCTTTTGGCGACTGAAAAATAATCTTGTTGTTGACGAATTGCGAAAGTGAAAACATCAAAATCATCGCCATTCCAAAACCAAAAAGAGGAGAAACCAATAATGACGATCCAATATCTGTTGCTTTACTCCAATTCACTCCCGAACCAAACTCTTGTCCAGGTGTAAGCGAAAACGCTAATCCAACTCCCAAAATAGAACCGATCATGGTATGCGAACTGGATGCAGGAATTCCAAAATACCATGTTCCGAAATTCCAAATGATCGCTCCTGAAATCAGCGCCAGTACCATTGCAACACTACTTGCCGTACTCTGCTCAATTAACATTTCAACCGGCAGGAGATCGACAATTCCCATTGCTACTGCAATTCCTCCTGCAAACACTCCAAGGAAATTCCAGATACCGGACCAAACTACTGCATATTGCGGTTTTAAGGTGTTGGTATAAATTACAGTGGCAACTGCATTTGCGGTATCATGAAATCCGTTGATGAATTCGAACAAACATGCGAACAACACACAAACAATTAGCAACACGAGAATGGACGTACTGATTTCCATTTTTTTCTTTTTTTATTCGGGAGCAAATATCTGATAATCCTTTCATCGCAAATCGACCGGATAATGAACCCCGATAGCCACTTAACATTACCTTAATATTGGCGTGATGTTTGCAAAACATTGGCGCGCAGTGGAAAATTGACAACTTCTTTTCAAAACACTGTTATTTAACAGATTAACGGCNNAACTTTTCAACTCTCTGAGCAACTATAAAAAAGTCGTCTGCATTTAATAAAAAATTAACCGCAAGGCTGCAAAAAACCGATGCCAGGGCAGAAAACAAGCTTCACACCCCATAGTTATATCATTAAAAATCAACATTTTGTACAGCCAATGGGGCAGATTGAAACTATTAGGCTAGAAATACGTTACATATGTTAACTTTGTGTTATCTAATACTGTAACGAAAATGATGGAAACTGAAAACGGAAACTCACTTAAGGCTACGAAGAAAAAATTCGATAAAGCCATATTTGCGGCATTTTTCGCAGGTGTTGTTTTGATTGCAACGGCAGTTGCACTTAAGAGCATAAAGGGAGAGTCTCAGTTCACACTTGTTCTTATTGCTGCAATGGTGTTCCTACTAGCCTCGGTTCTGATGTTTATGAAATCCTACTACACCGGTAAAAAATATGCTGTCGGCGCTAAAAAACGTCGGAAAAAATACCTTACAGTTATGTACGGAGAAAGCAGCGTTTTCAGCAAAGCGACGAAATAATCTCCCTTATAATATTGGGAAAAGCGACGGAAACACCTGTCGCTTTTTTTTATCGGATAATCTCAGGAGACTCCACCTCATTACTCATATGCAAAGCCCGGTCGCACAACCTGATCTTATACATAATGGTATCGGAATTGGATGAAAAAGGATTGTAGAATGAAGGCGATAACGTCACTCTGATTTCTCCCTTCAATGCTTTGTTCTGCCCTTGGGGCGTAATATTCTGTACACGGAAATTAAATGCGATCGGATCTCCTGCCGGAATTGATTGTCCCTGAACAAAAACACCATTTACCTTTTCGTAATAATCAATAAAAAGATTATGATAATAAATACTGGAAGTATCATAGGGAGGATCATCCTGCGTTTCAGTTAATCCAATATCACCATCTCCGTCTGTGAAATTGATAAGCACAACTCCGGTATCACCGTAGCGTTCAAAACGTAAAAATTCAATTGCAGGTTCAATGGGGTATTCTTCAGGCTTCAAACAAGCCATAAATCCCGTAAGCCCCAAAAGGAATAGCACTATCTTTGAATACTTGTTCATCCGACTATAAAGTTACAAAATCCTGTACGATTGACCAGCAAAAGCGATGTACTAAAATTTAAACTTGATCAGGTTAACGATCCTGATAGTTTTAACGGTGTTGCGCTGGAAATATTTCATTACCAACGGGAAAATAACGAAACTTATAAGGATTTCCTGAAACATACCAATCGCTTTCGCATTGAGCCCGCTCATTGGACCGATATTCCTTGCATCCCCGTTTCCTTTTTCAAAACACTCGATGTACGAACAGGTAGTTGGAAACCTGAGACCATATTCACTTCCAGCGGAACCAGCGGTCATACTACA
This sequence comes from Flavobacteriales bacterium UBA2798, assembly GCA_002351955.1. Classification (GTDB taxonomy): domain Bacteria; phylum Bacteroidota; class Bacteroidia; order Flavobacteriales_D; family UBA2798; genus UBA2798. Next base: position 48,055 of record DEHO01000048.1, read on the forward strand.
AGTAAACATCCTGTTAAAGACACTGAATTCTATTTGCAAAATACACGTATTGCCTTTGAAAATAAGTACGGTGTTCTGAGTGATCTAACGCTACTGGCCTTATTACCCGGTTACCTCGAGCGACAAGGAAGTTCATTGGTTGCAATGGCCGACTATTTCATCCGGGAATCAAAAGAACAAAGTGGATTCTACCTGAATCAACATCAGGAGCTGGCTGCGGTTCTGAATAATTTAAAGATCAAGAATGAAAAAGTAATTCTACTTGGAGTAACACATGCATTGATTGATTTTGCGAATGCATTTCCCATAAATTTTCCGGAACTGATTATTATGGAAACAGGCGGGATGAAAGGAAGAAAAAAAGAAATGCTTCGTTCTGAAATTCATTTACAGCTAAAAAGAGCATTTGGCGTTCCGGCAATTCATTCGGAATACGGAATGACTGAACTATTTTCCCAGGCATACAGTAAAGGAGACGGCATATTCCATTCATCCGATACCCTGCGTATCCGCACACGGGAACTTTCTGACCCATTTCAGTTATTACCCCATGGAAGTTCAGGTGCCATAAATATTTACGACCTGGCTAATATCGACACCCTTTCTTTTATCAGTATAGATGATTTAGGGCGTACATTTGACGAATATTCATTTGAAGTCCTTGGAAGAATTGACAATTGCGATATCCGCGGATGCAATCTTATGGTTGTATGAACCTCATCATTTACCCATTTGGTACAGTTCTTGAACTTTTAAAATAAACAACACACATATGAAACGCCTTCTGATCATCCTTCCATTTGCATTTTCATTGCTACTTTTCGCATGTGCAAAAAAAACTGCCTTTACTTCTTCTATTAGGGAGAAATACACGTTGAGCGATGCCGAAATCAGGAAGATTCAGTTTTTTACTTCCGATGATATCATTCTTCTTAAAAGTGAAAATCAAAGCGGCAGGGAAACAAAGCAAGGCGAACTGGTGGTGTCTTCAAAAACATCAGAAGATCGTGTACTGATTAAAAAAGGAACACCAGGTGTAATTATTTCTCAAAAAGGAAACACCTACCGAATCAGCTTTGATACCGATGACCGCACCTTGCCTTTTGAAGCAAAATCTGACTTCAGCGCGTTCTATCTTACATCGGATACACTGATCGGAAACAAACCAACCGTACGGTATGGTACAAATCAGTACACCATCAGTCTTGGGAACAGCTCAGTGTTTCTTCAGTTTAAACTAAAAAAACTAAAAAAATACAAGACCAACGACCAGGTTGTAAAAGGCCGAAAAATAGACTGATTATCAGTCAATAACTACAAAATCGTCATCGCCAACATTATCGCAATGTTATCAAAACGCTAACCAATATTAAGCCAGTGTTAATCCAATTGAAACTCCGGGTAAAGCAGGACGTATCTTTGACCTATAACAAACAAAGAACGCCTATGAAAACGATTGCTCTTATTATTGCGCTTACTTTCTCCGGAAGTCTGATGGCACAAAACGGAACTCTTGCTTCCGGAATGGAGAAACCTGTTGTTGAGAAATTGAACAACGGAACGATCAAGGCGACGTATTATTACGAGAATGGCAATGTTCGTGAAACCGGATACTTTCTAAATGGCCAGAAACACGGCACATGGGTTTCTTTTGATGAAAAAGGAAACAAACAAATGGAAGCCANNGATGGTTTATGAAGGTGGTAAGCGCGTTGTGTCTACCAAATGGGATAGCAACGGTGCATTGATCGCCGGAAACCAGACACGTTAAAGAATTATATTTCAAATAGAAAAGTCCTGAATTACTTCAGGACTTTTTTATGCCTTTTCGTAAACGAAAAATGTCATTGAGAATGGGTTCTTATCATCCTTATCAAAACGAAGCGAACTTTTTTCGATCCAATTGGATGTATCGAATTGGAAATAGGCATCAGCATCGAACGTTCCATCAACAAGCGTTAAATAAATTCTGTCGACTATACCGGCATCAATAGCCTGTCTGTAAATTTCCGCCCCACCAATTATAAATGCTTCCGTTTCATTATGCTGTTGGCAGACTTTAATAGCTTCCTGCAATGAAGAAACAGAAATTGCTCCGGGAAAATTGCAATTCTTATTCCGTGTTAAAACAATGTTTGTACGGTTGGGGAGAGGTCTGAACTTTTCGGGTATCGACTCGTAATTTTTCCTTCCGGTAATTACACAATGTCCGCTCGTTGTTTCGCGGAAATATTTCATATCGGCAGGTAAATGCCAAAGCAATTTATTGTCTTTCCCAATAGCACCATCAGGAGCCGTAGCTACAATCAAACTGATTCTCATATCAAACAGCAACAGGTGCTTTAATATGAGGATGCGGATCGTAATTCAGCAATTCGAAATCTTCGAATTTGAATCCGAAAATATCCTTTACAGAAGGATTGATCTTCATCACAGGAAGTTTGCGCAAATCGCGTGATAACTGAAGTTTGGCCTGTTCGATATGATTGGAATACAAATGCGCATCACCGAAGGTGTGAACAAAATCTCCGGGTTGAAGATCACAAACCTGTGCCATCATCATTGTTAGCAATGCGTAAGAAGCAATATTGAATGGAACACCTAAAAAAGTATCAGCGCTTCGTTGGTACAACTGACAGGAAAGTTTGCCGTTTGCAACATAAAACTGAAAGAACGTGTGGCAAGGAGGAAGCGCCATTTTATTTACTTCAGCAACATTCCATGCACTCACCAGCAATCGGCGTGAATCCGGATTCTTTTTAATCATATCAACCAACTGTGTGATCTGATCAATTTTTCCACCATCAGGAGTGGGCCAACTGCGCCATTGGTGACCGTAAACCGGACCAAGATTTCCATTCTCATCCGCCCATTCGTCCCAAATACTCACACCGTTCTCTTTGAGGTAACGAATATTGGTTTCGCCCTGCAAAAACCAAAGCAACTCATGAATAATGGATTTCAAATGAACTTTTTTGGTAGTAACCAAAGGGAATCCCTCCTGAAGATCAAAGCGCATTTGATAACCAAAAACACTGATTGTACCGGTGCCTGTTCTGTCGGTTTTTACAACTCCTTTTTCAAGGATGTGGCTGAGGAGGTCATGATACTGTTTCATGGAATGGATTTACTTCACGAAATTACGATGCATTGAGGCTCTTCCCTTGAGTATAATCGCTTACTTTTGAACGCAGACCCGAAATTTTCAACAGCAAATGGATTTCAGCTTTCGTAATGCTTCAATAAATGATTTGTCTGAAATAGTCGCCATCTACAATGCCACTATTCCCGGTCGCATGGTAACTGCAGATCTTGAACCCGTAACTATTGAATCACGCAAAGAATGGTTTGAGAAACACAATGCACAAACCCGTCCGCTTTGGGTAGCAGAAAAAAACGGAAAAATTGCCGGTTGGCTGAGTTTTCACTCGTTTTACGGAAGACCTGCCTATTCCATCACCTGTGAACTGGCCATTTATATTCATAGCGATTTCAGAGGACAGAAACTGGGAGAGACCTTTCTCCAAAAAGCAATCGATTCTGCGCCATCGCTTGGCGTTGAAAATCTTCTTGGATTCATCTTTGCTCACAATGAACCAAGTCTGAAACTTTTCAGAAAATTCGGATTTAGCGAATGGGGTAATCTACCCGATGTGGCTCGTATCGACGGAAAGAATGTAACGCTGTTGATCCTGGGTAAAAAAACAATCTGATCAGGCCACTTTTAGCCGCATCACTTTTGATTTGCCAAACTTTTCCCTTGCGTATTCCAATGTGATATGCAGTGTCTCTGTGTTCTTATCGGAAGGCAATTCAAACATGGCATCATTAAGGATGGCTTCACAAATGGACCGCAATCCTCTTGCTCCCAATTTAAATTCAACCGCTTTTTCGACCATAAAATCAATCACCTCCTTGTCAAACTTCAAACGGATATTATCCATTTCAAACAACTTTACATATTGTTTGATCAAAGCATTTTTTGGCTCCGTTAATATTCTCCTCAAGGCATCGGCATCGAGCGGATCGAGATAGGTTAATACAGGAAAACGACCAATAAGTTCCGGAATCAATCCGAACGATTTAAGATCACGTGGACTGATAAACCTCAACATATTTTCCTTATCGATGCGATGCACTTCTTCTTCCACAGAATAACCGATGGTTTGTGTGTTGACACGGCGTGCAATGATTTTGTCGATCCCGTCAAAAGCACCACCACAAACAAATAATATGTTACGTGTATTTACCTGAATCATTTTTTGTTCCGGATGTTTTCTTCCTCCCTGAGGGGGAACATTTACCACAGAACCTTCCAAAAGTTTCAGTAATGCCTGTTGTACGCCTTCACCACTTACATCACGTGTTATGGATGCATTATCTCCCTTGCGGGAAATCTTATCGATTTCATCTACAAATACAATTCCACGCTCAGCCGCAGCAACATCATAATCTGCCGCCTGAAGCAAACGTGATAATATACTCTCTACATCCTCTCCAACATAACCCGCCTCAGTAAGCACAGTAGCGTCGGCAATGCAAAAAGGTACGTTCAGCATTTTCGCAATAGTCTTAGCCAGCAATGTTTTTCCTGTACCGGTTGGACCCACTAAAATCACGTTCGATTTCTCAATCTCAACATCGTCCTCTTTGGTATTTCCCTTCTGAAGCAGCCTTTTGTAATGATTATAAACAGCAACACTCAATACCTTTTTTGCATCATCCTGCCCAATTACATATGCATCAAGTGCAGTTTTAATTTCTGCAGGCTTTGATAATTTTAATTGGTGCTCAAGATCTCCTTGTGTTCGAGATGATACTTCTTCCTTGACAATAAGTTCTGCTTGCGAAACACAATGATCACAAATATGACCGGTAATTCCGGCAATCAAAACATTTGTTTCCCGTTTAGATCTTCCGCAAAAGGAACACTTAACTTCATTCTTCTCTTTCATCAGACAAGGAATAAAAAGGCCCCGAAGGGCCTTTTAGTTTTCAATTATTTTCTGTGACGTTCCAGTACTTCATCAATCATACCGTACGATTTTGCTTCATCAGCAATCATCCAGTAATCACGATCGCTATCCTGCCAAACTTTCTCATAAGGTTGACCGGAATGCTTGGAAATGATCTCGTACAACTCCTTTTTGAGTTTCAGGATTTCACGTGCGGTGATTTCAATATCAGACGCCTGACCTTCTGCTCCACCCAAAGGTTGGTGAATCATAACCCGCGAATGCTTCAAAGCAGAACGCTTTCCTGCAGCTCCTGCACATAAAAGTACAGCTCCCATTGAAGCCGCCATTCCTGTACAAATTGTCGCAACATCGGGGGCGATGAATTGCATAGTATCATAAATTCCTAAACCGGCATAAACCGACCCACCGGGTGAATTCATGTAAATCTGTACATCCTTTTTAGCGTCAACCGACTCAAGAAACAAAAGCTGCGCCTGAATGATGTTAGCTACCTGATCGTAAATTCCTGTACCCAGGAAAATAATCCTGTCCATCATAAGACGTGAGAATACGTCCATCTGAGCAACATTCAGCTGACGTTCCTCAATGATGTAAGGTGTCAT
>DEHO01000041.1 GCA_002351955.1 Flavobacteriales bacterium UBA2798
CTTAATTGGTTTTATCATCTACAAGAAAAAAATTCCAACATGGTTTATCTTTTCAATGATTGCCATCAGCATAGGCACATTGATTATGGTACTTGCTCCGGGAAATGATGTGCGAATAAATAATTATCCGGACGCAGGAAATACAGTGAACAGCCTTTTTATGAGTTTCGCACAAACACTGCGCTTTCTGGCTTTGTGGCTGATTCACCCATCAGGCATTATCCTTGCCATAATTGTGATGTATAAAGGCGCACAATTCGGTTCAACAACTCGCTTACCCTCGCTGTTCATTCTGATTTCACTTCTGCTTTTTGCCGTTTTTATTGCTGCATTTCTTCCCTATTTAACAACGGGAATATTAGGTCAACACAGAACTTTGAATTGGGCATGTGTGTTTTGTTTTCTCCTTTTGCCACTGATTTGGTTTCAGGTTGGATTCAGGCTGAAAAACATTATTCGTCCCGGAATATTGAAATGGAGTCTTCCCTTGTTTTTTGTTGCACTTGCAATAAATGGAAACTTTTTTACTGCAGGAAAAGATTTGTTTTCCGGCAATGCAGCTTCTTATAAAAACGAACAAATTCAAAGAAACGAATTTCTGGCGAAAAGAAATTATTCGGATAAAAACTCAATACCAGAGCTTATTCATCGTCCTGTTTCAATATCTCCTTTTGATTTGGGTGGTAACGGAGACGAATGGATTCGTGATTGTATGTGGGAATCGAAAAATTAAATCCAGATTGAAGATGAAAGAAATTATTAATGATTGGAAAATAGCAGGATTGCTATGTTTAAGTCTTGGACTTGCACCCTTTTTTCCTGAGCCGCATATCTGGGGCAAACTCAAATGGATTTCCGGAGGTGGAATAGGTATGCAAGCCATGGATTGGTTCGACGCATTATTTCATGGAATACCCTGGATTTTAATGTTGCGGCTTGGGGTGTTGAAACTATTTAGTAAGCAAAAAGGATAAAACTCTAAGATCGAATCTTTCACTTAATAAGTAATTTGGTATCGCTCAACTTGATTTTTTCCAGCTAAGCACCGAACTTTGGCAGACCTCCGGGATTTTAAAAATCCCGGAGGTCTAGGTTCAGGTATCCGTACTCTAGAGCGAAAAAAAATCAAAGACCGGTATCACGACGCGAATAAGACTTTGAATACTTCTTCAATTTTTCCAACCTGAATTAATTCAATAGAAAACTGATCCTGTGAAATTCCCTTATTGTATTTGGAAATGATTATCCGCTCATAACCGAGCTTTTCTGCTTCCGAAATGCGTTGTTCTACGCGGTTCACAGGACGGATTTCACCGCTTAAGCCTACTTCTGCAGAGAGACAAGTTTTGGATGGAACAGAAAGATCAACATTCGATGATAATACGGCGCAAACTACTGCCAGATCAATTGCAGGATCATCAACACGGAGTCCACCTGCTATATTGAGAAAAACATCTTTCGATCCAAGTTTAAATCCGCAACGTTTTTCAAGAACCGCAAGCAACATGTTCAGTCGCTTTGCATCGAATCCGGTGGCGGAGCGTTGTGGCATTCCGTATGCTGCTGTACTTACGAGTGCTTGTACTTCCACGAGTAAGGGACGCATACCTTCGAGTGTAGCAGCAATAGCGATTCCGCTTAATCCTTCATCATTATTTGAGATCAGTATTTCAGATGGGTTTTCCACTTCGCGCAAACCAGCACCGCGCATTTCGTAAATACCGAGCTCATTGGTGGAACCAAAACGATTCTTCACACTGCGCAACAAACGGTAAACGTGATTGCGATCGCCTTCAAACTGCAATACGGTATCGACCATGTGCTCTAAAACCTTCGGACCGGCGATGCTGCCGTCTTTGGTGATGTGTCCGATGAGAAACACCGGTGTATTGCTCTCCTTCGCAAAACGCATGAGCTCTGCGGTGCATTCACGGATCTGCGATATGCTGCCTGGTGAGGATTCGATGTAGGAGGTATGAAGCGTCTGGATGGAATCGACGATGAGCAGATCAGGCTGAAGTTCTTCGATCTGACGGAAGATATTTTGCGTATTGGTCTCGGTGAGAATGAAACAATCGGGATTGGCAAAGCCGATGCGCTCTCCACGCATGCGGATCTGTTTTTCGCTTTCTTCGCCACTGACGTACATAACCTTCAAACCCTGGTTCTTCACTGCAATCTGCAGCATGAGAGTGGATTTACCGATACCGGGTTCCCCACCGATAAGAATAAGCGAGCCGGGTACGAGTCCACCGCCCAAAACACGGTTCAGTTCACGATCGGAGAGTAGCACACGGTCTTCTTCCTGCAGACGGATCTCAGTGATTTTTTGTGCTTTCGCTAAACGTTTGGAACCCGATGCGCCAGGACGAAAACTTCCTTTTTCTTCCTTGTCGAGAACCTCCTCCACAAAGGTGTTCCAGGCTGCACAGGAAGGACATTTACCCAACCATTTGACAGATTCGTAGCCACAGCTCTGACAGAAATATGCGGATTTCACTTTAGCCATGGGACGAAATTAGTGTAAATGCACGCAAAGTATGTGCGTTGTGGAAAAAGCTTTACAACTGCTTCATCCCCTCCACCATCTCCAACACGGCCGGACAAACCTGCGTGTTTTTAAAGGTGAGATCGAGCAACTGAATCATTTTTTTTCGGTCGGTGTGTGGATACTCTCTGCATGCTGCGGGTCGACCTTCGTACACGGAGCAATAGTTATCTGCACCAAGAAAAGGGCAGGGTGAAGTACGCATCACATAGGTGCCATCGGGTTCGGAGGTGAGGTAGTGAGCAATGACTTCGGCAGGACGAATGCGCAGGGTTTTTGCCAGGCGGTCCACATCGCTTTCGCGGACGATCGGACTGGTGGTCTTGCAGCAATTGGCGCAGGAGAGGCAATCAATGCGTGAAAACACTTCTTCGTGTTGCGCATGAAATTTCTCATCAAGTTTGCGCGGATCACTTTTTTTGAGGGAGGAAAGAAATTTTTTGTTCTCCGCTTTCAACGCAGCAGCACGTTTGGCAAATGCAAGGAGATCGATCTGCACTCAGCCTTTCAGTTTTGCGATGGTAGAGGTAGTGGAAAATCCATCCACAAAAGGAATTGTAACGATCTCTCCTCCGTTTGCACGAACACCATCGGAACCCACAATGTATTTCTTTGACGAAGGATTGGTCTCTGCAGCATCGTAATCTCCGCCTTTTACCAAAACGTCCGGCTGAAGCATTTGAATCAATTCAAGTGGGGTATCCTCATCAAAAACCACAACTGCATCCACCACCTGCAAAGAGGCGATCAGCAAAGCACGCGATGTTTCGTCGTTGACCGGACGATCATCTCCCTTGCCTTGTCTGCGCACCGAAGCATCGGAGTTCACCGCAACGATCAGCTTATTTCCGTATTCGGCAGCCATGGCGAGGTAGGTTGCATGTCCGCGATGCAGAATATCGAAACAACCGTTGGTAAAAACAATCTTCGACGATTTAAGTCGCCATACCTTCACCGAGCGTTGCAGATCATTCAGCGAAAGGATTTTGGATTGGATGCTGTCGAATTTATTCATGCTGTTGTATTTACCCGCGGCTTTGGATGCGAAAGGTAGCCATTACCTGGAAGAAAAAAAACATCCTTTTTCGCAATGTGGAACTCCTGAATTTTACGTATACTCGTAACAATGAGCTACCTGATCATCGAAATAAAAAATCCGAAAGCGCGTAAACTGTTAAACGATTTACGCGACCGGAATCTTATTTCCATCAATGAGGATAGTTCTGTGTTTTTTGAAACCGTCAGAAAAATAAAAAAGAAGGCGGATAGAAAAAGATTACACTCAAAAAACACTCTTGCGCAATAACAATTATGCCGCATTAACCTTAGCACGGGGAATGCCTGCAATTTCTTTTTGTTTTGCCCGCATTTCTTCCTCCAGATCATAATCATCCTGCAATCCCATCCAGAATTTAGGAGAAGTACCGAAATAGCGGGCCAATCGTAAAGCGGTATCAGCAGTGATCCTTCGATTTCCTTTCAGAATCTCTGAAATGCGGGTCTGCGGAATGGAGATATCCTTGGATAATTTATAGGCCGTAATGGCCATTGGAAGTAAAAACTCCTCCAACAAAACTTCTCCGGGGTGAATATTTCTAATTCGTTTCATGTTAATGGTAATCTATAATTTCAACATTCGAAGCATTTCCATTGTTCCATTTGAAAATGATCCGCCACTGCTTATTGATTCGTATTGAATAAAACTGACTCAGGTCGCCTTTAAGCTTTTCCAGCCGATTCGCGGGTGGAATTTTCAAATCAGCAATACTTATCGAGTTGTTGATCATTCTCAATTTGCGTCGCGCTACGGCCTGTATTTCATTCGGAATATGACGAACCGCCTGTCCCTCCCAAATTTTTTCAGTTTCCCGGGTTCCGAATGAAACAATCATAGTAACGCATCACGATAGTAACGCCAAAGATAAGTAAACAATGAATACAATCAAAGGAAAGTTAGTGGTCCTTTCGTGCTAAGTGTCTTTGTGGTGAAAAAAATCACCCCTCCTCATTCATCCGCGGCATCAGGTAAAACGACACCGCTCCGGCAACCACCAGCAACAAGGTCTGCGCTGCCCAGGTTACCCAGCCCAAGGCAATCACCACATCGTAATCGGCGCCGTACATCACCAATGCAGAAGCTACCAGTACCGGATACACACCCACGCCACCCTGCACCAGAATAATTCCTAAACTTCCTCCCAAAAATCCAAGGAGAAGTGCTTTCAATTCGAGCTGTGATGTTTCGGCTATAGAATAAAAACAAACGAGGTACAAGAGGATGTACAGGAACCAGATCAAAAATGTAAGACCCAAAAACTCCCAGCGCTTTTTAAGTCGGAGTATTGCAAGTAATCCATCAAACAAGCCGCTTACCAAGGCATTTACTTTTGTGCGAACTTTTGGGTGAATAAAATACAAAACAACTCCCGCAAGTAACAAGGCAGACAAAACAACAAGTGCAATAAACATCCAGCTGCTGCTTTTCTGATCACCGGAACCCATAGCTGAAAATGTATCTTTCAATTCAATGAATTTATCGTACTGTAGTGCAATGGTGATCAACGAAACAATCCCCAGCATAAACACATCCACCACACGCTCTGCGAGGATGGTTCCGAATGCTTTTTCGAAGGGAATCTTTTCGTAACGTGTCATCATTCCTGCGCGACTCACTTCTCCGGCACGGGGCAAAAGAAGATTCATGAAATAACCAATCATGGTAGCATGGTAACTGNNACTGTTCCACACCCGCGGCTGATACCCCATGGGTTCGAGCAGGTACTTCCAGCGCAAGGCACGCACAAAATGACTGCACCAGGAAAAGATGACCGAAAGAGCAATGAAAAAATAATTGGCGCGCCCCATCACCTGAGCCACCTTATCCTTGTCCTGAATCGAATCGAACGAATACCATGCCAGGTAAATCCCCAGCGCCAGCGGTACGGCAATCTTCAGGACTTTCAGAACAATCTTCAAGCCTTTAGCGAATTGGTGGCAGCGTCGGGGAAAATGACATGCGGACGAAAGCTTTTCGCTTTTTCGAAGTCCATTCCGGCATAGGAGATCACGATCACATCGTCGCCCACAGTAAATTTCAGCGCGGCCGGACCGTTGAGGCAGATCACTCCGCTACCCCGTTCGCCCTTGATGACATAGGTAATGATGCGTTCGCCATTGCGGTAATTGAGCACGTGAACCTGTTCGTTTTCAATAAGGTTAGCAGCATCCATGAGGTTTTCATCGATGGTGATGCTGCCGATATAATCCAGATTGGCTTCGGTAACTCTGCACCGGTGGATCTTGGATTTAAGAACCTGAATTTCCATGGGGCAAAGGTAGAAGAAAATGGAATGTGCGAATGAAAGGAATGTGCGAATGTGCGGATGGGGGAATGTGCGAATGGGAGGAATATGCGAATGTGGGGAATGTGGGGAATCCTTCTTCGCCAGGGCTACGAAGGATAAATGTGCGAATGGGGGGTGTTCGAATCCTGACGTTTAAATCAAAAATATCTCCTGAGGTGAAATAAAGGTGGAATACATTTGAGATAGTACCGAAAAGGGAATAAGGGAAGAAGAGAGATATTCGCCTTTTCCCTTTGTCCCTTAGTGGCTTAGACTTGTTAGAGCATGGTTGTCGGACAGACGTAATCGCTGATGCGGAATTTTCCGGTTGCTTTAATGGCGGAAAAACCTCCGGCTACATTGATCAGGTTGCGGTAACCTCTGGCCTGGAGGATAGATACGAATGTCATTGAACGGTATCCTCCTGCGCAATGCACGTAATAGCTTTTGTTTTTGTCCACCTTCAGCATGCTGTCGTTGATGTAATCCAACGGTGCGTTTTCGGCTTCTACGATGTGCTCGCTGAAGTATTCACTGGCTTTGCGGACATCCAGAATGTTTGCATTGCCTTTTTTATACGCGACAGCAAATTCATCTGCAGAAACGGAAGTAATCGTGTCGGTTTCCTTTGCGGCTTTGATCCATTCCGCTATTCCTCCCTTCAGGTAACCCAGCGGCTGGTCGTATCCAACCCTTGATAAACGCGTGATGACTTCTTCTTCTCTTCCTTCTTCAATAATGAGCAGCAAGGGTTGTTTAACATCAGGAACCAATGTCCCTACCCACACAGCAAAGCTGCCATCGATGCCGATGTTAACTGCATTGGGAATAAATCCTTTGTGAAACTCTTCTGCACGGCGTGTATCAATGATCAGCGCACCGGTTTCATTGGCGGCGACTTCAAATTCCACCGGATTCAATGCACGCATTCCGCGATCCATAACCATGTCGAAACTGTCGTAGCCTTTGATGTTCAACACTACATTCTGCGGAAAATAACCGGGAGGAGGGGTTAAACCAGTAAGCAATTGCTTTTTGAATTCCTCTTTGCTTAACGCAGGATTCAGCGCATAGTTTACCTTCTTTTGATTACCCAGGGTATCATACGTTTCCTTACTCATGTTCTTTCCGCATGCACTGCCGGCACCATGACCGGGATACACAACGATATCATCATTGAGCGGCATGATCTTGTTACGCAACGAATCGAACAAATGTCCTGCCAGTTTATCTTCGGTCAGATCCGAAATCACGTGCTGTGCCAGATCGGGGCGACCTACATCGCCGATAAAGAGCGTATCGCCGGTGAAAATGGCTGTTTCCTTTCCGTTCTCATCGCGGAGCAGGTAACAGGAGCTTTCCATGGTATGTCCGGNNAGCTCTATGGAGATGTTTCCGATGCGGAACAATTCTCCGTCGTGCGCAATGTGTGCTTTAAATCCGGTTTCCATTTTGGTAGGACCATAAACAATAGCTGCACCTGTTTTGGCAGCGAGATCGACGTGACCCGAAACGAAATCGGCATGGAAATGCGTTTCGAAAACGTATTTGATTGTTGCATTGTTTTCTTTGGCCTTTTTGATGTAAGGCTCTACTTCGCGAAGCGGATCAATGATGGCTGCTTCGCCATTGCTTTCGATGTAATACGCCGCTTCGGCCAGACATCCGGTATAGATTTGNNACCCGGCAATCAGGTGGAGCAGGACAATAACAAAAACTGTTGTGTACATGGCAGAAATTTTACAATACAAAGATCGGCAGGTAGAAAATGATGCAGAATGACAAATGTCACATTTGGTGGATGGTTGAATAGTGGTGAGTAACAAATGTTACTGATAAGGCAATATTACACTCCGATTTGATCGCAAAGACACGGGAAGCGCATGAACCTTACTCCATAGGCGACAAAATAGCACGTAGAATACTAAAACACTTACCGCAAAGAAATCTGTTTGTGATCTGCTTGAATAATTATCCTCTTCTGAATTTGTTTTGAGAATACCAATTCGGATTTTTTCAAGGAGAGCAAAGTCACCTTCGGCGCTGCGCAAAGGGGTAACACTTGGAAATAGGTGTCTAATTGTGTATTTGGGAATGAAGTAAATTAACCTTAAGCCGTCAACCTTATTCAGGCATTGACAACCGTTTACTGTTCACTATTCACAGCCCTGCCCAACCCCAAATTATCAATCAACCTCACCTTGCCTACGTGTGCGGCTACGAGTGCCACGGGGTTTTTGGTTTGCGATTTATCGGTAATCTCTCGGAGGGTGTCGCCGTCGCAGATGACGAAATATTCGAGGCGGATGTCGGGGCGGCTGAGTGTTGCGATGGCATGCTGCAGGAGTTCGGGAATGCTTTGTGATGGGTAATTTTCCTTAGCAGTAAACAAGGCTTTACTAAGTGCAAGTGCTATTGTCCGTTCTTCAGCACTTAACAAGCGGTTGCGCGAACTCATGGCGAGTCCGTCGCTTTCGCGGATGGTGGGCATGGCAATGATCTCCACAGGAATGGAAAACTGCTCCACCAGCGAACGGATCACCATTACTTGCTGGTAGTCTTTGCTCCCGAAATAGGCAGTTGATGGCTTTACGATTTCAAACAGACGCTTTACTACCATTCCCACACCGGAAAAATGGCCGGGACGGTGAGCGCCTTCCAATACAGTTTCCAGAAAGCCAAAGGAAACAGCTTGTTGTGAAGCATCGTCGGGATACATATCCTTTACCGAAGGAAGAAAAAGCACATCGCATCCAGCTGATTCCAACATGCGTTGATCTTCTTCCACTACGCGGGGATAGCGTTCGAAATCTTTGGGGTCATTAAACTGAGTCGGATTCACAAAAATACTGGCCACCACAACGTCGTTTTTGGACTTGGCCTCGCGGACAAGGGAGAGGTGTCCTTCATGCAAAGCGCCCATGGTGGGCACAAAACCGAGGCTCTTACCCTCCCTTTTCAGGGTGTCGGAAAGAGAGGTCAATTCGTGCGGAAACGCTAATGTTTTCAAGGGCTTGAGGGGGAGGTGGGTGGGTAGCGGAGCGGGCAAATCTAAGTCGATTTGTTGAAAGTGCCGTTTTTTTTCTATATTTTTGTACCCGCAATGCAATTCTGCAGGAACGTAAAACCCCATTATGGAAAAACTTCGTGTACTTTATGTTTCCCAGGAGATTACTCCTTTTCTTCCGGAAACCACTCTCTCTACCATTTCACGCAAATTGCCTCAGGGCGTACAGGAAATCGACAAAGAAGTACGCGTCTTTATGCCACGTTACGGATGCATCAATGAGCGTCGTCACCAACTGCATGAAGTGATTCGTCTCTCAGGGATGAACATCATCATCAACGACAACGATCACCCGCTCATCATTAAGGTGGCCTCTATCCCTTCTGCAAGAATGCAGGTTTATTTTATCGATAACGAAGACTATTTCAAAAGAAAGAACGTTGTTAGTGATGATTCCGGAAAGTTCTTTGACGATAACGACGAGCGTTCGATCTTTTTCTGCCGCGGTGTTCTTGAAACCGTAAAGAAACTGGGTTGGGTTCCCGATGTAATTCACTGCCACGGCTGGATGACAGCTCTGATGCCTGCTTACGTTAAACGTTTTTATGGCGACGATCCGCATTTTGCAGATACCAAGGTGGTTTATTCTGTTTACGATAATGGTTTTGAAGGTTCACTTGATAAAAAGCTGGCCGGGAAAATGAAGTCCGACGGATTTACCGACGGCGATGTTACCCACCTAAAAGCTCCCGATTTTGTTAACCTCACCAAAATGGCTGTTCAGCATGCCGATGGTGTCATTCTCGGATCAGAAAAAGTGGATGCGAAAATCAATTCTTTCCTCAAAGAAAGCGGCAAACCCGTTCTTCAATACCAGGAAGAAGATCGCTACATCCCCATCTACAACGAATTCTACGACAAAGTCGCCGAAGCACTTCTGGTGGACTAAACCACAATGAAATTGAAAACTACATCATTCTCTAAAGCTCAGCGGTCATTTATGGCCGCTGTCTTTTTTGTTGCCCTTAGTCTGGGTGCGTGCCGCAAGTCAGATGCCGACCTCGGAGCCACTGTTCAACCCGCAGACGATATCCTCAACGGAACAGTAATGGACACCCTTACCCTGCGCACTTTTACGCGGGTATCGGATTCGTTGCGTACCGATGAGCTGGCCAATAACCTGATCGGAAGCATCAACGATCCTGTTTTCGGAAAAGCGAAAGCCGGTATTTTCACGCAGATCCGTCTGGCCGCCAACGCACCCGATTTCACTCCGGGCGATATTATTATCGATTCGCTGGTGCTATCGCTCGTTTACCAATCGTACTACGGCAAACTTGATGCACAACAATTTCATGTTTACGAAATAACCGATACACTCTATCAGGATTCGGCCTATTATTCCACCACCGTTAAACAAACCGATCCCACCGATCTTGTTGTGGGTGGTTATTCCATTCAAACACCCAATACGCTTTCCTGGTTTCACGACCCCATCATCGGCGATTCTTCCAAACCACAATTGCGCCTGCGTTTGGATAATTCGCTTGCACAACGTTTTGCCAATGAAAGCGGAAATGCAACACTGGCCGACAATGACAACTTCACACGTTGGTTCAAAGGATTGCATGTAACAGTAGATAACAGCGCACAAGCTGTTGGCAACGGAGCATTGATGTATATCGATATGCTCGATCCCAATACAAAAGTGACGATGTATTACCGTCGCATCAGCACCGGAGATACCGTTCGTTTTTCTTTTCTCATCAACGATCGTTGCGCACGTTACACCAGGTACACACACGATTATTCCGGAACCGAAGTAGCACTGCAATTAGCAGACAGCACACTGGGAAATAATTATTTTTACCTGCAGGCGGGAGCAGGATTACAAGCGGAAATTCATATTCCGCATTTGATGGAGCTCAACAACAATGGCAACATCATCGTTAATCTTGCAGAACTGATCTTACCCGTACAATACTTCAACCTCGATCCGCTCACTCCTGCGCCGCAAATCATTCTTTTTGGAATAAACGACGAAGGCGAAAGCTACACTGTTGCAGACCTCTTTTTGGGCGATCTCATTTTTGGTGGTTACTATGATGCCAGTCGTAAAGTCTATCGCTTTTCCATTACACGACATATCCAGCGCATCCTGAACGGAACACACCCGAATAAAGGATTGCGTTTAGCTGTTGTTGCCTCTTCCATTTCCGGGAACAGAAGTATATTAAGTGGTGCGGGCGCCGACAATCGCGACAAGCCAAGTCTAAAAATTATTTACACCAAATACCAGTGAGCCATGTGCGGAATCGTTGGATACATAGGAACTAAGGACGCTTATCCTATCCTCATTAAAGGACTAAAACGCCTCGAATACCGCGGATACGATTCGGCAGGTATTGCCTTGGTGGAAGGTGGTCATTTGAACGTGTACAAGAAAAAAGGAAAGGTTGCAGAACTCGAAGCTTTTGCCANNCCCGCTGGGCAACGCATGGTCAGCCGAACGACGAAAACGCACACCCGCATTTTTCGGGTGATAGTAATCTCGCTATTATTCACAACGGAATCATAGAGAACTACGCCACCATTAAGGAAGAATTATCCAAACGCGGTCACGTTTTTACCTCTGAAACCGATACAGAAGTCCTCATCCATTTCATTGAAGAGATCCGCAACAAGGAAAAAGTAGATCTCTTTGAAGCGGTGCGTATTGCATTGAACGAAGTACACGGCGCGTATGCCATTGTGGTGATCGACAAGAGCAATCCCGACCGACTGATCGCTGCAAAAAAATCATCTCCGTTGGTGATCGGTATTGGAGAAGAAGGCGAATTTTTTCTCGCATCCGATGCCACCCCCATTGTAGAATACACCAAAAATGTGGTGTACCTCGAGGACGAAGAAATTGCCGTGATCGATCGCAAGGAAGGATTGAAACTGAAGAACATCAAGAACCAGGACAAACGTCTCTCGATACAGGAACTGGAAATGCAACTCGAAGCGCTGGAAAAAGGCGGCTACGAACATTTCATGCTCAAGGAGATTTACGAGCAGCCCCGTTCCATTCGCGATTGTATGCGCGGAAGGATCAGTGCCACGCAAGGCTGGGTGCAGCTGGGAGGAATAAAAGATTTCGAACAGAAACTTACTTCCACCAAACGCATCATCATGGTAGCCTGCGGAACATCATGGCATGCAGGACTGGTGGGCGAATACCTTTTCGAAGAGCTGGCGCGCATTCCCGTAGAAGTAGAATACGCATCCGAATTCCGTTACCGCAATCCGATCGTTGATGAAAACGATGTAGTGATTGCCATCTCACAATCGGGAGAAACGGCCGATACGCTGGCTGCCATTCAGCTTGCCAAATCGAAAGGTGCAACCATTATCGGTATTTGTAATGTGGTGGGTTCAACCATTGCACGCTCAACCGATGCCGGATCGTACACCCATGCCGGTCCGGAAATTGGTGTGGCCTCTACTAAGGCGTTTACGGCACAAGTAACAGTGCTTACCCTTATGGCGCTGATGATCGGACAAAAACGCGGCACCATTCCTGCCAACCGCTTTAACCGTTTACTCATCGAACTCGATTCCATTCCCGAAAAGGTGGAAGAAGTACTCAAGAGCAATTCGCAGATCAAATACATTGCCGACATCTACAAAGACGCACGCAACGCACTTTACCTTGGTCGCGGAAACAGTTTTCCGGTTGCATTGGAAGGCGCGCTGAAGCTGAAAGAAATTTCCTACATCCACGCCGAAGGCTATCCTGCTGCAGAAATGAAACACGGTCCGATCGCACTGATCGACGAAGAGATGCCCGTGTTTGTGATCGCCACGCAGGGACCATCGTACGAAAAAGTGGTGAGCAATATTCAGGAAGTAAAAGCCCGCAAAGGAAAGATCATTGCCATTGTTACCAAAGGTGATACCGTGGTAAAAGGACTGGCCGATCATATCATTGAGATTCCGGATACGGATGATATTCTTGTTCCGCTACTCTCGGTGATTCCTTTGCAGTTGTTATCGTACCACATCGCCGTAATGCGTGGGTGCAACGTGGATCAGCCGCGTAACCTGGCGAAATCGGTGACGGTGGAGTAGAAGGATAATGTGCGAATGTGCTAGTGTGCGAATGGGTGAATGAGAGAATGTGAGAATGTGAGAATGTGCGAATGTGCTAGTTTGCGAATGAATAGGTGTTGCCGATGAAATCCGTATTATTACCAATATTCCAACTTGTCCGCTGAAGGTTTAGCGAAGGAGGATTACCCAACTTGTCCGCCGAAGGTTTACCGAAGGAAGATTAACCAATTACCCCCCTCCCATGCGTAAAACACTATACATCCTTCTCCTCCTCGCTTTCGCCTGTTCGGGTGAGCATAAGCACGATCATGGGCATGAGCATGACAGTACCGGGCATGAGCATGGGGAACATGAGCACGGGCATCATCATGGGGATGCGAATGCGTACATGAACGAGAGTGAATTCGATGAACTGGTGCAGCGCTTTGAGGATCCGGAGCGGGAGAAGTGGCAGAAACCGGAGGTGGTGATTGCGTTTATTGGCGATCTGAAAGGGAAAACGCTGGTGGACATTGGTGCGGGTACCGGTTACTTTGCATTTAAGCTGGCCGATGGTGCGGAAAAAATTATTGCTGCCGATGCTGATGAACGTTTTATAGACTACATCGAAAACAAAAACAAGGACGCGAAAAAAAACAATCTCATCACCCGCAAAGCTGAATATGCTTCTGCTCCTCTCGAAGCGAACGAAGCCGATGTGGTGCTATTGGTGAATGTGTACCATCACATTGAAAAACGAAACGATTATTTTAAAGCAGTACACTCCAAACTCCGCGAAAAGGGAGAATTGATTGTTGTCGATTTTAAAAAAGGTGATTTGCCGGTGGGGCCGCCCAATGCGATGAAGGTAGGTCCAAACACCGCAAAAGCAGAACTGGAAGAGGCAGGATTTACATTTGTGCAAATGGATGATGCCTCGTTGGAGTATCAGTATTTGCTGAAGATGAAAAAATAATTGGCATCACCTGCAATTAAGACTTTTTAAGAATTCCGTTTACTTGTTTCCAAAACTAACTTGGGTTACCTTTCCCCCACACTCGGTATTTATTAGCAGAACCTACTGCTCTCCTTCGCTCCACATGAATACGTTGGGGTTGTTGAGATAGGGTGTGATGTCGTTGGAGAAAACGATGAGCAGCAGATCGACCACAGGAAGAATTCCTACGCCTCCGCCCAGTGTGAGGGTGTAGGCAACAGGAACGTTTGGTGTAGTGCCCAAATACAAACGGTGCACGCCAAAAGGACCCAATGTAATGCACAACAGAGAAGCTACAAGTCGTCGCGGACGGCGTTGTTTTGTATTTTCTGTATTAGAAGAAAGGGTGTCGTAAAAAACAAAAACACTATCTTGAACTTCAGTTAAAGAAAGGTGTACAGAATCAGGAAATGAAAAAGAAGTCTGTTGCGCGGAAAGAGTGCTGCAGCAAAAAAATAAAAAAAGTAAAAGAAGACGCGTACGCAACTGAACCATGATCCAAAAATACGAATCAAAAGCATAGACCTAATCAAAACGAAATGAAAAAGATCTTGTTATACCTATCTCTTACCATTGCGCTGGCAATAACGGCCTTTCTTGTTTATCGTTTTATCTATACCTTGAATACCGGTCCGAGCGAAGAACAATTGCAGGAACATAAATCGCACGACGATGAAGTGGTAGCGCCTTCCAAACTCGATGCACTCGAAGCCAGCTTTGCAGAAGAAGATTCCACTGCAAGTGATAGTTTAAAATAAACCAATTCCATTTCAGCACAATACCATCGGGAGAAGTTCTTCCGCAGGAAAAAGTATATCCAACCAAAACCATTTGCCATGAAAAAGTCAATGTTATTACTGAGCATGATTCTCGTTTTAGTTTCCGCCTGCGGCTCCGGCAGCGATTACAAAAGTTCAGATGAAACGAGCCTGGAAACATCCGGCGCCGCTATGAATAACGACGAGTCCGCCCCAAGCGAAATTTATTACGAAGCGGAGGAATCAATAAAAGAAGACGGTGATGATGAGAATGCTACACAAACATTATCCGCAGCCAATGCCGGGAGAAATCTTTCATACGGATATATATCTCCAGGTGCAAAAACACAGCCAATGGTGAGCGAACGCTTATTCTCTTCTGCAGCTGTTGCATTTAATGTAAACGATTCTTTGCGTCCATTTATCATTTCGGCCGACCTTCGTTTTCGTGTAGCCAATGTTGAGAAAAGCACATACGCCATCGAAGATGTAGTGATTGCCAATAAGGGTTATGTAGAATCCACTTTCCTGCGCAGCACTGTACAAAGTTCGCGTACCATTCCCATTTCGCGGGATTCAACACTTGAGCAGGTGGATTATGTACTCGAAAACCGAATGACATTGCGTGTGCCGTCCAAACACCTCGATCGTGTATTGCGGAAAATCGGTGCGGAATCCGAATTTTTTGATCACCGTAATCTCACCGCAGAAAACATCACCTTCGACCTGGTTGATAAAGAACTCGAGCGCAAACGTCTTGCAAAATACCATTCGCGACTTTCAAAAGCCATCGATGATAAAGGAAGAAAACTGGAAAGCATTGAAAGCGCAGAAGAAGCACTTTTACGCGCGGATGAACGTAACGACCGCAACACTGTTGAAAAACTTCGTATGCTGGATAAGGTTGAATATTCTACTCTTGAAGTTTTCATTTATCAGAACGAAAGTGTGTTTACCAAAGTTGCTGCCAATCGTAAAAACATTGCGCAATACGAACCTTCCTTCTGGAGCAAACTGGGCGATTCCTTTATCGAAGGTTGGGAAATTGTGCAGGATTTCATTCTTGTGCTTGCCCGCGCATGGTTCCTGTTGCTCATTGCAGGATTTGCACTTTGGTTCCTGCTAAAAAAGTACCGCACATCTAAATAATTTTTCGATCTTTAGTGCATGAAACCCGGTAAGAACGTCAGGAACATCTTTTTTCTCCTCGTTCTTCCTGGTTTTCTTATGCTCTTTTCCTGCACCGCACCGGAGCATGAAATAAGCGAAAACAAAACAAGCGACAGCCTCGGGCAACTATTGATTGATACCGCACTCCATTTTGAAGAGGTGAAACAATTATCGCTGATGCTGAATAAAGGTCATGCAGGAGAAACCCAACTGAGCGCCATCATTACCGCACGACCATCAAGCGCATTTGATCATTACTGGATTGAAATCGGCGAATCCATCAACGGAGAATTCATTACGTATTTCCATTTTCTATTTTTTCCCGAAGCAGAGGAATGGAAAGTGTACGACGAAAAAACAGATGCTGTTATGGATCGTTCTCAATGGAAAACGGAACGCATGAACGCTCCTCTACTGCAGCACAAAACACCACCGCCGGATAGGGAATGATGATTGGTGAATGGTGATCCCGACGCTAAAGGTCGGGACAGGCCGGTGAACAGTGAACGGTGAACAGTAATCAGTGAACAGTGAACGGTTCTGAAGTAGAAGGGTGCTCTACTTATTAAATTTAGATTGAATATCAATTTTCGGGTGTGCACTTTTCCCAATGGTAGCGTTTTTCAAAACAAATTCTTCTTGTCCGCCGACTTGTCCACTGACTTGTCCACTGAAATGAAACGAAAGTGGAAGTGGAACAAAGGGTGTAGGAGGATGCGGTAAAACCACCAAGAACGTATTCCAATGAAAAATCTATTCCTGCAGATCTCCATTCGTTACTCCCTACTATTAACTTTTAACTATTAACTCCTAACTAAAGACTCATAACTTCTTACTTTCCTATTGCACTAATGCGGTGAATGAAATTCGTCATCCAATCTACAAAAGCATGAAAGCGATCTCTATCGGCTTCTACTACTTGTGTTGTTGCTCCGGAAGAAACATATGCCAGGACATCTGTCCCCCGCGTTAATTTTACCGATGTGGTTGCCTTATCGTAAATAATACCGCAGGGAAGTGTACGGATAGTATTCAAACGATAAGTGCCAATGGCCTCTTTCACTTCTTTGCGCAACTGATCATTCATTGCATACGCACGCCGCAGTACCAATCCATGGTCCATGTCCTCCACCACTACACTATCGTAACGGATATAATAATCCTGCGAGCCATAATACATGCCACCACCGTGGTAATAGTGCAGCACAACATTGGTATCCACCGAAGGATTCAACAATAAAGCGGTAAGAAGAAGAAGCGTGTTCATAATATCAGATTTTATAGCTGTACACGTGCCGGAGAAAAAGGTTCAGGGGGGGTGAAAGGTGAACAGTAAATTCGAAATTCGTTCTCGTTCCCAGTCCCGTTCTCTACAAACGGACTCCTATAACGCACACATCATCGATTTGTTCCAGGTTCCCTCTCCAGTTTTCAAACGCATCAGTGAGTTGTTGTTTTTGTTGCTGCATGGGAATGTTGTGCATCGATTGCAATAGTTTTTGCAGATTGGCGAATTTTAGTTTCTTGCCTTTGGGTCCGCCAAACTGATCGGCGTAACCGTCGGTGAAAAGATAGAGTGTATCGCCTTTTTGCAATTGGTATTCTTTCAGTGTAAATGGAAATGCACGCTCGAAAAATCCGATCGGCTGTTTATCGGCACCCAGTTCAATCACTTCGGCTCCTCCTGCCTTCACAACAATAGCAGGATTGTGTGCGCCGGCAAATTGTAGTTCTCCGCTTTTGTAATTGAATCTGCATAAGGAAATATCCATCCCGTCTTGTCTGCCTGATCCGTTTTCGCTTTTTAATGTGCGTACAACGAGCTGACGTGTTTCATCGAGAATCTTTTCGGGCGATTGTATTGCGCGGGTTACAGCAACATCATTGAGTGCATTGCAGCAAATCACACTCATGATCGCACCCGGAACACCATGACCTGTACAATCGGCTACAGCGAGATATACCCAGTCGGATGCTTTGTTTTCTGCGAATCCTTCTTTGAAAAACCAGTAAAAATCGCCGCTTACAATATCCTTGGGCTGAAACAAAATAAAACCCTCCTGAAAATAATGTTCAAAAACGCGCATAGGAGGAAGATAGGCGTCCTGAATTTTTTTAGCGTAATTGATGCTATCCGTGATCTCCTTGTTTTTTTCCGCGAGCAAATCATTAGCCGAATGAAGATCGTCCTGCATTTGTTTGCGTTGCACCACTTCCTGTTTAAACTTCCGGTTCCATCCCAATACAGAAGCCCCCAGAACCAAAGCACCCGATGTCATCATGAAATTAGCATAAGGCCAGTGCATGAACTTGAAGAGGATTCCCAAAAAGAAAAAAACAGAGCCTAGCAATTCGGAAATACTCAGGTACAATGCATCGCGGTGTGAAAGGGAAAGTCCTTTCCAGCGAAGGTACTTTTCGTAAAACCGCAAGGGAGAATAACTGAAACAGATAATCAACACACCAACTATAGTTTGCACATTTGCTCCCGGCCAATGTTGAAGTTTGAAAATATACCCCAACATGGTAATCAGCAATCCGATCACGCCCAATACAATCATTGCCTTTTTACGCCGAGGCGAGTGCATGTAGAAAAAGGCAAAACTCAAAAACAAGGAAGCGAATGCCAACAGTGTAACCAACAATGGAATCGCTACCGGCATGTTTGCAAACCAACCGTATTCAGTTAAATAGATCACACCTGCAATGGCAAATGGAGACCCGATCATCACGTATATGGAGGCGCGTTTCATTATGTTAAATGTAGGGATATTTAGTGAACAGTGATCCTGACGCTCCCTGATGATCTTTGGCGGTCCCTTTACAACTCCCAAAATCCCCTTCCCTCCATCTGTTCATCAACCCATCCATCCCTCCCCACCGAACTGTTCACTTAACAAGTAAGTTGGTACAGAATCGCTTGTATGCCGTTTTTCGTGCGGCTAGTTTTGAAGCATGAAAAAACAATTCCTTCTGTTGATCATCGCGGTACACCTTTTCAGTTTCCCCTATTACGGAAATTCACAGGCTTTGCAAAGCGCTTTTCCGCAGTTAAATGCCGGCGGACAAATCAACGCTATTGCCGAGGACAGTGTAAACAACATTTTATACCTCGCCGGAAATTTTACGCATGTAAACGGAATCGCGCGCCGGAATCTTGCTGCAGTGGATCTTGCCACCAATACCGTACTCAGTTCCTTCAATCCCATCAGCACCATGAACGGTAGCATACTTTGCCTGGCGCGTTACGGCACACGTTTGTATGTTGGCGGGGAATTTACTTCGGTGAACGGCTCCGGTGCTGTTCCGTATTTCTGTCGCATCGATCTTAACGCAAGCGGCAACAACGGAACACTCAACACCGTTTACCAGCCGGGCGGCGCTTCTCCTGNNATGGTTTTAGATGGCAGCACCCTCTATCTTGCCGGTCAAGGTGTGCTCATCGATCATTTACCCAGCGGGTCGCTGCGTTTGGCGATTGCCGCTATTGATGCTATCAACGGAAATCTGCTGAGCTACGATCCTGCCAGTCGTCCTGCTAACGGACTCCTAACCTTTACTTCCTGTACCATTGTAAAACTATTGCTGGCTCCAACGCGCATCTATGCATGCGGACAACAATTCGGAGGAAACGGCAACGAAGGCATCATTGCCCTGGATAAATCAAACGGAGATGCAATTCCCTCTTTCAATCCTGTGTTCAATTTTGCAAAAGTGATCGATGCGGAAAGGAGAAACGGGAAGATCTATATTCTGAATTCAAAGATTTGGCCTCTGGGATATTCATTAATGGAATTTGATGAAAATACAAATGTGATGACACCCGGTGCATTTATGATTACAGGAGGGACTCCGGAATCGATCGGAATATATCAGGATGAGTTGTTCATTGCCGGATCTTTTACAAATGTCCTAAGCCAATCACGAAACGGTTTTGCTGCTGTTGATCTGAATACCCTTTCTTGCACGCCATTTTCTCCGAACCCAATCGGTGTTCTTGATCACCCGAGAGCCATCCAGATATCGAGAAATAATCTGTACATCAGTGATGCTGCTTTAACCACAATTTCTTCTCAAAGCCGAATCGGCCTTGCTAAATACTGCATGAAACCACATCCTGCAAATGCCATTTCAATTAGTGATGCAAGCATCTGTCCAAATCAACAAGGCATAATAGCAACAGTACCGGCTGCGCGCTATGCAACTACCTACACTTGGAATTATACAGGGACAGGAATTAATTTAACCGGAACAGGGACATTCAACACACTTAATGCTTCGTCAAACCCGTCCTCCGGAAATTTAATTGTAACACCACAATCCTATTGCGCAATAAACGGTTCATCCTCACAACTACCACTAACAATTGAACAAGCTCCTTTTGTTTATGCAGGAAATGATACCGGTTTAACATGTATCCAAACTTCAGTTTTACTTTCAGGTAACAGTAATGCACAATCGGCAAATTACGTTTGGACCAATCCGCAACTTATACAAACATTCAATCAAAACATTTCCATACAATCAGCAGGAGAATATCATCTATCGGTTACAGATGGAATTACCGGCTGCACGGCAAAGGACACGGTATTGGTTATCGCAGATACGAGCAGGCCTGCAATCAATCTTCCTGTTGGAAATTTTCTTCTTAGCTGCAGTGATACAACACTTTTTCTCTCCGGAAATGTATTTCCTGCAACAGCATCTTCCTATTGGAGATTGCAAGGTGGCGGGCTGTACTCTGATCCATTTCTTTGTCAGTCACCCGGTCAATACTATTTGGTAGGAATTGATAATACGAATGGTTGCAGGGACAGCAATTTCATTTTTGTTCAACAAAACATACAAGCTCCACAACTTTTTTTACTCCACCCTAATCAGAGTTTTATTCTGGACACCCTCAACTGCAGAGATACCGTTTTAAACATCTCCGGCATGGCAATTCCAGGTACAACTGATTTGGAATGGTCTGACGGTTCAAATACACTCAACGGAAATACCATTTCCATTACAAATGGCGGATTATGGGCCTTGTCGGGAATTCGTCAGGATAATGGATGTCAATCAGTAATAAATTTTTACATCTACGAATGGAAAACACCACCACAAAATCAAATTACTTCAGACACACTGTTACTGAATTGCTCGTTTCCGGAAAAATGGACAGACAACTTTACAAGTACCATCAACACAAGCATTGAAATAAAAAAAGACACTTCCTGGTTGCCGTATCCGCAATTAATTGATACGCCCGGAATTATTCACTACTCAATTCGTGATTTAAGAAATGAGTGCGTACTAAGGGATAGTTTTATTGTGATCCATAGCAATACATTTTCATTTGCCGGATCAACAGATTCAGTGGTATGCATGAATACAGAATTCCTACCTATTCCGGATCCGATAAATGCCCAACAAAACCTCTACTACTCATCATCAGGGATACCACCAAGCTCATTTGTTCCGGTCTGCACCATTGTGTTTGATACAACTGTGGTAATTCACGTTACAGATTCAACATGTAGTGGGGACTATGTAATAAATCTATTGCTTCCACCGCCAAGAGCTGATTCACTATTTTCAGTCTCATCCTGCATAGACAGCTCCGGAAGTGTTTCGGTAATTTCCTATGGTGGTGCACCGCCATTTTTGTATTCGATCAATCAGTCCCCATTTCAGTTGTCCAACAGTTTTACATCACTACCTTATGGAGAATATACATTGGAAATAAAAGACAACTATCAGTGTCGATCCATATACGAAATTACTCTTGAATCAACTTCTGCACTTCCGGTAAACAGATTTATGGTAGACACAAGAGCATCGCGGGAAGACACTATTGTCATTGTAAATACCACCTTACCCCAACCGGATTCAATAAATTGGGCATTTTCTGATTCACTTCAATTCATTGACCAAACAGGTAGCTCTCTAATACTTAAAATAACCGACACCCTTCCACACCTCATAAGAAGCACCGCCTTCTTTCTTGGTTGTGAATCATCATCAGAGCGATTGATCCAATGGCGTGAAAAAATAATGATAAGTGACTCCATTTACATTTCAATACTTGTCTTTCCCAACCCATCATCCGGAATAGTAACCATTAGAATTTCATCCAATGTTCCTCAACCAATTACTACGGAAATTTCTGGAATTAGTGGGGAATTTATCAAAAGATATTTTTATCCTGAAGGCACATTTTGGGAAATCCATGAAAACATGATTAGTCGTGGAAACGGGCTTTATGTTTTAAGGGTAATTGGAGAACGAACGTACAAAAGCATACTCTTTCAGATTGTTGGTTTATGAAAAGGATTCCGATCATTTGCCTGACACTATTTCTACAAAACGCCTTTGCACAGGAGCTAAGCAACATTCATAAAAAAGAAGCGTATGGTTTAAATACAGATTTCCAACTTCAAAGTATTCTGCGTAAAAACAATAATCAGGAACTCCACTTTCAACAATTTTTTAGTGGGAGCGTAAAGGCTAAAATAGCCAATGTTGATCTACCCATTACATGGAGCTGGTCGAATGGATGCAATTCCTTTTCTCACCCCTTCAACCAATTTAAGTTTCATCCATCGTGGAAATGGATTAAAACACAAGTGGGTCACGCTACACTGAATTTTTCCCCTTACGTATTATCAGCAATGCCTGTTTCAGGTTTTGCTATTGAACTGGACAAAAACTCAAAACATTTGAGTGCTATTGCCGGAAGAATCCGTAAGGCAAGCTTTCCGGATCTTGAAAACACATCCGGTCCATTTTATCCGGAAAGATGGTGTGCCGGATTAAAGCTTGGAATTCAAAAATCAGATCTCCGTATACAGCTCAGCGGTGCCTTTGCTTTTGATAGGAACCTTGATGAATCTCAAATTACCAACGTACCGTATGCTCCTGCAGAAACAGGATTTAGCATGTCTATTAATCTTGAAAAGAAAATACGCAATAACTGGCAACTTTCTATAGAGCAAGCAGCATCACTAAATACTTATTTACACAATGAAGAAGAGACCACTATTAAAAATAAATTCTATGAGACAAAGCCGAATTTTGCAGGGATATACAAATTG
The DNA here is from genome assembly GCA_002351955.1 of Flavobacteriales bacterium UBA2798. Taxonomy (GTDB): domain Bacteria; phylum Bacteroidota; class Bacteroidia; order Flavobacteriales_D; family UBA2798; genus UBA2798. The sequence goes on from DEHO01000041.1 coordinate 22,978, forward strand.
AGTTATAGCAAAAAGCAGGAGTTAAATTTCTTTTATGAACGAATTGAACAGGAATATAAATCACTTTGTTCCTGGTATTTTGTTGCAGGAGTAGAAAACGGAGGTGTCGAATTTAATTCGAGAATTTTCAAACAAAAAATAAATATTTCCATTAAGAGCGGCATTCAGAAAAAGATTCAAAGTTTGGATGATTTGAGAATGCTTTTACAGCTAAGAGTAAATTCCAAAATATTAAAAACAGGGGATATTTCATTGGCAATAAGTAACCAAACAAATATCCAACGAAATAATCCATTTCTAAGGCCTGATGAAATAGCAATACCGCAAGATACCCTGTACCTATTTGCCGTTCAAAAAAATCTTCAGTCCAACCTTACATTACCATTAGCAAAATTACAGAATACATGGTTCTCTGTTGTTGGTAATTACAACGAAGGAGCTCAATTGAAAGGCATAGCAATTACTTCAGAAAAACAATTAGAATCCTCATTGAGCACCCTGAATATGATTTGCTCGGTAACTCGAAAATTTAACGCTCAAAAAAACTCCTTTTCTCTTGGTGCCAATTACAATCAAACCACAAACTCTGACAGAGTTACATACTCCAAAGGTGGACAACTCAGCATTACGCAAAGCAGGAAACATGGAGATAAGATCATGTTTCAATGTGCCTATTTCGCTAACCAAACACAACTTATTCAAAATAGAATTGCTTGGTCAGGCTCTATTCTAAAAACCAAAAGCAAAAAAGAATTAATTCAACTTCAACTTCAAACCGTATGGCAACTTCTGGTTCAGCCGGTAAAAACACAAAATTTCCTACTATGCGCAACATTATCATTAAAGGTTCTTTAAGTCTTGCATTCTTGCTGATTTGTTTGTGCGGTAGATCACAACAATATCCAATTTCTGTTTCTTTGCAAATTAATCCTCCGTATCAATTAACATGGTCGGGGTTTTCAAATCCATTTCAAAATAATTTCAGGCTTATTCTACTTCAAAATGATTTAGGAGCACAGGGAGCCGCTGTACAATTACGCTTTGAACTTTCAGGGCCAGGATTCACAATCCGAAACAGAGAAAACACATCATACCCTGCTATTCAACTTCTACCCGGAGTTCCGCAATTCATCGATGGAAATTTTTTATCGAATTATTTTGCTTATTCGAAGTGGGCTACAATTTCAGGAAATTCACCATCAAATAATGGAAATTTTCCGTTGGGAGGTTATTCTCTAAAGGCTTGGGTAATCCAAGACGGGCATCCTCAACAACTTCAATTAAGTGCGATTGAACAAAACTGGTTTTTTCTTCAGGCAATTGAAGCGCCACAACCACTTTTTCCTTCCTGTAATTCACACATTCAGGATGTGCCGGGTTCAACATTGGGTTTCCAATGGTCCGTTCCATTTATTTCAGACCCTATCATAAGTGATCGCTTAAACTATTCATTTCAATTGTTTGAGATTCGTGGAATCAATCAGGATCCCAATTTCATTTCTAATTCCACAGCACCTATATTTTCGACAACAGTCCAAAATCCATTCTTCGAATATGGAATATCCGAGCCACCGTTAATTCCGGGTTGGAAATATGCCTGGCGTGTGAAAGTTTCTGATCCACTAAATGAATTGACTTTCGCCAATCAGGGGTGCAGCTTTGCATGCGAATTCAGATATGGCGAAAACTTACAATCACCACTTGTATTATCTGCAAGTCAAATCATGCCCAGAACAGCGCTCCTTACGTGGAATGTCTTTCAGGGAGCAACAGATTTCACTCTCCAAATTAAAAAAACCGGAACAGCACAGTGGTATTCTGCTAATTCCGCGGGAATACAATACCGGCATCAAAATCTCGAACCCGGAACAAATTATGAAGCCAGAGTTAAAGCTATTACTCCTTTAGAAGAAAGTGAATGGAGCAATACGTTAAATTTTACAACGCCTGAATTACCACAAATCAGTTGCGGGCAGAATGATCCGTTTTTTACACCAACAGCGTTTAATCCGATTGCACATCTTGTTCCGGGAAACATTGTAAGAGTTGGTCAATTTGAAATGCAAATCATCGAGGCATTTTCCACATTTCCGGATGGATTTTTTCGTGGAAGAGGTAAAATAAATATTTATGGAACACTTCCCCTGTCTGTAAAATTTGAGCGGATTTTTGTTGATGAAAATCTCATTCTCCGCAATGGAATTGTTGAAGCAGAAACGCAAGGTCTTGGAGCCTGGTACAACAATAACACAGTTGGAACAATTTCAGATGGAAATGAATCGGTTGAGCACAGTATTGATTACGATATAGAAACGATAACCCTTGGGCCAAACAATGAAATTATCATCAATGGAACCTCAAGCTCTATTGTACTCGACACACTTGCAGGAACAACGCTAGAGGATAGTAATGGCACACTATTTATCGTTACTGAAAACGGTGATGTTATAAACGCAGGTCAAAGCGGAAACGGAAGCGGTGTCTGTCCGGAAATTGAAAATCTGATTTTTCCCGAGTTTGCGCAGACAACCTTGTTGTCACATTCCAACGAGAAATACGGAACCGATGTTTTCCGCTATACACAACTGCAGGAATACTATTTAAATGTCAGGGTAAACAACCGCCATAACCCAAGCAAAGTAGATTGGAAATCCGTCCGCAGTTCAAAATATGATATTATCGAATTTCAACTGACCATTACAGAGAACTCAATAAATCCGGACAGTATCCGATTTGAAACATGGACGGGAACAAGGTACAATTACTCAAGAGAAAACAACAATTATACCTTACATATCATTGGAGGGAGGCACGGTGATGGTCAGGAATTATTTATTTATGCGAAACATGAAAATGCCTGGAAAAAGATTGGTAAGTTGAATATTGTTCACTACAACCAGATAGATAAAAAGCTTATTGTATTAAAATCTCCAACGGCAATTCTTGAGAATGAGTTCATTATTTCCTCCTTTAAAGGCGCCATTGCTTCATGGAATATCGAAATAAAAAACTGGCAAATTCCGGTCGGATGGGATCTGAATAATGACGGAAAAATAGAAGCAGGGGGCATCAAGACCAGCGATGAATTATCGGTTGTAATCGAAGCTATAAAATCAGAAAGTTGGTATGATAATGAAGCATACTACTTGATTCTAACGGCGGTAGAATCATCAGAAACAGAGTTGAAAGGGGAGATGCGAAGAGGGAAAAGATTCGGATTTATTTTCCCGCAAACGGATTTTGAAATAAACAGAACTGCAGCGCACGAACTTGGTCATGGTGTATTCGGCTGGGAACATACCTTTTCCGGAAATACACCTTTAAATAAAGGAACGAGCGATAATATAATGGATTATGGATTGGGTAATAAAACGTTCAAATTTCAATGGGATCTTGCACAGGATCCGGCATTGTTGCCCGGATTAGGTGACGGCGAAGAAGACATACAGTTAAGACCCCATTCTGCATTGGGAGAATATGTAAACGTTATAGGCAAAAATTATGTTTTCCCCGCACCTTCAGGCGCAATATTCGCATTGCCGAATGTAACGCATGTTAAATATAATCACACAGGCGCTGTAACCCGATTTATACTTAATAACGGAAAAGAATACATCGGATTCTGTACCAGTAATGATCAATTTCTGGGATATTACGACACTTCGTTTATTCGTCACCTGGAAGGCGTGTTTACCAATGAAAAAAAGGTGATACTAGCCACCTATGAATTCAAGGATTATTCAATTGCCAATAACGGCGATTTGGTTTTGTCCCGCTCTGCAAAATCTACAAGCGGAATAGTTACCGATTGCTATTGCTACAGAAAATGGAGCAATGCCAGTTCTATTCTTACCATGAAGGGAGATATGGTAAGGATACAAATACCGGAAAATGCAATTATGTTTTCATGCACCGGAACAGAATGCTTAAATCCGGAATCGGAAGGCGTGGAAGAAGGACTTGGCATGCAATTGTATTATTTTCTACGTCCCAAATTGCCTTCGAATACAGAGCCTTATCAGCTGGCTGAACTATGTAATTTCATATCCGAAACAGGGTCAGGTAAAATTGTTGCGTTTTATGAAAACACCCTGGAACGTTACCATCCTTCAACAAGAATTTCACCTGAAGTCGCTGCTCTTTTCATTCAGGAAAATATTTTCACGCTTAGCCGCTTTCAACAGCTATTCCCATTTAGATCCTTTGCTCGTGACGTTGATGTAATCTATGCAAATTCAGATTTACGAAACGGAATACCTGAAAATTATAATACGAATTCAATTGACTACGACGCAAGAAGAAACAACATACAAAGGCCCTACTCCTATTCATACAGTGATCTTTGCAGTAGAAAAAAACTAATAGGGACTTATTATACCAATTTAATTCTCAATTATGAACAGAGCGGGAATGCTTGTCCGCTAAGTGAAAGTGACTTCTATATTCAATACGTAGGCCTGTATGGAGATGATTCAGCATTTCCATTTATTGCAAGAAATTTTTGCGCACAAATTAAAGATGTGCTGATTGCCTTTACAGCCCTCCAATTTGCTCCTCAATTTTTTGAAGTATTAGTTACCAATTTCACGGAACAGTTTTTAACCAATCTTGCCATAGGAGCAGCCATTGATGTTTTAATTCAGATTGGCGCTGAGTATTTCTTTGCAGAGGAAGATATTTCCCTAGCCGAAGCTCTTGGAAGGATAAATTATTCCCAGGCACTAAAAGAAGGAATTTTAGATGGTGTATGCGGAAAGCTAAATGGAATACTGCCCCAGATTATGGGAGCATTAGGCGACTGTATTTCGGCTGGATCCTCCGGAAACATCTTCACAGAAGATTTTGATTATGCATCCTGTTCCTCGGCAACATGGAATTATTTCCTTGGTACTGCAGCTACAGTTGGGATTTTAAAAACCCATCGGATTTTCAAACGCATCAATTTACTCCCTCTCGATCGGATAGAAAGAGGACTTCGCAGGATGGGGATAGTTGCACAGGAAAAAATAGACAACGTGCTTTCTTGGATGGGGAAGAAAGTAAACCGTCTGATTGTCCGGGGAGTTTCAAAAAATGCATTCCTTAATAGTGTTGCCGAATTTTCACAGCCACAATTTGCTCATCTATCAGAGCAGGCCTGGGAATTTTTCTCTGCTGAAAACTGGGCAGAGCTCGAATCACTTTTTAATACACACAATATAAACAGCAAATGGCCACCCTATGGAGGATTCATCTCATCACAAAAAACCACACTGAGAGTGGGGGAAACTTTTGATAGGTATGGGGGGCGTTACTTTAATGGAGTTTTTGATGATGCAACAGGATTTTACACTTCTCCATTAGGAACAGAATTTGAATTAAGAGCCCTACCAAGTTCTTATAAATATGGACCTACCCCAAAGCCGTATAAAAAATACAAAGTAATTAAAGAAATTAGTGACGTAGAAAAGGGAGAGGCAATTCCTTGGTTTCAAATGCCTGGAAAAGGGACACAATATAAAACCCCAAAAAGCATTAACCAATTAATTTCAGAAGGATATATTGAAGAGATTAATTAATAATACTAAAAACATAATCAATTTCCATCTTATATCTACCAGGTTGAGTTTCCTCGGCGCTATAAACAATAATATAATTATCTTCCTCCTTAACAAACGTTGTCAATTTATTTTTATTTTTAAAAACACGACTACCTTTCATGACTTCAATTGGCTCGATTGAAGGGCATTGTTCTAGTAATCGAGCAGCAAATTCATCATTTAACTCTCCTAACATCTTTGCTGGAAAGGGAATGAATGAAATAAGTTTAGAATCATTCAACTGAATTTGTTTCAAATCATAAAAATGATCATCCATCCCGTCATATATCAACTTATTTTCTAGCAGTTTTTCTAGTTTCATGCTGCTAATATAATGATATACTATTTCGAAATAATATTCAAAAGCACATAATCTCAAAACCCCTCCGACCTAAACTCAGGGAGGATGTTCTTTCTCTTAATCCGGTCTCCCAAACTTGTATAGTACAAATAAAACGCTGCAAGCTGGTTATGGATATTTAGGTGCAGTTTTAGCTCGACAAACTTTGCCAGAGGGGACTGCACCTTTAAGCTATAACGCAAAACCTTAATTTTTCCATTGTCCTTGACCTGAAACAGGCTGTAGGAGATGACGTGTTCAATCATTGTATTAATAGCATCATAACTTTCCGCATACATGCCTCTATTAGAAACAATGCTGCCATGAACCCTAGGCGTAAGGTAATATTTATCCAAAAGATAGTCCGCTCCTTCTTCCTTTGTAAACGAAACGGTAATATCGCGCGCTATCTGCGAGCCCGTTGAACGAACACGTTCAGGCACTTTGTCTAATGGAACTTCTCTAAATTCTCTTGTGCTGCATGAAGTCAAACAAACAAATAAAATTACTTTATAACGAAATCGAAGAATTCTATTCATAGAACCGCAGTAACGTTCAATTTTCTCTGAAATCCTTTGGCAGGTTTTTCTTACGGGTATTTTCACCTGCTTGTATCTCCAACCAAAACGAGGCCGCCAATAAAATAATTCCGATAACCAGTTGTCCCCAAACCAAAATGGCATTTGTTCCGTCAGCCAGACCCAAAGTTAAAGCAAACGTGACAATGCAAAAAAGTCCTAATCGCATCAAAACAACTCCCAAGAGAATTGATTTGGAATTCCACATCAAATGACTAAACAAAAAAGGCTTCTTCTGATTAGGATCATCTTCCCTCAAAACTTTTCGTTGCTCATAACTTCCCAATGAGCGTTGTTTAAACTTCGAATTTCTCATGAACCAAATATTCATTCATTATTCGAATTAAACCATTCGCTTTTGCTTAAAATTTGGCGAAAATTAAAATTCTAAGTCCCAAAAATCAGCGCCGAACTGTTCAGTACACATAAAACTTGGTAGTAGTTTACTTGATTATTTCGTTTCCCAAATAGAACTTCGCCACCCCGGCCAGCGCGCGCTGCTAGACCTCCGGGATTTTTAAAATCCCGGAGGTCTGCGGGAAAGAGGGCTGGCGAATTGTCCGTTTTTTACAAGTAACCAATATTACCGAAATCGTATCTTTGGCGAATGATCAACTTCAAAAACATGAAAAAATCTCTATTCTTCACTGTGTTTACCTTCTCATTCATGGGCTTGGTAAATGCACAAAATGTAAACATTACCGATCCGGCATTTAAAGCTTACTTATTGGGAGAGGCAACAATTAATACCAATTCCGATGGAGAAATTCAGGTATCCGAAGCTGCTGCTTTCACGGGTGCGCTTTACGTTCCCAATAGCCCTAGCGTTGCTTCCCTTGACGGGGTCGAAGCCTTTACCGCAATAACTGGTTTAAATTGCTCCAATAACCCGATCACAAGTCTCGATCTTAGTCAGAATACCGCTCTTACCTTTTTAGGTTGTGCCGGTACGCAGATCAGCTACTTGGATCTAACCGCTAACACGGCACTTTTCAATGTCAACGTTTCTGATATTCCCACTTTAAGTTCGATTAATATTGCCAATGGAAACAATACTATATTCAGTTCCTTCTTTGCGATTAATGTTCCCAACTTAACCTGTATTCAGGTAGACGATGCTGCGTATAGTACGACCAATTGGGTCGGGATGAATTTTCAGTTCGATGCACAGATTAGCTTCAGCGAAGCTTGCAACGCCTGTTATGTAAATATACCGGATGTATCATTCAAAAATTATCTGATTTCAAATACAAGCATCAATACCAATAGCAACGGCGAAATTGAATGTTCAGAAGCAAGCGCCTACACCGGATCCCTCTCCTGCGGAAACCTCTCAATTGCCGACCTTACCGGGATAGAAGCTTTTACTGCGCTTACCGCCCTGTATTGCCAGAACAACCAACTTTCCACCCTTGATTTAAGTGCTAACACTGCATTGGAGGAATTGAATTGTGCCTATAACCAGCTAAGCGCTCTAAATCTCAACACAAATACAGCCTTGACTTACCTAGCATGTGTAAACAACCAGATCACAGCGCTGGACCTGAGTCAAAATACAGCGTTGATTTACCTGGAGTGTGATAACAATGATTTGACCGCCCTGAACCTAAGCGCCAATACAGCTCTTGAGGAAATCACCTGTTCCGAAAACACATTGACTTCTTTGAATGTAAATAATATCAGTGGTCTGACTTACCTCGATTGCAGCAGAAACAACCTGACGTCTCTTGACCTTAATGACAACCCTCTGCTCACTGAAATCATTTGCGAATTCAACGCCATTACTGAATTGCACCTGAGTATTCACACTCAACTGGAATATCTAATTGCACGCGACAATCAGTTAATGATTTTGGATATTGCAAACGGAAACAACACAGCAATAATCGATTTCGATACACGTAACAACCCGAATCTTGGTTGCATACAGGTTGATGATGCCGCATACAGCACAGCTAACTGGACAGATATCGACGCCATTTCCGTTTTCAGTGAAAATTGTCAGATAGGGCTTGATGAAGCTGGAGTTGATACTGACAAAAACTACGTTAACATTTTTCCAAATCCAACGAAAGATCAAATCCACTTTTCAATCCCAAGTAATATTACGCTTACATCTATTGCCGGCAAAATTATTATTGAATCCAGGAACACTAACTCCATTGACCTAAGTCAACAAGCATCAGGTGTTTACTTAGCAACTATTTCAGATGCAAACGGACAAATCATTCGTCACGTAAAAATCATCAAGGAGTGAGGATTTGCTTCAGAAAAAAGCTCTTCGAATTATCCGGAGAGCTTTTTTTATTTCCGTAAAACCACATTTAATACACGATAATTATTTGTCATCAGTTGATAGGCGAGAAAGTGCATACCCGACTGAATGCAAATCATAATTAATAAACTCCTTTGGAGAGACCTTCGTAAATTTTTTGAACCATTTGTTAAAATGAGAAAAATCATAGAAAGGAGAAGTAATAAAATCTGTTATTTCTTCCCTTTTTAAAATAGCGAGCTTCCGTATTACCTCCTGAAACAAAGCACTGGAGAAATATTGTTTCGGAGCTACTCCAAGCACTTCAACAAATGCTCTATGCATAGTTTTTTCACTAACACCAAGTTCTTGAGCAACATCTCGAATAGAACATTTATACTCGTTTCTTTTTGCAAGATCATCAGCACGTTCAACAAGCAAGCCTTTTTCACTTATTATTTGAGGAGTTTTGTAGGAAATAAATTCTTCAAATGAAGCAGAGCGCTCTTCAAATGAAATCTCCCTTGAAAGTTGGAGGTACAATTCCTCTACTTCAGATTTGGACCAGATCAGATTTGCATCAACAAACTTATTCTTGAATATAATTCCCGGCTTTCCGGTTAATTCATACATGCCAATTGGATGAAAATCGGCCGCAAGGGAGGTAATAGAATTATCGATGTAGGAATAAAAATAAGGAAAATCAAAAACTCCTTTTATTGAGGCTTTCGGAGGAATACTTTCACTTTTGCCTGTTTGATATTTAATATTGCCTCTGACGGAAATGACCAAACCAGTATTTTTTAAAGCAGGAGCAAAAAAATTACCTGCCACATCGCTTTCATCGATGCACATATAGGCCCGAACTAATCTGTTTGTTTTTTCTTTAGCGCAAAACTCAGTGTACATTAGCATTCAAAACTACTGCGGAAATTTTTAAATTCAAAAAAGGGGAATTCAATTCCAATGTCATCACTTAAATTGCTCTTTAGACTTCCTTTATCCCAATTACTTAAAACTTACCTGTATCGATTAGCTTTAATAATCTCTCTCCTCGCAGTCGCACTGAGCTCACACAAAAATTCTTCGGTGACCGGTAAAAATTAAATTCAAAATTCGCTCCCGTTTATTATCCTTCGACATGTCCACCGAAACGAAGTGAAGGAGGAAGCCTTGGCGAAGAAGGATCCGTCCGCTAAACGCGGACTCCGATCACGCAAACATTGCATCTATACTGACGCTCCTATCGTCGGTCAGTATTGTGATGTTTAAGCGCTCCCGTTCGTCCGCTAAACGCGGACTCCGATCACGCAAACATCATCAACCTGTTCCAAATCTCCTTTCCAATTATCAAAACTTTGCTGAATGCGTGCCTTTTGTTTGTTGATCAACCGAAAGCGGTGATAAAGAATGGCACCAAACACAAGTGACAAAATGAGAATTGCCATCAGAACATAATTCTGCAACTTACGCTGACGACTTTCGGCATTCTTGGCAGAAAGTTCCGCATCTTTTAGCTTATCTGCTTCTGCTGCACGTAAACTGTCTGCGGTCAATTGTTTTTCGTATTCGAATTCATTCCGGATAATTTCCATTCTGTTCTGCTCACTTTCCAAACTGTCGCGCATTTTTATAAAGAGCTCATGCATTTCAAGCGCCTTATTTGTTTGTCCGTTGGATTTATAAATTTTCCATAGCGATTCAGCAGCCCATTTAATATGTTGTAATGAATTGATTTCTTCTGCCAGCATCATCGACGTTTCTGCATATTTTCTGGCATCATTGAGCTTACCCATCGCCAGATATATTGTGGCAAGATGATTATTGGTTTCAGCCATTCCTTTGGCATCACCAATGGATTCTCTCATCTGAAGACTTTTTAAAAAATAGGTCTTCGCGCTATCCAATTCACCTGAAAACTTAAAAACCAACCCAAATCCATTATACGCATCTGAAATTCCCTTATTATCTTTTTTCCACCACACTCATCTCATAACACGTGGTAAACATCTGCCGCGCCATTTCAGCTTTACCTTGCTCCAAATAAATTCCCGCCAGATTAGATGAGGTAACTACACTTCCATTGACATGATCGATTTCACTGTAAATTGTAAGACTTCGCTTATAATAATCAATTGCTGTTGTACGATCATTTTGCGCTTTATGAATGTTTCCAATATTGTTCAGCGTATTTGCCATTGCCAATTTATCCCATCTTTTCTCTTTCATTTTCAGACTTTGTGTCCAAAAATTGATGGCCGGCTTGTAATCCTCCTGGTAATAATGAATGTTACCAAGATTACTGTAGATGCTGGCCATTCCATCTTCATCATCCAATTCCCTATAGATATCCAGCGTTTTCATCATCCACTCCTCACAGGTTTTGTAATCTGCCTGCATTCCATAAACAATTCCAATGCTATTGTAGGTGCCTGCTAGTCCTTTTTTGTCTCCGGCTTTCTTTGAAAGTGCAACTGATTCATTGTACCATACAAGAGCATGGAAATAGTCGCTTCTGTAGCGGTGAAAATCACCTTTGAATCCCAAAATTTTCGCTTCCCGTTTAAGAAAATCTTTCTGCTCTTCACCTGATAATCGCACATTCAGATTGCGATCACAAATACTATCGGCACGTTCAAGAAGTTTAAAATAAAAATCACCATCAGCACGACGAATCGTTTTACTCAATTCCAAAAACGCATTCACTTTGAGTGTATCGTGGAAGATTGCTGAACAACATTTCGAAGCGAATCTGCCTTCTTTTCCTGTTCAACAGAAAGTTGCACCGCGCTGGTAAGAAGAATAGTAAAAAGTAAAATCCACACCCACTTCATTTCACATCAGCATTTAGGATTTGAATATTATCCGATGAGAAATACTCCGGAGAATACAACAAACCGGTAGTGGTAATTGATTTAAAAATTATTCGTTTGGCAAGTAGTAATTCCATCATGCGGTGTGAGTAACATCCCTAAACTACTAAAAATCCAACGTAAACATCTTCCGGTTATTCATCTTTCAGGAATAAGCCTCGCCGAACTGTTCAGTTAACCTATAAATGTGTATTATTTCACTTGATTATCTCACTTCCCTCAAAGAACTTTGCAGCACCCAAAGACGGTAGACCTCCGGGATTTTTAAAATCCCGGAGGTCTTAGGGGGCAGTTCAATTTCCTCAGGATATTATTTTTTCCTGAACTCCGTTTTTTCAATATCATATTGCCGCCCAAAATCATCAATGTGAAAACTTAAGGAATAGTCTGCTAAGGGAATAAATTTTGAATGGCAGTACCAGTAATTGTATCCCACTGAGGCATCATGGTAATCTATTAGTAAATGTACTCCGGCAAAATTTGAATTTTTCGGTTCAATTATACGGCACAACCAGTATTCCAGATGTGGCTTACCTCCCATTCCGGGGTCTGAGTAAAAATCAATCTTTTCAATAACTACAATGCAAGAATCAGAATGTAAATTGTTCTCCATAAATCGATTGATATCATCGTAGGCAATTATGGTATCACCTACGCCAAGTGTTTCAATTTGTCGGTGCTTAAAATTCAAATCATACCTGTTTCTCTTTGAATTTTTTGTTTCAGTCTGAGTAATTTCTGTTTGATAAGCATTTTCATCGTCCCATCCCTGGTCAGAAATACCGTTTACCATTAAAGTAAAAATTCCTGAAAATAAAAGCATCAATGCCCCTGTAATGAGACTAACGGCCCGGACAGTACGATCAAAGCCTGCTACCCAAAACGAAAAAAGTCCATAACCCAGATNNCACACACCCTGCAATGAATAATAGTATTGCTAATCCGAGAAAAACAAATATGATTCCGATACTCATTACAACAAAATCTTTATTTGCATTTTATAAATCTCGAATCTTTGATTCACCAAGAATTCATCAATAAAAACAACAGGAATCCGCTTAAGAATAAAAAATGCCCCGGTATCCGGATTCTATTTACACTTGCACTGCTCACAGTCCTCCCGGGTAGAAAATCCGAGTGCATCACACCCATTATAGCCGATCTCTTCGCAACGATCCGATTTCTTGTTGTAAAACCACCGCTGAAAGGCGGCCTGACAGGCCTGCCCTTCAGGTGGCGCATCCTTGCATGTTGGGTTATCTGAAGAACAATCCTTCCTGCAGGATCCGAACATTCCACCCCATAAAATCAATAGAAATACAACTTTTGAACGCATATGATCAACCTATATTTCATGTTAACGAAATTCACGGAATTTTAGTGTTCCTGATCCAAAAAAGAACGGTCAATTATTCCAAATTCGACCGTTTCACAAACTCATACCCGATCTTTACAAAACATTCTTCTAAAGGAATAATTTCCTCCGAAGCGATGGTACAATCTCGCGGTTTATAAAGCTATAATGAAAAATCCCCGAAGATACTTTCGAAGATATTTCATGGATTTTAATTATCCCTCTTTTCAAAATCCTCACGTTTTTTATCTTCAATACGTTTGGAGATAAGATAAATGATAATTACCAATGACCCCAGGCCAACTAATACATAAATGCTAAGGATAAAGCGACCAAACTCTTCCATGATTAACGCAACTTAACCGCTGTGCCGTAAGCCAGTATTTCGGATGCACCCTGCATAATTGTTGAAGTTGCCAATCGCACGTTTACAATCGCATCCGCTCCAAGCTTTTCAGCATCTTTGATCATCCGTGCCATCGCCTCTTCGCGCGACTCCGCCTGCAATCGGGTGTATTCGCTGATTTCTCCTCCAACAAGATTCTTGAACCCTGCAAAAATATCGCGACCAACATTACGTGCCCGGACAGTGCTCCCGCGTGCAACACCTAAAATTTGAATGATCTCCTTCCCTGGAATTGTCTCAGTTGTTGTTATAATCATAATAGTTGTTTTTTATACGTTTTATTATTCAAAAACTACTGAGAAAAATTAGCTGCGCTTTTTCATCCTGTAAATTGCAATAGCCACTAAAACCAAAAACGGAACGGTAGAAAAAACAATCCTGAAATTCGCTCCTAATATTCCAACAACAAAAATAAATCCAAGTAAAAATGCCAGACATCCAATTCCCAGAATCGTCAAAATTTTGCTTGGTTTCTTCTGAAATAGCGTTACAATCAATACAATCTGCCCGGCAAGTGGAATTAATGTAAATGGATGAACGGCGGATTGAGGGTCAGAAAACAAGGTTGCTAAAACCTCGCACTCAGCTTGGAATAAAAAAGAACTGCTGTCGCCACTCCATTCGAGGTAACCAAATAAGGAGCTGATAACCAAAAGGATATTAAGGAGTTTTTCTTTTGTCATCTTACAATGCTTTTTTTGGTAACCTTTTCAGCGGCAGGCAAATATTCACCAAGAGCAGCCGATCCATACCAGGGAAGGTATTCTGCTTCAAGATATCCTTCAACAACAGCGGCATCAGCCCCCACCAATTCACGGGCTTCTTCAATTGTGGAAACATTCAGGATAAATATTCCACGGTAGTTCAATTCATTCTTGCCAAAGGGACCCGCGACAAATAATTTCCCGTCGTTCTTCATTTTCACTATGTTTTCCATGTGGATTTTAAAACAACTATCGCGATGTGCTTTATTCAAACCGGTGTTCTGACCTGATTTTAATATTACCAATGTATACATCTTCATTCCATAATCATCAGCTCCTAGTTTTCGGGCTAAAGTAGAATCGTAAGTTTCTGAATTTGTGTTCTGGGCAAAAAGTGATAAAGAATGAACTACAAAAAGAAGAATCAATATATGTTTCATTGACACAGGTTTTATCAAAAATAGTCATTCCATAGGTTCGTCTCACTATCCAATTGTGACCGAACTACTCACTTGACATAAAAACTGGTGCTATTTCACTTGATTTTCTCAGTTAACATAAAGAACTTTGCAGCATCGCAGGCGAGTAGACCTCCGGGATTTTAAAAATCCCGGAGGTCTANNGTTTCCTTTAATCAACTCCGGAAAAAACACATGCCCATTCCTTATATATCCATATTCTTCGGCTCCAACAGCTTTCAAATGTTCCTTATTATTTACTTCTAAATAAGTTTTGTCTAAAATTTGACGAAAACAACAGGCGGGTTGTTTCTAAATAATAACCTGTGCACTATCTTTCCGCTCATGAACAAAGGCTGGATAATTATTACGCTATGTGGTTTTGGGCTTTCATTGCAGGCGCAAAATTTAGTGAGCAATCCGTCATTTGAAATCAAAAGTGAATGCCCGGTTGAAAATGGGAAACTTGAGAAAGCCGTTGGCTGGATCAATCCCAGTAAGGCTACTCCTGATCTGTTTTGCCATTGCGCTCAAAATAAACTGGCCCCTGTTAGCACACCGCAAAACGGAATGGGCTATCAGGATCCATACAGCGGATCTTGTTATGCAGGTTTGTTTGTGTACACGGTTAACGATACGCTATACGGAGAGTATATTCAAACCAAACTCGATCATCCCTTGGTGAAAGGCCAAACCTACCATGTGTCGTTTTGGTATTCGCTGGCCGATCACAGCATGTACAAAGCGGTTTCCATTGGTATTGTGCTTACACAGGAAAAACTAAAGAAAAAAGGCAACGAGCGCTTTCATGAATTGCCTTCGATCGTTAACGATGAGCCGATGAGCAACGATACTTTGCAATGGCAGTTGTTTCACTCAAGTTATATTGCAAAAGGTGGAGAAGAATGGCTGACCATCGGTCCTTTTGGAGAATACAGGTACGACGAAAAAATGCGTAAAAAAATTAAAGTTCCTGCAAGGTATAAATACATGATTCCGGGTGAGGCGGCTTATTTCTACATCGATGAAGTATATGTAAGCGACAAGCCTTGTCCGTTCGATTCTACACGTGCCGTCGCGAAAACAAAACACTCCCACCAACACCCTCATAAGGAAATTGTAAAAAAAGACACTCTGCGCAAGAATGAAAAGAAAAATGAAATCGTTTCTTCCAATGTGATTTCCGAAACTAAAACGGAAGTCAAAAAAGAAGAACCTGTAATTTTTAAAGAACTTGTTTTCGAAAGCGGGAAATCCGTTATTCTTCCTGCATCTTATGCCGAACTGGATCGCATGGTTTCGCTAATGAAAACAAAACCTGAAATGAAAATTATGATAACCGGACATACCGATAATACCGGTAATGAAAAATCCAATCTGGAACTTTCACGACAAAGAGCAAAAGCTGTTGCCGATTATTTAATTTCAAAAGGAATCGATTCAAAACGGATTAACCACGAAGGCAAGGGCAGTGCAGAGCCACGAGCTGAAAATTCCAGCGAAGAAGGAAAAGCCAAAAATCGCCGTGTCGAGTTTATCCTGAAGTAAGTAGAATTACTTCGTAATTGTAATTAATGGCTTCAGTAAATCTTCCAGTCCGTTCAATTTGATGACATACATCAATTGCAACAAGTCGCCCAGCTTCCCCTTTGGAAATCCTTTGCGCGCAAACCACTCCAAATAACTAACGGGCAGCCGATACAAATACCAATCCTTGTACTTGCCATAAGGCATGCGCGTACTCACCAAGGCTAGCAGCTGCTTATTGTCCGGGATTCCGGGATCTTCCATGGCCTAAAGATAAAAGGTTCTTTTTCGTCACCTTAAGATTCAGTCTCACCTTTAATACCAGGGGTTTCAGCAAAATTTAACCCCTGTTTAACCTTTGCTGAATGCATTTAGGGTATTTTTGTACTGCCGCAGTGAACACCCTTGAGGTTTTCTCCCTTACCCGAGATCAGCCGAAGCCGCGCGGAACGATGTGTTCGCATGAGGGTATTCTTTCAACGTTTGTCATTTCTGTTGCTCTTGGTCTTTGCCATTGGCCCAAACCTTATTGCACAAACACTCATCATCAATGAAGTTTCCAATGGTCCAACCGGCAACAAAGAATATGTTGAACTTGTGGTTATCGATACAACCATTGTCTACGACTGCAATGCCACAACGCCTCCTTGTATCGACATCCGTGGTTGGATTTTCGACGATAATAGCGGCTACCATGGTGCAGGTGGAGTAGCATCAGGCGCCATCCGATTTGCCAATCATCCTTTGTGGGCTTGTGTACCGGTGGGGACAATCATTCTCATTTACAACAACGGCGATCCCAACACTAGCGTTCCTCCCAACGATCTCTCTACTACCGACGGAAATTGCGTTATCATCGCTCCGGTTGCAAGCATCTATTTCGATCGCAATGCTACTACACCTGGTGCAGCAGCCTGCAGTTATCCGGCAGCAGGATGGATCAACGGTGGCGACTGGACCATGACCGCTTTGGCCAATTCGGGCGACTGTGCACGTATTGTCGATTTAAGCGGATGCGAAGTTTTTTCATTGTGCTATGGCGCAACAAATTTNNGTGATTTATTTTAATTCCGGCGGCTCCGGCGCACAAAATGTATGGTGGTTCAATTCGGGTAACCCCTATACTACAGGTAGCTGGAGTGAAGGTTGTGCTTCCATCGCAACATGCGGAAGTGATGAACAAACTCCGGGAGCGCCCAACAATGCAGCCAATGCGGCGTATATTGCTCAATTCAATAACAATTGTTTACCTATTCCTCCGCTTACAACTAACCTCAGCAACTCAAGCAATGCTGTTTGTGGATGCGCGGGTTCGGCTACTGTTGCAGTAAGCGGTTCTATCGCACCTTACACAATAATCTGGACAAACTCCTCCTTCTCCCCTATCGGACAAACAGGCCTGCTTGCTACTAACCTCTGCGCGGGAACTTATCATGCAATTATTAATTCTTCCATCAATTGCGCCGACACTATTACAGTAACTATTGCCGCTTCATCGGCGATCAATCCGCAACTTAATTTCAGTCCTGTAAGCTGTGCAGGAAGCGCAAACGGACAAGCATCCGTAAATCCCATTGGGGGTACAGGTCCATACACCATTCTTTGGTCGCCGGCACCGGGTTCCGGACAGGGAACGACTACTGCAACGGGGTTAACGCCCGGAAATTACAGCGTGCAAATTACCGACAACACAGGATGTACACAATCTGCTTCATTTACCATAACACAACCCAGTGCACTCAATGCAGTACTAAGCCCGGTCAACCCAACTTGCAATGGTGCTTGCGACGGTAGTATTACTTCAGCTGTTTCGGGAGGCACAGGTAGCATCAATTTAATATGGTCGAACGGTACGAATGGCGCTAACATTAACGGACTGTGCGCAGGTAATTATTCTGTAACACTTACCGATCAAAACAACTGCACTGCAACATTTTCTTCACAGCTAACCGATCCTGCCGCCATTGATGTAATCATATCGCATACCGACGCAGGGTGTGGTGGTGTTCCCGGCACTGCAACAGCGATTGCTAATGGTGGAACGGGAGCTTTTTCCTATATCTGGTTCGACTCACAATTCAATGTTTATCCTTCAACTCCTACAATAAGCAACTTACTTCCGGATGATTACACTGTTGTTGTTTCAGATGCCAATGGTTGCTCTGTTGCAGGAATGGTAACAGTAACTCAAGGTTTTCCTCCTTCACTTTCTGAAACGCACACTGATCTTTTATGCAATGGTAATTTGTCAGGAACAATTGATCTGAGTATTTCAGGAATCGCTCCTTTTCAAATTGCTTGGACCGGGCCATTAGGATTTACTTCCTCGCAAGAAGATATTGGCAACCTTTCTGCTGGTGTGTATACTGCAATTGTTAACGATGCAAGCGGATGTAATGCTATACTTTCGATCACGCTCACTGAACCGAATGCTCTTGTAGTAAGCCTCAACAATCCGGGAACAGTTTGTTCTTCCTCTTCAACCACTATTACCACAAATGTAAGCGGTGGAACTTCTCCATATTCCTACAATTGGGGTGGCTCACATACTTCCTCTTCGTTAACTTTTCAGACTGTTTCAGATACACTAGTTTGTGTTGCCGTTTCAGATGCAAATAATTGTCCGGTAGTAAATGAATGCCGCTCTGTTTCTGTTTTTCCTTCACTGGTTTATAATGGTCCGGCAGATGTTACTCTGTGTGAAGGATCAAGCACCAACCTTTCGCTTTCCGTATCGGGAGGTACAGGCGCTCCTTACGGAATAACCTGGAGTGATGGCTCAAGTATTATCTCTACAACAAATGCTCTTTCCGTAAATCCCACCGGTACCATTTCCTATTTTATTTCCGTTCAGGATGCCTGTGCGGCTAACGCTGTTTTTGATACAGTAGAGGTTCAGGTAATCGCTGTGCCTGTTCCGGCAATTGCTGCAATAAACACTTCCGGTTGCGCGCCCTTGACAGTGCAGTTTTCAGAAAGCAATGCTGTTGCAGGATTAAATTGCGTGTGGACATTCGGCACAGCAGGTTCGAACGATGACTGTGGAGCAACGTCATTTACGTTTACGCAAGCGGGTTGTTACGATATTTCTTATTCGCTAATTACACCCTCCGGTTGTACCTCATCGGTAACTGCACAACAATTGGTTTGTGTCTTTCCGGATCCCGTTGCATCATTCACTCCCTCCAGTCAACAGGTGTCGTCGTATAACAACGTGGTTACAATGAATAACTCCTCATTCGGAGCGAGTGATTATTTGTGGACATTTAACGGACTTCCCATCGGCACTGATCTTAATCCTCAAATCACTTTTCCAAGCGAAGAAGCTGCAGTTTTTGAAGTTTGTCTGAATGCAACAAGTAATCTTGGTTGTGTGGATAGCACCTGCAGGTTCATTGAATCCATTCCAGATCTTGCAGTGTATGTTCCAAACGCATTTACGCCTAACCACGATCCGATAAACAATTCCTTCTCTCCTGTTATTTCAGGTTATCCCAACGAATACCTGTTTCGCATCTTCAACCGTTGGGGTGAACTGATTTTCGAAAGTAAAACTCCGGGGGAAAGCTGGGATGGAAATTATTTGGGCGTGCCTTGTCAGGTTGATACCTACGTATGGTACCTGATGGTTTATGTAGAAAATCCTGGGAAAGAATACCGATACCGCGGACACGTTACCCTGTTCCGATAACAAAAAACTTCACCTGATTTTTACTCGGAAGAACTGATTACGGACGATCAAGCAACTGAATAATGCTTTTTGCCATGTTGCTGCCTTCATTGGTAAAATGTTTTTATTTGGGTTGACCTTCATGTTTCTTTCTCAACTCTGCCATGATGGTATTGGCATCTATGAACAGAGGAAACCAGGAAGATTGTCCAGTCTGAAATTGAGCCATACTTTCTGATCCTGCATATTTCCCTTTATTGGTCAGGATGTAAAACTTCACAGTTTGCGGATCGGGCGCAGGAAATGCATTTACCTTACTGCAAAGTGGAATCACCTTTGCTGCATTCATCACATATTGCGGAGCAAGTTCCTTCACGGCCGGAATCCCGATGCCTCCGATCATGGTAGTTCCGCCACTGAAATACAAACTTGCATCACCGGTAGAAAAACAAGCTAACGTTGCCACTCCATTGCCAACATACCAATCCATTATCACTCCAAACGGACGCTCTTCATCAAAGCCAATCTGAATACCCAAGGTCTTATGGTCCATATTCAAAGCCTGATTTCTCAGATTCTCGTAAGGGTTTACATTGACTTTAGCTTCCGGTTCCTTTTTGCGCTTATCTCCACTGTCTCCGCTGCCAAGAATAATCCAGGCAAAAACAACAGCAATAATCACTAACAGAACGATCCAAACGACTTGCATATACTCAGGATTTTCCCCGAATATCCAGCTTTTTCCCGCTCATGAAGGATCCGATCTGGCAGGTTATGAACAGCACTCGGGAATCCAATTGTTAATCGGTTTAACTATTCACATCTTGTTCATTTCGTCGAATACCCATAAATTTCTAGCGAACTTATTTGTTAGTATGATAAAAGTTGCTAGGTTTGTTAACACAGGAGTCCTGAACGATTGTTGATAACCCAAGACTTAATTCGGATTAAGGCTTTTGGGGGTGAAAGAAGGCCCGGGCTTGGATTCCCGAACCAAACTGTTAATAACCGGATATGCAGTCACCCTTTGTCTACGGACGAATTGCCGAAGGATCGGCTTTCGCCAACCGCAAACAAGAACTCCAGCGTCTGAGCGGAAACCTCCGCAATAAGATCAATACCATTGTGCTTGGTCCGCGTAGAATTGGCAAAACATCACTGGTACGAAAAATCACCGCTGAATATTCCGGGCTCTCTTACTACCGTTTTTGCTATATCGATGCCTACAAGGTGAACGATGAAGAAAGTTTCTACAGCTATTTTGCTTCCGAAGTGATCAAGGCTTGTTCATCCAACGTGGAAGAAGCCATTGAATACTCACGCCAGCTGATGGCAAAATCCTCTTCACGTTTAGCTGTTTCTTTAACGCAATCGCGCGACTACAATCTTGCAGTAGTTACCGAAGATGAAATAGGTGATGATGCTATGGATTTCGGTAATGAAATTGCACGAAAAAAGAATTTCACACTCATTATCTGTATTGATA
Source organism: Flavobacteriales bacterium UBA2798 (assembly GCA_002351955.1). Classification (GTDB taxonomy): domain Bacteria; phylum Bacteroidota; class Bacteroidia; order Flavobacteriales_D; family UBA2798; genus UBA2798. The sequence continues at coordinate 44,207 of DEHO01000041.1, forward strand.
ATTTCCAGAATATTGAGCGCTTCGAGCAAAGCCTGTTGTTTCAGAAAAAATTTAAAACCGCAATAGAAAAACACGATAAAACAGTGTATTGCATTGCGGGTACACGCACTTCCTTTCTCAATGATGCTTTCCTGAACCCGGATCAACCACTATACCAAATGGGTGATCTTATCCAATTGGATCGCATCGCTCTTGATGAGCTGGCACCACTGATCATGAATCGTTTTTCTGAAAGCGGAAAATCATGCGCTATGATGTTTGCCGAGCGTATCTGCAAGGAAATGGTTTGTCACCCCTATTTCACCCAGCAACTGGCGCATATTGTTTACATGAATGCCAATGGCAAAGTGGACGACGCCGTAATTTCACGCTCGGTAGAAGAAATGATTGAGCGCAATCTCGTATCCTTCCAGCGCGAATACGAAAACCTCAGTATTCTCCAGGCCAACTTTCTGCGAATGCTGCTAGATGGTGTGGAAGATGGATTTACCACCAAACCAATGATCGAAAAATACAAACTCAGCTCCTCGGCTGCCGTCATTCGTGTGATTGACAGTCTGCTGAAGAAAGAGGTCATTGAACGCCGCCAGGGTAAGTTTTGCTTTGTTGATCCCACCTTTCATTACTGGATGCAGCGCGTTGTAAAAGGCTGATTATCTCCCTCTCATTATTCGATTTTCCTTAGCTTTGCGCCTCTATTCCAAAAGGCATGTCAGCGCAATACCGTACCTACGAATCACTTAACTTACCTTCTGTTGCCCGGGAGATCCTGGAACAATGGGAAAAGGGGAAGGTTTTTGAACGCTCAGTGAGCACCCGCGAAGGGAAAACCCCTTATGTGTTTTACGAAGGTCCTCCTTCCGCTAACGGAATGCCGGGGATTCACCACGTAATGGCCCGATCCATTAAGGATATTTTCTGCCGCTATAAAACACTCAAAGGATTTCAGGTAAAACGTAAAGCAGGATGGGATACCCACGGGCTCCCCATTGAGCTTGGCGTGGAAAAGGAATTGGGTATTACCAAAGAAGACATTGGCAAAAACATCAGCATTGCCGAATACAACGAAGCCTGCCGAAAAGCGGTAATGAAGTACACCGATGTGTGGAACGACCTTACCCGTAAAATGGGGTATTGGGTGGATATGGATCACCCGTATGTCACCTACGAAAACAAATACATCGAATCCGTCTGGTGGCTGCTGCGCAATCTCTACGACAAAGGATTACTCTACAAAGGCTACACCATTCAGCCTTATTCGCCGGCAGCAGGAACAGGACTCTCATCGCACGAACTTAATCAGCCCGGTTGTTACCGCAACGTAAAAGACAATTCGGCGGTAGCGATGTTTGAGGTTAAACAAGATGGTTTTTCATCCTTGCTTAAAGCGTTCAAGGCAGAAAACAGCGGCATTGGAAACGCTTCCATCCTTGCATGGACAACCACTCCCTGGACACTCCCTTCCAATACTGCTCTCGCCGTTGGACCGAACATTGAGTATGTTTTGGTTCAATCCTACAATGCTTATTCACATCAACCCATTGCGGTGGTGCTTGCAAAAGATCTCGTAACAAAACACTTTAGTGATAAAGCAAGCGAGCTAAAACTGGAAGACTATAAACCGGGTGATAAACTCATTCCCTGGAAAGTTATTTCTGCCTGCAAAGGTTCTGATCTGGTGGGTATCCGTTACCAGCAGCTTCTTCCCTACGCCTTGCCGCATGAAAACGCAGAGCAGGCTTTTCGTGTTATTCCCGGTGATTTTGTAACTACTTCAGACGGTACCGGAATCGTACACATCGCTCCAACATTTGGTGCCGACGATATGCGCGTAGCCCGAGAAGCCGGAGTCCCTCCTATGCTGGTGTTGGATGAAAAAGCAAAGGCTGTTCCGCTTGTAGATTTGCGCGGACGTTTTCGTCAGGAACTGAATGATCCGACATTTGGTTTGGGTGGAGAACATGTAAAGGAAGACTACCTCAGCGCTGAAGAAAAAGCAGCTGAGCTACAAAAACAAAAAGAACTGCTCAAAGGTATCATCGCCGATACCTCCAAACTCAACTACCTGAGCGTGGATGAGCGCATCATTCTGAAACTGCAGAACGAAGGAAAACTATTCAAGAAAGAAAAATACGAGCACAACTACCCGCATTGCTGGAGGACCGATAAACCCATTCTGTATTATCCGCCCGATAGTTGGTTCATCAAAGCCACTGCAGCAAAAGATCGCATGATTGCGCTGAACAAAACCATCAACTGGAAACCAGAACACACCGGAACCGGACGATTTGGTGAATGGCTCAATAACCTCAACGACTGGAATCTTTCCCGTTCACGCTATTGGGGAATTCCGCTTCCCATCTGGAGAAATGAAGAGGGCGAAGAGAAATGCATCGGCTCTGCAGAAGAACTGAAAGCTGAATGCGATAAAGCCATCGCTGCAGGTTTCATGAAAGAGAATCCACTGAAAAATTTTCATCCCGGCAATTTTTCGGAAGAAAACTACAACTCCTTTGATCTTCATCGTCCGTATGCCGATGATATTGTACTTGTTTCTGCAAGCGGTAAACCCCTGAAACGAGAAGCGGATCTAATTGACGTTTGGTTCGATTCCGGAGCTATGCCCTATGCGCAATTGCATTATCCTTTCGAAAACAAAGAATTAATCGATAACAAAACGAATTATCCCGCCGATTTCATTGCCGAAGGTGTTGACCAAACGCGTGGTTGGTTTTACACCCTACATGCAATTGCTTCACTTTGTTTTGATTCGGTCGCTTACAAAAATGTGGTTTCAAACGGGCTCGTCCTCGACAAGAACGGACAGAAAATGTCGAAACGTTTGGGCAATGCCATTGATCCGTTTTCAACGCTGGAGAAGTTTGGTCCCGACGCCACACGCTGGTACATGATCACCAATGCTGCTCCCTGGGAAAATCTGAAATTCGACCTCGACGGCATTACAGAAACGCAGCGAAAGTTTTTCCGTGCATTGTATAATACCTATGCGTTTTTTGCATTGTATTCCAATGTCGACGGTTTCTGCTATAAAGAAACTGAGATTCCGCTTGAGAAACGCCCGGAGATCGATCGCTGGATTCTATCAAGACTCAACTCCCTTGTTAAGTCTGTCGACCAGAGTTACGCCGAATACGAGCCCACGCGCGCAGGAAGGGAAATCGAAGAATTTGTTCTTGATCATTTGAGCAATTGGTATGTTCGTTTATGTCGTCGCCGCTTCTGGAAGGGAGAATACAGTGAAGATAAAATTGCAGCCTACCAGACATTGTACACCTGTTTGGAAACCATCGCTATTCTGGCTGCTCCGATTGCGCCGTTTTATTCCGATCAGCTCTTTCAGGACCTCAACCGTGTAAGCAAAAAACATACGGCGGAGTCGGTGCATCTGGCAGATTTCCCAACGGCGAACGAAAAGGCTATTGATCTTTATCTCGAAGAAAAAATGGGATTGGCTCAGCGAATCACCTCAATGGTTCTTGCGCTAAGGAAAAAACAAGACATCAAGGTTCGTCAGCCCCTTGCACGCATTATGGTGCCCGTACTCAACTCCACTTTCCGCGAGCAACTGCAATCTGTTGAAGAACTGGTATTGAGCGAGGTCAATGTGAAAGCGTTGGAATACCTCGATCAGAACAATGCGATTCTGGTAAAACGCATCAAACCCAATTTTAAAACATTGGGTAAAAAATACGGTAAGCACATGAAAGCCATTTCTGCAAAAGTTGCGGAATTTGGTCAGGAAGAAATTGCCGGAATCGAGCGTGAAGGAAGATTCAGCTTTGTGACCGAGGGAGAAACTATCATTCTGGAATTGGAAGACGTTGAAATTCAGTCGCAAGACATCCCCGGCTGGTTGGTAGCTTCGGAAGGTGCCTTAACCGTGGCGCTCGACATCAACATCAGCACCGAGCTGCACCAGGAAGGACTGGCCAGGGAGGTGGTAAACCGCATTCAGAACCTCCGCAAAGAATCGGGACTGGAGCTTACCGACAAAATCAGCGTTAAAATTCAGCGTCACAACACCCTAAACGATGCGATTACGAACAATTTGAATTATATTTGCTCGGAAACATTGGCCAACACGCTGGAACTGGTTGATTCTGTTAATGGTAACGGCGTGGAAGTTGAGGTTGACGAGACTATCAAAACCAGTATTTTAATAGAGAAAGAACGCTAAATCAATTAGTTATGGCGGCAAAGAAAAAACCGGCAAAAGCAGCAGCAAAGAAACCTGTTAAGAAAGCGGCACCTGCCAAGAAGGCGGCGAAGCCCGTTAAGAAAGCAGCTCCTGCTAAAAAAGCCCCCGCAAAAAAAGCTCCAGTGGCCAAAAAACCTACATCCAAGCCCGCGAAAAAAGCGGCTCCTGCTAAAAAAGCTCCGGTCAAGAAGGCCGCAGCCAAACCCGCAAAAAAAGCAGCTCCTGCAAAGAANNGGCTCCGGCTGCAAAAGCACCTGCAAAGCCTGTAAAAAAGGCGGCTCCTGTAGCTAAAACTCCTGCAAAGGCGGCTCCGACTCCCAAAAAACCGGAAGCAAAAAAACCAGAACCTCAAAAAGCAGCTCCGGCTGCTAAACCGGCTCCGGCTGCAAAAGCACCTGTGGCTAAACCGGCTGAGTCTGCAAAACCGGCAGCTAAACAAGATGCGCCTGCAAAGCCTGTTGCCCCTGCTCCAAAAGCAGCTTCAAAGCCTGCTCCACCGGCAAAACCTCTTCCAAAAAAACATAATCCTACTTCAAAAGAGATTCGCATTACTCCAACCGGAGACACGGTAATGACCGTTAACGGTGGAATCTCCATTCCGCTTTATACCAAGCCGCAAAAACCTGCTGTTGTGGTAAATAAAAAACCGGCTGAAGTAGATACCCGTACCCGCTTCTCTGATGCTGAACTCCAGGAGTTCCGTGAGATCATCCTCAAAAAACTTGATGAAGCACGTCGCGACCTTGAACTGTTGCGCGGATCATTGAGCCATACTGATGACCACGGTACCGACGATACCTCTCCTACATTTAAAATGATGGAAGATGGTTCGGAGACACTCTCCCGTGAAGAAACAGCTCAACTTGCCGGACGTCAGGAGAAATTCATTTCTGCTCTTGAAAGTGCTTTGGTACGTATCGAGAACAAAACCTACGGAATCTGCCGCGTTACAGGTAAGCTGATCTCTAAAGATCGTCTTCGTCTGGTGCCTCATACTACGCTGAGCATCGAAGCTAAGAACCTGCAGAATTAATAGCGCTTTGTTACGGTCGCGGACATCACTCGCTGTCCTTACTATTCTTGTGGTCCTTTTGCTGGACCAATGGCTGAAGATCTGGGTAAAAACCCACATGATCCTTGGTGAATCCATCCATATTACGGATTGGTTCCAAATTCTCTTTACCGAGAATCCGGGGATGGCATTTGGGATGCAACCCGGTGGCGAAGGAAGTTATTGGGGCAAACTCTTTCTCTCTGTTTTCCGATTAATCGCCTGCTTCTTTATTGGTTGGTACATCCTCACCCTCATCCGGAAAAACGAAAGAAAACTGCTCATCTTCAGTATGGCGCTCATTTGGGCCGGTGCATTCGGAAACATTATCGATTCCATGTTCTACGGCATCTTATTTTCCGACAGCTTTCTCTTTCCTGCCGAATTTCTACCTGCTGATGGTGGATATGCCGGTTTCCTGCATGGTTATGTGGTGGATATGTTCTATTTCCCACTCTTCACCGGACACTTTCCGGAATGGTTTCCGTTTTGGGGTGGACAGGAGTTTCTCTTCTTCCGACCGATCTTTAACCTCGCAGATGCATCCATCAGTATCGGTGTGGTGATTCTGATTATCCGGCAGAAAACATTCTTCGGACAGCATGCCAAAAAGAAGCACAAAGAGGAAGCCGAAGAAAATCAGGAAACGGTAAATGAAACCCCTGCGCAGGATGCCTCTGTCAGCGCCGAATAGAAACAGGAATGTTCTTGTCCTTCGCCATCAATTCAAGATGGTGAAAAAAAGCTTCACGCTCTTTCTCCTCTGTTAAATAGCGAAATACCGAACGTATATCATTTTCGTTATACACGAAATACAACTCGTCGTATTTACTGTCTATTGAGCGTAATCCGCCAAAGGAAAAAATCTGCAGGCCGCCATTATGAATAACTAAAGCATTAGGTGTTAATGCTGCGCGGAATAGTTTTTTGCTGCGACAAACAACAAAATAAATCAGTTTCTCCAGTGCAGAAACCACCACAACCACACCTGCAAGATAACTATGTGTATCGGCTATCATTAAGAATCCGCCACACAATAATGCCAGAGGAATTCCGATTCCAAATGTCATTCCGCTCCAACGCAAGGCCTGCGAGCCGAGTACTGCATTATGAAGGATCTTTTCGTTTTTTTCGGCACGCAGGAAAAAAAGCAATCCGGAATACCTGTCCACAACATTCACCAAATAAGCTCCGAGCACAAGTCCGAATATCACTTTGAAAAATACATCGGTCCAGCGATTTGGGTCGCCGGTATACACAAACTCTCCGCTTCCTATCGGTTGACCCGAAAACCACAAATACAGGGCATACACCACACCGATTAATAATGCAGGGTAAAAAATAAGGTTGGAGAGTCGTTTCATGCGGTAAAAGTAAGACTGTGCGCGCAATATTTGCGAAATTGAATAAATTCATCCGTCCAACTGTAAAATTCAATTCTGTAGAGCCCTCAAATAATGTATTCTTGAAGCGTAAAACCCAAATCATAAGTACTATGGTTCGTTATTTTTCTCTATTGATGTTTTTCACATTGCTCAGTCTAAATGGAATGGCACAGCCTGTGCAAACCATTCGGGGAAAGGTGGTTGACAAGGAAACCCAAATGCCATTACCTGGAGCCAATGTGCGCATTTTGGGCGATAGCACCGGAAAGAGCGGGGCATCAACCGATGCTGATGGCAAATTCAGAATAGAAGGTGTGCCCGTCGGAAAAAGATCCGTCAAGATCAGTTTTATCGGATATATGGATAAAGTGCTCGACATTGAAGTAAGCTCCGCCAAAGAAATTGTATTATCCATTGAACTTGAAGAATCGGCAACGACCATTGCTGAGGTGGAAGTGGTTGCGAGACAACGTGGGGAGGTAAACAACGACATGGCACTCACCAGCACACGATCATTTGATGTTGCCGAAACCGAACGTTACGCCGGTTCACGTGGCGACCCTGCGCGTATGGCTTCCAACTTTGCAGGTGTACAAGGTGCAGACGATTCGCGGAACGATATTGTAGTAAGAGGAAACTCGCCATTGGGGGTCCTTTACAAATTCGAAGGTTTTGATCTGCCCAACCCCAATCACTTCGCTATTGCAGGTTCTGCAGGAGGACCGGTGAGTGTGCTCAACAATAAAGTACTGGCGAATTCTGATTTTTTTACCTCCGCATTTCCTGCTGAATATGGCAATTCCACTTCAGCCGTTTTCGATTTGCGCATGCGTCCTGGGAACAACCAAAAACACGAATTCTCCGGTCAGCTCGGATTCCTCGGAACAGAACTCGCTGCAGAAGGACCCATCAATAAAAAAACCGGTTCCTCGTATATGCTGGTCTACCGCTACTCCACATTGAGTCTTTTCCAATCCTTGGGAATTAGTTTGGGTACCGATGCCGTTCCGCGCTACCAGGACCTCTCCTTCAAGTTCAATTTCCCAACAAAAAAAGGGGGCAACCTCTCCTTTTTCGGTATTGGAGGTAAATCGCTGATCGATATTCTTATTTCCAACCAGACAGCGCCGAAAGCAGATTTTTACGGTGAAGACGATCGCGACCAGTATTTCCGCACACAAATGGGCATGACGGGAATAAGCTACACGAAAACCATCAACGAAAAAACATTCATGCGTGTGGGTATTGCACAGGCACACGAACAAAACCGCGCTGAACATTTTTACATCCTTCGTCACGTCGATGCTGCCAGCAATCTATTTGTGGTGGACTCCATCTACCAGATCCTGAATTACCGCTTCAGGGTGAGCCGCACAACCGGCATGGTGAGCTTTAACACCAAACTTAACAAGCAGCATGTATTGCGCTACGGAATCAACCTCAACATGATTCGGTTTAACATGTGGGATTCTGCAGTAAGTTTTATCGACGATCAGTGGAAACACCGTTGGCAAAACGATGAATACGGAGTACTCGGACAAGCCTACCTCCAATGGAAATGGCGCCCTAACGAAAAACTGGCAATGACAGCTGGTTTGCACAGTCAGTTCTTTAGCATCTCGCAAAGTATTTCACCCATTGAGCCGCGAATCGGAATGCGTTATACCATCAACAACAAAAGCGCAGTATTCTTCGGGACAGGGCTCCATTCGCAAACACAACCCTATTACACGTATTTCTACCGGTACCAAAATCCGGATGGAAGTCTGAAAGCACCCCACAACAAAGGTATGGGCTTTACCAAAAGTTTTCATTCTGTTTTGGGATACGATTATGCATTTAATCCCACCATGCGTTTGAAAGCAGAAACCTATTATCAATACCTGTACGAAATACCTGTTGAGCAAAATCCAAGTTCGTTTTCACTGACCAACATGGGTTCCGGATTTTCCCGATTCTTTCCGGATACATTGGTAAACAAAGGCACCGCACGCAACTACGGAGTGGAAGTTACACTTGAAAAATTCTTCAATAAAAGTTTCTTCTTTTTGGTTACCGGTTCTGTTTTCGATGCAAAATACCGCGGTAGCGACGACACCCTGCGTAATACCGATTACAATACAAAATATGCAGCTAATTTCCTTTTTGGAAAAGAATTCAGCATCAATAAAAAATCCACCATTGGACTTGGCGCAAAATTCACCACCGCAGGCGGCCGCTGGCACGGTTATGTAGATTCTCTGGCCTCTGCAACGAACAACGAGCTTATCTTTCGTAAAGACGGTAACAACTCCATGCAGTTTCGTCCCTATTACCGTTTCGATTTAAAGATCAATTACAAGATCAACGCAAAAAAGATCACGCATGAAATTGCGCTTGACCTGGTGAATGTACTTGGAGTACAAAACATTCTCAACCTCACCTTTAATCCCGGTAACACTGCAATACCCTCCGGAAAAAACGATCCGCCACGTTATTCAAGTTTCAATTACCAGCTCGGATTCCTGCCGTTGTTTTATTATAGAATCGATTTTTAGGGTTAGAGATGTAATAAATACGGAATTTTGTATCAAACAACGGTCGCCGTTTAAGCCAGATTTCCGAATTTTACAGGAAACGATGATTATGTTGCTTCGAAATTTGCTTGTCTGTTTTTTTTGTGGAACTGCGGTGATTTTTTCAAGCGCAACCCATGCACAGATTTGGCTTAGTGAGCCCTTTACGTACCATACTGAGGCGATCCCAAACGGCGACACGCTAATCTATTATGGATATTCAGGCGATTCTTACCGTCTTACCTCATTCGAATGGAGCACCGGTCAATACCATCATGCATGGTTGTCTGATTCGGTTCAAAAACTTTTCCCATTGCACTTACTACCCAATGGTGATGTCATTGCCGCATACGACCGCTTTTATCCTGACACTTTTTTCTATGAAAGTGTGTTTAAGAAATTCTCAGGTGGATCGCTAACCAATACCTACATCATTGCTGATCCTGCCAACACGTGTAGAATTTTAGCTATCGCGTATACCGATACCAATACTCTCGTTTATCACTCCGCCTGCGGAGGCCAAAATGGCTACGTAATTGCGCTGGATTCCAATTTTGGCAACCCTGATACTTTGGTTGCAGATCTAACTGCAAATTTCAGTTTACAAATGAGCCGACAGTTAGCGCTCCGTGCTCCGGATGAAATTCAGATCACGGGAATACTGCAGCCCTACAGCACTTCCGATTATTCACTTCACCGGTATTCGGTAAACACAAACATACCGCTGGTAATTGAAATGACCTACCCGAGCTGGATTCAACAAATTGACCAGAATACAGAGCCCAATTTGTACAATATTAAAAACACGCTAGGTTACAAAAACTTTGATGTTTTTGGCTTCAACGCACAATACTTTATCAACTTTTTCAACCAGGAAATGATTGGCGTACTGCAACTGGATGCGGCAGGATTTCCGCAACGCTCCTACACCTATCGCGATCCTGCAGGACACGATTATATTTTCGCCGATTTATGCAAAACTTCTGATGGAGGATTTTTATTATTGGCCAATCGTGGAGAGAATTCTTCCTTTTATTCTTTTCCTCCGGGCGAAGGGATTCTTTTGCAAAAGCTCAACGATACACTGGGTTTGGAGTGGTCTCGTTTTTTTCCTGGTCCTGAAGGAAACTCCTTTTTTTCCGGATTTTTTATTTTTCCATTTCAAAACGGTTACTGCATCCAAGGCTGGGGAACACCGGATAGAAATTGTCAAAGCTTTTTCCTTCTCCTTGATGAAAACGGGATCATTTCTTCGATTGATGAAACTATTCTGTCAGAAAACCTTCTTCTCTTCCCCAACCCCAACAACGGAAGCTTTCAACTAACCTGGCCCCAGGAAAAAATTCTAAGTGTAGAAATTTACACCCTCAGCGGCGCGCGTGTACATCAGCAAAACGCATTCGGCAACGAAAGTCTTTCTATTGATCTCAACCTGAGTAACGGCGTCTATTTCATTCATGCGGTGAATGCAAATGGAAATCGGGTGGTGAAGAAAGTAGTAATTGCGAAGTAATTAATACAGCATTCCGAACATCCAAAGTGGTATGGCCTTACCGATGGGCCACTCAATATCATCCTTCACGATAAAGGCGGATGGAAGACCACGAACCTGTTTTTCAGTTTTGGATTTGCCTCCTATTTCAAAGGTAAACTTGTTATCCACCAGAAAATCGCCCTTGGCAACCGCTCTTACCTGGTGGTTTGTTTTAAGTTGTGAAAGGAAAAACGTCTCACGCAGATTGCCTTTATTAGGTTCTGATTCCGCCAAAGCGAATAGTACCGATGGATTATCCAGGTAAATTTTCTCCGGCTTCTGCAAGACTCCGTCTGTTATTCCCGCAGGACGTAACAAGTGAATCAATCGCGCCTGTTCGAGATAATACAGGTATGTATTTAATGTGTTGCGATGAATTCCGGTCTTTGCTGCCAGATCGGTAAGATTGGGTTTAAAAGGGACTTGCTGCGAAAGGATGTACAACAATTGCAAAAGCTTACCTGAGTTGCGCAGATCAAAATCCTTTACAGCCGACATATCATTCTCAATAATCACCCGCACCATTTGTCGAATACGTTGCTGAACCACCATTTCATCCTCCAGAAAAATGGGATAATATCCTATTCGGAGGTAACGTTTAAATGCCTCAAGCGGATGAAAAAATGTCGGAAATGCAGATCGGTAAATTGATGCATCAGCACAGAGTTGGCCCAAGTCCAAAACAGGAAAAACACCCGCACCGGAAACTGCCAAAAATTCACGGTAAGACAAGCCCGGCAATTCATACATCAATGCGCGTCGACTTAAATCTGCTTCCTGCCGCGTGATATCCACCACCGAAGAACCTGTGAACACAATGCGGAGATCAGGATATAGATCGTACAGATTTTTGATTTCCAGCGACCAGTTTGAATACCGATGCACTTCATCAAGCACCAAGATCCTCCCCCCGTTCAAATAAAATTCCCTTGCCAGTTCACGAAGACTGTGTGTTGTAAAATACAAGTCATCAAGTGTAAAATAAGCGGCTTTGTCTGCAGGCTGATTTCTCAATTTTAACCATTGCAACAGAAGTGTTGTTTTCCCGGTTCCCCTTGCACCTTTTATCCCAATCAAGCGGTTGTTCCAACGTACTTCCTCTAATAACGAGCGCTGAAAATCAAGAGAAACTCCCAGTATTAAGGCATTGGAACGGTCGAGTAACTCATTCATATACAAAAGAATAATTTAGTTTTGCCACAGAATGCACTTTCTAAAGTGCAAAAATAATCAAAAATGCACTTTCCAAAGTGCAAAATCTAAAATCTTACAGCAAAGCCTTGATAATAAATTGGTTACAGCTCTCCTTTTTCCAGAAAACGCTTCCATTCCTCAAACTGGGAATTTCGGATAACGCGGGGAAACTTATTTTGTCCGCCCGCTTTGCCTTTGAGTTCCATATAGCGGTAAAAACGCTCAATAGGAATGACTTCCAGAATAGGATCCTTTAGCGCGTGTTTGCGTTCGGTGGTGTAATCGTCGTTGAGTTCACAGAGTGCTTCGTCCAGCTTGCGCTTAAATGCTTCCCCGTCCACATCTTTATCTACACCAATATACCAATGGTGACGGAAACTTCCTTCATAAGGTTCACCGGCTACGGTGTACTCATTTACGTTAACCCCAAAAGCATCCATTGCCTTACGCATCCCCATGTTCATATTGTCGACCGACAAATGCTCACCGCAAAGTGAAAGGAAATGTTTGGTCCGCCCGCTAATGATCATTTCAAAATTCTTCTTATCGCGAAAACGTACAGTATCGCCAATCAGATAACGCCATGCGCCGGAACAGGTGGAAATAAGGATGGCGTAATCTACATCTTCCTCCACTTTTTCAATTGTCAGCACCTCCGGATTTTCGCGGATGTTTCCATCGGCGTCGAAATTAGAATCGTTAAATGGAACAAACTCAAAAAAGACCCAGTTATCCAGAATGAGTTGCATTCCCTTTTGGTGCTCTGCCAACTGTAAAGCAAGAAATCCCTCTGAAGCAAGATAAGTATCAAGGTAATGAATATCGCGCCCCAGATAACTGCGGAACGATTCGCGGTAAGGTGTAAATGAAACCCCGCCGTGAACATAAATACTGAGGTTAGGCCAGATTTCGTGTATATGTTTTACGTTGTGAAACTTCTTGATGCGATCAAACAACATCTGGATCCAGGCAGGAACTCCGCAAATAATACCGATGTCCCATTTAGGCGCTTCCATCGCCATCGCATCCAGTTTGTCGTTCCAGTCAAGGATCTGCGCCATCTTCTTGCCGGGCTTGTAAAAACGATCGAACCAGCGGGGAATATTGTTCTGCAAAATACCGCTGAGATCCCCTTCGTAACCGGCATCAATTTTTCGCAATGTGGTGGTGCCTCCAACCATCAAAACACCTTTCTCGTAAAACTCCGCAGGTAAATTGAAATCGGTAATGGAAAGCATCTGACGAACACTGGCCTTACGTACTGCTTTGATCTGTCGCAGGCTGACCGGTACACGCTTGGAAGGAGATCCGGATGTGCCGGAAGTAAGCGCGAAATATTTGATCTTACCGGGCCAGGTGATGTTCCGTTTTCCCTTGAGTGTATGCACCCAAAACTCACGGTGCAATTTATCATAATCGTAAATGGGTACACGTCGGCTGAATTCTCCGTACACATCTTCTACCAGCAACATTTCCTTAAACCCGTAACGTTTACCCATACGTGTGCTGCGCGCTTTCGATAAAAGTTTTCGAAGCGTTTTCTCCTGTAAACCTGCATCATACTTCGTCAGGCGTTTACGTATGCGCTTGTTGATCTTGAGCAGTTCGGATAATATGGTTCCAACGTAGGCCATTGCTCGCAAAATTAAAAGAATATGAACTCAGACCTTAAACGGAGGAATGGTCAATACGAGAATTTGTAAACAATAGCCTGTATTCTACAGCAAAACTGGCTCTGATACACCAAAACCAAGTTGCTCATACAACACGTTATGAATGCGCTTTGTAATTCCCAGCTTGATGATCTTTTTGTTTTCGGGATCGGGATGCACCCTGTTGGAAATAAACACATAAATGAACTTTCGCTCCGGATCAACCCATACTGCTGTGCCGGTAAATCCGGTATGACCATATGTCGAAGCGCTTGCATAGGGAGAACAACCATAGGTACTTCCGCTAACCTGCATATTAAAGCCCAAGCCTCTGTGCGATCCGTTTTGTCGTGAAGTGAACAATTCTACTGTTTCCCGCTTCAGGTATCGTCTTCCTCCATACTCTCCTTTATTCAGCAACATCTGAAACAACACTGCCATATCATAGGCATTGCTAAACAATCCTGCATTTCCGGCTACACCACCATACAATGCAGCTGTAGGATCGTGAACATGTCCCTGAATCAATTGCCTGCGCCAGTAACGATCATTTTCAGTAGGAGCAATTTCTTCTTTTTTGATTCCTCTTTGCAAGGGAATATAACCGGTTCGTTTCATGCCCAGTGGCTGATAAAACAATGAATCAACGGCCCTCTCCCAACGCACTCCCTTTTTCAGTTTAGCCGCTAGCATTGTGTACAATAAATTCATGTTGGCATCCGAATAGGAATAGGGTTTTGCCGGATCAAGCCAGATCTTGTTGAGGTCAAGCCACAGCGTATCCAAACAATCTTTGTCGAGGTAAAACGAATCGCCAACCACCAGCGAGAATTGCTTGCTGCGCTCATCGCAGAAATAGAGATCGTAGGGCGAACGTTCTTCATCAAAACGCATGAAGCGGAAAATATTCTGACCGGGTGGTAATCCGCTTGCATGAACCAACAATTGCCGGAAAGTAACATGCTTTAAACTGCTACCCGAAGGGAGAAATTTATCCAGTGTATCGGGCAAGTGCTTTTTTAGCGAGTCGTCCAACAAAAATTTTCCCTGTTCATACAGATGCATGGCCATCATTGTGGTTGCCGCTACTTTGGTCACACTGGCCATGTCGTAACGGTGTTGCTGGTCGACCACAATTTTCCGATCGTAGGTATGATGACCAAAACTTTTGTGAAAAATGATCTTACTGTCATAGGCCAACAACACCTGTCCGCCGGGCAATGCATGATTACGAATCGCTTCATCCATAATAGCATCAATGCGATAAAGCGAATCGTTGGCTACACCTATTTCTTCAGGACGCGCAAATTTCAGACGTGTTGCGTTTTGCTTTTTACCATGTCCGGCTTTGTAGGAACCGGTATGCCTTGTTAATCTTCCCGAAATCGCTTCAGTGCCCAATAAAGCCCGTGCCAAAGCCTCCTGAGCGGGCGCATCAACACGATCGCTGTGTACTACCACAGCACAAGACTGCAGCAAGGGTAGATCTGTTGTTTGTCCGGAATGCACGACGATAAGATCGGGACGTGAAAAAACAGATTTACAATTTGCAAACTCCTCGGCAGTTGGGGCAATATTGTTCAGGAATAAAACAATAGGAGAAAAACGTTTCAGGTTATCCGGTTTTTGTGCCGACAACTCATTAAAGTGATGGATGGGTATCCAATTCACATCTGCATACCGTTGAATTTCTTTGCGGAATGGCATGTTTTCCTCACCAATTGCAAGTACCATCATTCTTTTTTCCTGATGAAAACGAAGAGGGAACTCTTCACTGCGTTCGTTGAGTAAAACCACCGAACGTTCTTCAAGTTGTTGTGCAAAAACTTTTCCGAAGGCATGTTGCATTTTCCGCGGACTAATCAAGTCTTCGCTTGTCCGAAAATTCTGCTTCCGAATCCACGATTTTGCCAAAAGAATTTTTCGCGTCCGGCGCTGTAATTCCTGCTCCGAAATTTCCCCACGCTTCAACATGTTGCGTGCTGCATCGAACACCTTGAAATGATCGGTGCCGGTAACAATGATCTCCATTCCCTCCGCAAACCAGGTGCGCAACAATAGCGCAGGATCCTGCTCGCCCTCAGGAAAACGCGCCAGTAACAAGCCTTTAAAATCCAGATGATCTTCGCAAAAATCACGAATAGCGATGGATCCTTTTTTCAAATGACGGCTTCTCAACAATGCAGTATCTGCTTCAATAACTGCAAGCCCGCTATCGCACAATGTGCGCCAGGGACGCAATAGACTATCTGCATTGATGAGAGAATCTTTTACAGGATCAAAAATGCGATCGAGTTTTCCTGCAACACCAAGAAGGTTTTTTCCACCGGTTCGATGTAGGTACAGTTGCAATAACTGCTCGCTTAATGAAAAATGAACGCTGGATGATTGTGGGAAAAACAAAAGATCGCAACCAACAGCAGGAAAAAGTTCGATGCTCTGTCGGATAAACCAGTTCGTAAAAGAAGTATCTCCCACACCAAATATCGCTCCCTGGTCGGTTATGATTTTATTGGGAGATGCAGCATAAAAAGGCGACTCATGACTCAAAAGTAAAGGCACCTTTTGTTGCCGAAGGACCGATGCAGAAATGCGCAGCTGACGTTCGGGAAAATGACCGGAAAAAACGATGCCCCCGGGTTCAGGCATTCCCTTTTCAAAAACGATCGAATCATCATCTTTTAGGTTTGACAGAGGCAAAACCGGAAAAAACAATTGGGCAAGTTGTTCTTCCGGACTCAGGGTATTCAATACAGAATCGGCCCATGCAGGATCAGTCTCAAGAAATGCTGCTTCCTTAAATACAGGAGGCAAAACATCCGGCTCCTTTTGCACCGGCCAGAGGACATAGGTAAGGATCAAGGTCGCAAGCAAACCTGCGATCATCCATAAATTCCTCTTGTTTTTTGTCATGCGCAAATATCGAATTCTTCCCTAATCATTCATTAGCAAGTAGATGAAACATATAAACAAGAAATTCCCTATGGTTTTTTTCCAGGGAAAACTAAAAGTATTTACGAACCCTAGTATTCGTAGAACTTAAATAAACCGTCGGCCTCAAATCAAAACAAGAAAAAACGCTGAATTTGCTTACGTAGACCGGGAAGCACTTCCGGGATCGGAAGGGATCACCCGGCCGAAGTTGGCAAATTCAAGTTTTTTCGCAGGGTTGATTTGAAGCCTTGAGTTTTTGGTACTTTTTGGTCAAGCAAAAAGTACAGAGCAAATTGTAGCAATTGCGATTCAATCAATAAACAATTTAATTATCAAATGCTTATGTTAACGAAACAAATAAAAAAGGCCACGATAAATTCGTGGCCTTTCTTTGCTTTTAAGTTGCCCGAGCTGGATTCGAACCAACACAGTCAGAACCAAAATCTGAAGTCCTGCCATTAGACGATCGGGCAATCGCGGCTGCAAAAGTAATAAAAGGCCATAACCTCACAAAAAAAAGTGAAGAGGCTCTATTTCGGCCAAGCCGTTAAAATCCGTTAAGCACCATATAAGGGGGATTTATTTTCCTATTTTCGCATCACTTTATAACGCGCATGAATTACAAACTGTTAAACAACGTACTGGGCTGGCTGGCCTTTGCCATCGCAACCTGGGTCTATTTCGCAACTGCCGAAGAAACTGTAAGTCTCTGGGATTGTGGCGAATATATCTCAACCGCGAACACCCTTCAGGTAGGACACCCTCCGGGAGCGCCTTTGTTTAACATGCTTGGCCGACTCTTTTCTGCCTTCAGCGAACCACATGAAGCCGCACACGCCATTAACAGAATGTCGGCCTTGTGTTCCTCCTTTTCAATTTTATTCCTATTCTGGACCATCACCTTTGTTGCCAAAAAACTGGCGACTATAAAAGGAGAGGAGCTTAGCGATGCGAAAATCATCGCCATTCTGGGTAGTGGATTTATCGGAGCTATGGCCTATACCTTCTCCGACTCTTTCTGGTTCTCTGCTGTAGAAGGTGAGGTTTATGCAATGTCTTCTTTCTTTACCGCCATTGTTATCTGGGCCATCTTTAAATGGGATGCTGTTGCCGATGAGCCGGGGGCAGACCGCTGGATTATTTTTATCATGTTCCTGATCGGATTATCAGTTGGTGTTCACTTGTTGAACTTGCTTGCAATCCCTGCACTTGGTTTTGTTTATTACTTCCGCCGCTACAAACACTCAACAAAAGGATTCATTTTTGCCGGAATCGGTTCCATCGTTATTCTGGGAATCATTCAGGCCATTATTATTCCGGGTATGGTGAGTATGCCTGCTTTCTTTGAGCGTACTTTCAGCAATATGGGTATGCCTTTTAATTTCGGTGCATGGTTCTTTTTCATTGCGCTGATCGGATTACTGGTGTATGGTATTATGTATACACACAAAAAGAAAAAATATTTCCTCAATCTTGCCCTGAACAGTTTTGCAGTGGTAGTAATCGGGTATTCCTGCTTTGGAATGATCATGATCCGCTCGCAGGCCAATACACCAATTGATGAAAACAATCCCGAAAACTTTGTAACGCTTCTCTCTTACCTCAACCGCGAACAGTACGGAAGCTGGCCGATTGTAAGTGGGCCCTATTGGAACTCTCCCATTACCGGACAAAAAGACGGTAATCCCGTTTACATGCGTGGTTATGCCATTAAGCGCGGTGAGCGTTTGGTAAAAGGATTCCGTACAGAACAAGANNGGACTTGCCGGTGTAACTGTTAACGAAGAGTACTTTATTGCCGATGACCGCAAGGGAACAGAATATACTTATTCATCCGAACACACCACAGTACTGCCTCGTATGTTCAGCCGCGATTACCGTCACGTAATCGGTTACAAAAACTGGTCGAAATACGATGGCAGCGGAAAAGTTAAAGTACAGGGGCGCGATGGTCAGACCGAAGCACTTCCCACCTTTGGCAACAACATCAGCTTCCTTATGAATTACCAGTTAGGCTGGATGTATTGGAGATACTTCATGTGGAATTTTTCCGGACGACAGAACGATGAGCAGGGAACCGATGGCACTCCGCTCGAAGGGAACTTCANNCGATAATGAACTGATCGGGAATCAGGACAACCTTCCCGAACACATGAAGAGCAATCCGTCGCACAACCGTTTTTACCTTCTTCCATTAATTCTTGGTTTGATCGGTTTCTTCTGGCAACTTGTTCGCGACCCGAAAAACTGGTTTGTTGTTTTCCTGCTTTTCTTCTTTACAGGTATCGCAATTATCCTATACCTCAATCCAAAACCTTATGAACCACGTGAGCGCGATTACGCTTATGTAGGATCGTTTTATGCTTTTGCAATCTGGATCGGTATTGGTGTTTATGCACTCTTTGATATAGCAAAAAACCTCAAGCTGCGCGACTTCGCATTCTTTGCAGGAGGAACAACTGCATTTACATTGATCCTTTACATGTTCGAAGGAAAAGATGGTCACGCCTTTTCATACATCATGTTCTATATCGCATTGGTTTCCTTTGCAGCAATGGCCATCATGATTGTCATGAATATGTTCGGAAAGAACGATATGCTTACTGCCGCAACATCCATTTTACTTGCAGTACCTGCACCTTACCTGATGGCGAAAGAAGGTTGGGACGACCACAACAGAAGCAACAGAAGTACAGCTCTCGATCTGGCATGGAATTACCTGCAAAGTTGTGAGCCGAATGCCATCCTCTTTACCCACGGCGATAACGATACTTTCCCCTTGTGGTATGCACAGGAGGTTGAAAAAATTCGTCGCGATGTTCGTGTTGTCAACCTCTCTCTTTTAGGTACCGATTGGTACATCGATCAGATGGTGCGCCGCGCATACGAAAGTGCTCCGGTTCCATTTACTTTTCCCGAACACATCTACCGTCAGGGTGGTGCAATTGATCAGGCTTTCGTAAATACACGCAATGATAAATTCGAAGACCTGGTCTTCATGATGGATTCGCTGCGCAACGACGATAACCATGTACAACTTGATGCCGGTAGCAGTCGCCGGTTTGCTGTGCTTAACACCCCTAAACTTTACCTGAAAGTAGATAAGGAAGCTGTTAAAGCAAACAAAGTTGTGGGTGAGCATGATTACAACAAAATTGTGGACACCGTTAAATTCATTGTCCCAAAACCACAGGGATATATGTTCAAGAACGATGTAATGATTCTCGATCTGGTTGCCCACAACAATTGGGAGCGTCCGATCTATTTTGCAGGAACTGCCGATGCAGAAACCTACATGGGATTAGGTGATTATTTCCTCATGACAGGACTCAATTACAAATTTGTCCCCATGAAGAATCAGAATCCCAACCCAAGAGAGTTTGGTAAAATCGATACTGATACCATGTATAAAATGTTCATGGAGGTATACCGCTGGGGGAACATGAACGGAGAAGGTGTTTACGTTGACTATTACACACGTCGCTTAACCAATAACTACCGTCTGCAATTCCTGAATCTTGCCGAAGCACTCAATAGCGAAGCACGCGAAGCACAAGGCAAACTCAGCTATTACCAGATGCAAATTCGTGTTACGGAAGACAGCCTCAAGCGTGGAAGCAACAGTGCAATGGAGCAGCGTCTTGTCAACCTGAAAGCTCAGGAAAAGAAAAACCAGGAAATCATTGAAGCGAAACACAACCGCGCATCCAAAGTACTTCGTCGTTCCTTGGAAGTTATGCCTGAAAAGAATGTTCCGTTCGACAGAATCGTTCCTTCTTACGTGCCAATCGCGCTAGAAGCGGGCGACGATTCACTTGCAACTGCTCTGGTAGAACGATTGGTTGAGGTAAACGACGCCAACCTTCGTTATTATTTCAATGCAGGAGAACGTTTCTCGATCAACATGATGGATGATATTGATGTTTCGCGCCGCATTCTGATGATGATGTATCAGATCTGTACACAGTACAAGAAAGCGGAATTGCTGGCTAAAATTGAACCTGTTCTCAACGCACAAGACGCAGCATTTGCATCCTGGATGAACAGAATCCTTCAGTACGATCGTCGCATGGGAATGAACAACCTCATGAGAAGCTTCCCGAACGAAATGCAGCAACTGTTCCAAATGCAATAGTCTGGTCAGAGCTAAAATTCCACATATTGTAAAGGCATTGTATCAGGACCTGGAATGGAGTATCCCCGTTTCAGGTCCTGAGCTTTTTATCACCTTCGATGATGGTCCTATTCCGGAAATAACACCTCGTGTTCTTGAGATTCTCAAAGCATACAATGCAAAAGCTACCTTTTTCTGTATTGGCGAAAATGTGCGAAAACACCCGGAAATCTACCGCCAAATACTGGAAGAGGGTCACCGCACCGGTAATCATACCCAGCACCACATCAACGGCTGGAAAACAAACAAGATCAACTATCTCCGCCAAAGCCTGCTCTGCTCTCACTATGTACAATCCGATCTCTTTCGCCCCCCATACGGCAGAATCTCCCGTGCTCAGGCTAAGGCACTGAAAAGCCGTTTCAGAATTATTATGTGGGATGTGCTGAGTATGGATTACGACAAAAGGATCAGCCGCGAAAAATGCCTGGATAACGTGGTAAAAAATGCAGGTCCCGGCTCCATCATTGTTTTTCACGACAGTCACAAAGCGGCGGATAACATGTTGCATGCATTACCTGCCATGCTCGATCATTTTTCGAAAAAGGGATTTCGCTTCAACGCAATTCCCTGATATCCATAAGCCTCCAAATTTCATTAGAATAGTATCTTTATCGGCTCAAAACAATTGCCTGTGCTAGCAGCCATACTGGAGGGACTATTTTTTGGCTTTGTTCTCAGCTTTATGCTGGGTCCTAGTTTTTTTCTCATTCTTGAAACGAGTATTCAGGATGGAATCAAATCGGCTATGCTGCTGGATTTAGGAGTGTTGGTTTCGGATATCATTTACATTTTTGTTGCACTTAAATTCTTCTCTCGTCGCGACGAAATCATTGCCCATGAGCAGGCCATAACTATTGCCACAGGGGTGTTATTAGGCTGCTTTGGCGCATACCAGCTTCTTACCAAAAAAGCACCAAGCACCGATGCACCCGAGCCCAAAGAAATCATTCATACCCGTATCAAATCCGTTGGATTGTTTCTAAAAGGCTTTCTTATCAATATCATTAACCCTACCATTTTGCTGTATTGGTTCGGAATGATCTTCATTGGTTTCTCCAAAAACAATTTCGACGATTCGCAAATGATCGTTTTTCTGGGATCCATTCTGGCGGCTTTCTTTTCCATTGATGTTCTGAAAATCATTGGTGCCCGCCAGCTTAAAAAAGCCATCACCCCGGCGCTGATGCGTCACCTGAACAGAGCAATTGGGGTAATTCTGGTTGTTTTTGGTGCAGTACTCTTCATCAAGGGACTCCACATTTTTCATTGAGCGTAACCGAAACAACTTGTTTCCGTTATACCGCATAACCACAATCCTTCTGTTAAAATCTTCTCAAGGCGACTCACATTCCAAGGTTCGATTTTGAGAACTTGCATGGGATTTGTAATAAACCATCAAAACAATATCATGCGCTTAACAACAATTCTCTTTTTACTGGTCGTGTTATCCTCTCCGGTTGTTGGTCAGGAAGCAACAACGCCCGTTAAAAAAACCAATGAGGTAGAACGCACCTATTGGGATAAACAAAAAAAGAAAGTCCGCAGCGAAGGCCGCTACCGTACCGACGGATTTTCGGGTATCGGACTTGAAGAAGGAGAATGGAAATACTGGTACGAGAACGGACAAATGGAAGGAATCATTGAGTTCAGTAAAGGGCAACTCAACGGCCGTTTGATCAAGTATTACGAAAACGGAAAAAAAATGCAGGAAGGTTGGTTCAAAATGGGAGTGCAGGACAGCCTCTCTTCCTTCTGGTACAACAACGGTCAGCTGCGCGAAAGCGGTTCATACATAATGGGGAAAAAAAACGGGGAATGGAAATACTACAACCACACCGGTAAAATCATTCTCGAAGAACGGCATGAGAACGGTAAGGAATTCGTGGTGAACTATTGGGATCGCAACGGAAAACAAACCATTACAAGCGGTAACGGAAAAATGTTTGTGTATGCCAGCGATAATTTGGTGAAAGAAGAATACACCTATAAAGACGGATTGCGACACGGAGCCTGCTATGAAAAAAATGCGCTTGGTCGTGTAATCGTTCAGGGCGAATACAATCTAGGCAAAAAGGCAGGGACCTGGATTTTTCGGTATGCAGACGGCACCAAGAAAAGAGAAGTTTCCTATAAAGATGATTGGATGGAAGGCCCATTTAAAGAATATATGGGCGGTGATTCCATATTGGTTCAGGGCACCTATAAAGCCGGTAAAAAAGACGGAATTTGGGAATGGTATTTCGAAAACGGAACGCTCGATATGAAAGGCGGTTTTGCGGATGATTTGCAGGAAGGTGAATGGTATTTCGGATACAATAATGGCAAGATCAACTATAAAGGTAGTTTTACTGCAGGCAAGCGCGAAGGCAAATGGGAATACTACTACCCCGAAGGTCAGGCCTACATGACAGGACACTTTAAAAACGATGTGAAGCACGGCCCTTGGATCACATGGTTTGAAAGCGGAAAAAAACTCAGTGAAGGCGAGTTTAGCGAAGGGAAAGAACAGGGCGTATGGACCTCCTGGTACGACAGTGGTGGAACAAAGGACGAAGGATCATTCGAAAAAGGACTCATGAACGGCGTATGGAAAGGCTGGTTTCCCAACGGAAAACTGAACTATCAGGGTAGCTACACCATGGGCCATCGCTCAGGGCACTGGACCTATTATTTTTCGAACGGCAAGAAACGTGATGAAGGTGATTTCAAAGTAATCAGCCGCTCCAAAAGCCTCGAAAAAAACAGTCCGAACGCATCTAGCTATCAGGAAAGTGTTCGTCACGGCAAATGGGCATCATTCGATGAGCGTGGAGAAAAAACAGCAGAGGGCAGCTATTACGAAGGAGAAATGGATGGTCGCTGGTTGTTTTATCAACCCGGGGAAATTATGCTTGCTCAGGAGATCAACTATAAAAAAGGCGTGTTGGATGGCGTCTCGATCAGCTACGACAAAAAGGGCAAAAAGATCAGCGAAATCAATTACAAAGACGGTGCCCCACATGGAGAGTACAAAACCTGGGACTCTAAAGGCAACCTCAGCAAACACCTGATTTACAAGAACGGGAAAGTGGTAAAGGACAAGCTACCAAAGAAATAAGCGCCTATAATTTGCATCTGGTGCATTTTCATCGTATATTTGCATCACTTTCTTGGAAAAACGATCAGAGGGGACAGCGGTCCCCTCTTTTATTTCCCTGATTTTTGGCCCTTGGAAGTGGTATTTAGAAATGATCAACGAAAGCAATATCCGTCCGATTGTAAATGATGTCCTTCAGGGAACCGAGTGTTTTCTGGTGGAGCTGGTGGTAGCACCCGGAGCAAAGATTCTTGTTGAGTTGGACAGTCCCTCCGGCGTTACGATTGAACAGCTCCGCAAGATCAGCAGAGCAATTGAAAATCAGCTGGATCGGGAAAAAGAAGATTTCGAGTTGACGGTGAGTTCCCCCGGATTGGAGAAACCTTTCAGGGTGTTTGAGCAATACCTCAAAAACGTGGGAAGAAGCCTGACCGTTGACCTCAACGACGGGCGGAAGCTGGAAGGTAAACTGGAGGAAGCTACAGAAAAAGGAATTGTTCTGGAGAGTAGCAGCCGGGAGAAAGTGGAAGGCAAGAAATCAAAACAAGACGTAGTGCGCAGGCATGAAGTCGGAATGAATGAAATTAAACAGGCCAAAGTGCTGATAACCTTTAAATGACCCCATAAAAACAACCACTATGAATGGTTTGAATCTGATCGAATCCTTCCAGGATTTCAAAGAGTTCAAGAACATCGACAGGGTGACTATGATGAGCATCCTTGAGGACGTATTTCGCGGAATGCTGAAAAAGAAATACGGAACCGATGAGCACATCGACATCATCCTGAACGTTGAAAAGGGCGACCTTGAAATCTGGATGAACCGCGAGATTGTGCGCGATGAAGAACTTGAAGACGAAGGCACGCAGATCGCTTATAGCGAAGCTGTGAAAATTGAGCCCGACTTTGAAATTGGTGAAGAGGTATCGGAAAAAGTTGAGATCGACGATTTTGGCCGCCGTAATATTCTTGCGCTGCGTCAGAATCTTATATCACGTGTACTTGAACTTGAGAAAGACAACGTATACAAAAAGTACAAAGAGCGCATTGGTGAAATCATGACCGGTGAAGTGTATCAGATCTGGAAAAAAGAAATTCTTATTCTCGACGACGAAGGCAACGAACTTATTCTTCCCAAGAGCGAACAGATTCCAAGCGACTTCTTCAAAAAAGGAGATTCGATTCGTGCAGTGGTATACAAAGTGGATCTTCGCAACGGAACTCCAGTTGTTATTCTTTCACGTACTTCACCTGTGTTCCTTGAGCGTTTGTTTGAGCTTGAAGTTCCGGAGGTATTTGACGGTCTCATCACCATCAAAAAAATCGTTCGCGAACCCGGAGAGCGTGCAAAAGTTGCCGTGGAAAGCTACGACGACCGCATCGATCCGGTTGGTGCCTGCGTGGGGATGAAAGGTTCACGTATTCACGGAATCGTTCGTGAGTTGCGCAACGAAAACATCGACGTAATCAATTACACCAACAATAACCAGTTGCTTATTACCCGTGCACTTTCTCCTGCAAAAATTACTTCGGTAAGTCTGGATGAAGAAACAAAACGTGCAGAGGTTTATCTGAAGCCCGATCAGGTGTCGCTCGCCATTGGTAAAGGCGGTCACAACATTAAACTGGCCAGCAAACTTACAGGTTACGAAATCGACGTTTACCGCGAAGGCGCGGAAGATATCGACGACGTTGATCTGGATGAATTCACTGACGAAATCGACGCATGGATCCTTGACGAGCTCAAGTCGATCGGTTGCGATACTGCGCGTTCTGTCCTTGACCTAAGTGTAGAAGATCTGGTAAAACGTACCGATCTCGAAGAAGAAACCATCAACGAAGTTGTTCGCATTCTGAAATCAGAATTCGAATGAACCCGCTGAACAACAGAATATCGAATACAATAATAAAACCCGGGAAACCACCGCATGTCAGAATCCAAAGCCATACGCCTGACGAAAGTCGCACGAGAATTAAACGTGGGACTGGCGACCATTGTAGAATTTCTGAACAAGAAAGGCTATAAGGTAGAAAACAACCCCAATGCCAAGATCGATGATGAGATCTATGGAGTGTTGCTTGCCGAATACCAGACCGAGAAATCGGAAAAGGAAAAATCGCGCAAGGTAACCAGCAGCACCAAAGAGAAGCGGGAAACCGTTACCATCACCGAAGTGAAACGTCCAACCCGCGATCAGGATGCTGAGCCGGAAGAGGAGATCATGATTAAAAACGTTCCGGTTAAAAACGAACCGGAAGTTGTTAAGCCAAAAGTGGAATCCGATGTAAAGGTTTCTGTAATTGGAAAAATTGATCTGGGAACAGTTGGTAAAAAGAAGACCACCAAAAAGGCAGCGGAACCTGAGGTTAAAAAAGAGAAGGAAAAAGAAAAAGAAGTAGAAAAGCCCGTTGAAAAACCGGTTGCCAAAAAAACAACTGCCAAGAAAACAGAAGAACCCGCGCCGGAACCGGTTGCTGAAGCTCCTGTTGCAGTTGAAACACCTGTTGTAGTTGAAACTCCCGTTGAAACTCCGGTAAAAGAGGAAGCAATACCTGTTGTTCCGGAAATTGAAACACACAAAACGGAATACAGCAAACTGAGCGGACCAAAAATCGTTGGTAAGATCGATCTTCCTGTTGCCCGCGATAATCAAAGTTCTTCTTCGGCAGGTGAGCGTAAAAAACGCAAACGCATTAAGAAGGTCAACATCGACCAGGCGGCAAAGCAACAAACGCAGCGCGACAATCAGAAAAAACGTCCCGAACGCAATGCGCCAAAACCGGAAGTCACAGCAGAAGATATTCAGAAGGAAATCAAAGAAACTCTTGCCCGCTTAAGCAGTCAGGGAGGAAAATCAAAGTCCTCGAAAATTCGCCGCGAAAAGAGAGATATCCGGACTCAGTTACGCGAAGAAGAAATGATTCGTGCGGCCGAAGAAGAAAAAGTGTTGAAGCTTACCGAATTCGTAACGGTTTCTGACCTTGCAAAAATGATGAATGCTTCACCCACGCAGATCATCTCCGCCTGTATGACACTCGGAATTTTTGCATCGATCAACCAGCGTCTCGATGCAGAAACCATTGCAATCATCGCAGAAGAATTCGGTTACCAGGTACAATTTGTTACTGCCGATATTCAGGAATCGATTGATGAAGACGATCAGGATGATCCCGAAGATCTGGTTTCTCGTTCTCCGATTGTAACTGTAATGGGTCACGTCGACCATGGTAAAACATCATTGCTCGACTATGTCCGTAAAGCCAACGTAATTGCCGGTGAGGCCGGAGGTATTACACAGCACATCGGTGCCTACGCCGTGCAGCTCGATAATGGCAAAAAAATCACCTTCCTCGATACTCCGGGTCACGAAGCGTTTACCGCAATGCGTGCACGTGGAGCCAAGGTAACCGACATCGCCATCATTGTAATTGCAGCAGACGACTCTGTGATGCCACAAACCAAGGAGGCAATCGCACACGCACAAGCGGCAGGTGTACCTATGATTTTTGCGCTCAATAAAATTGATAAGCCGGAAGCCAAACCCGATAAAATCCGTGAAGACCTTGCCAATATGGACCTCCTCGTTGAAGAATGGGGCGGGAAATTCCAGAGTCAGGAAATCTCAGCGAAAAAAGGTTTAGGTGTAAAAGAACTCCTCGAAAAAGTATTGCTCGAAGCAGAATTGCTCGATTTAAAAGCAAATCCGAATCGCAGAGCAAAAGGAACAGTCATCGAATCGATGCTGGATAAAGGACGCGGATACGTATCTACAATCCTTGTTTCTTCCGGTACACTCGAAGTTGGAGATGTATTGCTTGCAGGATCCTACAGTGGTCGTGTTAAGGCGATGTTCAACGAACGCGGTTCAGCCATTGCAAAAGCAGGTCCTTCTACTCCGGTTTCCATCCTTGGATTGGACGGTGCACCAAATGCAGGTGACCTCTTCAATGTAATGGATGATGAACGCGAAGCAAGAAATATTGCAACCCGTCGTCAGCAACTCTTGCGCGAACAGGGAATGCGTACGCATAAACATATTACGCTCGACGAAATTGGTCGTCGTCTCGCAATCGGCGACTTCAAGGAACTTAACATCATCATTAAAGGTGACGTTGACGGATCTGTAGAAGCACTTGCCGATTCTTTGCTCAAACTTTCTACCGACCGTATCCAGGTGAAGATCGTTCACAAAGGAGTTGGTGCTATCAGTGAAAGTGATGTATTGCTTGCATCGGCATCCAACGCTGTTATCATCGGTTTCCAGGTTCGTCCATCAGCAGCCGCTCGTCGTCTTGCCGAAACGGAAGAAATCGATGTACGCCTCTATTCCATCATTTACAAAGCCATCGAAGAAGTAAAAGACGCGATGGAAGGAATGCTCTCTCCGGAGAAGCAGGAAAAAATTATTGGAACAGTGGAAGTGCGTCAGGTATTTCGTATCACCAAAGTGGGAACCGTTGCAGGTTCATACGTGCAGGATGGAAAGATCACACGTCAATCCAAAGTACGCGTTATCCGCGATGGTATTGTTATTCACGATGGCACACTCAACCAGCTTAAGCGTTTCAAGGACGATGTGAAAGAAGCAACAGCAGGATACGAATGCGGATTGAGCATTAACGGCTTTAACGACATTAACGAAGGCGACATCATTGAAGCTTACGAAGAAGTAGAAGTGAAGAGCAAGCTCTGATCACTGAGCCTGATCCTTCGTTGATTTCCTTCTCACTGTTGAAAACCTGCAGGGCTTTTGCTGTAACTTAGTACGACCCCTTTCGTATTACTTGCTGCTAAACCAATTTCATGAGTAATTTTTCCGCCTGGTGGAATTCCATTTCCACTTTCGAACAGACACTCTGGGCAATCGCACTGGGATTCTCACTGTTCTTTTTACTGCAAACCATCTTCACCGCTTTTGGTGGCGACACCGATTCCGAATCGGCCATGGGTGATGCCGAAGATCTGGGAGACGGTATCGATTTTCAATTTCTGTCACTGAAAAATGTAGTTGCCTTTTTCACCATGTTCGGTTGGGTTGCGCTTGCTTGTCATAAAGCAGGATTGCATCCGGCACTAACGATCTCCCTGGGAACAATTGCAGGTGTTGCAATGGTAGCTCTTATGATGGTGCTTTTCCGCTCAATGGCGAAACTTAAACACAGCGGAACACTCAAAACCGCAAACGCCATCGGACATACCGGCGAAGTGTACCTCACTATTCCTGCCGGAAAAGGCGGACAAGGAAAAATTACCATTTTGCTGCAAGGCACCATGCGCGAACTGAGTGCGGTTACTGATGAAGCGCAGGATATTCCCACCGGGAAACTTGTAAAAGTTACGGGACTTTTCAACGAACATGTCCTGATTGTTGCTCCGGTTTGATTTTTAGTCTATATTTTCACACATAAATCTTTTTTACTATGTCAGAATACGTTTTGATTGCCATTGGCGTCGCAGTTCTCTTCTTCTTCATTCTTCTTTCTGCGATTTTTCGTCGCTACAAACGTTGTCCATCCGACCAGATTCTTGTTGTGTATGGTAAGGTGGGTCGCGGAAAAGACGGAGACCGAACTGCAAAATGTATTCATGGTGGAGCCGCATTCATCTGGCCCGTATTCCAGGATTACGCCTTCATGGAACTTACGCCAATGTCGATCGAGGTGAATCTGACCAATGCGCTTTCGCGTCAGAATATCCGCGTGGATGTTCCGTCAAAATTTACGGTTGGTATCTCCACCGATCCCGGCATCATGGAAAATGCAGCAGAGCGTCTGCTGGGATTAGGTCGTGCCGATATTCATTCGCTTGCCAATGATATTATACTTGGTCAGATGCGTCTGGTTGTTGCCATGATGGACATCGAAGAGATCAACTCCAACCGCGATAAATTTCTTGCCAACGTTGCATCGAATGTGGAAGCCGAATTGAAAAAAATCGGTTTGAAACTCATCAACGTAAACATCACCGACATCAAAGACGAGAGCGGATACATTGAAGCACTCGGTAAAGAAGCCGCAGCAAAAGCCATCAACGAAGCAAAGAAATCAGTTGCTGAGCAGGAGCGTATGGGTGAAGTGGGTAAAGCCATCGCCGAACGTGAGCGTGATGTAAGCATGCAGCAAACCCAAAAGGAACGCGACGTACAAATTGCAGAAACACAACGCGACAGAGATACTTCGATTGCCAGCGCGATTAAAGACAGAGAAATTTTAATTGCACAGGCAAAACGTGATGAACAAATTGGTAAAGTGGAAGCCGACAGAGACACCCGTATCAAATCGGCGGAAGCAAATGCATTAGCAGTAACCGGAGAAAACACCTCACGCATTCAGATCGCCCAATCCGAAGCTGCACGAAGAGAACGTGAAGCAGAAGCGCTTCGCATTGCAATCGCAGCAGAAAAAGTGCAACAGGCAAAAGCCCTCGAAGAAGCCTATACCGCAGAACGAAATGCAGAAGCAGCCCGTGCAGAACGCGAACGTGCATCACAAAATGCCAACATCGTTGTAAGCGCAGAAATAGCAAAGCAAAAAGCCATCATCGAAGCACAGGCCGAAGCAGAAAAAATACGTGAGCGCGCCAAGGGTGAAGCCGATGCGATTTACGCCAAACTCGAAGCAGAAGCACGTGGTGTATACGAAATGCTCACCAAACAGGCCGAGGGGATGAATGCCCTTGTAAATGCAGCCGGAGGTAATTCCAAAAATGCGGCCTTGCTGATGATTGCCGATAAATTACCTGAACTGGTGAAACTGCAATCCGAAGCGATTCAAAATATCAAGATTGATAAAGTAACCGTTTGGGACGGTGGCCAGAACAGTGAAGGAAAAGGATCAACTGCAAACTTCGTTTCAGGTTTGTACAAATCTGTTCCACCGCTCAAAGATATTTTTGACATGGCCGGTCTGGATATTCCTACTTACCTGGGAAAAGAAAAAGGGAAAAACGATAACGATATTGTTGACGCGGAAGAAGCGGAATAATCTTCTCCGAATAAAACACTGATCATCGATTGTTAAAATCGTTCATCGTCCGCTGTAATCCTGCGGTGCTGAAACTTTTAATGATCTCGCAACACAGTTCGATGCGTTGTGGTAATGTTTTGTTTTCTTCTTCACCCCATTTCCCGAGAACATAATCCGATTGTTTTCCCTTGGAAAACTCTGCGCCAATACCAAATCGCAGACGCGGATAATTGTTGTGGCCCAATACGGCCTGAATGTCTTTTAATCCGTTGTGACCCCCGTCGCTTCCTGCAGGACGAATTCTGATTTTCCCGAAGGGCAGTGCAAGATCATCGGTAATAACAAGCATGTTTTCCGGACTGATCTTTTCCTGCTGCAACCAGTAATTGACCGCCTTACCGGAGAGATTCATGAAGGTAGTAGGCTTGATGAGCACAAGTGTGCGTCCTTTGAATTTTACCTCAGCAACATGTGCCAGACGGTCGCTGGTAAAAACAGCACTGGACGCCTTTGCGAAGGCGTCCAGTACCGAAAAGCCAATGTTATGGCGTGTATCTTCATACTCGCTGCCGATGTTGCCTAATCCTACGATCAGATACTTCATGCAGCTTTCTGTTTGCTATTATTTTTTCGCAGCTGCGGCATCTTTTGCTTCAGTGGCTACGTTACGGGTAGTTTCTACTGCAGCAACCACAGATTCGGCTGTTTCGAGTAAACGAAGACCATCGATGCTGATGTTCTTAACACGAATGTTTTGTCCGATGTCAAGTTTTTCAACGTCAACAATAATCGCTTCAGGCAACTTTTCAGGAGCGCCCATTACATTCATTTTACGGTAATTCTGAACGAGTTTACCCCCCTTTTTCACACCCTCAGGTGATCCGGTTAGACGAACAGGAAGTTTCAGTTTAACAGGTTTGTTGGGAACCAGTTCAAGAAAATCGATATGCTGAAGGCGATCTGATACTTTGTGAAACTGAACATCCTTAACAATAGCGTTGGTCTTTTTACCTGCGATATCCAATTCAACGTTGTACACGTCGGGACTCCAGATTACTTTCTTTAAAGCGATTTCGTTAATAGAGAAATGCGTTTGACCATTACCGCCATAAAGCACGCAAGGAATCAATCCCTTGTTGCGCAGGTCGGAAGCATCTTTTTTCCCTACGTTCGCACGGGGCGAACCGCTCAATGATACTTTCTTCATTTTTATTTGTGTTTAATTNNATGAACTGATGGATTCGTAATTCTGCAAACGGTTGATCACATCTCCGAAAAGATTTGCAACCGTAATAACACGAATCTTGGGTGATTGCTGACGCAGTGGAATAGTGTCGGTAACAATCAGCTCGGTAATGCCCGATTTTTCGATACGCTCATAAGCGTTTCCGGAAAGAACGGCATGTGTGCAAATGGCACGTACAGATGTTGCGCCACGCTCCAGCATCATATCCGCAGCTTTGGTGAGTGTTCCTGCTGTATCGCAGATGTCATCCACAAGCACCACGTCTTTGCCTTGTACATCACCAATCACCGTCATGCTATCGATCTCATTGGCCTTCTTGCGTTGCTTGTAACAAATGGCAAGATCGCAGTTGAGGTATTTTGCATAAGCATTGGCACGTTTGGTTCCTCCGGTATCGGGAGCGGCCATGATGAGATTGGGTAAATTGAGGTTCTGTACGTAGGGAATAAAAACGGTGCTCGCGAACAAATGATCAACCGGAACCTCGAAAAAGCCCTGAATCTGATCGGCGTGAAGATCCATGGTCATGATGCGATCTACACCGGCTGCAGTGAGCAGGTTGGCAACAAGCTTGGCTCCAATGGAAACACGGGGTTTGTCTTTGCGGTCCTGACGGGCGAAACCGAAGTAGGGAATCACCGCTACCACCTTACGCGCAGAAGCACGGCGGGCAGCATCTACAAGCAGTAATAGTTCGAACAGGTTATCGGTTGGGGGAATGGTGCTCTGAACGATGAACACGTCTTTACCTCGTACCGTCTCTTCGAAAGAAGGCTGGAATTCGCCATCGGCAAAAGTAGAAACAGCTACTTCGCCAAGCTTAGCGCCGTAACTCTCAGCAACCTTGCGACCCAGATCCTGGGTAGCTCTTCCTGCGAAAAATTTAATGCCCGTTGACATATATCCTGCAAATTGGGGCTGCAAATGTAGAAAAAATAGGGCAGCCCGCAAGGAAAACGGGACAAATCAAATGGTATTATTTGTGTTTTCCGTCGGGCTGATCAAAGAGGCCCAAACGCGAGGCTGCGGAGAGCTCTGCGAGGGTCTTTTTCATGCCGTCTACCGAACCATCAAGAATAATGAGGTTCCCCTTGCCTTCCTGGGCGAAGTTCTTGATGGCTTCTGTCCACATGGAGAACAAAATAAAGCTCGAATCGAGGTTGGCCTGCTGCATTTCCTTGGCAGCACCCGACATACCCTTGGCGACCTCTTCACGGAAACGGGCCACGGCCTGACCACGAAGAATAGCTGCTTCACGTTCTGCCTCAGCGGCAATCTTGATGGCATTACCTTCTGCCTCGGCTGCTTTGGTTTTGGTGATAAGCAATGCCTGACCTTCATTCTCGGCAGCAGCACGCAGGTTGGCAGAGGCTACCACCTTGGCCATGGAGTTCATCACTTCACTGTCGAAGGTAATATCGTTCATCTGCAGATCGAGCAAATGGTATCCCCACTCCTCGAGGGTATGGTCCAGCTGAATTTTTACCTCTTCTACAATCTCTCTGCGTAAAAGCAAAATTTCTGCTTGTTTTTTACTGGCCACAAATGCGCGAATGGATCCTTCCACAGTACGAACCAAAGCCTGCATGAAATTGCGCTCATCTAAAAACTTGAACGCAACCTTCTTGATGCTTTCCTCGCTATCATCAAAAACTGCATACAGCAACATTGCAGTAAAATTCACGTTCGCCTGATCCACAGTTACCGCCTGGAAGCCCAACTCTACGGATCTGTTCTGAATGCTAACTCTGCGCATCACCTTTTCGATGAATGGAATCTTTAAGTTAAGTCCGGGTCCCATCACCCTTCGGTACTTTCCAAAAATGGTTACTACACCAATCTGCCCTTGCTGAACAGTAGTAAAGAGCGAAAACAGGGTCAATAAACCGAATACTCCGGCAATGATATATCCAACAGGTACTTCTTCCATGGTTTTGTTTTTTTAGCAATATCCGCAAAACCAACGAATTGGCAAACAACCCCAAAAGAAATTATTTGTCATTACCGCAGCAAATACTATTTTCGCGATCCCAATCCCTTGCAAGGGTGTCCAGACGCGCCCATTGGTCGGTCAGGATCTTCGAGTGGAATGGTAAATAAGAATCACCCGCCCGGGTGTCCTGACGCTCTCTAACGATCGGTCAGGATCTTCGAGTGGAATGGTAAANNGCCCGGGTGGCGAAATCGGTAGACGCA
The DNA here is from genome assembly GCA_002351955.1 of Flavobacteriales bacterium UBA2798. Classification (GTDB taxonomy): domain Bacteria; phylum Bacteroidota; class Bacteroidia; order Flavobacteriales_D; family UBA2798; genus UBA2798. The sequence goes on from DEHO01000041.1 coordinate 78,392, forward strand.
GGGGATTCAAAATCCCCCGCCAGAGATGGTGTGTCGGTTCGAGTCCGACCCCGGGTACTGAGCCGGATATAGCAAGAAAAAAACTGCTTATCCGGCTTTTATTTTTTTCGGAATCCCCTGTTAATTGGGCGATTAATTGGAATACACGATTCGGTCTTGTGGTTAGATATTCATCATTTTCTCGATGGTACGAAAGACCTTTAGGGAAAAGCATCTTCTGAAGGATTCTTTTTTCGTTATATGCGCTGGAAACCCACGTTGACGCGAGTTTCGAGGATAGCATATAGACGTATTCAAACACTTCTTTAGGGTTAGAGACACGAATACGTGTTTTTTCAAGATTCTCCTCAATTTGCTTCTTCTCTGTATCTAACTTTCCTGCTACTTTGTCATAGACAGTTTTGTCAATTTCACCTGTGGCGTAACGCTCCATGACGTTATCCAGTTTGGTGGTAACCTCGTTCAGTTTCTTAATTAGACCTCCGGTGTCTTCTGTCATACGTTCGGTGAGATTCTCGTAAGTGTATAGCATTTGACGGGTACAGGCCTCAATGAGATTAGGTACGATTTGAAACTTTGAAAGCAGGTCGATGAACATATCGTGTAACAGATTGGTGCTTTTGTTGCACTTGCATTTGCGTTTATTGCACTTGTAGTAATACAGATTCTTTTTCGCCACAATATAGCCGGTGATTGTTGTACCGCATTTCGCACATCTTAAAAATTGTTTAAGAGGTAAAGCCGGATTTTCATTATCTACATGATAACCGTCTTTTTTGTTCATCTTGTTAACGAGCAAAAATACTTCCTCAGTAATTAAAGCCGGATGTTTCCCTTTCACTAATTCACCATCCAGGAAATTATGAGAAATCAATCCGCAGTAAAACGGGTTGCGAAAAATATCTGAAAGCGTTTGCATAGGTATTTTTAAACCTAATGCTTTTAATCGGTCGGTAATTTCAGGGTTACTAATTCCTTCCATTCGCCAATAAAATGCCTTCCTTACTAATTCTCCATTTTGGTTAATTACAATTCGCTGTTCTTTTGTGCCATGAGTACGATCATAAGAATATCCAGTAGGACAATTACCCAACCATTCTCCACGTTTCAATTTCTCACGCATACCGTCAACCGATTTTTGTCTGCGCTGATCGTTATCGTACTTGCTGAAAATAAATTGAATGTTCTGTTGGAGTGTTCCGGTATTGGTAGAAGCATCTATCGGTTGTGTTACTGCAATAATATTCACTCCTTTTTTCTTTAACTCAGAAGAAATATAAATCGCATTTTCACCTGAACGGGAAAATCGGTCAAGACTGTAAACAAGAATAAATGAAATTTTCTCTTTGTAAAGATTCAATTGGCGCATCATACGTCCAAACTCTTTTCGCTCATCATTCTTTGCACTTTCGTATGTTCCACCAAAATATCCCAACACTTCGAGATTATTTTTTGCGGCATAATCATTACAAAATTTCTTTTGCCATTCGAGACTTTGTGTTTCTGCCTGTTCCTTGGTAGAAACACGGGTATAAACTACGCAGTACCTTTTGCCGGTTTGTAATTCCTCTCTTTTCCCTTTGGCAAATTGCTTTAGCGTTTTAAGATTGCTTTTCATTGTCTTCAATTTTTTTGTTTTTCTGATACAGCTTAAATAAAACTATTGTCATTTGTTCAAGCGTATCAATAATTTCTACTGCTTCCTCATCGGTGTAATTTTCGCATCCTTTGAAACTTCTCAGTTCCTCTATGGAAAGGCGTTTGTAACCCTTCCGTTTTCCAACTTCTTCGCTCATGGCTCACTCTCACATTAATCGTTATCACTCTCATATCTGCCATTTTTTTGAGATTTTTTCTTTCATGTTCTATCAGACACCGAAACCAAATATACAAATTAAATACATTGATTATCAATTAGTTATAAAATATTTTTAGTCAAAAAATCTTGCCGTGAAACTTCCTGAAACCGAATTATTTGAAATCCAAGCTAAAAAAAGACGCTATCAACGTCTACACGGCTATATTGCAATAATTAAATTCTTGTTTTTAATCCTGTTCACTCTTGATTTCGTGATTTAATTTGCATAATTATATCGTAGTAAAGATCGCGATGACTCAATTCATCATTCCATTCAAAATGATGATTAAATTGCTCATCCCACAATTTTAAACCGATACAAGCAAGACCCCAAGCAAAAGGATTATTTTTTAATTCCAGTTTTTCGAGCGCATTAGTAAGTCGATCTTCAGCATTCGGATGCCTAATACCTTCGGTTTTTGCACTAAAGAAAAACATGCTCAGTAATCCTATAATGATCCCATTTTCTATTGCTAACTGATGCGCATTAAACAGAATTCCTTTCTTCATTAACTCAATTGCGTTATTGTCAGCTTCCATTTCAAACTCCAAAAAATGAGAATCAATAGTTGCTTCATTGATTTGACCGACATGCAACGTCAGGTGTGTAAATTCGTGACAAAGTATGAATTTAACCGCCTCGGTATAGAAGCAATTTGTTTGTTCGATAAAATCTCTTTTCTCAGCCAAATAAATTTCAGGGTTTGGTAATTTTTCTTTATCCCAATCTTTAAAATCTACGATAAGATATTTTGCGTACTCGAAAAGTAAATTAGCTGATTCAATGTTGTCTTTGCTAATCGGATGTGTAACGCGTCCATTTTCCTTATTACATCTGGGAAAGTCAACAGTTTCAACATACAAAATAAATATAGAATAAGTACATGACCATAAGTAGGAAAGAAATGTTTCGTGTAATTCAATTGTCCGCGTTTCTGCATTTATTCGCGGTGTTCTATATGTACCATTCCCAACACTAATTGGCTCCTCCCCATGAATTAGTTTTAGTTCTTTATTTACTTTTTGCTTTTCAATTTCCTCAAGTAAAACTTTGAAAAACTCTTTGTTTGTATTTTGAAACATGAAAAGTATCATGTGATGAATAACTCTCACGGGTTGTGTTCCGCTATGAATCTCTTTTTTATAGTGATTTATAGTACCCGATTTTTGAAATAACCAAGACATGAATTTATAAAAGTCCATTTGAAATTAATGATGAAACAATTTCACGAACATCAGACGTATTTAGCCGGTCTATTAAAGCATATTTATTTCCTAATCCATTGAATGAAGTTCCAACTATTATTCCCTTTTCTCGGTTATTAGAAATCAAAAATCGATCATGATAATCATTTGAGGTTTTGTGTTCGATTGCCAAATGCGGATTAGCACCAATTAAAGTTGATTCTACACTTACTTTTACAGGTGGTGAAATTTTACCTCCTGGGAATGTGATTATTTTAAGAGTTGTAATATTCGCAATATACGGTGCAAGTAATGAATTAATCATTAGATGGTAATTCGCATTTGAAGTAGGCGCGTAGAAATATGGGTCAACTATTATCAATTCATTATCAATCCCAACTTTGTCTAAGTATTTTTGAAAGAAAGTAACAATTTTATTCTCAGATTCTCCTTTCGCAATCAGTTGTTCATTTAAAGGTTGGATTCCAATTAAAGAAGACAAACCATGATCGAGAATGTGCTTTTCAATCTCGTTTCTGAATGAAAAAATAATACTTCCAATTTGTTCAACTTTAAAATCATTGAGGTTTACAGGTCTATTATTAGCATAATCAATTGTGAGTTGCAAATAATCAGCGTCTTCGCGCTTTGGTTTTAGTCTCCAAATTAGATCCATAAGATATTTTGAATAAAAATACACTGATTATTGAAAGATTCTCATCTCCCCACCCTGATTAAACCGCCCAAATTGAACGGCCTTCCCTTTTTCGGGTATATCAACCACAACATCAACGTCATGCTGAAATTCATTGTTTCCCCTGAATACGCCTTCTTTGGTGGTTTGGAACACAAATACAAAGGATTTTCCGGGATTTTTCCTGCGAAGAATCTCCAAATCTTTAGGGGACAAGCCCAATTTGTTTACGCTGTCCAGGATAATGAAATCATATTCGGCAAGTTCTTCCGGCAAGTAAGAACTTACAAAAAGGTTAGGGTGCTTAACGGCTTTGTCATTGAGTTTTTGTTGAAGGGTATAATCCAATCCTTCCTCACGGGCTACATAAAGCACCCGACCATGATTCCGTGCTAAGTATCCGGCAAAATCGACACAGAGATATGATTTACCCATTTTAGGTTTGGCGTAAACCATCATGCTGAATCCTGGTGTTGGATCACCGATAAAACTTTTCCATTTGTCCTTAAAACCGATTGTTTTGAATTGAAGCGTGGCAAAGTCCATCGAGTTCATGATCTTCGGGCTACGGCCTCCGTATTCTATTCCTGAGAGGTTCTCCGCTTTGCGATCATCGTGCATACAACCGCATTCGCCCAAAATTCCTTTCAGACCGTTCAGTTCGGCAGATTCAATGGACAATGATTTAACGCCAGGAGTTTTTACAAACTTCTCCAATCGTTTGTGCAAATTGTTCAGGTGAGTGAAATATTTGTCCTGGGTAAAAATACCGCGCTTCATGGCACGGTTCATTGCATCCAATAATTTCTTAGCTTTTTCTTTTACCCCCACTTTACCATGTAAGCGAATGAACTTTTTAATGAATTGAACAGATGGGTTAATCATTTCTTCTCCCAGGATTTTTTTAAAATCAAGAATTGTTTTTTCTTGAAGACTAACTTTTATTTTTCCCTTCATGGAATTGTAATTTCGAATGAGGGCATCCTGAATAAAATCAATTTCTTTTTTGTAGGGAGAGGATTTAGTAATACGCCTTTCAGTAATGGAGCGTTGCAGAGCCGTCAGAAAATTCCAAATCTGATCTGCGGTTTTGGTTTTACCATTCATGTTCACAAACCTGCGAATAAACTTAAATTCTTCAGGAAAATGTTCCACCTGTCTTTTAGTGGATTCAACAGGTTGCGGTTTTTCCTTATGAATTGTTTTCTTTTCCTTCTGAACTGTTTCCTTTTTTGCTTTAGATGATTCAGGACGTGAAACTTTTTTTTCTTGCGTATGCTCATAAAGTTTTTTAAAGTACGTATCCATTACCTCACGTATTTTATCGCTCTTATATGCCTCCCATGAAGAGCCTCCTCTTGTTGCCTTATCAACGAACTCATGCCCTTTTTTCAAGTTTTCAGGTAAAGACGAAATGTTTATTTTTTTGATGTAATCGAAATAATTGTCAGTGGTAATCATGGTAAAATATTTTTTAGGTTAGGCTGCTTCGAGTTCAAGCATTAGTAAAAGTGCTTCGGCTTCCAGTTCGAGCATGTTCAGGTCAATGGTGATGGTTTCCTCTGCCGGTGGTAATACAATCGGTTTCTTTTTGGTGTCCATTCGTCCGCTGTTTTGCTGAATCATTTCAAAGTTGGATTCGGAAACGGTAACCGATAAACCGAATTTCTCCTGGAGAATTTTTACCACAGGTTCAATATTCTTAAACGGGATAAAGGCAACCATTTTATCCGAAGTCTTTTCAAAATTGTTTTTCTCCACCAATGGAAGTAAATCCGAATCGAGGTAAATATCTCCTCCCTTACTTCGGGATGAGGGGACAAGCATTTTATACCCCTCACCGTGGCGAAAAAGAGCAACTGCTCCGGCATAAATGGCTGCACCGTTAGAAAGAGATTTGATTAATGGCAATGCTTTGTATATCGGAACTACTACTTTATTCTGTACCGCCTCGCCTGGAGACCAGTTTTCCGGCATCAGGATTCCCTTCTTAGTGTCACCGGAAAGTGTGGTATAACTCACTAACTTTCCTCTGAAATCAGAAAATGCCTGTAATAAGTTTCCGGTGATGATGTGACGGATTTTTCTATCGGTGGTGCTTTCTTTAATGAGTTGCTCCCATAGTTCCAATAAAGTTTCTTCGTCCGGCTGTGACACGTCCACACTTGCTCCAATGATGGAGGATATATCTTTTGAATACGAAGCCGGAATAGCAATGTATTTACTACTGTTAGAAATGGCAAAGCGTAGTTTTACAGAACTTGGTGCAAAGGGATTCTTTTTCTTTTTGTCAATGACAAATCCTAAAAACACACTTGGTATTAATTGCTGTCCCTGTTCAAAGGATTCCACCGGATAATTTACTTTTCTTCCCACATGGAAAAATTTGAACATGCGAAGTAAATACGTTCTTCTATTTTCATAAGTTTTTTCAATGTTAACCTGCGCAGCCATTCTTGCTTTGCTTAATTCTTCTTCACGCTCTTTGATAGCTGCCTGATACGCTTTGTCACCTTGCTTCTCTTTTATCTTTAAAAGTTTTTTCTCATGGGGAATATTTACAATAAGTAAATTGTATTTGTTTTCATTCTCCAATAAATCTTCCTTGAGTTTGTTTTCAAACCAAGATTCAAATTCATGGATGGTATCTTGTTTGAGTTCTTCCGGTTTTAGTCCTTGCAAAGATTCACGCAGTATATTTTCAAGTTCCACTTTTGAAAACGGTTTTTTCAAAACATTGGCGCGAACTGTTTCTAAAATACTATCATCACCAAATGCACTTCGTCCACCTTTTCCGGCTTTGATTATTTTGGTAGAAATGGTTTCCGTTTGCAGGTTCATGGTTTCTACTTCCAAATCATATTCGCTGATTTGTTTGAGGTATTCCACATAATCACTATAACGGTCGGCAATCTCATTGTAAAAATCCTGTTGCATTGCCGTTGATAGAACAGCTACGCGACCAGAAACACGGTGAGCCGCATCTTCGATACTTTCATTATCACCACGACTTTCATCCTGAGAGGAGGCATCCGAACCGCTTTTTTTCAAGTGAAGCGGATCACCGATCAAATCGTTTACCTGTGGATTCTCCAATAGATATTCCTTAACCACTTTATCACCGTACTTATTTAAAAAATCCGGCACATCTAAAATCTTGGTGCTTTGCTTTTGGTTGGAAGTGGTATTGGCATCCAAAGATTTTAATTTCTTTTGTAGCATCATCATCAGTCGCATTTCTGCCGGAATTGCCGAGTTCACGTAATCGTAAATCGGTTTTAGGATTTGCCCGGTGCGGTTTATACGACCACGTTTTTGCACTTCGGTATTTATATCCAGTTCCGCTTGCAATACGATCATTACCCGTTGCCTTACTTCACTTGCCGGAACTTTGCTTGTTGGAATGGCATGTGCCGATGCACCCGTACTTCCTGATTGATTAATCATCAGAACGTCCACCTCGTTGTTGTTGAACTGGCGAAAAGCATCGTTGGTGTTTATCCGTTTTCTTGTCACAACCAATCCCATATTGGTTTTAGGATTGATCTGCATTTCATACTTACGTCCGGTAACTTCTGCTACCGAATATCCGGCTTGTGTGAGTTTACGAATGATAACATCAATAGGAGAAATGGTAATTCCGGTGGATGCTTTTTTGATCTTTTCCCAAATGCGGTTGTATTCCATTTGTGCATCAACAGGAAGTTCCGATACCGCAAACTTTTTATGAATGGCATCTCCGTTTACATCTTTTTCGGTGTAGCGTAAAATTCCGTCCAGTCCTTTTCTGAGTACTTCTGCAAAATCTGCATTGACTAAATCTCCGTCCCCAACAGGTAAACCTTTTTCGTTTTCCATGTCCTCAATAAAACTTCCCATTGTAGAGGCAAAAGCAATCACCGGTTTTTTACCTTCTTTCAATCGTTGTATGGCTCGATCCGCCACCGCCTCGGCTTTGATGCTAAAGAGCATTTGATTGATGACCTGGAAGACTTTTGAGAAGTAGGGTTGATTATCCACTCCTGCCTGTGAAGTTCCTTCACGCAGTTCCACTTCTTTTCCTTCGGTAACGGCAATTTTATCGAGTTCCTCCACCTGTTTATCTACATGCGAAGTTTGAAAGGCGATAATATCCCGAACGATTTCCGTTATGTTATCGGCAATGGCGCGATGTTCGGTTTCGTGATCGGTTAAGGCAATATAATTTACTTCTACACCTTCAAAGGAACGTTCCCTGCGTATCATTTGCCCTTCGGCCACAAGCTGTGAAGCCATTACTTCTTGCAAAGCAACACCGCCCTGGTTAATGGCATCTACTAATTCATCCCTGCTCATGTTCGCTTCTGAAATTGCGGTTTTCATTGCGTAAATCGGCATGTTATCCGGTCGCTTTGCAAAAGTTGCCGATAGAAATACCACTCCTTTGGTATGAGAAACCACACGCTGCAAAAATTCTCCTGTATTGGATGAGCCACTTGAATTATGTGCTTCGTCAAGGATAAAAATATTTCCATCGGACTGTTTCATTAAGAAGTTGGGCTTCTCCGGTTTTTTCTCTGGTGAATTAAACTGCGAATAAGTTGCCATTTCAAAATCGTAACGTGCAGGAACTTTTTCACTTTCAAAAATGGTTTTTTGTTCGGAAGGTGAAAGAGCCGTATGTATCACTTCACCATCTTCATCTTTAATATCCGTTTTCGATTCACGAGCATTTACGATAAACGGAATTAAATGTGCAGAGCCAATTGCTATCAAGTCACGGTACAAATCGGAAAACAAGTTTGCTTTCTCTGTAAGAAAAACCGGACGAAGACCTTGCTTGACTGCGTATCGCACAATAGAAGCTGCAATACGTCCTTTTCCGATTCCTGTTTGATCTCCAATAATCATTCCCTCGTTATAGGCTTCGATATTGTAGATCGCCATTGCAACGGCATCAATCTGTTCGGCAGAAAGTGCCTTGCATAATTCTACTTTACTCGCATAACCCAATCGGTGACGAACAAAGGCATCAATGTCTCCACCGACCTCTTGTTTTATTCTCTCTAATGCAGACTGAATTTCAAAACTCATCGAATCGGGAACCTGTGTATTCAACACTACACAACTTTGTGAAGCCGGTTGATAAGGTGCGCCTAATTGGTCATCCAATAATGATTTCAAATATTCTGCTTCACGTTCCAAATCGGTCATTGGTTTTTTCGGCTGTGATGCTTTAAGCTCCTCGACTAAACCAACGCGCACACCGTTACGCACCAATCTCGCCATCATTAGTTCGATGGATTCAGAGGGAAATTCCGTTTTAGGAATCATTACCGCTCCGTCCGATACTTTAACAAGTTCTGTATTTAATATCGTAGAAACACGAACTGCGTCTTCTTCAAACGTGTAAAACAATTCGTCTTTCAGAATTAGTAAAGCGGCATCGGGATATTTTTTCTTTAATGAACGGTAATTTTGTATTAGTGGTAAATAGTTACTTTCCATGTCTTCCATTATTCTTGCGTACAATTCTTCGTATGATCTTACTGGCGTATCACGGTCGGGATTTTTTACTGGAGCAACTCCACTTACTGTGCTTTTTCTTCCGTGAATTAGGATTAAGCGCGTATCAAAGGCTGTTCCCTGGCGTGAATAGAGTTTATGACCGTCTATTGGAATTACATCGACCACGTTGTAATGCGAATAAAGGTAATTGAAAAAAATCCGGTTTCTTCCGGCTTGTATTCTTCCCTTATCGTCCCATTTGGTATGACCACCTATGATAATGGCAGCTTTTCCATTATCTTTCATACAATCCAGGGCGCGTAATGCCATTAAGTGATCGAGTGTACGAATGGGAAATGTATCGAAACGAATATCATGGTCGAGTGTGCCGAATGGTGGATTGGTTAAGACTGCATCAAACTTTTTTTCAAATCCGATAAATGGTTTTGTGGCATCTTGTTTTAAAACCTGTTTGTAGCCTTGCAATTTTAAATTTCCCCTGCGAAGTGAATCCACTTCATTCACCACCACATTTTTTGGATCGGCTGCAATTGTGAGCAGACCGTTACCTGCGCTTGGTTCAAACACAGTCACGGTGTCTTTATTTATTTCGCAGAAAATACCTGCAAGAAAACTCAAGGGTGTAGGTGTGGAATATTGCTGCAATAAAATACTTTGCGAAGTGCGGTGCGAAAGATTGACCTGACTTTCGTACAGTTCTAAAATGTTCTTGAATTTTTCTTCAATAGAAAAATGCGTGCGCAGAGAAAATTCCCTGGCACGCATTACAATGGCAAGTTCCGTGAGTTCTTTAACCGTATTCTTTTCCGCTATATCAAATTCGAGCGCAACCTTTTCCACGCTTCGTTTTGTATGCTTAGAACCGATCTGTAACTCACGGAGCATCCTTCTTACAAACAAGTTATAATTCTGCTCGTATGCCATCTTATTTTACTTAACTGCTAATCCAACTGTGATAACTGCAATAATTCCCATCCCGATTTTTAAAATCCGGTTTTGCCTTTTCTGTTTCTTCATCAACTCCTCGCATTGCTTTGTATGTATCAAAGCCGCATTGATCTGATCGTTTAACCGCCTACCTGTCGTATCACAGGTAAACAATTGTTTTTGCGACTCAGCATGAAGGGCGGTTAATTGTGCTATCTTATTCTGAAAAAGGGTGTCTTTTATTTCCTGGGCGATAATAAACTCTTTGGTTCGCTCCCGTAATGAATCACACTCAGAAAGTCTTATTTCTGTTGAAAGTGTGTCCCATCGTTGTGAAAGAATGTTTTCCAAATCATTTTTTCGCTCTTTGGAAATAAACATTTCCTTTTTCAATAACAGGTCGGTGTAAAACAATTTTGTATTAAGACTATCAATGGCTTTTTTGTAGTTTGATTCGCTTATTGAATAGTCCTTATTGATTTGCTTTACATCACTTTCAATTGTCTCAGTCGCTCCTTTATCATAAACCGGATTGTTCCCTGCTATTTTTTGGAAACTAAACCAGTAAAAGGTGAGTGTAAAAAAGAATTGCACCACAGTTATCCATAATACAATCCGGCTTGCATTCCAGTTTTTCATTTTTCTTCTTCCTCTTCTTTTTCAAATTCAACATTGGTTTCTTCCGGCTCTTTACTGGCTTGTGGCTTCTTGCGGTTTGCCTGTGTGAACCCTTGCACCACTTCACTGATGATATTCATCACCGTGGGCGATTCCTGCTTGTCTAGGTGTCGCTGCTTTTTCTCAATGGAATAACCAAAGCAACCGGAGGCGATCAGGGAGATAAACCCAAAAAACATAAAGTCAGGTAGGATAAATCCGAAAAACTGCTGACCTACCCATCCTACGGTGACCATTATCACCATGAGTGCGGTGGTTAGTTCCCGCATATTGAAAAATCCGTTTTTGTCTTTGAAGATCTCCTTAATGATTGGAGACCGTTTCACTTTTTGTTCTTGTTTCTGATTCATTTGTTTCATCGTTTAAAATTTCTGATAAGATTTCTTTGACTGCCGGAAAGAATAGTGCAAGGGCAACCGCACCAATTCCGATTCCTGTTACCCATCGTCTGAGTGAGGCGCGTTTCATTGCGCGATAGTCAATCAACGTATAGGTAAATTTGTTGCCATATAACGATCTATGTCTTTGCGCAAGGGTCATAAACAGATCGAAGTCGGCTGCGTTTTCAAATACCTGGCATCCGGCAGAAAATTCTTCCACGTATTTGGCGGTTCCTTTTTGCATGGCGCGGTGAATGTTTATTCCGAACCATCCCTTTTGTTCCTTCCCATTGTACCAATCCAAAATAGCATCGCGGTTATAATCCCGTATCACAGTTACCGTTCCACCGCCTTGTATGAGCGCGTAATATTTTCCTCTGTGCAATCCGATCTGATACACGTTCTTGTATTGTCCTTCCTTGAGGATGGCTGTGCCTTGAGGCATCATTGGATTATGCAGCCAGTAGGTTCCTGGGTCGGTAGTGATCTTGAAAATGTAATGCTCCCAACCACCGCTGTTGGTTTTGAAAAAAACGTGCATCTCATCATCGAAGCGATTCGCTTTAGAATGATGCGAACGTATTCCGACAATGTTCAGCTCATAGGGTCTGTCGTAAATCTCAAAACCCTTCATGCGCAAAACCGTTTTTACTTTTCCAAGAACACCCATTACTCCTCGTCCTCCTCCTGATCGGGATTTTCTCTCACTACCGATGGGATGTAATTTTTCTGCCACTCCTTCACATCGAAGTTGGGACAGGTACGACCTCCCTGATTTGGAAACTCACAATGCCCTTTGAGTTCTGCATTAGGGTGACGTTCTTTAATCCACATAATGAGTTCGTACATGGCATCCTCCTGTTGTGGAGTTCGTGTATCAGCATGTTTTCCTTCTTTGGTTTTTCCACCGATATAGGCAATGTTGATACATTGCTGATTGAATCCTAATACCCCATTTGATACCAAATTTTCATTGAGCAGTTTAACTACTTCGCCATTGGATTTAATGATGTAGTGATAACCTGGGCGTTCCCATTTGTTGTGTTCCTTCCAGTACCGCTTGATAGCTTCCATAGAAGCAAGCGGAGAAGTGTCCGTGCAATGAAGCACGATGTATTTTACGTTTCTTGACATTTTTTTTGATTAGTTGTTTTGAATAATTCTCACTGATTTTTCTTTTACAATCAATCTTCGCTTACCGTCCATTGTTTGAAAAAGTGTGAATCCTTTTTTGGTTTCTATTGGATAACCCAGCACCACATTTTCTTCCACGCGGATTCTTTTATTGGGATAATCCCAAATCACAGTTGGATGAAGTGTGATAATGGTGGCAGCACCATTTAAACCGGAGAGTGACCATTTGCTGCCATCGAATTTCAATCCCATTCGTAAAAACTCTTTGCGGAACTGATCTTTCTGTGAACTGTCTGTGAATTTGGTAAGGAGTGCATTAACGATTGTCCAACTCACGCCACCGATTTCTTTTTTCTTGAAATACTCATTGGCACTTTTGTAGTCTTCCACGTTGCGGAATTTTTTCAGTTCCTTCAATACGCTATCGAAATTTCTCAGCACAACTGCTAAATACAAGTTCGTGGCTGTTGTCATTGGATAAAACGAACTGGTGGATGATGAAGATGATCCGGCAGTAATCACATTAAAAGTGGTTTCATCTATGGTGGCAGGCCATCCGTTATTGGCAAGTGCAGTTGCCATTTCACTTCCGAAATCTCCGTCCGCTCCGTATTTCGGTAGCACCGATGCTCCGTAACGTGAGATGAGTGCGTTTTGCAGTTGACGTACTTTTTCTCCGCGACTTCCTTTTTTCAGAGGGAAACTACTTGTTGTTGTCGAAGGAACATACGCAGGTGTGTAGGAAGTCTGAACCGGAGTAGTTTGAACCGATGGTGTATAAGGAACTGTTTCCTCGTCATCATCGAGCGCAACGTTTTTATTCTTTTGACTTTTGAAATATTGCCATCCGAAATATGTACCTGCGCCAACGGCAGCTATACCCAAACCAATGATCGCAATTTTTTTTGCGTTGCTCTTTTTTGTTTGCTGTTCTTTATTTTTTTCCTTCTCCATCACTTAGCTTCCTTTTCGTTTCACTTTTGCAATCAAATCATCAATTTCGGATGACCACATTTCTCCAATCAAGTCCTGGTACAGATCATCACCGTAAATCCGGGTATAGGCACTTTTCACTTTCGACCAGGCTGTCGCACCAGGCATTTCGTTAAACACTGCGTAAATGGCTTCCTCATCGGTTCCTGGGAACATTCCCATGTAGTAGAGTTCCATTGCCGATCTGAGTCGCTTTGCCCAGGCATCGTAATTGGGTTCTACCTTGTCGCCTTTCTTTTTAGGTTTGGCAGAAATGATCTGAAGCATTTCATTGTATTCTGTCGAGGTCAATTCATCAGCCATGTCCTCAAGCAAACTGCGGTGATAAAGTTTCTGATAGGATTTTTTCACCTTATCAAAATCATCTTTACTTGGAGTCGATCTGAGTGCCCTTCTCAATGCTTCTTCATCCGTTCCCCACCAACCGTCATTGTCAAACGCCATTTTAATCTGCTTGGCAATGGTGGCAGAGCTTCCGTCTTCGAGCGTTTTCGTTTCTTCACGGGTACTGACTGCTTCCTGTACCATCTTTCGCACCGCCCAAATCGTAAGCCCTGTTACACCAACTGCCAACGCACCATACAACACTGTTTGCTTCCACGAATCTTTTTTTTCTTCACCCTGCATTTGCTGTGGGTAGTATTCGTTTTGTCCCCGTGCAGCTTCCGGTGTCGGATGGTTCTGTTGCCCCTTATTCCCTATGGCAGTTTGTTTGCTCATTACAGTCCTAAAAAGTTTTTCGCAGTTTTCAATGTGCTTCCGTTTTCTTCTACTACTTCGGAAATCTTCTTAATTTCCCTGGCAGTTAGCTTCCTTGCCATTACCGTTAGGGCAGCCATTTTTTCCTGTGCCTGTTTTTCGTTTTCCGCTTCAAGCGTAATTTTATAAGTGAACTTTTGCATTTATTTTTCCTCCTTACTTTTGTCCAGGCTGAATGATTGAAAAAACATCCTGAATTTTGTTTTTCTCATGAGCGAGAATGGTAACAATGGCTTTCACATATTCAAGTTCCTGCTGATTGAATGCCTTTTGCACATCGTTCCACCAACCATCTTGCTCGTCTTCCACTTTCTCATAGGTGGCTTCGGTTTCCTTCTGTGGTTCATTGTTTTCGCCTCCCTCATTGTCGGCAAGAATACCTGCAAGGGTAGAGCCTCCCGGAAGTCTTTTTATTTTGTCCACGTTTCGCTTGAGAAAACTCTCTACCATCACGCTCACCACTTCACCCACATGCACATTGCCTAATTTGTTTTTGGAACTTTTTAGTTCTTCCACCAATGTTTCAAGGTTGTCAATGTGGTCTTCCGCTTCTGTGAGTTCCTTTTTGGTTTCGCTTAACTCTTTTTTAAGTTGTTCGTGTTCCCATTTTCTGCGCTCCGCTTCCAACGCCTGAGAAATGCGTTCGTCAATCTCTACACCGCTAAGTCCACCCGATTTTTCCTTTTCTTTTTGAACCGTATAGGTTACTTCTTCCACAGGCTCAATCTCATTTCCTCTGTAATAAGCAATGCGGATTTGTTCGGTATTGTGAAACACAAATGCTTTCACATGGTCAAACTCTCCAGGGTTATTAGTGCGCGATACAATTGTCTCGCCATCTACCTGCACCGAATAAAATCGCGGTGTTCCCTTTTCATCCCATACTTCAAGGATGCGTTTTATTTTTTCAAGGGTGTTGTCCTGAAATCGTTCATTTCTTTTTTCCATCGCTGCATTTTCTTTTTGGTGTGATCTGTAAAAACATCACGTACAGAAGTCTGTTAACTTTATTGGTGATCTCCATTTTTCCGCTGTGTTCGTGTTCCTGCTCATGCACTTTGTTGTCGAGTACATCAAATACTCCGTTGGCAGATTCAATCCGAATCGGACTTGCCGGAAACTGATAAGTTCCGCTTGCGTTTCTCAAGTCCTGTTCTTCCATCAGAATCCACATATCGCTGCCAATAGCGAAAGTGGTTTTACTCGAAGGAAGCAAACGAACATGCCGCAGGTTCATCTCTACGCTTTTCCAACCAAGCTCTTTCATTCGGTTTTCACTATGTTTGAGTGCTAATTCCGTGCGCATACTTTTTGTTTTATTTCCGATTCATAGAGCAAATAAATATTCACCCTGTAATTGCTTCCCACAGCGAAAAATTCGTTGAAGCGGTCGCGGTAAAATCCGATCAGGTAATCAGAACATGGAACCAAATCCAAAATGTGTTCTTCCCATTTCGTTCCTGCTTTGAACCATTCGTGTTTGTAAAAGTCTGCGGGAGAAATTGGAATCGGTCGGTTGTAAAAATCCAGTTCAACAAAATCTCCATAGAGCATTGAACTATCATTACGAATCACTTCACCTGCAAAGAACATATCCGATTTTCCACGTTCCTTCAAAGTCAAATCACCAACCTTGAGCGTGGCATAGAGAAAGTCTGCTTTGGAAAATTTACCAACCGAATCACCTACTCCACGGAGTATAGTATTCTCCGTAAGGAACAATCCTGTTATTCGTTTTAAATCCCTTGGAAGGGGTAAACGAAAGCTGATTGTTTCCGCTACCTGGGTAACATTTACAGAATGGATATGTACTTTGTCTTTTAGCATTCTTTTAAAAGCGTATGTACATAAAGCGAAACACGGTATGCCACAAAAGGCGCATCAGGATGGTTCGTGTCCTTGTAAGTGATTTTCACTTTGCCATTTCCAACCGGAACATTTCCGAGTTGATACACTCTGCTATTGGGTGCTACATTGATTCCGCACATTAGCAACTTGGCTTCAAAATTTTCGGGTAAGTATTCAATACCACCAATCTCAACCTTGCACGNNCACGAACCACGATAGAACAAACGATCATCACGATCAGAAGTCAATACCACCGCTGTTACAAATTCTGCGGTTTTATCTACCTCAAATTCGTAGGACTGATTTGACCCGTTAGCCGGAGAAAAATCAAATCGTTTGATCTGTTTGTCGTTTTTTGTCTCTTTCATAAAAAATCTCTTTTGTCCGGTTCGTAATTTCTATTCATAAAATTCCAATCGACAGCATTCAGTAGTTCATCCATGCTTTTGTACCATAGGGAATCGTAGGCACGTCCTTCGATTTTTACAGCACCGGATTTTTCCTTTTTGAATCCTGTAACAATGATCTGAATGGCATTTCCGTTTCCGTAAGCCCACCGCTCTTTGAAAGTGATGATGTTCCCTTTCTTTTTAAGAGCAGTGATTTTCCTTTCATTGGTGTTATAGAAATTCCGTTCCTTCCTTGTCATTGTTTTCAAATCACTTTACCCCCATTTCATTTTTTGATTTTCTTTCATAACCCTTCAGGAAAAGTGTGCGGAGAAATGGCAGTTTAAACTCCGCATCACTTTTTCCCTTCGGGCTTGTGTGAACATGAAAGATTTTTGGTTATGGAATAGTTGCCGTTCCGTGCAATGCCGCATACACGTATGTGTTTGCCGGAATGCCTGTCACAGTTCCCAATTCGATGGTCATTTCAATCTGCACATCGTCCTGGATCAGGCGCGGATTTGCCAATTTGAAATACCCAAGTGTTAACAGGTGATTGTTTTCGGTTTTGAAAACATAGTTTCCGATTTCCGGTACAATGGTTTTCTTATTTGCTTTAAGAGAAAACTCTCCGTTTGCAATGGCAGGGAAGGCTTCAATTTTTCCAAAATTGGTCGCCATCGAATCGTCTTTGGTTGCACCTGCTGCTGTTCCCACCAAGAGAATGATTCCACTCACAAGCATTGACATATTTTTCGGCAATTTTGCGTTGCTGATATTGGTCAATCCAATTTCTTTGTCGGTTTGTGTTTCAAAAATTTTCACCGTTTTTGAATTCACCGCTTTGATCGAGTAGATCAAAGTATCTGCAAGGCGCAGGTTTCCTTTTGTCAATTCTTCCTTGATGTGCGGTTGCAATTCGCGGAAATGTTTTTCCATCTCTGCGCGTGATCCTTTGCTTGGTGCAGGATTTTTTGCAATGGCATTAATTACTTTTTGACGTGCAATAGGATTCATTGCTTTGAGTGCGCCAAGCAACTCTCCGTTGACATTCATCGGGTCAATTCCGAGCAGATCTCCAGCGTTGTTGTATTCGCTCTCTGCAATCAGTTCCAGTTGTCCTAACATTTTTTTGTTTTAATGGTTAAACTTTTTTTCCTTCTTCACTTTTCTTTTTTTGCCCCCTACGGTTGGGCTACCCAAGTACTTTCCGTTTTTTCAGGCGCAAGAATCTCCCTGTCCGCTCTCTGGCAGATTTTTTTACTTCTCGTCTTTTGATTAAGGAACTCTTCCCTGCGGTAGCCCTTTACCCGTTAGTAGAGGGGATCGCGCATCATCAGCGTTTCATCATTTCCGCTTACTTCCTTTTCCACTTTTGGAACAGGCGTTTTCTGCTGATAGTTTTCCGCTGATTGTATGATCTGATTTTCGATATTGTCCAAAGCGGTCATATCCATACCGCTCATGTCAGCATTATCGGTATTGGGATAGACGAAGTATTTTACTTCACCAACCGGCTTGTCACTTTCGGTTGTTTTTTTCTCATCCGCTTTCTTCATGATTTTATCCAGGTAAATCTTTTGGGTGAAATTGTTTTTGTAATTGAGTAGTCGTTGCTTCGCTCTCTCCATTGCTGTTTCTTCACCGCTGAGTGTTACTCCATCTCCCTGGAATCCGTTGGCAGCCATCATTCCCATACCGAAACTGGATATTCCCGGCATTTCCATAAAGTGACCTGCGGCATTCACCACTAATCCAACCACCAATGAAGGTCTTCCAATTATCGCCCCCGTTGCACCTCCCGCAACCACTCCCACCACCAGGTCTCTGAGCAGACCTTGCCCCGCTTCTTTGAGGTGCGGGCTTGGATTCTTCATTCGCTCCTTGAGCGACTTGCGATCCTTTTTCTTTTCGTACTTATTTTTTTCGTCTTTCATCACTTGCGTGTTTTTAATTCAACATTATTTCACTTCCACCGCACGGCATGTGCTTTTTTCTTTTTACTTTTTTTGTAGTGTTTTTTCTTGCGCTTCTTGCCGTGATGGATTCCTGATAGACCTTCACCTCCTTTTTTACCCTTTTTTCCCTCTTTCTTTTTGTTTTGTGCGATTTTGTAGGCTGCAAAGCTCAATCCTGCCACCCCGACCGCAATTCCTGTTGGTAAAGCCCATTTCTTGTTTTCAGCCCACCAACCCGTTTTCGGATCAGTACCATCAGCATTTTTGTTGGTGTTCGTCCCGTCTCCTGTTTCAGTAACGGTGGTCGTACTTCGCTTTTGTAAATTCGTCCCTGGATCATCAGTAACTTCTTCCGTAGGGATAGTAAACTCATCGAGGTTTACATTTTCCGTTGGTAGGGTGAGATTTGGATCTGTGATGTTCGCGTTTGCGCTGGCATCTGTCGGTGTTGCTCCTGAATCTTCGCCTTTAAGTCCTCCAATGCTTTTGATAATCGCTGCAAGTGAAGCCATGATTGCGGAAGCTGCGGCAAGGGCTGCACCGGTAGCAGGTTCTCCAAGTCCATCGAGGGATTCAATTTCACTTGTGAATATGCGTTGCCCCAATATATCCCTCAGTGGCATTTGAGTTTCGTTACCCATTAATCCGCTGACCTCTTTTGATGCGTTGCCCTTGCCAGTTAAAATTGCTTCCTTCAAATTCTCCGGTTGTCCACCTGCTCCGTAAAAGATTTTTTCCAGTTTATCTTTTACCTGTTTCAGCTTGGCAAACTTCGCCATGTTCATTTTGCGTTTCTGCGCTTCTGCATCACTCAGGTAAGCAAAGCGAACATTTTCCGCTACTTTAAAAACATTGAGTTTCATCGAAGCCAACACTCCGGCTCTGAGTAATGCCGTTGCCGGATTTACTTTGTTCACCGCATGAACCACCTTTTTTACTCCCTGACCGATCTTTTGCAGGATTTTCACTTTTCCCAACTCCGACAATCCTCCGTCCGTTAGATCAACCGCATCAACTGTTGTCGGTCGCTCTATTCCGTTTAAGTAATACAAATCCATTTTTCTATCTCTTTTTTCTGTGTATGGTTCCTCGTAATTAAATCGGTTCACTACACAGTCAACTGTGATTTGTTTTCCATCTTCCGTGTGAACCACCGGATAGATATGTGCGAACTTGTCTTCACTCCACCAGTATTTCGCTATGCGTAAACTGTGTGGTATGCCCAGGTGGGTGAGTACGCTGGAGATGAAAACCGTGTAATCATCACAATCCACTCCGCGTACCCTATCCGCCCAGCTTCGTGACGGTCTGCGTATCTGTTCCTTTCCCTTCTCATCTTTTTCATACGCGATGTGCCCGTACACGAATTGCCAAATGTTTTTGCACGAATCAAAGAGCGTTTCTCCTTTTAATCTTTTTGCAATCTCCCTGGTATCATTCCGGCTTTCTTCCACCACTTTCGGAATGAAGTCCACCGTGTCTTCCACTGTTGCCCCGCTTTTTATCAGCCTATCCTCTCCCTGAGGTTTTGGGAACAAATAGTCAACATCTCCACCGCTTTGTATTTTTCGCTTTTCCTTTGCTATCATTTTTCATCACGGTGTTGTAGTTGCCCCTTTAAGTGTGATGTCTTGCGTTTGTTCATAGGGTTGATCTCCCCATAACATTTTTATCGTTGACAAAACTTTCACTTGTACCACAACTGGTTTTCCTTCTTTCACCAATTGATACATGCTCCAGGCATTGATAAGCAATTGCGAGAACGTTATATCAATCATTATGGCTTCAATAACCGCCTGACCGAAACTCGGAATTTCTATTTCCTTGTTCACACTCTGCGAACTACCAATCGTTTTTCCATCGTGCATGATCTTTACAAAAGGAAACATGATCTTTATTTTTCCCTTCGTAGGATTTTTTAAGGTGACATCTACCCGTATGGTGATACCTGCCAATGTAACCGAATGCAATTTGGCATTGATAACCATTTCCAAATTTGTATTGAGTCGGTTCATTTGCCACAGATACCTGCCACCAAAAAACAAACCTGCTCCTCCTAACACAATCCAACCAATCTTCATTTGTTTTTCTTTTTAATTTTTTGTGACAAGTAATCTGCGGCAATTTTGAACCCCAACCAAACAACTCCACCCACCAATGCTTTTACTGTATAATCCAACACACTTGCTGCATCTATGTTGGCAAACATCAATGCTCCATAAAGCAAAAGTGATGTGTGATTTCCTGTATCCTGATTCGCTCCCTGCATATCTACAAACTCTTTAATTTTCATCTTCGCGTTTTCTTTTTCCTACTCTGATGACACAAAATTGCGTCAAAAAATTTTGTCAAAGTCACCATTTGGATTCATTCAGATTCATCCGGCATACGATGGTTTACGATAGTTTCATTTGTGATCTTTTTCAAAGGCTGCAATTCGTTTTTGTATCGCAGAATTTTGTTTTTCGGTGCTATCCACCTCATCCGAATCAATTACTTTTTTTACACCTAACAAGGAAATAATAAGTTCCACCTGTTTACAATCGTAATACCAACCGTGCTTTTTGCCAATGAGTTTTTCATAGGGTTTGAGTTTTCTATTTAGCACTTTAATAGAAGGAAGTCCCAGGATAGGAAGAAGGGCTTTCTTTGTCATTCCTTCAACGGTGAGGAGGTTTTTTTTCTCTGACATAATGTTGTACTTATTGATTGTTTAACAGGTGGAACTTTTGAAAATTTAAGCAGCGTTGCTTTTTAATTTTCCGTTTTCATAATAGAAACGCATACTTTCATAGGCAACTTCCTGAACAAGGTTATCGTACCATCTTTTTGTTCCTGCAAAGCCAAACTTGTTATTAGGGTTGAACCAGGCTGCCGGATGAGTTACGTATCTGCCCGGTTTTCGTTGGATATAATCCACCGTGATAAGTACGCGAATGGTTAATTCCATTAATTTGTCAGGAGCCTCGATGAAGAAAATTTCAAAGGGAATTGCCTCGAAATACTTTCGGATTTGTTTTTTTGCATCTTTTACTTCCTGCTCAGAAAATGGATAACCTTTCCATAGGGTTGTGTGGGCATAGTTCCATGCCATTGCGGTTAACTCGTCAATTTTGTTCTGACGGATTTTTTCGATTGTTGTTTTCATATTGTCCATGTGTTTTAATTGTTTTACAGGACAAAAATCTTTCAAAAAAAATGGTGAAGGGAAGCATTTGAAAGCATCGGGAAGAATTGAAACGCTGATAGTTTCTTATAGCTTTCACTGGAGGAATCGGGAAGCATTTGGACGCATTTCGATTCATTTATAAAAACAAAAAAGCCGGAATTACCCGACTTCACATTGATACAAATAATAAAATTAAATTTTGTTACGCTACTTTATTCTCAAATGCTGCAATTCGTCTTAAAACCGGATTGTTTGAATTTTCTATGCTGTCTATTGTGTCAGCATCTATTACTTTTTTCGGCCCTAAAAGCGAAATAATCAATTCCACCTGCTTACAATCATAGTACCAACCCGTTTTTTTTCCAATGAGTTTTTCGTAAGGCTTGAGTTTCTTGTTCAATACTTTTATAGAGGGAAGTCCAAGAATAGGAAGGAGTGCTTTTTTTGTCATTCCTTCAACGGTGATGAGGTTTTTTTTCTGCGTCATATCGAACTAAATTAATTATTGTCTATCTCAAGTTATATCGGTCTAAAAAATCATTTTCATTCAGGTTAAAAAATTCAGCCAATTGTTTTACGCTCAATTTTTGTCTTTGCCTGTATTTTGTAATGATGTCACGCAATAATTTCGGTTGTTCTCTTGGTATATCGAGTTCCACCGGCTCACGTTTGCGAATTTTCATTTGGTTAAACTGTTTTTCCAAATACCTTTTTTGATTTTCGGTTATCAGTTCCAAATCGTTTGCACGATACACCAATGAAATCATGGAGCATTTCCATTTCTTTTTCAGCATTGCGAGCGTATCTATTGTTAATCCGTTTTCCAGGTCTTTGGCAATATCTTTTTCCGGCATAAGAAATTCAGCGGCAAATAAATTTGCTTCGTGACTAATATCTTTACCAAATGTATTTTCAATGTTTGAGTGCATTACTAAATGACCTAATTGATAAGCCAAAGTAAAACGCTCACGGTCGCCAAAAAGTCTGCTATTTGTAAAAATTAACGGTTGATTCTGCTCTATGAATACACTTTTTCCATCTACGCGATCTGTTCCGAAATCAAAGCAAACGTGTATGACGTTTTGCTCCTCCAATATGTTACTCAAATTAACAATTGCGCCTTTTGGTATCCTCCACATCTTGCGAAGTGTCCTGGCACATTCCTGCGGTGTTTTGTTTTTATCGGTAACGAAATGTGGCAGGTTAGTATTGGCGTGACCGGAATGTTTTAATAATTTCTGTATTCCTAACCGATACAGATTAATATTTGCTTCAATCCGGCTGATGTCTTTTGCCGGAACTTTTTCGCGTCTGCGATAACTTAAATAGGAAGGAATCATTTCACCCTCCTGGTAGAAAAAGGAAGCCGGAAGACCAAGAACTTTTGAAATGGATTCTAAAAGATCATCATTGATTACCTGCGCGTGTGATTCTAATTTATTTACATACGAGCGCGAGATACCCAGTTTTTCTGCCAGTTCAACGATTATCATTCCGTTTAATTCACGGGCTAATAAAAGCATCTGTGGGTTTATGTCTTTTTCCTTGGTCATCGAATAATTATTAACATTCAATTGTTGATACGAAGATATATGGTTTTCTAATTTCCACCAAATTTTCCACTAAATATTTTTTATATAATTGATAAACAATGATATAACTTTTAAAAATAATTAGTTGAGGTAATGCAATTTCTGCTCGAATTGATAAAATGAGTTGGTACGGGGTACTTCGGATAAAAGGCGGGTAATTCAGCTTTTAAGTCATTGCTTTTAAAAGCGTATTTTAGTATTTCATACCGGAACCGGATTATTATTTAAAATGAAGATAGAACGACAACTGCAAGGTACATTAAATACTGTTTTTACCGAACTGATAAAAGAACAGGGTTTGGAAAAACGTATTATGCCTTATGTAACACAGGAGGAAGGTCGAGCAGATATTACTTTAAAAAACAGTAACGGGAAGCCGATTTTTTTCATTGAACTAAAAGACCCGACTGCGAAAGACGGTAAAAGCGTATTCGATGGGAATGTATTAATGCGGGAAACTGAACGTGCGCAAAGACTTGACATTAAATATTTCGGTAACTGTAATTTTTTAGCTTGTGCATTTTTAGATAGAGATAAGATTTATGAAAAGGTTGCGGTAAACGAAGGCTTTTTTACGATTCAAGATATAAACCGACTAAGCAGTAGCTATTCTCCTAATAAAGATATTGAAAATAAACTCCGGTCAATTGCAAGTTTTTATTTAGATCGTGCAATTGAAATCCTGGATCGCAAACCAATTACGTTTAGTAATCTTGATGAGTTATTTATATTCAAAATCAGAAAACTTATTGAAGTTTATGCGTTTCCAATCACTGATAAAGTATGGAAAAAATATAAAAGCAATAAGCAATTTGAAAAGCTAATACAGAAATATACTCAAAGTCAGCTTTGGAATAAACCGCAGACATACGAAGAAATTGAAAATCTAACGCACATCGCGTTACTAATGCTTATAAGCAAACTTATTTTTTATAAGACGTATGTAGATAATCAAACTTGGCATCGGTTAAGTCCGATGAAAGTTCCTGATGGAATAAATACACCGGAAAAATTAGAAGAGGTAATATGGCAATACTTTGAAGAATTTAAAGAAATTACTGGAGACTTTGAATTACTCATTGGTGAAAGAGCTGATATTATTTTTCAAATACCATTTGTTAGTGAAGCGGTAATTGATTTAGTAAAAGATGTATTAGAAACTGGTGGGCATTATAATTTCAGTGATATACCATTCGATATTATTGGTAGAATTTTTGAAGAATTAATTCGCGAGGATGAAAGACATAAGTTAGGGCAGTATTTTACACCTCCCCATGTAATAGATCTAATTAATTCATTTGTCATTCACAAGGGGAATAGCAAAGTTTTTGACCCCTCTTGCGGTTCAGGAACTTTTTTAGTTCGTGCTTATGAGCGGAAAAAGAATTTATGCAAAGCTGAAGATAAAGGTTCGCCACACGAAATTTTATTAAATGAAATTTACGGCAATGATCTTTCCGGCTATCCGGCATATTTGTCGATGTTGAACCTTGCAATTAGAAATACAAGAAGACCAAGCTATCCAAGAATTTCAAACAAAGATTTTTTTGCGATAGGTCAGAATACCAATGTTGTATTGCATAATCAAAAAGGAGAATTAGAAAAAAAGCCGTTGCCAAAGTTTGATGCAATTATAGGGAATCCACCATATACTCGCCAAGAAGATATTGGTACAATGCATGGCACTCAGACAAAGGATCAGATACAAGGAATGATAAAAAGTGAGTGTGGATTTAATCCATCTGCACGAACTTCTATTTATGCCTACTTTTTTTATCATGCAAGTGTTTTCCTAAAAGATGAAGGATACTTAGGGTTTATTGTTCAGAATAGTTGGCTTGATACTGACTATGGTGCAGACTTGCAAAAATATCTATTGAGAAACTACGAAATAATTGCCATTATGGATAGCGAAGTGGAGAGGTTTTTCCCTTCGGCTTCCGTTAACACAAGCATTGTTATTTTAAGAAGACAAAAAGATGAAGATGTTAGGGATAGAAATACCGTTAAGTTTATTTATTTTACTCTTCCGGTTGCAGATGCAATAAAACAGTTTAAAAGCACAGATCGCCTTTATGAGGAAATTATTAATTCAAATAAAAATATTGCGAATAAATACTTCAAAATTATTTGTGTTAAACAGAATTCACTTATTAATTATACGAAATGGGGACAATTTTTAAAAGCTCCACAGGTATATTTTGATATTAAGAAAAAAGGAGAGGGCAAATTTACACCTTTAGGGGGTAAAAATGGAGTGGCGGAGGTAAAGTACGGAATCAAAACTGGTAACAATGATTTTTTCATTCTCAAAGATGTAACTGAAAATCTGAAAGACAGTCAACTGCAAGCGATTGTTAATATTGATGAGGACATAAACTCCATAAAACAGGTAAAACAATTTAAATTGAGAATTGTTGAGAATGGATTTAATGAGTTATGGTTGATAGAGAGTCAATTTTTAAAACCAATTTTGACAAGTCCAAAAGATGTTACTTCTTATGTCGTTAAATCTAACAGCGTTAAATATTGTCTTCTAGTTGTTGATGATGAAAAAAAGATTCTACGCAAAGATTACCCGTACGTTTTCAAGTATATAATTTATGCTGAAAGAAAAGATATTCATTTAGGGTCGACATTAGCAAGCAGAAAATTATGGTATGACGCAGGGGAAAAAAGACTACCGGATCTTTCATTCAGTTATATGATAAATGATTTTGGAAAAACTTATTCTGGGAAAGTATTCACCAATGACAATTTCCAAAATATTTATGTGAAAAAGAATGCAAATTCAGTCTTTCTTTATTTAAACTCAACTATTTCATGGCTTCAACAACAACTAATCATAAGAACAAATTTTGGAGATGGTGTTGGCAAAATTCAAAGTTATGAATTAGCAGATTTAGAAATCATCCCTGTAAATCTTGATAACATTTCCGTTGACCTTGGAGAAACTAAAAACTACAAGGAGGAATTAGGTAGTTTGGAGAGTTTGAAGACAGTAAACCCTGAAAGGGTTAAATTGGATAGTGCAATTTTGGAAGCTATTGGATATAAGCAAAAGAAAGAGAGAGAAGAAGTTCTTTTAGAATTATACAGATCAACTTACCAACTAATTGATGCCCGACTTAAAAAGGCACAAAGTATGAAAGGCGTAAAGGCGCAAAGAAATAAAGTCGAATTTAGTGTTTACGTGGATCAACTTAAAACTATGCTTGTGGAAGGCAAATATCTTGCAAAAAATACAATCACCTTTGCAAAGCAAATTGAGAAACTAGTTAAGGAGATTACAGCGGAGAAAAAATTGCAGAGTAAAATTCTTGATGCCTATTGGAAGGAAAAGTTTGGGGAGCTTTATAATAAGAAGTCTATTGAGCAGAAGAACCAAATTTCGATGTTTTAATGCTGGGTCTTCGCGAGAAAATACGTGTTTTTAAGCACAAAAAATACGAACGAATAATTGGTCTTGAAAAGAGAAAAACGTTTTTCAATTCTATTTATAGAAACGGGCTTAATGGATTTCTATTTAGCTTGTTTTTACTTCTTATCATTGTCTTTGTAGATTTTTTATGGAAGTTACTAATAACATCATTCCATAATGCACCATCAGATTCAATTTGGTATTCAGCGTACAAATATTTGAATCCAACAACAATTATCTCCGCGAATTCAACAAACGATTATTTAACCAATTTGGTAAGTATCGGTGCAGGAGTTATAGGTGTCATTTTAGGGTTAATCTATACCGCATTTGTTACAATTGTATCAACTAAATACGCCAATATTAATAGTTCAATAAATTCGATGATTATTAATCATCCGGTATTAAATAAATATTTCAATTTTTTAGCAACACTAACTGCCCTTTCAATTGCATTTCAGTTTATTCTTGCTTTTGGCTATGAGCCAACCATTATAAGTACGGTCATCTTTTCCGTACTTATCATTTTTGCAGTCACTTCATTCATAACATTCGCAAAGTTCACGCAGTATCTTTCCGACACAAAACTTCTTGTTGATGATCTAATCGGAAGTAATCACGAAATATTGAATAAATTATTACTCTACAAGGACTTAATTGAAACAAAAAATTCTGAAACGAACTTTTTAAGACGGGTTTATTATAATCTTAACCAAATAGAATTGATAATCAAAGAAAGTATTGCAGGTAACTCGAATACATCCTTTGAAGGTATTTATCATGAATTAGATGACTTTCTATTATACTACTTGCAAATAAAACACACGATTTCCTCTAAAGAGAATTGGCATGTAAAAGTTCAGAAGTTCAAAAAATGGGATTCAATGACAGGACACGAAGCAAGAATGTATCATGCTACCGGTGTAGAAATTCCGGAAAATGTTCCTGGTTATAATGAAATAGAAAAGCGAATTCTTGATCTTCAATTTATAATATTTAAGCATTACATTAAAGAGCCGGCTAAAGTAACACTACTTCAGGATAAATATAAATATTTTCAGGTAGCGGCTTACCAGTGTGAAATTGAAATCTTCGACTATTTTTTCAATAAGGTGGAGGATTTTATTCTTGCCAAAATTAAAGAAAATGATTCTGATTTTACATTCCGACAATATTTGGTTTCAATGTATCCATTTTTCTACTCGCACCACATTGTTGGATTTAATAATTCAATAAAAATTCTAAATACTAATAATATAAATAAATTAGCAAAATCTCTTCATGCTCTTGAAAGAACCGAGAAAACATTTCAATTTCCCTATTATTTAAAAAAATGGTCTGACGGATATTCGGACACTTTGAAGAACGAAATATTTATTGAAGGACGTATTTTAACTCCTATTAGCTTTACGGAGCATAGCATTGCACTTAACATCGGTTATTATTCGCAAATGTATGTGACGGATGTTATGAAGAAAGGAAGGGAAAGGTTAGTCGCCTTTATTAATAGATTGGATAATGCCGGATACGGACAAGAAGCATTATTTGTTGCAATTGAAACAAAAGAAATTATTGTTAAGTTAAATCTATTTTTAGAGAATGAGCAAACTTTGTTAAATCATATCGGAAATTTTCCCTTTTCAGAGGAAAAGGATTTTGTATTTAAGCATCAGGAAACTCTTCAAAAGGAATTGTTACAATTTCAAAGAGAATCCATTGATTTGGTATGGAAGTTAGGAATTACTGCATATAACCAAACTCAAGTCACTTCTGATGTCCCTGACTTATTCGGAAAGTTTTACTACATTATTACGAATGATATTTTTGAAATTTTACTCAAACAACCAGTAGATATAAATTTAATTACAGCTAAAATTGTTGATTATATTAGAATAAATTATCTTTTTTTCGCTGTTGTTTGGGAGCGTAACCGTGGTGCTAATGAATACGCCTTTTCTTCCAGTTTACTTCCAATAGTAGTTGATCTTTTAGATATTCTTTCAACTGCGATTGTGGTTTCTAAAGCTCATAATAAGCCAGAAATTTTGGATTCCATTCTTGAGTACTATAATAAAACAAAGCTTAATAATGAACAGGAAATTGAATTATGGCGACTTCCGATGTTAGTATTAAAAATGTCTGAGAGCGGAATTGGTTTGTTTTCTAACCGGTCATACGACAGTGAACATTTAAGAGAAACCTTACTTTCCGAATATCTTATTGAAAACGGAATTATTACTAAAAGTATCGAAAAGGCGGACTTCCGAAAATCATACAGGGAAATCTATATTTCTTCTAATGATGATTTTTACATGAAAGTACTCGCCAGTTTTTTTGATAGGGATCGAATAGAGTTTATGAAAATTAGGGAGATTTTTATCGAATTCTATTTGCGTAGCAGAATTGCATTATTGCCGTTAAATATAGAAGAAACAAATTATGGACAAAGACTTACAAGAAATTTGGAAGATTAGAGAGTTTTTTCAAAAGCTTCCATTGATTGGTGGTAAATCTTCAGAGGAAGAAGGTAATGGCTATCATAACCAAATTTGTTTTTATGAGAGACATTTGATAAGAAACAATGATCCTGAAGAGCCAAAGAATTTATTATATAAAAGATATTTCGATAGTTTATATCAAGCATTGATCTATTCGAAATATAATTCTTCAAAAGGGCTATTCAATTTAAGCGATTGTTCGGATGAATATATAAAAACCTTTAATTTATATATTGGCTTAGAAAGAAGATCGTATAGCGCAAATGATCTTCCGTTATTCTATTTAAAAATGGCGAGTGCTTTGGTTAATTATGGTAGAGGAGTCTTTGAATTTGTAAGTTGGCGCGAAAATGAAAGTGATATTTTTTATGGATTTGAGTTAAAGGAAATTATTGGGGATCTGAGCTTAAATAATCATATTGAACAAAAATTAAAGTATCAAGATCACGAAGGGGTAATTAATAAAGTTGAAATAAAAATTCCAAAAGAAAAATGTATTGTAGTGGAGTGGCCAAAGGAATTAGGTGGTTGGAGTTCATTCCACGAAATTGAAAAATTTGCTTTTAACATAAGGGACACTTACAACCAATCTTTCGATTTTTCAAATCCAAAAAAACGGATGGAGGATCAATTTAATTCCGAAGCACTTTTTTTTAAGACTGTTTCCAAGTGGGGAGCATTAACAGCCTTTGATAAGTCAAACGATTTTTACAAAATTTATTGTATTCTAAAATTCAAACAAACTGTTGGGTTTATTTTGAAAGAAATTCAAAATGGTTTTGTACAGGTTGTTAATTTATTGAATGTTGAATTGAATGAAAAAGCTAAAATTGAATTTAATTTTCCAAGTGACCGATTTAAAAAGAGCAAAGAAATTTGTGATTTATGGAGTAATGGCAAGATTGTCTTTGATGAAGTAAAAGAATATATTCACCCTTACGATTAAAAAAAATATTATGATAACATCCACGTTTAACATCAATTCTACTTCCCACAAAATTACTCTTAAATCAAATGAAATAACTGGTTTGGGAAGTTTAGAGTATGCTTACCTTAGAATTCCTTTGCTGTTTAACCTTAATCCGCTAAGTCGTAATTATGACAACTACTCCAGGTTTGAAATAACAACAATTAAAGGAATATTATATTCGGGAAACACAAAATTCGCATGTTCGGAAACGACAATTCTTCCCGGTATGAGAATTTATAATAACGCAGCTGAAGGACATCCAATTTTTGAATTTCCACTTACAACTTCGATTATTGATAAAATTGAACGTTCAAGAATTTCAAACGCGCAGTTTGAGATCAAAATGATTATGAATTCAAATATGTATTCCTCTTTACAAACTCCCAAAGGGGAAATTAGTGTATTAAGTTCAACTGATGTTTCACATGCTAATATTTCATTTGAAATCGAACAATCCTTTTGGGTAAAAAATGTACTGCCAAAATTGGGATACAAAGCAGTTAAACTTATTGAATTACCAGGCAACAGCTTAGTAATCCCGGAAGCTTATGAAAAATCTTTACTGGCTATCGAACATGCTCACGAATATTTTATCAAAGGTGATTATGATAAATCAGTCGCTCATTGCCGAACTGCAATTGAGGGAATTAAAAAGGCATTTGATAAAATGAAAAAGAAAATAGAGAGTGAAGGAGAGAAAAATTGGTTAAAGAGAATTACAGATTCTACTGAAGAATGGTTGGCAAAAGTAACTATACCAACACATCATTTGACAAGTACACCACATCATTCTTTTAAGAAGGATCATTTTTCAAGACAAGATGCAGAGGCGATTTTATTAGTAACGACTGGTATTGTTTCATTTTCCGGGAATGTAGGCAATTCAGGTGTAGTGTAATTTATGAGCATTAATGAAATAATAGAAGCATTAAGAATTTCAGATTTAAAATCTAGATCTGATTATGAAATTATTGAATTGATTCAAAAAATTGGAAAAATTGCCGTGATGGGTGTTGATATTAAGCAAGGTCGATCAATTATTCGTGGACGGATAGTAAAGGAAAAGAAAGATAATTCCGGTGAGTTGGAATTTCACAGGTATGAAAGTCAAATATCATTTTTAAGGGATAAAAAATTAATACCTCCTTATAATCGCGCAAGTCTTGAAGGAGTTCCAATGTTTTACGGGACAATAACCG
Source organism: Flavobacteriales bacterium UBA2798 (assembly GCA_002351955.1). GTDB lineage: Bacteria > Bacteroidota > Bacteroidia > Flavobacteriales_D > UBA2798 > UBA2798. Next base: position 109,552 of record DEHO01000041.1, read on the forward strand.
ATCAAAATGAACATTATTCACAAGTGCTTTGTATTTCTGAGATTACCAAATTAGTAGATGAAAATACTGAAGATGGTAAAGACCATCATGAATACATTACAATGGGAAAATGGAAAGTGGACACTGAATTTACAGTTTGCGCAATAGCACACAATGAGGATTTTCATGCTAATAACGAAAAGTTAGCTGACATGTATAATGGCTTTGTTGAATTTGTAAAAAAGCATCCTGATCGTGAACAGGATTTTCGTGATATTTCATCTTTCATTGCACGCGAATTTGCAAAGAAGGTTGATGAGGATAAAAGGCATGATTATAAGATTTCCGCAGCATTTTCTCAAGTAATGATGTCTTATGGCGTGGCAGGAGTTTTATACCCAACTGCAAAAGATGAAGGAAAGGGATTCAATTTAGCTTTACCCCCTTACATAGTTGAAAAGCATTTAAAACTTGAAAAAATTGCAGTTTGGCGTTTGACTAAGAGAAATAAACAATTGGTTGTGATGCCATATCTTTATTGTGACAAGTTCAAATCGGATGGGGCGTTCATTTATGAAGATCCAGGAAAGTGGATTTCGGAAGGAACACTGGAATATATGCTTTCAAGATGATCTATGATTAACAAACGGCATAAAGGAGAATGAGTTTTCTTAAGGGTTATAAATTGGCGATTCAAAGTGCAAAAGACCACTTTGAAGTGGGAAAAATGTGCGCTGATAAAAAACTATACGGTATTGCTAATTCACATTTGATTCTTGCCTCAGAGGAAGGAATTAAAGCTGCAATGCTCTTTGCTAAATATAAAAAACCTAATATTCGAATTGAAGATTTTGATAAATATTTTTCTGACCATAAGCATAAACATGGCGAGATATTATCCTTGGAGAAGGAGTTTTACATGATGAATAGAATGTTAGGCTTTGTACTTAATCCGCTAATGGAAAAATATCAGGAAAAAGGGCCTTTAGAGGCTGATGAGATTATTAAAATTCGCGATAAAGGTGTTGAGGAATTGATTGACTGGCTAAAATTGGTTGTCAAAAATAAAGGCGACATGGGATTTGATGATGGTTGGTTTAAATCTGCTAACCACAAAAAAAACATGGGCTTTTATGTTCATTATGAAAGATCCGGTAAATGGAATACTCCTTCAATGATTGGAAAGAAGGAGTACCAAAAATCCTTTGAACTCGTAAGTCGGCTTCTTGATATGTTTGAAAAATTTGAGATTCTATATGACGACCCAATCGCACAAAATATGCTTAGGATGATGGATGAGAAAGGTATTTTTGACTAAATCCAAAATTATTTATTAAGATTGGTAAAAAGCAACTTGTAATTTAAATAATGAATGACCGAATTTGAAGAAATAGCAAAAAATGTGAAGGAATTAAATCTTGTCGAAACATTTCAATTTATAGAAAGGTTAGAATCACAAAATAATTTTATATCGGAATCCAAGCATGCTCCGATAAACAAGCTGAATTTTTCCATTAAAAAAGGGAATAGATGTTTTGAGTTCACTTCTGAAGGAATTACTACTGTTAAGGACATGCTGAAGTTACAAAGCAAAGGCTACGGTTTCCATGAACCATTCGAATTAAAGGGAGATTTTGGAAATATTGTTGCAGACGCAGCAGAAGAAGCAACGATTTCATTTGGTGCGGAAGCGGAGTGTTCCGGTGAAATTTGGAAACTGGAAAGCACGAGCTTCCAAAATTCAAAAACATTTCATAGGGCGGTTATTCCTAATGAGTATAATCCAACCTATACGCATTACACCGTTTTGCAAAGTACCCGATTTAAAGTTGGTAATAGTGTTCGCATGGCAGGACTTTGTGAAGTAAAAGTAGATGGCACACCATTTCAGTTATACGATTATAAAAAGGATAATCAAGACCACTATTTAATGGTTGAATCTCTTGTACCCATAAAACCCGATGAGTTTGAACGAAAGATGGCCTGTATCATTTATCCCTTGGGATTTTTGACTGGGACACTTGAAAGAAATGAAATATATATCATTCAATCGAATAATATAGACTTTAAAAAAATAACAGGTTTTCAATACCGCAGAATTGAAGAATCGGTTTTAACCTCGATGAAAGTCATTGATCCTGATTTATTCTATCAGCTTACGAAAAAGACGAATGTAGAATGCTGGATTTCGTTAAATATCTTTTCCAATTTATGTAGTAAGGTGTTTAAAGATCATCGTTTGCTGCGCGCGGTAAAAATAATTGCTGAAAGCAATAAATATCCTTTAGAAGTGAGAGCGTCCACGTATTCCGTTGCCCTGGAAACGTTAAAAAATATTGTGCTGGAAGAGAACGAAGACAAAATATCCCCAATCAAAAATAAACCGACAGCCAAAAAATTGCGAAAAAAGTTAACTGATGTCGTGGACTCGTTTGAGAACGCAGAGTTCAACAATAAAAAAGCCGTATTAAACCGGATAGAGCAAATCAACCAGGTTACCAATAGCGATGGCTTTGAACTTTCATTTTCTCTATTGGGAATTAAATTAAGCGAGTTGGATAAGGAGTGCATTAAATTGAGAAACGATTTTTTACACGGTCGTATTCCGTTTCAAGATGAGAAAACAAAAGACCCGAAGCAACTTCAGTTTTTTGCCTACAAACTACATTTTCTTGTTTCAGCTCTTATTCTGAAGTATTGCGGGTTTTCAGGGGTGCTAAAGAACAATGCAAAGGTATATGACCTCTTTCATGGGAAAAAAGACGTGCAGGAGACAGTTTTCAGAACCATTTAAAAAGTAACAGCATGAGCGAAATTAAAAGGATCAATCAGTTTGAGAATCCCGACCATATTAATCCTTTCCTCACCCATTGGGTTGGCCGGAAAAAGAGCGAAGAAGAATCGTTTGCCATTCTTAAAACCATCTTGGAAAATTCAGAATTGAAATTTTCGGCCTGTCCGATCAGTTTCCCATCATCAACCTATACAGTAACGCAGGAAATGATCTGTTTTACCGATACACCTATCCGACAATCCAAAGATACTTGCATCAGGTACGGTTATTTCGGCATGAGTTTTAACAAAGCGAAAATGATTGAACACGGAGCAAATCCCGTATTGTACCTGACGGATAATCGCTCTGTTCACATGGAATTTGAATTAATGAACCGGTATTCAAAGAACGAAGATCAACTTATTCATTCATGGATTACCGGTATTATGCAGCCTTTTGACACGAAAAAATTTGCGAAAGATAATCACGCAGAATTTTATGAGCGGGAATGGAGAATTGTAAGAAAACTTCCAGCTCAAAGAAATAATGTTGCCCGGAAATATCAGGGAGAATTTAATGAACACCCATTCATGGGCGAGTTAAGAAGACAACAGAACAGCCAAAATATCAATGACGAAACTTTTTTTCTTAAATTCAATCCGGCAATATTGGAGAATGTAATTGTGCCGGAGAGTTATGAAAGTGAGGTGTTACGGTTAATGGAAACGCTCAATTTAAATTGTGAGGTACTGATTATTCAAAAGGGTGCAATTTAAAAAGACCCCGTTACAATAAAGCTAATCGGGGACTTCCTATAAACAAAAAATTATTTTCTTTTTTCGTTCAGTACCGAAAGAAGTTCTTCCCTCTTTTCTTCGCGTTTTTTCAAAGACACCGGTAACAAAGCTGCATTAAAATTATTACGATGGTTTAAATACCCTCTGATTTTTCCATTGAAAAATTGATATAAAGAAGCTGCCCCCATATCTCTGCCAAACAATACATGTGAAACCGGACTTGACAAAAGACCGTAATAGCCTATACCGATAAATATGGTTGAAACTGTTTCCCATTGGTAATACGAACAAATTACCCAAAATGAAAAGGCGACACATGAATAAAATACCAATAACGTAGCCTGGGCAAGTAATTTTGCTTTTGCTTCAAGCCGCTTATCTTCTTTGTACCGCCTGACATAATCTTCATTCGTCTTCTTGTACTCTGCTTTTAATTCCTTTACCCGTTGTTTCCATTTTCTCTCATCAAATCCCAAAATAAGATACGCGAGGAAAATCAGAAAGAGCCAACCTAAAAATCGTAAAAATCCTTCCATGTTTTATTCGTTTAATTGTTTAACATTACAATCAAGACGTAAAAAAACAAAAAGGTTTGCTTATAAGATTTTCTTATGAGGATTGGTTTTGCTGTGCAACCGGAATCAGGAATGTTTCGGGGGAGTTGGGATGAGCAGATCCCGAATATCCACATTCAAGGCCAGGGCAATTTCCCTGAGCAGCTTTAAGGTCGGCTGACTTTCGTTATTGCATATCCTGGAGATGGTAGTGGGCGTTTTCTTGACCTTTTTAGCCAGTTCCTTCTGCGAAATATCCATATCGGCTAAAACGCTCTTAACTCGGTTTATTTTGATTTTTGAGGGCATTCGTACATATTTCTTACAAATCTATCGAAAACACCTCAAGAAATTTAAGAAATATGAATCTAATCCCCTGTCTCACAGTGGATTATTTGATGTGAAAAATACATATATGTACAATTATATTACATTACAGTACATTTTTCATACAAAATAGGTAATTTTGAGATATGTAAAAATTTATGAAAACGAAATCCAATAAACAATTAATAATCTCACTTATAACGGACGACATAATCAACTCCTGTCTTGTGAACCGGCTAAATAAAGCCGGTTTGGATGCAGGAGACTATTACTTGAACCTGAGTGATACCGTTTTTCAGCTTTTGAAATTCAGAGATGATTTTAGATCAGATAAAATTTACGAAGAATATTTGAAAATGGTAAAACGGGCAACACCAAAACATATTCAGGACGAACGCGAGAAACTTGATAATTTAGCAATCGAAATTTATCACTTTCTGATTTCAAAAAAACAAAAGTAATAGTAGATGGGAAATATATCTCCAAATAGAAATAATAATGCAGAACAAGAAAATTACCAATCAAAAAGGCTTTTTTCCTGGCGTTATGAATTACTTGCGCTTTATCTTATTGGCGTTAAACCTCCTTGGATATTGCGTATTTTCTTACCGAAGAAATAAATTTCATTCAATGAAAAATGATTGTATAGTTTGCGCCAAAACATTTGATGATCCTGAAATGGAACGGATTACCTGCTCGAAAGAATGCAGCAAGAAGTGGCAGGAATTTTTAAGTGAATTGAAAATGGCTCCTGAAGAAGAAAGGGAAATTAAAATTGACAATTTCTTTTCGAGGTTATACGTCAAGTTAATTATTCAGCAAGGAAAACAATCTTAGATTATACGATTCAGATTTTATAATTGATTTGAAATTCATCATAAGTGCAATTTCTACTTAATTATGGGAGGAGCATGTTCCATCAAAAATAGGAATAGCTCTTTGGGTAATCGTGTCTTATCCATGATATTTTTCGATTTCATAACACCAATTGCACATAATCCCACTAAATATGCTTCACCCAAATATGAGGCTTTAGAAGTTAAGTAAATAAATTCTTCAAGCGGTAAATGCTTTTCCTCACCATCGGTATTTGCTTGATAAGTAACCACCAATCTTTTTTCGTCAAACCAAATAGTCTGATGACCTATTGCATTCCTTAAATCGGGATGTAAAAGCTCACTGAACAAATCGAAAAAAATATCTTCGGGAATGATTTCCAAATACTGATTACGATTGACTCCGTAATTATTCTTTAGTATACCCGGTTTATAATTTAATTCATTTGCCACTCGAAGATTAATAATTATAAGACCTAACACCCCATTTAGAAATTCATTATAACTCAAGAATGCATTTTTAGCAAGTTCCCAAATTATTAAACGATTCTTCGTTTCTATGGATTGCTTATAGGCATGATAAGAATCCATCATCCCTTGATACTTGTTAGAAACGGATGTCCCTGGTGTGTCTATAATATCCTTAGAAAGGATTTCTGCATATAACAACGGTATTTCTTCATTCTTTTGATAATTCTTTAAATAGGAAAACAGCATAATCTTCACCAATGAAATTGGATATTCTCGAAATTGTGGTGGAATATCTTTCTTATAAAAATCATTCACATAGGCGAGGTAACCCTCAACCGGATTGGATTTGTATTTTTGAATTTCAATTTGATTCAATTTGGTTTGTTCGCCATAAAGCCCTTCAAATATTCGGTCTTGAAGTTGATTTGAGCGATTGTTATTTGAGGCTCTTTCCATTTTAATATCTTACCTTTAGATTGCAATTTAACTATTGTTAACGACCCGGTAAGTAATATGAATTATATTTTTCCTGTAATTATTTTGACATTTCTACTTGGCTGTTCGTATTCAGAAGAAGAGCGGAATTTTTCTGATAATACTAAAATCCACAAAAGAGATTCTATTCATTTAGCAGAACCTAAACATAATGCGGTTGAGTCAGTTGATTCAATCACTGGAAATCATCGTTTTAAAGAGTGTTATGCAAATGGTAAATTAAAACACGAATGGGAAGAAATTCAAATGAATGGTGGTATTGCAGTATTAGCTGAACAATTCTACGATACAACAGGTATTTTAATTCTAAAAAAGGAGTACGACTATTCTGATGGGACAACCTATGACGAAACCCATATTGTATTAAAATCAATCGAATACTATCCCACTGGCTTGGTAAAGTCGAGAACGTCTGAGGAGTACTTTATGATGGGTGAAAGATGTCCCTGTGGCATTTGGGAGTACTTCGATGTGGCCGGAAGATTGACTAAAAAGGAGCAAAAGGGCAGTTGCGAAGACTTAAAGATTGACTGTTTGTAGGGTTAATAGTAAGTCCGAAATTTTAACAAATCACGTTTATTCCTTGCCTCTCACTCATTGTCTATCGGCTGTCATTCCGGCATCTCCTTTGGTTCGATAAACGGCCTGAGTTCGTCAATCAGCTCCAGATCTTCAAGGAATTGGTTAGAGATTTCTGGGTCTTCGTGTACAGAAAAAGCAGAGCTGAGCTCTGCTTTTTGTTTTTTAGGTCATTATGTTTTCAGATAGAGTGAGGGTTCCCTGCCTGACTGCGTCAAGCAGACAGGGATTCCCTCCTTCGGTACAATGATGCAAAATGCCGTTTAGTGATTCTAAACGGCATTTTTTATTTGAAATTGTAGGTTAAAATAATCCACTTTGTATGATAAATTATTCTGAGATAATGTGGAAATAGTCTTACTTTAACATCAATAGTCTGAACCTTTTTTAAAACTATTTGTACCAACTAAAAAGTATCAACATGAATCGATTCCTTACCTTTTGTTGTGTAATAATGTTGTCATTTAACGGATGGACGCAAAATCAACCGGATACAACTATGATCATAAAAACCAACGAAACAACGTACAAATTAGGAGAAGTTATTTCAGTATTTCTAAAAGGGACAATTGTCAGTACAGGTGATTGTGATTCGGGACCTTGGTGGAGATTAGAAATCAGAAAAGATACAACTTGGGAAAACACTCATGAAACACCTAGTGGAATGTTATGTGGTCTTCCATGGGTATATGGATCGAATTCAGCATTAACTATATTTACTGTAGGAAACTTACCTGAAAAATTACCACAGGGTGAGTATAGATTATTATTTATGAGCAAAAGCGGAAGAATTGTTGAAACGAATTCATTTTTTATAGAATGAAGTGTTTTCAAATGATGCGATAGAATTCGTCAGTTCGTTCGACAATCTACCCACCCATTGTACTCAAAGAAAGCAGAGCTCTTGAATTGGCTCTGCTTTTTTTATTCTTCTATGTATGGCAAGCGGCTATATTCTCTTCTCTGCTACTGCCGGGAAATTTTACACTGGCGTAACTAAAGACCAACTAAGGCGAGCCTCATTTAGTATTGTCCTCAATATTGCGGAAGGCACCGGGAGTCTCAAAAGCTGTTCAACGAAATTTATATCATTTCACGAAGCTCAATTTTTGAATGCGTTGCTATTCTGGATGTTTTGAAAGATGAACTGGTTATTCAGGATGATGCTTTTGTTTCTTTTTATCAGAAAGCCGAAGAAATATCAAAAATGTTGTTCGGAATGATTAAAAGTTTAGAACAATTATCATTAAACCACATCATATATTTACAGCAAAGGTGATTGCCTTTTAAACATCATTGTGCAAAATAATGTTTTGGGAAATGATAAGTAGAAAAAGTTAACGCTTATGATTTGAAAGCGACTGGCATCTATTTTAATGTGCAACTGAAATGCCTGCATGTCCGGGAACAATAAATCCCATTTCTCCTTTCCGGAGTAAATTCTTCACCGCAGTGTGCGCATGTTTTTGGTTTTTGTTTCAAAGCTATTCATCTTCTTCATTGTAATCGTCAATTAATTCCATCAAAACGTAAACGCCCTGGCGTTCTTCTTTTTCATATTGTATTTCTACAATAATTTCCCCATCCTCGGTTGAGCCCTGGATGGAATTTGCAATTTCATGTTCCGCAATCAGGTCAGAGAATTCTTCGATGATTTCCTTGGGAACGATCCGTTCTTTTGTTTTCATATATGTTGTTTTTAATTGGTTGCGCAGCAAACGTAAATCATGGATTAAATACGATTTACATTTTCAGGTATGAACGAGTACTTCATACAGGATAATCCACATTAATGTCAGTTAATACAAGCGAAGGATGATCCTGCCGTACAAATAAACCAAGTGGTTTTGACTCACTGTTCGGTTCGTGTAGCTTTGGGTAATAACAATGTCGCTATCGGTAGCTGTCTTTGTTTTTTTATTCCGTTCAACTTTTCTTACTTTGCTTCTACTAAGCAAAGGTCGGATCGAGGTTTGACATGCTTTCCAGTTATTGCGCTTGACTGTCTTTAACTGCTTTTAAATGTTGGTTATTGTTGCTAAATGTCTTTGTCTGAATTAATGGCTGAGTATTGAACGAAATATTTTAAGGATGCTAATTGTCATTTAATCGTATGTAATACAATTACTTAGAAAAGCTATTTTTTCTGCTTTAAGAAAGAATAAATCAATAAATTTGCGTAATACGCTAATTCTTATGCCTAAAAAGGCATTAAATCGGCTGAAAATTGTTTTGGTTGAGAATGGAAGAACTAACAAATGGCTCGCCCATCAACTCAAGAAAAACGAAACGACTATTTCGAGATGGTGCACAAATGAAATGCAACCATCATTAACTACTTTGGCATTGATCGCTAAAAAATTAAATGTTGATATCAAGGATTTATTAAATCATACCAAAGAAAAGTAATGAAACTAACGTACAATCCGAGAATTATAAGGCACCTGGGTTATGAATTAATAACTTCAGATGAAATTGCTATTACTGAACTAATTAAGAATTCGTACGATGCAAGAGCTTCGAAAATTAATATTCAGTTTCTCTCTTCTATTGAAAAATTAGACAAGACCAAAATNNGATAATCCTATACCCGATATAGTTTTGGAAAAAATAAATTCTCTTGACACCAGAGGTGTGATTTTCCTGGAAGACAACGGGAAAGGTATGACATACGACATTTTAAAGACAGGTTTTTTTGAAGTAGGAACAAAGCTCAAGAAAGATGAAAAAGTATTAGAAGAGGAGGGGGATGACTCTATCATTCTTGGAGACAAAGGTATTGGTCGGCTGGCAGCCCAGCGTATAGCTCCCGTCCTTATTGTTGAAACCGCTGTTGCAAATTCGAATGAAATTAATGTGATTTTAGTTACTTGGAAGGATTACGTCAATATTAAGGATTTTGATGCTCCGGAATGGAAGATAACACAGCAAGTAAGTAATCCATATACGAGGCTATGGCTGCTGGGTAATTCTGAGCAACCTGTTCTTGTAGAAAAATATTATCAGGAACAAGAAGATTTTGAAATTGAAGATCTATTTGGAAATCCTGGTAGAAGTTTGGGGGTGTCATTATATGCCAAATCAGAATTACAATCTGCTTTGAGTTTTCTTTATTCCCCCTTTGAAGCGAAGAAGTCTGCTATTAATCTTAACTTATCTACTGATGATAGTAAAATCATAAAATTAGATTTCAATTATCAAGCGCTACAGGTTGCTGAATCAATTCATTCCTTTAGCACCGAAAATGTATTTGATGATAAGGGTAATGTCACTGATCTTAAGGTTTCACTAAAAATGGAAATCCGTCCATGGTTTTTGGAACGCATTCATCATAGAGAATTAGGGTCGGTACTATATCAAGACTGGAAAAGAGAACCTTCTGAATATAAGCAGCTATATGAAAAATACAAGGAACACTATGTTGCTAATCTTGAAGAAATATTCTTGCTTTCAAGTGTACTTGGTAAATGGAAAAAAAAGCATGAAGGAATATTCCCTGAAGGTTTTTTGGGAGCAATTTTGAATATCGTTCCGATCCAAGGGAAAATATACACCTTCAAGAGAGATAATACTCTAATGAGTATGGCGAGACGGTCTGCTGTTGATAACAACTACATCGATCCAAATACAAGAGTAAATTATGACATCCGCCCATTTTTAGAGTCTAATAACGGGATAAAATTATATCGTAATTCTTATAGATTGGCAACAATCGGTAATAAAGATAATGATTGGCTTGAATTGCAGCAGAAGAGAACTTCAGGGCAACAATTTTACAGATTCGAACTCGGTAACGTAATTGGATTTATTAATATAAATGACAAAAAACAGGATTACATTTATGAAACAAGTTCCAGGGAGCATTTAACCAAGAATATCCATTCCGATTCTCTTCAAATTTTCTTATCAGAAGTCTTAGATATCTTCTCTCCGGGATACACGAAAACGGCTGTAGAATTAACAAAACGCTTCCTTGACCTCGAAGGGTGGATACCGGAGAACAATGATGAGGAGATTGAAAATGAATTAAACAAGTCTAAAGAGATTCTAGAAGCTGCCAAGCAAAACCTAAAGGCCATAAAGGAAGCGATCAATGCAATAAAGGATAATATAGCTCTCGATTCCGAAGAAAAAATTAATTCTGTAAAAAAAGTGTTCGAAAAGCTACAACCCGTTGCTTTCGATTTCGAGCAGAATATTGATGATACTCAAAGATCATTCAAAAGCGCAAATCAATTATTAGAGGTTGCGAGGCAAGAGCAGGCAAGAATTAAGACCGAGGCATACAACAATTACAAATTGATGGCTAATGGTCTTGTTACAGAAATAATTACTCATGAACTTCATTCATTATTAAACAGCTCGGAAGAGGAAGCTAAAAAGTATGAGGCACATTTTAAAGCTGTTGAAGACTTCCTCTTATACAAAGAAGAATATGTACTAAATAAGGATCATTTCCTGCCGATAAAAAATAAATTTGAACATTTATATAAACGAATGGGTGATATGGACAAGCTATATTCTTTCCTTGAAAAGACGTTTATTACAAGAGATGGAAATCGTGCTTTACTTTCAACTAATGTTAATGAAGAATTAGCTATTATTTCCGACAGGTTTAAGTTTAGACTAAATCGACATAACATAACTATTGATACTTCTTTAACTACAAATAGCTGGGAAGTTCCAAAGGGAGCCTTGCTACATGTGTTCTATAATCTGATTGATAATTCGATATACTGGATTAAGGAACGTCAAAAACTTTCTCGTACAAATGTCAAATATAGCCGAGAAGGTAAAGATCAAATCGTAATTAAGACAGTTTCTAATAGTGCTATACAATTCAGTGACACCGGCATAGGGGTTTACGATAAATATCAGCATATTCTTTTCAATGAATTGGTGTCAGGGAAAGAAGGTGGCAGAGGAATGGGGCTCTATATAGTTCGTCAATTCCTTAAGTCATTTGGTGGAGAAATTGAATTGCTTCCGATCCTGAATGAATACGGCAATAGATACATTTTTGAGATTCGTTTAAATTACTTAGTGGAAGAAAATGAGCAAGCTTAGCAATCTCATAAACTCTCTAGGAGCATTCACTATTGTGATTGTGGAGAACGAATTCACATACGAGGATAAACCACTTGCCATAATTAGCAAGTATACATTTTCTCCCGAGAGCCAAAGGAATTCCATTCTGGAAGAGCTAAACAAAAAAGGCTATGTTGATTTGGCAACACAGATATCAACCTTCACAGATGCATTTACTAAAATTGAAAGCCATGATGAGGGATTGATTAAATCTCTAGCCCCAGATTACATGGATAAGTACCTTGAAAAGGTAGGAAAAAAGGAGATACTTACCGAAGAATTAATAAAAAGTATTACTGGAGCCCTAGAAAATGATAAAGAAAAAGATATTTTAAAATCTTCTTTGTTAAAACATGGTATCTATGCCAGCACAAACGATGCTCATTATAAAGAAATTCTTGATGAGATTCATTCTATAAAGGGGTGCAAAATTTTGTTATACAAACATAAACCCACAAATGCGTTATGGGAAGAATTTACTAATGATATTTCAGCCAGCATTGAGGGAACAAAGAGTAATTTTTGTCTTGCTATAATAGATAAGAGTTTACAGGGTGGTTCTGGCGATGAAGAAGGGAAGGCGTTAATTACGGAATTGATAGCAGCCCATAAGCAAGATAATAAGATAAAATGTATCTGTTGTTTATATACCAGTAAACCTAAAGAACAGACACCTCCTCAAAAATATGAGGACTACTTTGTTCAGGAATTCATTAAAGGGACAAAAAATGCAGTCGAGGAAATAACCAAAATACTTGCGCAGTCTGCTTATGCCGAGGTGTTCAATTCGTTAAGGGTGAAGTTAGTCGATAGCACGGCCAATGCAATGGATATTGTGCTCAAGAATCAGGTGAATATAAAATACATAATTGATGAATCACATAAAGAAGGAATCCCACCATATGATTCGATTAAGTATTGGTTTAATCTGGCCGCACAACTACAATTTGACAAACAGGAATCAGAAGACTACAATCTTGTAGGTGGATTAACTTCTTTTTTTACCCAAGACTACCTTGAGGATCATCCCGAATTAGCGTCAATTAGTAAAGAACTAGAAGTACTAAATAATTATGAGCTATTTGATCCTTTTATTAATAAAAAGCATTTGCCAATTTCACCTGGTGATATTTGGTTGTCGAATGGAGAGTATTATATCTTGATTGGACAACTTTGTGACTTACTACTTAGAAGAGAAAATAAGGGAGAGCCAAATATTAGAAATGCCAAAATCGGAGAGCTAATTAAAGCGGAAATTATAGATATTCAGCAGGGCATCAAAAGGGAAAAATTCCGTGTCCGTATCGAAAATCATCGAAAAATTATATACGTCGATAATTTTTATGATGAAGTTGAAAAGCGCATTCGCACCCTGAAAATTGACATGTCTACACCTAACATTTATTTTGCTGATTTAAGTGTGCTGGATTTGTGCATGTTTAATAACAAAGGCGAATGTAAAATAGATATGTCAACGCCAATTGAAGAATCTATTAAAAAACTTCTTCCAGAAAACAGGGATTTATATTATACCAAATTGCAGGGACAGTATCAGAATGTTGGGATTAACAAAGTGAGGCAGCTTGCCGCTGCATTGGAGTTAGACGATCCCATTTTTTTCTCAAAAATACGATTCACCGAGGATTCCGGAGTATTAAAATATGACTTACGACGAATATATCGATTACGCGGGCGTTATTACGACTCGGTTTACAATAACTATTTAAATAATAAAGGCCGCATCGATTTAAATTTAATTGATAACGCACCAGAAAAATCAAGAACTGTGAAGGTATTCTGCCAACTTGGAAATGATGGAACAACTCGAAAAGAAGCAGAGGTTAATCTCTGGGAGAATCAAGAAAGAAGTCACTTCCGACGCAGTGAATTAAAGGAAAAGTTGGCTGTTGAGTTTCATGCCTTAATAGAGCATCTTGATGAAATAGTTGACATATCTGATAAACAAAAAGTCGAAGTGATAGATAAAGTTGATTACCATGAACTTATTTTCCGGTACAAACTTCAGGATAAATATGTTGAGACTAGTATGAGTGAAATGGATTACCGGTATGTTTTTAGAAGCAATCATAAGCAATATGAAAATTCAAATTTTGCTATTGAAGGTTCGAATGAAACAAAACCCTTAAAGGGAAGTAAAATTTCAATCGAAGATTTAAAAAAAGGAGTTCTTATTGCTGAACAGAAATTAAAGATAAAACTTATTAATGGAATAATACAATTCGAAGAACGTGAAAAATAATAATACAAATGTGCTCTCTCTCTTTTCTGGAGGAGGTTTTTTGGACTTGGGCTTTATGGACCAGGGATTCTCGATTAATCAGGCGGTTGAGCTGAATCCATTTTTTATAGAAGCATATAACGCAGGATTAAATTCTTATGTAAAAAAATCCAAAAAAGGAATTTACTTAAACAACGGTGCTTGTTTTTCTGAAATTCAAGCCCCAATCGATGCATCAAAAGTTGACCATCAGAAGCAAATGCGGAAGAACAATTATGGAGTATCTGGCATTATCGGAGGCCCCCCATGTCAAGATTATTCTGTCGGAGGAAAGAATGCAGGAATGAGTGGGTTACGAGGTAAACTCATATTCAGTTATTTTGAGATTGTAAAAAGCGTGAAGCCGCAGTTCATATTTTTCGAGAACGTTGCTGGCCTATATACTACTAGGGAGCATCGTGTAGGCTTTCTTCAAATGGTAAAGAAACTTGAGGATGAAGGATATGTAGTTTGGTATAATATTCTTAATTCATTAGAATATGGTATCCCGCAAGATCGTGAAAGGCTTACCTTGGTTGGATTCAAAAAAGAAATTGTAAAGAAACTGACAGCAGCTGGTTATGTTAAAGAACTTTCGAAGGGGTTTACAAAAAATGACTTAGTATTTAAATGGCCGGAAAAAGAGTTTGTAAATCCTAAAACCATTAAATGGCCAAGTAGGTGGGAGTTTGGTTCTGACATTATTCGTAATGACTTAATCGATATCCCGGAAAAATATAAAAAACTTCAAGTGATATCAGCTTTTGATGGATTGACGAAGTTGACACCCAATCACAACGAGCATTTTGAACCAAAATCCTTTAGGTTTGAAACCGTTGAAGAAGGGGACACAAATAGAAAATCTTTTAAAAGGTTACATCGGTATAGGTATAGCCCAACGGTAGCATATGGTAACAATGAGGTTCATTTGCATCCGACAAAAGCACGAAGGCTTACGGTTCGCGAAGCATTAAGATTGCAATCTGTACCTGATACGTACGTGCTACCAAAAGAAATTTTCTTAACTCATAAATTTAAACTAATAAGTAATGGAGTACCAGTCAAAAAATCTAGACTTATTGCAGCCGAAATCAAAAGAACTTTGGATAACTACAACGCTTTGATATAATGTCTATATACAATACAGCCGCTGATGCTGCAAATACAGCTGTTAGAGCTTTTTTAACCCAGATAGGAGAATATTACCTAGAACGCAGTTTTAATTCAGGGAGCGGAAAATCAAAAAGTGATTGGGAAAGGATCAAGACGGAAATATTTAATAATTTGTGCGCCTACTGTGGAAAGGAGGGCCAAAAACTACAAATGGATCACCTGATAATGTTTAACAGAACGGAGTTTGGGTTACATCACCCAGGAAATATAGTCCCAGCCTGTAATGGCTGTAACTCGCGCAGTAAGAAAGAGGATAAGACGTATTCAAATTGGGAGGAACACCTTTCCTATATCTGCGAAAAAAATAACGAAAAGGATAAGTTTTATGACAGATGGAAAAGGATAAAATACCATATCACTGAAAGTGAGTTTAAATATCCAGTTCTTTCCGATGAAGAGAAAAAGGCAATTCAGATTATCGCAAATAATTTGTATGACAATGTGAAAACTGAATTCGAAGGGGCAATAAAGCTATATGAAGAATTGGACAAGGCGTTTTCTAAGAGAAAGAATTCTTAAAAATGGCAGATATTTGGTCAAAAGCTAAACGCAGCGATGTGATGTCAAAGATTCGGTATAAGAATACCAGGCCGGAAATATTTCTCAGATCATTACTTTTCAAAGAAGGCTTTCGATTCCGAATCCATGTCAAAATGCTCCCTGGAAAGCCAGATATAGTTCTTAAAAAACATAATACTGCAATATTTGTTCATGGTTGCTTTTGGCATTTTCACAAAGACTGCAGGGACGGAAGAATTCCAAATACAAATTCTAAATTTTGGAAAGAAAAACTCTCAAAAAATATTCAAAGAGACGAACTTCATATCGAGACTTTAAAAAATTTAGGATGGAACATTATTGTTGTTTGGGAATGTGAGTTAAATAAACCTTCGCTTCTGGCAACACTAAAAAGGATCAAGAAGGATATTTTGAAAGCAAAAAAGATCGAATCAAAATGTTAAAACCTAGTCTTCTTGAAATAGAGTATTTTGAAACCTATTATTGGGCGAACATAATTAGTAATGTTCTAAGAGACCCATTTAATTATAATTATTTGGGCTCTTTGGAGACTTTTTTTGGTGAAAATACTGAGCGTTTCTCTGAACCCTTTCCTCAAACCACAAGATTACATGATTATATTGGTTATATGATTGACATTATTCATGAGCAAGATTTAAATGACCTGGACATTGATTCCTTTAAGACTGGACGAGAATTTTTATGGGTTGAAGGAGCTGCTTCCTTTTACGGGTTTGAATTTGATCCCTTTAATGAATGGTTATTAGAAAAAGGAAAACAAAGAAAAGATATAGACGAGGACGATATTAGTGAATACATAGAAGAATTTAGATTATCGGGGCCTTACTTTGATATTTTGGAAAAAATGTCCGAAGAAATATTTTTTATTATTTTCTTAAACCGTGAACTTTTACAAAACTTCAATTTGATTGTAGCGAAGTATATTAATGAACTGGCTATTGATGATATGGATACTGAATATGAGAGTTATTTTAAAAGACAAGGGGTTATTGCCAGGGTGTTAGTGCCGGCTTGGGTTCAGAGAGCAGTATTTTATAGGGATCGAGGAACGTGCAACGGCTGTCAAAAGGATATTTCGGGTGCTTTGAGAATCGGAAATACTGAAAATTTTGATCACATAATTCCTTTGGAAATTGGCGGTATTAATGATGTCAGCAACATTCAATTGCTCTGCGAAGGCTGCAATAAGAGTAAAAAAGCGTCAATACTTGAGATTTCAAAAAAGTATGAGAAATGGTATTAATAGTTACATTATAGAAACAAATGTCATTAGATAAGCTTAAAAACTTCGAAAGAATTATTAATACTCCACATGGTGGAATAAAGTACACTGCATTAAAAAATGGTTTGTATCATTATTATAGTTCTCTTCGTGGAATAGGTGGTGATCTCGCATTAACTTTTTACAGCTTGCCAGGCGAAGAAACCGAGTTTGATAATGACAATTATCAATTTGAAGGGTATCATGATATTTTTATTAGTTCAATCGTGAGTTTTCATCACTTCATTGAATTGCATATTAAGGACATCTTATACCAAAGTCATCCTCTTCTAGCAACCGACATGAGGAGAATGGATAATGCAACACTTCTCGAATATTTAGAAACAGAGAAAATCGAACCAGGTGATAGGTCTATAGACTTTGCTGTTGCTCTTCAACTTTTGAAAGATCTTAAAAAGGCAAGGGGTTCTGGAAAGAAAAAGTATTTCCTTCCTCAAAAGCATGATTTCATTCTATTGGAACAACATCTAAAGACAATTAAGAAGCTGTTTGATTATAGAAATTCAACGTTACACCGAGGAGATGTCATTCTTCCTTACTTAGCTTTCGATTATTTTATTTCACAGCACGTTCTTCCATTAGTGAAGACAATTTTAGACTCCGAACCCGATTACATATTGAAAGAAATAGATAGAGAGACAGGCTGTGGTTTAAAGGTTTTTAATGAAATATTAAAGATCAAATTCAATATAAATGATTTAAAAAAAGAGGGGTCAAAGGATTTTATCGATAAAATCGAAAGGTTAGCTCATCTTAAAGAGTTGGGAAGAGCGAGTTTTAATTTGCCAGTTTCCTTGCCCAGAAATGTATTAAAAAAGGAAATTTCTAAACTAAGTAGAAAAAAAAACATACATGAAAAAGACGAGTTGCGTTGGAGAAATTCTGAATTAAGTAAATTTTCATTAGCAGAAGAACTTGCCCATACAGAAAGTCAAAATACCAAAACACATAATATCCACGTTTGCCCTTGTTGTAATGGAAACACACTTCTTGCTTATTGGCGTATTGACACGCCTCTCCCAGGAGTTCCTAAAGCATTTAAAGAAGTTACTAAGGCTATTTGTAATTTTTGTAGTTATTACGTGAACAAATCTATGGGAGATCCCTATGATTTTAAAATCACAAAACAAAGATTATTTGATTGTTACGATGATGTTGGCTGGCCATTTACATCTTTCGATCCAGAAGAGGAAGAGAAGGATTCGTACTCGGGTTAATTGGTTTATTAACCCATAAAAACGCCATTAAATGATGTTTCAATCTTCTGTAGCTAAACCGTCCCAAGTGTCCTTGCTGGTTTTCTTGCGGTTGATCTTGTAGGGAATGGGAGGTGTGCGGTCGCTTAGTTCCTCAATTAGTTTGTGGTTGTATTTCAGAAGTAACTCATTCTGCTTTTTCAGAAGTTTGACCTGTTCACCCAAAGCGTCAAGATTTCCAAGTTGCCTTAAGATCAATAACTCCATTTCGTTCCGGGTATACGTCAATTTGGCCACGGGTCTAAGGACGAACAGATGCTTGGAACACGCAAGCCTTTGGCTCAAAATAAAGGGCTTGACACTATTCTATTTTTTGTGCCTACCTGTTTATGATGGTTGACGTCAATCCCCGTTAAAATTGATCCGCTTTTAGGCCAAATAAGCCCTGTGTTTATATGATTCTACGGTAGTTGATATCCCATAAAACGTAGAAATCACGTAAATCAGCGTAAAACTGGTTTAAATCGGGCTCGGGCCTGGGTACAATGATGCAAAATGCCGTNNCCGTTTAGTATCACTAAACGGCATTTTTTGTTTTAAAGAATTAGTTATTTGAGTTTTTAGTAAATTCATCACATATTACTTATTCATGTTTGGTAGAAAATTAAAGCAAAAAGACTCCGCTCATTACCTGTTGGATCATGACCAACCGACAACCTGCCCTAAATGTGGTACAAGGACATTTTATATTCAAAAACCTCGTTGCCAATGGCACGCTTGTATTTCTAGTATTTGTAAATTCCAATTTATTGGTTTGTTCGAGAGAACGTAAAAGTGTATGAAGAATGAAGCATGGTCAGATAAAGAGGTTGAATTGGTTGTAGCCGATTACTTATCCATGTTACGGGATGAACTCAAGGGAATTTCAGTAAATAAAACGTTTCATCGGAAAAATTTAGCCCAACTGTTAAACGGCCGTTCAGATGGATCTATTGAATTCAAGCATCAAAATATAAGCGCAGTTCTTATCAAATTGGGTCAGCCTTACATTAATGGATATAAACCTCGCTGGAACTATCAACATATTTTGGAAGAGAAAACGATTGCAGCAATTGCAAATCAAAGAACAGAATTTGAACTTGTATTCTCTCAATTTGCTAATGAAGGAAATATTATTCTTCCAAATAAAGTTGACTATGAAAAGTTTCTGGAATCTCCTCCGGAACATCATTTAGTAAAAGAACCGGAAATTAAGTATGAAAGAAAGCCAATCAAGATTAATTATCTTGAACGAGAACAAATGAACTCATCACTTGGATTAAAAGGAGAAGAATTTGTGATGAATTATGAGAAATGGCGATTGATAAAAGAAGGTAAACCTTTATTTGCAGAAAAAGTCGAATGGGTTTCAAAAAACGATGATGGTGCCGGATTTGATATTCTTTCGAAAAACAATAACGGTACTGATAGGTATATCGAAGTTAAAACAACAAAGTTAAGCAAGGAAACTCCTATCTTCTTTTCTAAAAATGAATATGAGTTTTCGAATAGAAATAGAACAAATTACCATTTGTATCGACTATTTAACTTCTCCCAGAATCCGAAAATGTTTGAAATGAAAGGAGACTTTGACTCCTTTTGTCATAAAGAAGCGACACAATTCAAAGGCTTCTTTTGAATAACCTACTTCCCCCTAAAAATTGACCCTTTTCTACGCCAAATAAGTCCTGTGTTTACGCTATTCTACGGTAGTTTGACGATATCCCGCTGAACGTAGAAATCGCGTAAATCAGCGTAAAATTGGTTTAAATCGGGCTCGGGCGTGGGTACTTAAAGAAAAAGCTGTTTCATTTTTGAAACAGCTTTTTTGTTGCTCAAATTTCAAAAAAACATAGTTCACATGTCGGTTCCCTGCCTGAGTAAACTCAGTCAGACAAGCCTGCCCGACTGAAGTCATTCAGGAGGGCTTGACCAACAGTCGAAGTACTGGTGGTGAGTCCGACCCCGGGTACAGTTAAGTAGAAAGGCCTGAAGAGTGTTCTTCGGACCTTTTTTATTTCGCAATGGCCTTTCACTTCACTGTGGAGACTTGCATAAATCAACCCCATCAAAATAACGTCACCGACAGCTTTTGCAAGTCTGATGATTTGAACCGGGAATCCCCCCGAGTGTACCGCATCACAAAACAACAACAATGCGGATACTTGT
Source organism: Flavobacteriales bacterium UBA2798 (assembly GCA_002351955.1). GTDB lineage: Bacteria > Bacteroidota > Bacteroidia > Flavobacteriales_D > UBA2798 > UBA2798. Next base: position 130,128 of record DEHO01000041.1, read on the forward strand.
ATTTCTTCTGTTCTGTTCATCGTTTTTGCGCGGCAATTGCACCGGCGAAAACGAAGCGTATTACTTCAATATCGGCGGCGGGTTTGCCCCTCTGTTGCTGGCGGATCTGGACAGCGTTACCCGTATTAAGAAAACCTGGCAATTTTTGGATACCCTTAAGGTGTTATCCCCGAAGGGAGAAGCCGAACATGGCTTCTTTATTCCCGTTCCGATGACGTTTAATGCAACTCAACCTGCAGAAACCATAGAACCCATCGGTTTTCAGCGCTTCCGAATGGGGCCCATCAATTCATTTCGTCGGGACAGCATCGTTTTTAATGGCAAAACCTACCGCATCTATTTGCACCATACCGACGATTGCTTTGTGGGCGGACGAATCAATCATGTAACCAATACCATGTGGGTAGAAACGCTCGGGATGGTGCACAGCTATACCAATTTTTCCGGTGATCACAACATGATTTTGTTCCGTTGCAGGGACAGCGTTAAGCAGGAACTTCTCACTGCGGTGCTTGAACGCATGGAAAAAGATTACCTGGTACATTTCGGCTACTCGTATAAAAAACTACTGGATAGAGGGATGTCCGCTCCGTTTGATGATCTACCACAAGCCTGGTACACCGAATGGAAATCGGCTCAATCACATCTGCGGCTGCAATCGGCAGAATACACCGACAACATCACGCATGTTACCATGAAAGCCCGCATCAAAAACGTTTCGGATCTCAATTATTTTATCAATTCCGAGTGCTATATCGGTCCTGCTTTAGCGATGGTTCATTACGGCGAAAAAGCGCACCCCTGGAATTTGCTGGAAACGCACTATGGAACACATTTCACCAGGGCGCTAAAAGACATCATTCTGAAACCCGGTGAAGAGCATGAATTTTCATTCACCTTCAGAAAACACAACGGCTGTGGTGGCTGCACCAATGTGGTGTACAGTGGATTTCAACTCTACCCCCACGAATCGCGTTTAGCCCACTGGCTGCTCGGCGAACCCTTCGAGAAAAACGGAGTGATGGTGTATATGTTTCCGCATAGGGAGGTGAAGGGTGAGTAGAAATCTCGTTGCAATGCCTGAATAAGGTTGACCGGTTTTAAGTTGTAATTTCCACGGCAACCGGATCGGATTGACCTACTTACAGGGATATCGATACGCTACGTTATCTTCTGTCTTTGAAAACGACAGAGACAAAAAAATCTATGCCATTTAAAACAATCTAAACTATTGTATTTTAATACATTATTGGATTCAAATGCATGAAACTTTACTAAAACTACTTGCGTATAAGCAAGTAAATTTTTACTTTCATCCAACCATAAACAGGATATGAGCGGAACAGAAAAGCTTAAAAAGCATTTAAAAGTCGGACATGTGTATCGAAGGGAAGACCTATGCAAGTGGTCAACCGCCATCGACAGGCATCTTGAGGAGTTGGTCGAAAACGGGCAACTGGAAAAACTTGCAAGGGGTTTGTATTATGTGCCTAAAACTTCTGTCTTTGGAAAAGTGCCTCCTGCAGAAAACTTCATGATCGAAGGGTTTCTCAAGGATGATCGGTTTCTTTTGGTGTCCCCTAATCTTTATAATACACTTGGCCTGGGCACTACGCAACTGTACAATAAAAAAATAGTGTACAACCATAAAAGACACGGCAAATTCAGATTAGGAAACCGTGAATTTGAATTCAGACGCAAGTATGCATTCCCGTCTAAACTTAGTCCGGAGTTTCTTTTGATCGATCTGGCCAATAACCTGAATGAGCTAGCCGAGGATAAGGATGAATTGATAAAAAAAATACGATCCAAAGCATCACAAATGCCGCCAAGCACTTTGCGGTTAATGGTGAAGAAGTATGCCAGCATGAAAACAAAAAAAATGCTTGCTCCACTTTTGAATTCATCGGATAAGGATGTCTGAATACCTGCACGACCATAAAAATTTCCCGGACCTCATTCTGATTCTTGCAGAAGAAAAAGGAATTGATCCGGGCTTAGTTGAAAAAGATTACTGGATCATGCATGTCTTGTACGGGTTGAGCAAAAATGGATTTCAATTCGAACTAAAAGGCGGAACATCGCTATCGAAAGGCTATAAACTCATCCATAGGTTTTCTGAGGACATTGATATACATATTTGTCCTCCTGCATCTTTTAAAATAAATGAGAATCCTAAAAATTCAAATAAAAACAACGCAGAAAAGAGGAAAAACTTCTTTGATTGGTTAGCCCAGGAAATTAGCATTCCCGGTATTATCAATTCAAAAAGAGACCCGGTATTTGATGATTTGGAATTGTACAGGAGCGGAGGAATACGCCTCCAATACAACACTACGTTCGGTCAGATAGAGGGGATTAAGGAAGGAATTCTCCTTGAAGTTGGCTTTGATACTGTAGCTCCAAATGAACGATTGACGATTTCGTCCTGGGCTATTGAAAAAGCACTGGAAAACAAAGTGGAAATCATTGACAATAGAGCCACCGGAATCCCATGTTATGATCCGCGATACACCTTCGTTGAAAAGCTACAAACCATTGCAACCAAGTTCAGAAACGAACAAGACACAGGTAAAAAAGGCATGAACTTCATGCGACAATATTATGATGTTTTCTGCCTGCTCGGCGAACCAATGATAATCGATTTCATTGGAAGCAACGAATACCAAAATCATAAACGTATTCGGTTTCCGGATGCTGATTACGAAATTCCGATTCACAAAAACGAGGCTTTTATCCTTTCTTCTCCTTTACAAAAATCGGACTTTGAAAAAAGATATTCATCAACTGCCAGTCTATATTATCAGAATCAGCCAAGTCTCGATGAAATCCTGGAAAGAATTGCATTGCACGCTCACCGTCTCTGATGCTGCTTCATTACTACGATCCAATTTTGGCATCAACATTTAATAACACCCCAATCGTCTTCAAAGTCCTCTTCGCATGACATATCGTGTGTTTCCTTCATCAAGTCGAGGAAATGAGCTCTGTAAAGCTCAAGTTCCGTTCGGAGCAAGGTACTGTATTGAAGGTCGACACGGTTAAACATCTTCAATTCCAAGGAAGAAATCCGAATGCGTTCTGCATACATTCGCAAAACGGAAGCTTCAACGAGACGCAATAGTTTCGAATCAATGGTCAACATTGCGTAAGTCTTAGAGAGAATCACCAGACCCGACTCCTGCAGCTCTCTTTTGGAAAACTCGGCTTCCGCGCCATTTAAGAGTTCAGTAATTGAGCCACAGACATCATGAAGGTTTTTTGCCTGCAGGTACAAGGGATGTTTACGGATTGATTCTTCCAGGTTTTTAGCCTCATAGCCCGAAAAATAATCATCATTAAAATCTTCGTCAAACATGGTGTATTTTTTCCTGCAAACCACAGAAAAATTTACCCGACAAAAAAACCAATATTTCGCCTGAATTACATTTCGGTGAACCCTTACACCTTCTTAGGCGGCAGCGCAAAAGCGACTGCTTCATGACTAAAATTCCCGTTATGCGAACCGTCGCAGAAAGGTTTGTTTTTGGAATGTCCGCAGCGACAAAGCCCGATCACTTCGCGTCCTGCCAAATCGTATGCGTTTCCGTTTTTATCCACGATTTCAAACTCCCCCTCCACACGCAGTGAACCGTTGTTGTTGATCGTAATCTTTGTCTTTGCCATGAT
>DEHO01000056.1 GCA_002351955.1 Flavobacteriales bacterium UBA2798
AATGATGATTGCGCTTGTTTTAATTTTTCAGCATTGCGTGCCAATAAAACGATATTAGCTCCACAGTCTGCAAATAATTGTGCTATTGCCAAACCAATGCCTTGTGTACTGCCGCCTATAAGTGCTGTTTTTCCTTCGAGAGATATATTCATATTATTTTTCAAACCTATAATTTCTTAATGTATAATGCGTAAGAATATGCTGTACGCCTTTTGTTTTTTTTCCATTAGGATAAGTCAGGGTAAATTTAATTTCCGACGTTGCCATAGAATGTACGGGTATGCGATAGACTTCGCTCAATTCCATTTTTGTAAACTGATTAATAACCGAACTCACAGTAGCCGTTTTATCCTTACCTTCACCAAAGGAAATTTCGGCAATTCCTTGACCCGTTGTAGTGAATTGAATGCCATGACATTTTACTCCGAGTGTATCAATATAACCTGTAAAGCGTGCTAAAGAAGCATAATTAACAAGAGGCACAGGAANNACCTCTCACACAAGCTTTACCGATATGAGTAAATAAAATCGGTTGAAAAGCACCACCGGGACTAACTGCCGGCGTGATAGAGTCTATTGCTGCAATATCATACCGTTTTCCGGTGCTGTCAATTTCTACAAAAACTTTGCGCCCTGTCCATACGCTGTTCATCCTCATTTGATTGCGTATGCTCCCCTGCGATTCCTGTGCTGCATAGCCAATCATTTCAATACTGATGAGTGTGTGATTATTCGGTAATTTTTTGAGAATTATATATCGCCATGTTTCATTTCTTTCCTTGGATAATGTAGGAAATTCATCATAAATCATACTGTCACGTGAATATGCATGATACACAAGGGTATCGCCGATACGAAAATCATAATTAAAACAAAATCTTTTATTGGCTAGACTATCGGGTAAATTATCGGATATTTGTTTTTGTGCCATACTCTGTATGCACATCAGAGATAATAAACATACTGCAAGAAAAATACAACGCATATTAATCCTTTTTTTTACATATATAATGGAAAGAAATATTCATTGAGGCAATGGCAGATTCTTGCTCCTTAACTGCTAATCCAATATCAGCTTCAATTTTCATTGAACCGATTACCGTCATTCCAGTTTTTTGATCTATATAATATCTGCCTTTGACCATTCCTTCCCCCTCCATCGCAATATCAATATTCATTTGCCGCATCTGCTGTTTGATAAAAAAATCTTTACTCTTAATATCAACAATGTAACATGATGCGCCGAGTGTATCCTGTTTACCGATAAGAGTATATTCAATCATGGATTTCTGATCTTTGATGGATAATGGACCGGAAATATTTCCCAATAAACCATCTGCTTCTTTTTTCCATGTAGAACCGACAGTGATGCCATGTTCCGGCAATGGAATAAACAACATAGTGCTTCCGCGAAATGCAGCCGAAATTATTGCTGATATATTNNCTTTAGTATATGAAATAATATTGCCTTTATTGCCAATGATTATTTCATCAGAATATAAAGCATTATTTCTATGATTAACCACAGTATCTGCAATTCCAGCCATTGCCATACCATATATTTTTGTTTTCGCATATGAACAAGAGCTTTTTCCTGTAAATGCCGTATTATTCTTCGAGGTGAATAGAATATGTTGCTCTGCTTCGGTAATTATCCCCGAGACCATATTCATTTCCGATAATTCTTGAATAAATGTTTGTTGCACATTATATGTATAAGGTTTTGTCAGTGATGGTGCTAATACGATGTTTTGTAATGGATTATCTGCGGCAATGGCAGTCATCAACGATGATACAAATATAACCCATACTGCAAGAATTATTTTTTTCATAATAATCACAAAGATAATGGATCAGGATGTGCTTCGCGAATACGTGCTATATTTTTTTTTGCTGCATCAACAATATTAGTTCCCGGACCAAAAATTTCTTTTACACCATTTTCATAAAGAAAATCATAATCTTTTGGAGGAATCACCCCACCTGCAACGACAATAATATCATCTGCTTGTTGCTTGCGTAATTCTTGGATAAGCAAAGGAATCAGAGTTTTATGCCCCGCAGCTTGGCTTGAAACTCCCACAACATGCACATCACTATCAATAGCCATAAGTGCTGCTTCTTCAGGGGTTTGGAATAATGGACCAATATCCACATCAAAGCCCATATCGGCGAACGAAGTTGCGATAACCTTTGCCCCACGGTCGTGACCATCCTGACCAAGTTTAGCAACCATGATACGCGGACGACGACCTTCACGCGATGCAAATTCATCAGCGAGGCGACATGCATTAATGAAATCCTGATCCTGTTTCACTTCTGAAGAATATATTCCGGATACTGCCCTGATTTGAGCTTTGTATCTTCCGTAAACATTTTCGAGCGCAGTAGAAATTTCTCCCAGACTTGCTCTCAACCGTGCTGCCACAACAGCGAGTTCCAATAAATTTCCTTCACCCGTTTTTGCACAAGCTTCGAGATCTGCCAATGCTTTTTTCACTTTCAAATCATCACGTTCGCTTCGCAATTGTTTCAATCGCTCAATTTGCGACAAACGTACTTTCTGATTATCCACCTCCAGGATGTCAATTTCCTGTTTCTCATCCGAAAGATAAGCATTCACCCCCACAATAACATCCTTACCCGAATCGATACGTGCCTGTCTGCGTGCGGCAGCTTCTTCGATGCGTAACTTCGGCAGACCTGTTTCAATTGCCTTGGCCATACCACCCAATTCTTCCACCTCAGAGATCAGTTCCCATGCTCGTTGTGCCAAATCGTTTGTCAGCTGTTCCACATAATACGAACCGCCCCAGGGATCAATTTGTTTGCAAATATTTGTTTCTTCCTGCAGGTACAATTGGGTATTGCGGGCTATTCGTGCAGAAAAATCGGTTGGCAAAGCAATGGCTTCATCAAGAGCGTTGGTGTGCAAGGACTGTGTTCCCCCAAATGCAGCTGCCAATGCTTCAATGCATGTGCGAGCAACATTGTTAAAGGGATCCTGTTCCGTTAAACTCCATCCTGATGTCTGACAATGCGTTCGCAATGCAAGTGATTTTGGATTTTTCGGATTGAATTGGTTTACAATCTTGCTCCACAATATCCGTGCTGCTCTCATTTTGGCAATCTCCATAAATGGGTTCATACCAATAGCCCAAAAGAAGGAAAGTCGCGGTGCAAAATCATCAATATCCAAACCAGCATCGCGACCGGTGCGTAAATATTCAAGTCCGTCGGCCAGAGTATACGCAAGTTCAATATCTGCTGTTGCACCTGCTTCCTGCATGTGGTATCCGGAAATGCTAATGCTGTTAAACCTCGGCATGTGTTGTGAAGTATATCGAAAAATATCACCGATAATCCGCATGCTCGGTCCGGGAGGATAGATGTACGTATTGCGGACCATAAACTCTTTCAGAATATCGTTCTGANNTTCATGGTCATGGAAACCGACATCTCATTCAGCGGAATCTGATCGAAAAGAATTTTCATATCCAAAACCGAATCGATAGCGACACCCGCTTTTCCTACATCACCTTTTACCCGCTCATGATCACTGTCGTATCCGCGATGTGTAGCAAGATCGAAGGCAACAGACAAACCTTTTTGACCGGCAGCGAGGTTGCGGCGGTAAAATGCATTCGATTCTTCCGCAGTGGAAAATCCGGCATACTGACGAATGGTCCAGGGACGAATAGCGTACATACTCGCATAGGGTCCGCGCAGGAATGGTGGTGCTCCTGCAATAAAAGAAGATTGAACAGTATCTTTTACATCTTCCTTTCGGTAAAACGATGAAAGTGAAATCTGTTCCGGTGTAATCCAGGCATTTTCCTGTGCTTTGGGTTGATTCTTGTTTTCGTTGGAATCAACAATTGTGATTGGTGGAAATTCAGGTCTCATGTTGCCTGTTTTTTTAGCCATTCAATTGCCTTCTCAGGATCATCAAATAAGCGGGTTGGAATATCAGGACGGAATAATAAAATGAATCCGTTCATGACAATACGTGATAAAGGTGATGCAACCAATGCTGCAGCTGCCGTAGAAAATCCAGGCATCTGCTTTGAAATAAATTGTTGTTTGTCGCGACTTAAATGACGGAGTTGACGAATATCGGAAAGGAAAATCGATCGTTCTCCGTTTTGAACAGATTTCGCTGCTGATACATCTTTTTCCAGATCAGAAATTGTAGTATGCACATCATTTCCGGCTTCCAATTCATAGAGCAACAAACCATCCGACCACTTCGAAAATGTGCCGGTGCCACCTTGAGCGGTGGAAATGATATGGAATCCGTTTCTGATCATTAAACGGAAGCAGGAATTTCAGTTTCGGAAATACGGAAACACTCCAGTGCTTTGAATTCTTTTAGAGAAGCGGGAATTTTAGAAGTTAAATCTGCTTTCTTTTTTTGGGGATCAGGATATACATTTACACCAATCATCCGAATCTTTTTAGATCTGAAATCGGATCGTAACTGTTCAGCAGAAAATGAACACTCTTCAACCAGTTTTCCTGTTACAATATAATTCAGAATTCCTCCGTCTTTTTCAATACTTCTAAATTTTTCCCATGCAAACTGAATGAGTTGTTGAGTAAGTTCCTCCACAAAAAATGATCCTCCGGCAGGATCAACAATCTTATCCAAATGCGATTCTTCACGGAGCAAGAGCTGGATATTTCTTCCCATTCTGGTACTGAAATCGGAGTTTGTACCATCGAATGCTGCTATACTAAAGGCATCGCATCCACCTGCTATTCCTGCAAATGCTTCGGTGGTAAAACGCAACAAATTGGAATAGGGATCCTGATGCGATTGGAATAAACCTGAAGTTTCTCCAATGATAAAGGCATTATGTGAACACGAATGTTTCGGTTGATACGCTTTAATTACGTTCGCCCATAACTCACGAAATGCACGGTTTTTTGCAAGACTAAAATAAAAATCTACGGATGATGCAAATCGGAATTCAATATGCGAAGCTGCATCGTCAATAGTCAATCCCGCATTAACAAGTGCATTCAAATATTCATGTCCATGTGCAAGCGCAAATGCTAATTCCTGAACTGTTGTTGCACCTGCATTATGATAAATCGATGCGTTAATCGTTACAGTACGGAATCGTCCCTGATTGGCTTTCCGTTCTTTTGCAAGTTTTGTAACGGAATGTGCGTGGTATTCTCCAAAACCTCCATTTAATAATCCCTGTGAAATCGGATCATTTTCTACCGCACCTCGCATGGCCTGCGAATCTGCTCCTGTTTGCTCAAAAAGTTCTGCATACCATTGGTAAACTTCAGTTGGATTGTTCATACCCCGAAAACGAACTTCAATGAATTGGATACCGATATCCTTCAACAATGATTTCATTTCATTCTTCGAAGAAATCGTACCGCAAAATGTAATTGATGAAGCTCCGGAATCAAGCGCTTTTAATGCTGATTTATTTGCTTCCTCCGGCATAGCACTGATCTGAATTTCCTGATCAATTTCCCATTGTTGAGATTGGGTATTGCGTGTACGGCGGTAAGGATACACTCCGGGTGAACCGGCTTCGCTTGACGTGTTGTAAAATGGCTCCAGTGAAAATCCCTCACGCGTATGCCATATCAGAGAATCCTTGTAATCTTTTCCTTTAAGCTCCTTGTTCAGAAGCTCAATCCATTTCTCCGTTGATAAGGGGGTAAATCCTGCAAGTAAATTCTCGTTCATTGATGGTAGATTGAGGCTGCTAATTTAGCAATTCCCCCTCACCTGTCAGCGGACAATCATTAGTCGCAAGGCTTCACCATTTTCGGTCAAAAAGAGGTATAATCCGTCTTCAATCCCTGTATCCGAGAGCGTTAACCTCGAATGTTCCGTATTTCCCGCCTGAATCAATCGTCCGTTCACATCAAAAATACTCCAGTTCCCTATTTGAGATCCGTTCAACATTTCAACCGAGAATTGCCCGTTATTGGGATTTGGAAAAAGCCGAATTCCGTTTTTATTTTCCACAGTACCATCACTTAACTGATCTCCCTCCGACACATAAAAACGATCGAGTCCGGCCTCGAGAATATGGTAACCAAGACTTTGATCATCTTCAATGGAAAGTATCATGCGCATATTGGCAGTTGGCGTAATGAAAGAAGAAATTGGAAATCCAACTTCAATCCATTGCGACAGATCTGTATTAAAAAAGTGTACAGCTTCCAATAGCACAGTATCCATTCCATTACTTAGGTAAATGAACAAGGTATCATTAGGAGCCCAGGGTGTATTACGGATAAAAAACCAGCGGTAATAAGCCAGCCAGGGATCGGTATACTGCGTTGCATCAAACACCGGAGAGATCAGCACTGCTGGACCACCATCAACATCAGCAGCAGTGTAGGTTCCTAACTGATTTCCGGTAATAAATGCTTCTTTGCCGCAATCTGTATCCACATCAAAATGCGGATTGGTAGGTGTGCCATCTGGTAATCCGGTTGCTATAGGTATTTCTCTCACCCAGTTTCCACTGACTGCATTATCGATGCTTGTCCAACCGAAATTGAGTCGAAAATCGTCGTAATACCCTTTTTTCAAACTCGCGTTTTTCGAATTGATGGATGCTGTAAATGAAACATTCTCCTCACACTGATTCCAATGTCCCCAATGACCGGCAGAAAAATCATAAGTACCTGCCATCATATCGCTGAGAATATAATTTCCAGCGGCATCGGTGGTGGTTGTAAACAAAAAATCCTGATTACGAAATTCAACGATTGCACCTTGTATAGGAGCGTTGGTGATTTGTTCCAGTACTTGTCCGGTAACTGTAATCGGATTTAGCGGATTAAGAAAACCGTTTGCAAAAACAGTGTCTCCGGCGATCAGATTTACATTGTAAACCGTATCAGGTTCAAATCCGGGTTTGTAAAAAACGATATCATACGAGCCCGGACTCACTATCCCCGTTTTGTAAATTCCATTTATAAGCGAAGAAGTAACAATCGGGTGATTTAAAATAGCGATTTGCGCATTAGCTATCGGATCATTCGACACCTGATTTCTAACCATACCATGGAGATAACATCCGCGAACATAATTGGGTGTAAAAACATACAATCCATTCTCAATGTCAGAAGCAACAATTGTTCCTGAGGGAAAATAAGGAAAGGCACCCCAAATACTGTTGAATCCATTTCCGGTAAGAGGAGAAACATCATAATTACCCACTTCAATAAGATTTGCGGGATCGGCAGCATCATGAATTACAACTCCGTCTCGGTAATAGGATGTGACTAAATAACCGTCTCGGTAAAGAACATTATGAGGAATTGAATTGGAGCCCGGATTCGATTTAATCTGATCGATCTCCCGTATGTTCCCCAGATCACTGATATCGTATGCTGAAATGGGCGCTCCTCCTACTTCATCAGTAGCAAAAAGTGCATCACCATCGTTACTGATCCAGCAATTATGGGTAAATGCCATTGGAGTAACTTGTTGAGCAAGTACTATGGGATTGGATTTCGTACTGATATCTATAACCTGAAAAAAACCGTCGTAAATATGCGCTGCATATAGCGTATCTCCTCTCGCGTACGAATCATGCACATAATATACATCGTACATCCCAACTTCGGGAGGATTGGTTGGACTTACATTAAGGTCGTAAAAAATCACTCCCTGATTTCCTCGATTTGCACCGTTGATGTACAAAATTCCATTCTCGTCGATAAACAAGGAGTGTGCCCGTGTGAATGAAGGTCCTCCATTGCCATAAAAACGATAAACCGGCAAAGTTGTACTTGCGGGTAATGGACTCAAATCGATGATCATTACTCCAACTGCTTCCTCGGTGGTGACATAGGCATAATCATGCCAGATTTTTACTTCTCTCCAAATGGAATTGCTGTCGGGAATAAAAAAAACTTCCACCGGATTATTGGGATCGGTTACATCTACGATTGAAGTTCCTTTGTTCAATCCAACAATGGCGTATTCATTGTTGTTCTCATCCACATATCCCCAAATGTTGCTGCAACCCGAATTTCGCGTTGCCTGATAATCGATATGACTTCTAAGAGTCATGTTCAATTGTGCAGAAAGTAATCCGGACAGCATACTGAAAACTGCAAGAAAAAGGAGTCGCTTCATTGGTGGAGAAATATTCTACAAAGTACATAAAGGAAAGCACAACCAAAAAAACAGTGATGAAAGGGTAGAATAATTCGAAAAAACGGCCACCGAACCGTTCACTTAACAGGCAATATGGTATTAAATCGTTGGGAATTAAGATTTTCATCAACGAATATTGCCTTATGAAAAATGATGAAATCGTCCAGATCGTTTATTGTGAGCATTTCGGCTGGAAGGAAATGCTTTACATTCAGTTGTATATAGATGGGTCTTTCGTTTTGCGTTCGCGTAAAGGCGCTGATGGAATGCCCGTTTCCGTTCGTACGACTGAATTATCTGAAGAGGTGAAACAACTTTTTTTGCTTAGCAGAAATGTTTTTGAAGAGAACGGAATTCATTTTTTCAAAAAGAATGAAGATGATTGCACCCGGAGTCTTCTTTTTATTGGTGAATCACAACAAAGGAAAAAACAGCTCCATTACGACGAAAAGCAGGATGATCTCTATTCTAAATTATTAGATCGATTCAGCACTTTTGGAAATCAATTTATTTTGGAACCGGGGAATTCTTATGTAGCCAGTGATCATCCGTTAAGCCTCCATCGTCCTGCACCGGAGTTTAAATTACCAAAAGGCAAAGTCTTTGACCGCTAGACAACAAGACTACTGATAATCAGTGAATTGATATTTTTAGTTTTCGTTACAGAAATAATACTTATTATTGCTGCACGATTCAGGACTTCATGTCCAATTCGAATCAAAAAAAAACCACTTTTTATTTATTTCCCATACAGCTGAACGCATGTTCAATTTACCGGGATCCCCCCATTGAATGCATTTACATATTCCATTTTTTTACGAATGAACGACGACAAGCCCAAACGCAAGCGTATTGTGAAGCCGGAAAAGGCAGGTTCCTCAGCAATTAAAGGAACAGAAGAAAATGAAAATTCAGCCTCCCAACAGGAAGGTCCGAAAAAAAGAGGCCGTAAGCCAAAAGCTGAATCCGAAGCTCCTAAAGTAGTTGATGAGGAAGCGGTATTATCGCTCGCATTTAACGACGATCCGGATCCTGTTGATGAAGAGGAGGAAATCTACAGAGCACCTGTTGTATCAGATGATGATGACGACGATGACGACGACGATGACAGTGATGAGGACAGCAATGAAAATGTAAGTCCACAAGAAGAAAGACAATCTGTAAATCCGGAACCTATAGTACGTACTTCTGCTCCTGAAATTACTTCGGGTGAGCAAAGCAATCCTCCGGTACAACAGCAACNNCCAGCAAGGTCAGCAGGGACAATTCCAGCAACGTAATGATCAGCGTAATCAACAACGCAATGATCAACGCAATAACGATCAACGTCAGCAAAACAACCAAAATCAAGCTCAGCAAGGACAGCAAGGTCAACAACAAAACCAGCAGCAGCAATTCCAGCGAAAAGAACCGGAACCACAATACAATTGGGACGGAATTGTTACCAGTGAAGGCGTTCTTGAATTGATGCCGGACGGGTATGGATTTCTGCGTTCTGCCGACTATAATTACCTGGCTTCGCCGGACGATGTTTATGTTGCAGGTGCCCAGGTAAAAATGTACGGATTAAAAACCGGTGACACCGTACGCGCAACTGTTCGTCCTCCACGTGAAGGAGAAAAATATTTCCCGCTCATTAAAGTTGAAAGCATCAACGGACGTAATCCTTCATTTATTCGCGACCGTGTTCCTTTCGAATACCTGACACCGCTTTTCCCTACAGAGAAAATAAAACTTACAGGACATTCACAGGATACAATGTCCACACGAATCATGGATCTTTTTGCACCAATAGGTAAAGGTCAGCGTGGGATGATTGTAGCACAACCGAAAACCGGTAAAACGGTATTGTTGAAAGAAGTAGCCAATGCCATTGCAGAAAATCATCCTGAAATCTATCTGATCGTACTATTGATTGATGAACGTCCGGAAGAAGTAAC
>DEHO01000012.1:0-28792 GCA_002351955.1 Flavobacteriales bacterium UBA2798
CGCTTCACCGGATGGGTGGATGTGGACATCACCGAGCAAGGAGAAAAAGAAGCAATAAATGCAGGAGAGAAACTGAAATCGCTAAAGTTTGATCTTGCGTACACCTCCAATCTGCTGCGTGCGCAACGTACACTTTCGATTATTCTGAAAGAAATCGGACAAGAGAACATCCCTGTAACAAAAAACGAAGCGCTGAATGAGCGTCACTACGGCGATTTACAAGGCGCCAACAAAGCCGAAACAGCAGCGAAATATGGCGACGAACAAGTTCACATCTGGCGTCGTTCATTTGATATTGCACCGCCGAAAGGAGAAAGTTTAAAAGATACACTTGATCGGGTACTTCCCTACTTTGAAAAGGAGATCGTTCCTAAATTAAAATNNAAAATCCGGCAAAAACATCATTGTTGCTGCGCATGGAAATAGCTTAAGAGCGTTGATCATGTATCTTGAGAAGTTGAGTCCTGAGCAAATTCTCCAGGTAGAAATTCCAACCGGTGCTCCGAAGAAATACGAGCTCGATAGCAATTTAAATATTCTTTCAGCATCATTCATCTGAAAAAAGTAAAGCCTCATTTCGGAATACCGAAATCTGATTTATGAATCATGTACCGCATATCATACAGGATTTAACCATGATACTTGGTGTAGCGGCCATTACCACTTTGCTGTTTCGCTTTTTGAAACAACCACTGGTATTGGGCTACCTCATGGCAGGTATTCTTGTTGGTCCTCATTTCGATTTGTTTCCAACGGTATCTGAACTAAAAGGAATTCAGACCTGGGCAGAGATAGGTGTATTGTTTTTGCTTTTCGGTTTAGGACTCGAATTCAGTTTTCGGAAACTTTTTAAAGTCGGTAAAACAGCAATCATCACGGCACTGTTCGGAATCGCATTCACTTTTTTCTTCGGTTATTTATTTGGAACTTTTTTGGGTTGGAAACCAATGGATGCCTTATTCATGGGAGGTATTCTAAGTATAGCATCTACAACAATTATCATTCGCGCATTTGATGAATCGGGAGAAAAAAACCAGCTTTTTGCAAGTGTGGTAATGGGAGTTCTGGTTGTTGAGGATTTGGTGGCAGTGGTATTGATGGTAATACTAAGTACGATTTCAGTCAGTAGAAACTTTGAAGGATCAGAAATGATGTTCTCCATTTTTAAACTGATATTCTTTCTCATACTTTGGGTAATTACCGGAGTGTTTTTTCTACCCGGATTATTTCGTCGGCTTAAACGGTTTTTGTCGGACGAAACCTTACTCATCGTTTCTCTGGCATTGTGTTTCCTGATGGTAATACTCGCAACAAAAGCAGGATTCTCTTCCGCATTGGGAGCATTCATCATGGGATCATTGCTCGCAGAAACGAATTCAGGTCACCGTATCGAACACCTTATTCAGCCATTGAAAGATTTATTCGGTGCGATCTTTTTTGTATCAGTAGGAATGCTGATCGATCCTGCGATGATAGCAGAACATCTTTGGGTGATCGTTGGAGCAAGTCTGATTTTGATTATCGGTAAACCACTTTTTATTACTACCGGTGCATTGGTGAGCGGACAAACACTAAAAGTATCCATGCGATCGGGAATGAGTCTTTCGCAGATTGGTGAATTTTCGTTTATCATCGCTTCATTGGGATTGACATTAAACGTGACGAGTGATTTTCTTTATCCGGTAGCAGTAGCTGTTTCTGCATTTACTACATTCACTACACCCTACATGATTCGTTTCAGCAAACCCTTCTATGGTATTGTGGATCGGGGAATGCCGTCTTCCTGGCGATCTGCACTGGAAAAATATTCCCTTAGCCTTCAACGCGTACCTGAAACAAGCGCCTGGAAACGGTACCTGCGCGCTTACGTAAAGAACATCGTGATCTATTCAGTTATCATCCTCGCGTTTTTTCTCCTTTCTGTTCGCTTTTTGTTTCCCAAATTCCATTACGATTCTTTCTCTGCAATTTTGTTTTGCAGTATTGTTTTGCTTGCAGCTTCACCTTTTTTATGGGCGCTTGCGTTCAAACGGACCGATAAAACAGCCTATTCTGAACTATGGCTTAAGCCATCGCAACGCGGATTGCTTGTTGTAATGCAATTGTTCCGCTTGCTATTGATGCTCTTTTTCATGGGCTTCTTTTTTAACCTGGTATTTACTCCATTGGTTGCGCTAATGGTTATTGTGGTTAGTATTTTTGTCTTATTCCTCCTTCGTTTTCGTATCCGCGATTTTTATTCACGCATCGAACAGCGATTCATCAGCAATTGGTCGGGACAGGAAAACCGCAGTAAAGAACCGGATCAAAACCTCGCTCCATGGGATACCCATATGGCAGTTGTGCAAATTGGTCCCAACCTCCCCTTCCTCGGAAAATCGCTTGAAGAAATCCGACTCCGCGAAGAATTTGGAATTAATATTGCCATGATTGAACGGGGAAATGTAAACCTGTATATTCCAACCCGGCACGAGAAAATTTTCCCGGGAGATCAATTGCATATTATTGGTACCGACGAGCAGCTCGAAAAATTCAGAAACTTTTTGAATGAATTTGAAATTGCCACAGGTCCATGGGCAAACCTTGAAAAAAACATTCAATTACGACACTTTACACTGACCCCAAATTCCTCCCTGGTCGGTAAATCCATTCGTGCTTCCGGTTTAAGAGAGCGAACGTCAGGAATTATTGTAGGGATTGTTCGAAATGAAGTGCGTATCCTGAATCCTTCATCCGATGTCGTTTTTGAAGAAGGCGATGAACTTTGGCTGGTTGGGGATGATAAGCGGATTAAGGTGTTGATCAGGGAGAATGAGGGTGGATAAGTTTTTAGTCCCGGTTTTTTCACCACTAAGACACGAAGGGCACTAAGATACACTTAGAGATTTGCTCCGGTTTTTTTTCACCACTGAGACGCTTAGGACACTTAGAAACACTTAGAAATAAAAAAGCCTCACCATAGTGAGGCTTGAATTTCAATGGTGCCCGAAGTGAGACTCCCGCCTGCACATTGTTTCGGCGGGTGAACTTCTCGCCTCACTTCTACCTTAATTTAAAAAGCCTCACTATCGTGAGGCTTAAATTTCAATGGTGCCCGAAGTGAGACTCCCGCCTGCATATTATTTCGGCGGGTGAACTTCTCGCCTCACTTCTACCTTAATTTAAAAAGCCTCACTATCGTGAGGCTTAAATTTCAATGGTGCCCGAAGTGANNCAATGGTGCCCGAAGTGAGACTCGAACTCACAAGGAAGTTACTCCAACGGCTTCTGAGACCGCAACGTTTACCAATTTCGCCATCCGGGCTGAATGGGGTGCAAAAATAGCTATTAAATCCAATTTAAACAATCAATTCTCGTCGGAAGGCTTGCTGCGGTAGAGGCGTTTGAGCAGTACCAGATTCAGTAATTCTACTGTTAGCGAAAAGCCCATTGCAAAATAGACGTATCCGCGGTCGAACTCCTGACCGAATGCTTCTGCAACAAGTAGCATTCCAATCATCAGAAGGAAGGATAATGCCAACATCACAATGGTTGGATTCTGGTTGATGAATGTACCAACAGGACCGGAAAATACCATCATAAATATCATCGAAATCACAACAGCAGAAATCATCAGTGTTACGTTTTCTGTTAATCCAACTGCGGTGAGGATGGAGTCGATGGAAAAAATAATATCAATCAGAACGATTTGTGTAATCATGTTGAGGACTACATTTTTTGCACTTGTCTTTTTTTCCTCTTTATGATGTTCAACCATTCCTGCACTTTTCAGTTTATGGTGAATCTCCAGTGTACTTTTTGCAATCAAAAATAGACCACCACCCAAAAGGATCAGATCCCGCCAGGAGAATTCATGGTTACCCATACTGAATATCGGAGCTTTCAATCCCACAATAAAGGAAATACCCATCAGCATCACCACCCTGAAACCAAGCGCAAGTCCTAAACCAAGGAGTCGGATAAACCGTTGTTTCTCTTTGGGTGCTTTGTCTACAATAATTGAAATGAAAACCAGGTTATCAATACCCAGTACAATTTCCAGCACTGCAAGAGTGAGAAATGCAATTACACCATCAACTGAAAAAAGGAAATCGAAACCTTCCATGGAAATGTTTTATGATCGTCAAAAGTACGGAATGAACCATTATGAAAGTACATTTGTGAATGGACTTCATCGATCGTCTTCAACGCCAACTGACGGAACAGCTACCTGGCGAGGAAGCTCACCTGAAAATGGCGCCCTACCGAAGATCGGTAAAGGCAGAACTGGACGGTGCAGGCAAGGAACCCCGTTTAAGTGCGGTAATGGCTCTCATTTATCTTAAAGACAATCAATGGCACCTGGTATTAACAAAGCGAAACGAATACGAGGGAACCCATAGTGCACAAGTAAGTTTCCCCGGGGGCAGAAAAGAGGACAGTGATGCGAGTCTGATCCACACATCTATTCGTGAAACCAAGGAAGAGATTGGGGTGTGGGTTCCCGATACGCAGATTATTGGTTCGCTGACAGAAGTATATATTCCTCCATCCAATTTTCTGGTAAACCCTGTATTAAGCTGGCTTCCTGAACAACCAGCATTCAATCCTGATCCTCGCGAGGTAAACTACATTATTGAATTTCCTGTTGATGAATTAACCAGGGATGAGTTGATCAAGGAAACTAAAATCAAGCTTTCCACCGGACTTAACATGACCGTCCCCTACTTCGACATCAAAGGAGAAATTGTTTGGGGCGCAACTGCAGTAATCCTGAGTGAATTCAGAGAAATCCTGATGCGTATAAAATAAAAAGATCCCGATTTCACGGGATCTTTTTTGAATGTTGCTGCAATCTATTATTCCATTTTGAATACCCACGCATCAGGTTGTTCTGTACGTAACACTTCCATAATTTGCAATGCTGTTTCTTCATCAGTAGAATAAAACACATTTACATAATAGAAGCCACGCACTTTATTGAACAATACAGTTGGATTGTATCCGGGCTTGGTTGAATAATCCTTCTTCGATTTCTGAGCGTTCTCTTTTACTTTAAAGCTTCCCATGATCACATAATAACCGGGAGTTAAAGGTGTACCATCTTCGTTCTGATAATCGGCAGCTTTTTCAGAACGGATATTTTTATTGATCTCTTCAATTGGAGGATGATTTTTCCCGGAAGTTCCGTTATTTCCTTCCTCTTGTTGTTTCTTCAACTTTTCCATTTCCTCTTTCAGGTATTGGATATCCGTTGTATGTTCCTGGTCTTTTTTCTTGAGCTCACGCATCAGACTGTCGTTCTCCATTTGAGCACGGTCAAGATTCTCATTCATTCGCTTGATCTGTTCGTCATCACCTCCACGACCTCCGCCTGAAAAGCGGTATCCCAATAGAATTTCATGTCCTCCACCGGCTACTGCACCGATTGGAGAAATTACATACTCGTAGGTATAACCGGCAACCAGATTCTTATTCACCTTCGCTCCGATATTCATACCAACGGCATAACCGTGACGGTACGACAAGCCTGCACGAACCATGTCTTTCCAATCGAAATTCGCATTGAAATCAAATTGGAAAGGAGAACCCTTCGCATAGCGGGTCATGATGTTCGGAATGAAACGAATTTGCTGTGTTTCGCTGATCATAAGTGAATAAGAAACACTTCCAACGAAATGACGTTTGTTTACTGTGTAGACACTTGTTGCGCCTTCATTGTATTTTACTTTATTTCCCAATAGTTGCGGGATAGAAAAACCTACCTGAAGATCTTTGAAAAAATAACCGACACCAAAATTGGCATCCATGGTAATCTTTCTACGGTTTTCATTGTAAAGCAATGGATCATTAACATCACGTGCAGAAACACGTGCAAAATCAATCTTGTTATCGATAACTCCACCCGACAAACCAAATGTGAGGTGATGGTCTTCGTTCACTTTCCAACGGTAAGAATAGGATGTGTAAAGACCTGTGCGATTGAAAATATCCGTTTGATCGTTGAACAACGACATTCCCAATCCGATCTGATTGGATTTTACCGGACCATCAACAGTCAAGGCATAAGTAACGGGAGAGCCCGGCATATCTTTCCACTGCGAACGGTGAATCAGGTAAGCCTGTCCCATATCTTCTGTACCTGTGAAAGCAGGATTGTAGAGGAACTTGTTATAATAATACTGACTAAACAAGGGCAATTGCTGCGCCTTTGCATTTACCGCAACCATTGCGGCCAATACTGAAGTATAGAGTAACTTTTTCATGACTGCCGTGGTTTTAGTTGCTTGATGAACGGATAATGTTTACTGCGCCTTTCACGACAATATCGCTGTCGTTGAATTTGATCACGTAGTAGTAGGTACCATCGGGCAGAGGATCACTGCCAAATGTTCCGCCCCAATCGTTCATGTAAGCGTCTGTTTCAAAAACTTTCTGACCATTACGATTAAATACGGTGATCGTATTGTTCGGATAACTTTCAATATTTTCTACGATCCAGGTATCATTGAACCCATCCGCGTTCGGTGTAATGATGTTGCGAACAGTTACAAGGAAATCATTATTGACAACAACCGTTACCGAATCACTATCGGTACATCCGTCAATACTTGTAACAGTTAAAATATAGGTTGTGGTTGTTGTTGGAGTAGCCATCGGTGTTGGGAAGCTGGGATTATCCAGTCCAAGTGAAGGCGACCACAAATAAGTAACTCCGCCGGATCCGTTAAGCATTACACCATACCCAAGACTAACTGTTGTATCGAGCCCGGCATTTGCAACCGGAAGAGGAAATGCAGTTACCATTTCCGAATCCGTATTCACGCATCCGTTGGTGATGTCCGTAACAGTAACTATGTAATTGAATGTAGTATCTGCAGTAATCTGGAAATTGTTGTCGCCTGTATTCCACAAATAGGAATAGTTGATGTTGAATGGCGCAGAAAGATCAACAGATCCTCCATCACAGAAACTTGTTGGTCCACTAGGGAAGATATCCGCTACCGGAAGATTATTTACCAAAATTGTACGCATGGCGGTATCTGTACAACCAAAACTGTTCATTGCAAATAAACTGGCAGTGAACGTTCCGAAGGAAGAATAAATGTGACTTGGATTGGCAGAAAGTGAAGTTCCTCCATCTCCGAAATCCCATGAATACAATGTAACGAAGCCAATCGGGTTGGTAGTAGTATTTACAAATGCCAACGGCTGATTCTGACAAACCGTATCACCGTTGAAACTTGCAGCCGGAGAAGGATAAAGGTTGATGAATGCATAATCAGAAGAATCTATCGGACAAATTCCACTCTGAACGATTACACGGTACCAGGTTGTATCAACAAGGTTAGCGTAGTTCTGAGTTGTACTGGTATTTCCAATGGGAGTCCATGTTGTACCTTGATCGGTTGAAAATTCCCAATCAATGATATTTCCAACCTGACCAAAGAGATTCAGAACACCAAAATTCTGTCCTGCACAAACTGTTGCCGAAGAGTTAACTTCTCCGCCGTTTGACTGTGCATTAACTGTGATCGTTGCAGGAGTAGAACCAATTGCCGGACATACACCACTCTGAACTTTCGCTCTGAAAGAAGTTGTTGTCATCAGATTCAGATAATCCTGAGAAATTGTATTGTTGGCAAGTGTAATCCATGTGGTTCCATTATCGTTCGACATTTCCCAATTGGTTACTGAACCGGTATGACCATTTAAAGTCAATGTCCCAGAATTCGCACCCGCACAAACAATAGCGTTAGCAGAAACGATTCCTGACGCGGTTGCTGCATCAACAATTACCAC
Organism: Flavobacteriales bacterium UBA2798; assembly: GCA_002351955.1. Lineage (GTDB taxonomy): Bacteria > Bacteroidota > Bacteroidia > Flavobacteriales_D > UBA2798 > UBA2798. The sequence continues at coordinate 7,783 of DEHO01000012.1, forward strand.
TGTAGACGAAGAAATATCATTCGGACAAACACCTGAAGCAGTGATAACACGGTATTCAGTTGTTGTGGTGAGGTTACTAAAGTTATAGAAAGGAGAAGTATTAGCGATCGGAGTAAATGTAACTCCACCATCAATAGATTCTTGCCATTCAACAATTGAAGCATTATACCCAACCAATGTCAGCGTTCCGCTGTTAGCCGTTTCACAAACTGTAGCACCACCGTAAAGTGTTCCTCCTACTGCCTGAGCATCGATAGTAAGAACTGCAAAACCGGAAATAGCAGATGGACAAACACCATTCTGAACATTAGCTCTGTATTGTGTTATTTGCGAAATATTGGCGTAGTTCTGTGAAGTAGTAGTATTGGCCACGGTAATCCAGGAAAGACCACCATCGGTAGAAAGTTCCCAATTTAAAACGTTACCGGTATTACCAACTAGATTAAGTGTGCCTGCGTTAGCGCCGGAGCAAACCGTTGTGCTCGCAGAAACGGATCCTGCAACCGTAATTGCATCAACTGAAATTTCTACTTCTGTTGAATAACCTACAGGACAAACTCCATTTTGCGCTTCCACACGGAACCTTCTTGAAGCAGATAGGTTGGTATACGGTTGTGTACTTGTTGTATTTGCAATCGGATTCCAGGTTACACCCGCATCATCCGAAAATTCCCAATGGTTGATTACACCATTATTCCCGGTCACCTGCACATTTCCTGCGTTACCATTTGCGCAAACCGTTACTGCACCGGAAGCAATTCCACCTACAGTTAGCGTATCTACTGTAATAGCAACGACTGAAGAATTAACCGCAGCACAACCACCGGCCTGTACGATTACCCGGTAGTTACGTGATGCCTGAAGGTTATCATAAATAAGCNNTTGTTGAAGCGTAGTTGTTCCATGTAACTCCGTTATCATTGGAAAACTCCCAATTCAAAATAGTTCCAACCTGACCTGATAGTCGAAGTGTATCTCTATTTGAATTGATACAAACTGTTGCATTGGATGAAAGTGTTCCTCCTATTGATGCCGCAACAACTGTTATTGTAGCTGGCGTGGAGATTAAAGTAGCACAAGGGTTGCTTCTTACTCTTGCACGGTACATCGTTGTTTGCGTAAGGTTGAGATAATTTTGTGTTGTTGTAGTATTTGCTATTGTTGTCCATGTTGCTCCACCATTGGTAGAAAACTGCCAATCTACTACTGCTCCTACATTCCCGGTTAAGGTTAATGTTCCGCTATTTGTTCCTGAACAAACTGTTGCATTTGAATTTACTGCACCTGCAACTGTTGGGGGACTAACAACAATTGTACGAGTAGCAGAAACGGCTGTTGCACACGCTCCACTTTGAACGACTACACGGTATCCCGTTGTTGTTACCAGATTTAGATAATTTTGAGTAGGTGTTGTATTTGCAATGGGTGTCCAGGTTGCACCACCATTGATAGTGAATTCCCAACGCACTATGGTACCTGTTCTACCTGAACTGGTAAGTGTTCCGCTGTTTGCACCAGAGCATGCCGGCGTTGTTCCACCGGTTACGGTTCCGCCAACTGATGCAGGATCAATTGTCATTGAGGCAACAGTTGAAGTAGCGGTTGGACAAGATGCGTTTTGTACGTTAGCACGGTATTGCGTTGGAACAGTAAGATTGTTATACGATTGAGTGGTTGTTGTATTGGAAATGTTAATCCAGGTACCACCACCATCAATGGAATATTCCCAGTTTAACACACTACCAACATTACCGGCCAACGTAATATTTCCCGAGTTGGAAGTAATACAAACATTGGTACCACCCGTTGCTGTTCCTCCATTGGATGCAGCATTGTTAACCACTACAAAACCGGAATAGGTATTGTTGGCAGGAACAACATCACCCGGAAGTGCAACAGTCGCATCAATCGAATACGAACCTGGAACCGATAAATCAGCAACCGCCGTGAACGTATAGTTGAGCGTTGTGTTGTTTACAAAATTTGCACCGAGAGTAATCACCTCATTTACCGGAGCACCTGCATTAATGGAATAAGAAACCGGAATATTGGTTCCCGCCAAAATGGTTGGTCCTGCATTGAAGATTCGGATCGTTACGGTTTCAGTTGCCGTTAGTGAGCATCCTGTTGCGGGCGACAAAAACGTACCCAGCGGTGGAGCCATGGCCAGGTCTTGTGCAAAACCTGCCGCAGTTAAGGACATGAAAAAGAGTCCGGTAAAGAGTTTCCTCATAAGCTGATGTTGATTGAGATACACGAAATTAACAATTAAAAATGAATTGTTAATAACATGTCGACGATTTTCGACAAAGATATTTACGCAGGTCAATTGAAAAGAAGCCTGATAATAGGTTGAAAAGGTGCGAATTAATGATGAAAACCTCGTTTTTTACCTTAAAAGGAAAAATCCTCGAAAACAAAGGAATATTTCTTCAACTCATCCTTCCTTAATAATTGAATTTCAGGAACTTCATACACCTCAACACCTGAACAAACTGCCAGAATTGCAGACTTCGTCCCCGGGGCTTCTTCTCCTGTAAATACCATTGCTTTAAGGCTTAAGCCCATTTGTTTTATGTAATTGATTGACAATAATGTATGATTAATTGAACCCAGATAATACCGGCTGACAAGCACGATCGGCAAATCAAACTTTCGGATGAGGTCGGCCATGGTATTTCCATCCTCATTGATAGGTACCAAAATCCCACCGGCTCCTTCAACCACAATTGGATTTGGAGTTTCAGGCAATTGAAATTTTTCCGGATTAAGGGTAATCCCCTCCATTTTTGCAGCAATATGCGGACTTCGTGCCTCCATCAAGCGGTGTTGTTCCTGATGAATCGTAATACCATGATCACTTGTCCACTCCCCAACTTTCATTGAGTCGGTGTTCTCCAAGTCCCCGGCTTGTATCGGTTTCCAATAATCAGCTTTGGTATNNAACCGTCTTTCCCACGCCAGTACCAATACCGGATACAAAAACACCTTTTCTCATTGGTTCATCAGGGATTGAATTTTTCCTAGCAGGCGATCAATTTCAGTTGATGTATTGTAAGCATGCAGACAAATCCGAACCCGTTCAGTACCTGCACGTACTGTTGGACTCATGATTGGACGAATATCAAATCCGTCATTCTGCAATGCAGTTGAAAATGCACGCACCGCTTCAACACCGGGTACAATGAGGCATTGAATAGNNCGATATACCTATCTCCATACGCCTTGAAATTTCCGGAGATAATTTCAATATGTGCTTTTAATTGAGTTCGCTCCTTTTCACTTTGTACGAGTCGGTTTATTTGAGATTCTATTCTGAGTATCTCATTGGGAGGAAGCGCAGTTGTAAAAATAAAACTTCGCGAAAAATTGAGCAGGTAATTAACCAATAAGCGATCTCCTGCAACGGCAGCACCATGTACACCGGCAGCTTTTCCAAAGGTAAAAATGCAGGCAGTTACCAATGATTGAATCCCGGTTTCATTCACTAATCCCCTACCCTCTTTACCGAATACGCCAAATGCATGCGCTTCATCCACTATGAGTGCAGCATCAAATTCGCGTGAAACATCACTTATATGTTTAAGTGGAGCTTCATCGCCATCCATAGAAAAAACAGATTCGGTCAGAATAAAAACCGGACCGCTTGCCTGTTCACATTTTTTCCGGAGGTCGTTTGGATCATTATGGCGAAACGAATATGCTTTTGCAAGCGACAGGCGAATACCATCCCGAATGGAAGCATGCACCAGTTCATCGTAAATCACAGTATCATTTCGTGCAGCGAGACATGCAATAACTCCGGTATTGGCAGCGTAACCGGAATTATAAAGCAATGCGGTTTCATAACCGGTGAATTCTGCAAAATAACGTTCAAAATTTTCAGCCTCAATTGAATTTCCACTGATGAGACGTGATCCTGTAGATCCTATTCCATACTGAGGAGAATTGGCTAATCCGAGGTAATTATTAGAGGAGAAATCGCTCAGACCTACCGATTTTTTTAGTGATCGTAAACTTCCTTCTTCATTCCGCTTTTGTAATGCAGAAGAAATGCGGTCAAGCAGCCATTGCGGCATCATAGCACTTTCAGGCGAGACTTTGCTCTGCGTTTTCTTTTACCACGGGTTTATCTCCGTCGGCAAATGGTTTTTTTGCCTGCAAACCAAGAATCCGGAACATCTCCATATCATCATTGAATTCCGGATTGGGTGTGGTAAGTAATTTATCACCTGCATTAATAGAACCCGCACCCGCCATAAAACACAATGCTTGTCCTTCCATACTCATTTGTGTTCTTCCTGCACTGAGTCGAACCACGGTTTTTGGCAGCACCAAACGCGTTGTTGCAATCATGCGCACCATATCCCAAATAGGAACGATCTCCTGCTCTTCCAAAGGTGTTCCTTCCACCGGCACAAGCGCATTGATAGGGGTTGATTGCGGATGCTCAGGAAGATTGGCCAGTGTTTGCAACATCCCAACACGATCTTCAGTTGATTCGCCCAATCCGATAATTCCACCTGAACACACAGTAAGTTTTGCGTTACGAATATTTTCAAGCGTCTTTAATCGTTCGTCATAGGTGCGTGTGGAAATAATATCATCGTAATATTCTTCGGAAGTATCCAGATTGTGATTGTAAGCATACAAACCTGCATCTGCCAAACGTTTTGCCTGTAATTCGGTAACCATTCCCAATGTACAGCACACTTCAAGATCAAGCGCATGCACGCTTTTCACCATATCCACAACTTTATCAAAATCTTTGTTGTCGCGCACATTTCTCCATGCTGCACCCATACAAACCCGCGAAGCTCCATTGGCCTTTGCATTTTTGGCAAGACTTGTCACCTCATCAACATCCATCAGTTTATGCACTTTTACCTTGGTGTTGTAACGTGCAGCCTGGGGGCAATATGCACAATCCTCAGGACAGCCTCCGGTTTTAATGGAAATCAATGAGCTTACCTGAACAACTGAGGGATCGTGATGTTTGCGGTGCATCGTGGCGGCTTCATAGAGAAGCTCCATCAACGGCTTGTTGTAAATAGCAAGAATTTCTTCCTTGGTCCAGTTATGTCGGATATCGCTCATCTTCGGGTAGGTTTATGCAAATATAAGCGGTAAATGCTTTGCCCAAATCCCCAACCCGAGCTTTAACGGATCTTCTCTTTGTAGAGAAATTTCTTTTGTGCGGATTCAAAGGGACGATAGATATAATAAGCATATCCCCCTCTGATTTTCAGCCGCTCCGGGTATTTATAGGTGAGTTTGTACACGTTTTTCACTTCCCCGGTAGATGTATTTAATTCCTTGAGGTAATATTTACCTCCCTTCAAATAGACCGCATATATTACTTGTTCTTCCACATCTTTCACCAGCAATTCTTCCCATTCCTTTTTGTCGGGACCAATATGATAACTGATATCCAGCGAATCAATGGGTTCGTTTTCGGCATTGTAGCGGAATAATTTATTGGTGTAATGATCAAAAATCAAAATGGTATCATTCTGCACAAACATGGGTGCATAAAGCGGATGGTAATACAATGAATTGGGAAAGCCCGACCAAATGGCAATCCAGATTTCCTTATCAACACCGGTAGCTTTTTGTGCGCGATAGGCTTCCAGTTTTTCGCGTCCCGACACATATTTATATTGGGCACAATACAATTCCATCAATGGTTTGTCGATCACTGTTCTTATTTTTTTAAACCCACTATCCTTCGCACTCCAACTGAAATAATCGAATTCGGGATAATACCATAGATAATTGGAAAAATAGGCCTTGCTCTCCGTTGTATCTACCCATGGACGAATTTGTCTGTCGAAATGATCTGCTTCAACGGGAAGCAAACGAATCATCGCATCACGAATGGTAACCTCATATACTTTCGATACGCAAATCAGGTAAATGCGTCCTGCAAAATCTTTGTACAATTCCTTGGCAATATCCGGAACTGTGAACGAAGAAAGTAGGGTTCCGTCGGCTGATGTATAGATGACTTTACTGCCTTTATCGATACGCTTTTCATAGACAAGCATCACAAAATTATCGCCATGAAACTGAAAATCGGAAACACTTACCTCAGCAGAACCAAATACGGTATCAGGTGCAGCGGATACTTCAACGGTAGGAAGGGTAACAAAATCGAGTACTATATCAATCCGCAGTGTATCGCCACCTGACTTACGCAGTTCACTTTTTTTGATCTCCCGCTTCTGTAAATCGTGCAGCATTGAATGGAAAACAATCACAGGCCGCACATCATCTGTGTATTCCACATTTAGGATATACCTTCCATTACGATTTGTATACACTACCGATTTTGGTTGATTTTCTACATAAACTTTTACATCACGCAAGGGACGTCCTTTTGCACCATTTTCAGGCACTTCAGTAACTGTACCGGTGATAACAATACGTTGCTGAGCCTGGATTTTCAGCGCCAGTAAAGTGAAAGCGATATAGAAGATGGTCCGCAACATTTCAATTCAGATGCAAAAAGCATTCCGATTCCATAAAAAAAAATCTACCAGGTCAGATCATCCTTATCAAACCATTTTCTGTGCACCTTTAGAACCTGTTCAATCACATCGCGCACACAGCCCTGTCCGCCCTTGTGGGGAGAAACATAAGTGGCAATCGATTTAATTTCCTCAGCAGCATCGTTCGGACAAGCCGGAATTCCGACTTTACGCATTACATGAAAATCAGGAAGATCATCGCCCATATACAAAATGGTTGAAGGATCGATATTATTGGAAGAAGTATAAGATTGAAAAACCTCCATTTTATCTGCTGCTTTTAGAAAGACATCCTTTACTCCGAGGTATTCCATGCGTTCCCTTACCATTTCATTATTGCCTCCGGTTATTACCGCAATTCTATACCCTTTACGAACGGCATATTGAATCGCATAGGAATCGCGAACATGCATGGTTCTTATAAAATCTTTTGGTGGCAGGAGATAAACCACGCCATCTGTCAGCACCCCGTCAAAATCAAAAATGAAAGTGGTGATGGAATTCAATTTCAATTTGTAATTCATAGCNNAGAATTTGACATGCACTAAAACCAAATTACTTGAAAACAAGGCATTTCGAAAAAAAATGAACCAAAACACAAAAAGGTTGTACAGCATCAAAACTGATCACTATGTTTCGACTGATTCTAAAAGAACCACCGGTTTTTCTGCGCGATGCGAGAAACTTTCAGATCCTTTTTCTTTCTACATTCTTACTGTTCGGTATATGGAATTTAGGATGGGAAACGGATATCCTAAAAATAGGAGTGATACTAGCAACCGGATTGGCAGTACAGTCGATCGGCATCATGTGGTCGGGCGCACCCTGGCATTCGCTGAAAAGTGCATTAATAACCTGTTTGGGTTTATCATTATTGTTCAAAGCCAACTCCTACAGCACGATTGCACTTTGTGTATTTCTTGCCATTGCGGGTAAATTTATTATTCGGTTCAATGGAAAACATCTCTATAATCCAGCCAACTTCGGAATTGTACTAACCATACTTTTAACCGGCGACGCATGGATCTCCCCGGGTCAGTGGGGAAGTTCGGCTGTAATTCTTTTTCTGGTTGGATCTGCAGGATTGATGGTGGTATTGCGCGCAGGACGACTCGATACAAGTATTGCATTCTTAGGAACATTGTTCTTCCTTGAATTTTGCAGAACAATCGTTTACCAGGGATGGGATTACGATTTTCTGATGCACAAATTCACAAACGGTTCATTGCTGCTGTTCACCTTTTTCATGATCACTGATCCGGTCACTACTCCAAACCATCCGATATCCCGCTTATTATGGGCATCCATGATCGCAGTTCTCACCTTCTTCCTTGGTAACTGGGAACAAATTCACACCGCTCCCGTTTGGGCACTTTTCTTCATCACTCCTTTCACCATCCTCTTCGATAAATTGCTGGTAGCAAAAAAATTCCAGTGGATCAACGCTTAATCTTACCGAATATGAAACGACTTCTTTTAGTAACGCTTTTCATCTCCTCAATCGGAATATTGCAAAGCAAAGCCTTCTGTGGATTTTATGTCGCTACAGCAGATGCAAAACTCTTTAATAAATCCTCACAGGTAATTCTTGTTCGCGATGGAAATCATACGGTCATTACCATGAGCAATGATTTCCAGGGAAACGTAAAAGATTTTGCGATGGTAGTACCGGTACCTGTTGTACTGCAACGCAACGATATTCGGGTTGTTAACCAATCACTTTTTCAATCGCTCGATGCGTATTCCGGCCCCCGTCTGGTGGAGTATTACGATGAAAACCCCTGTTATCCGAACTATTTGTACGATTCGGCAATGCCGACATTGTCGGAATCGGTGAGCTCAACCCGTAACGAAAGTCGAAAAAAATCTGCAGAAGGTTCAGGAGTGAAAATTGAAGCCGAATACACTGTAGGCGAATATGATATTCTCATTTTGTCGGCAATAGAATCAACCGGATTAAAAACATGGTTAACGGCAAATGGATACCAGATTCCGAATACAGCAGAAGAAGTTTTGGAACCTTACATCAAAAGCAACATGAAGTTCTTTGTAGTGAAGGTAAATCTCGATAACAAAAAAGCTCTTGGATTCGATAATCTTCGTCCGCTTCAAATCAGTTTCGATTCACCAAAATTTATGCTTCCCATCCGTTTGGGAATGGCCAATGCCAACGGCGATCAGGATATGATCGTTTATGCGTTCACCAAAACAGGTCGCGTGGAATGCACCAACTACCGCACGGTAAAAATCCCAACAGACAGAAATGTTCCTCTGCCGGTTCGCCAGAAATTCGGGAAATTTTATGTTGACCTTTTCGAAAAGGAATACAAATACCAGGGAAGAAATTGTGTTTTTCTTGAATATGCATGGAACGTTACTCCAAGCTGGGGTGGAATGAAATGCGATCCCTGTGTTGGCCCTCCTCCACTCTTTACTGACCTCTCACAAGCCGGTGTAAGCTGGTCGAATTCCGGCACACCGGTTTTCTTTACCCGATTGCATGTTCGATATAGTCGCAGCAAATTCCCACAGGATCTCCAGTTTCAGGTTACACCCAATACCGAACATTTTCAGGGACGTTACATCTTAACAAATCCTGCTTATGGCGATTTGAGTTGTGATGCAGGACAAGAATACCTTCGCGATCTGTCGTTCCGCAGAAAACGTGAAGTGGAAGAACTTGCCGTACTCACCGGTTGGGATCCTTCTTCGTATTACAGTTATATTACTGAATACAATCACATGATCAAGCAAAACAACATCCGTAAAAACGAACTAATTCCAGTTGTTCCTGTTAACGATCATTCTGACGGACCCGGTGGTAGCGGTAAACTGATCTTTACCCTGCTTTTTATTACGGTGGTAGGATCGCTGTTTATTTTGCTGCAACGCATTCCGGTTAAACCGGTTTCTGCATGATACCCTAGCTAAAAATAAAAATGCTCAATGAAATCATTGAGCATTTTTGTTTTTTAATATGATCCTTAATTCTGAATTATGGTAAAGTTCACACAACGGTTACGACCATTATCCGCAGCAGAACCACTGNNAACAGGCTGGCTCGAACCAAATCCTTTGTACTTCATTCTCTTTTTTGGAATACCTAAGTCAACCAGATAATCGTATACAGCCTTCGCCCGCTTTTCCGAAAGTTTTTGATAATATTTTTCAGATCCATTTCCTTTTGAGGAATGTCCACCAATAAGAATAACCGCATTTGGATTGGCCTCCATAAACAAGACCACCCAATGCAATTGTGCTTTCGAGTGATACAACAACTCCGATTTATCGGGTTCGAAATACACATTGTTCAATTCAATAGTGGTATTCCGTTCGATGGGTTTGAGGTATACAACCAATTCTTTTTCGATGGATTCTGTTACTCCCGACATATCCACACTCACGCGCTCCCCCAGGTAACCCGGATAACTTACATCAATAGAATAACGAAAACCTTCTTTAAGGATCATGGAAAATCGTCCATCGGTTGGTGTTGCATAAATTTTTCCGAGCATGGAATCGGTTTCCAGAATATGAAAAGTTAATTCCCCAATCATAGGTTCGTTAGTCTTGGCATTGATGATGGTTCCTTTTACCACACATGTAGGTTTTGGCTTTGCTTGCTGCGGAAGCTTGAAACGAAATATATCGGTACGACCAATCGAATTTTCAGTGGAAACCATATAGCCCCATTCCCCTTTGGCATCGGTAGAGAAATAGGCATCCCACTTTGCGGTGTTAATGGTTGGACCAAGATTAACCGGCGTGCTCCAGTTGGTCCAAGTATCATCTAAACGAACCGACATAAACACATCGGCATCTCCATAACCGGGATGTCCTTCTGAAGCGAAATAAACGGTTTTGCCATCCCCGGNNGCAATGAAGGGTCCGATTTCCGCCGCAAACGAGTTGATTACTCCACCACAATTCACCGGCTCGGACCATGAACCATCCGACATTTTTTTCGAAACATATAAATCTTTATCGCCATAGGAATCTTCCCGTTCAATGGCAAAAAGCAAAACATCGCCATCCGGATTGATGCAAGCTTCCTGGTACTGATTGTTATTGTAGAAATTCTTCACTTCAATATTTACAGGATTATTCCAACCGCTCCCATTGCGATGTGCAATTGAAAATCCTTGTTTGGAATATTCTCCATTGGAATCGTATTGCCCCTTGAGCATAATCCACGAATTATCTCGTGCAACCCCAATACAGGAATTGTTGTTTTTATTGTTCACCGGCCTACCGAGGTTTATGGCTTTACCAAATAAACCTTCATTGCCTAATTCCGCATACCAGATGTCATCGCTTTTGTCGTCCCCAAAATTTTGCGGATCATCGCTGCGGGTAAAATACAGGTGTTTACCATCGTGAGAAATAGTAGGCTTTTTTTCAGGATAAGCAGTGTTGATGTTTGCACCCAGGTTTTCCTTTTTTACCACACCCAGATCCGTACCTGTTACAGCGTTTATTGTCCCTCTATCCTGAAATACCTCCAGATAATCTACCTGAACGTTGATGGTATTCTCCACAAAGAAGCCTACACTTTTATCAAAAGCAAATTTGAAAAACGGAACCTGACACAGCTGCACATCATCCAGAAAAAACGTGTAATTGCTTCCATCGCTTTTAAGTTTAAGTACATGATTGGTTTCCATCTGTACTTTTTTCGCTGAGGGCGTCCATTTTACCTTGTAATCGTACGAACCTTCTTTCGTTTCAAATAAACCATGTTTACCTTCTCTCGAAACAGCAAATGTGTAATTGTTCTTGTCGTTTTTCACATTCCAGGCAATGCCAAAATGTCCTGTCTTCGAAACACCTTTCAACGTGAATGAGGCATGAATTGCGAAGGGTTTGGAGGGATTGATGGTAACCGGCTTCCATATCCACCAATACATCCCCTCCTTTTTGAGGTTGATTGCATAAGCACCGCCTGTAACCTCAGCGGTATATGTACCTTCCTTATACAAAGGCCAGGCTCCTGAATTGGTGGTAAAATCTTCGCGATACAACGATTGATATTGTGTAAACGACTGATTTACAAGTATTAAAATAAAAAAGCAGGAGAATAGTGTTTTCAACATAGCCTCCAAATTTACCTGAAAAAACGATATTTTTGTCGCAGCAATTCAAGCGAAAAGGTTTTTTTTACGACTCTATGGGGGACAAATGAAAAAATCTTCGTACTATTGCAGCCCTAAAAAATGATAAGTCATGGATCGTCTGGCAACAATCGCAAATGAACTGAACGAAAGCAAGAATCACTCTAAATTCAAGGCTGGTGACACTGTCACTGTTCACTATAAAATTAAAGAAGGTAACAAGGAGCGTATCCAGCAGTACCAGGGCGTTGTTATTCAGCGTCGCGGTGCAGGGATCACTGAAACCTTTACTGTTCGCAAAATGTCGAACAACATCGGTGTTGAGCGTATCTTCCCTGTAAACTCACCTTTCATTGATAAAGTGGAAGTAAACAAATCAGGTGTCGTACGTCGTGCACGTGTATTTTACCTGCGTGACCTTACCGGTAAAGCTGCTCGTATTAAAGAAAAGAAACATGCGGTTAAGGCTTAATCCTCAACCTCTTTTGATACAGAAAGCCGTCCTAACAGACGGCTTTTTTTTTGCTCAACGTTGTGTTATTTCAGTAAGAATATTTGAAGTGAAAGTTCCCTAATTGGGAACTTTTTAATTTCTATTTCGTAAATTTGTATAAACTTGAAAATAATGCGAGTCATTTCGCGAAAAACTCTTTTACTGTTTTGGAAAATACACCCTGATGCAGAACAAGCTCTAAAATCATGGTATGATGAGGCTGATAAAGCGAAATGGATTTCACCAAATGACATCAAAAAAAACTATCCATCCGCAAGTATCCTTTCTGACAACAGAATTGTATTTAATATAAAAGGAAACAAATACAGGTTAATAGTGAAGGTTAATTACAAACACCAAATGGTCTGGATTCGTTTTGTTGGCACCCATGCTGACTATGATAAAATTGATGCGGAAATAATTTAAGCGCTATGGATTTCAAGATTTTAAAGACTAAAAAAGATTACGAAAATGCTCTCAAACGGCTTGAAAAAGTGTTTGATGCAAAACCGGGAAGCAAAGAAAGTAATGAATTGGAATTGCTGGCGATGCTAATTGAGCGCTATGAAAAAGAGCACTTCCCAATAGATGCCCCCGATCCGGTAGAGGCGATTAAATTCAGAATGGAACAATTGGGAATGAAGCAAAAAGACCTGGATAAAATCATCGGTGGTAAAAACCGGGTAAGCGAAATTTTAAACAGAAAACGTAAACTAAGCCTCGAAATGATTCGCAACATCCACGCTTCATTGGATATCCCTCTTGAATCGCTCATTCAGGCTTATTGACAAAAAAGGTACTCAGCAATGCGTTCTTACAACAACAACTTCCTGATCCGCACCATCGGGCCGGGACAAAATTGCTGGTGACAGGTCAAACAGGAAGTGACGGTAGTATTGAAAATCTCCTGCGCATTTTCAGGGCGCTCACGGAGTTTTCCGACATTAAACAAGTAGGCATCGGCCATCCCGGCAAAGACATCCGTTTTAACGGTAGGATCGGTTGGAGTAGCTGTTTTGAGAGTAGAATAATCCATTGATAAATCCAGCGAATCGATTCTTCCCTTTTCAAGATGCTCACGATAAATGCGCATATCTGCATCCATTTTACGCATCAGATCAGCAAGTTCAGAGGCTTTGTATTCATCAAATACAGGTTTTTCACAGGCTGCAAGTGAATCTGCCTTGCGCTTTTCTGCATCCGCTTCCTCCTCTCCCGAACTGCAGGCCACAAGGACCAAAATCAGTCCGAGAACCAGGAGCGATTTATTTCTTGCCATTGCTGTTGATGATAACACCATTGGCAACAAACGACCATTCGGCTTTCGCTTGGGTAATCGCATCGATTTCTTCTTTGGAAGCACCTTCATCTTCGAGGTAATGTTTTTGCATATCTACCGAAATGGTATCCACGAAAGCCCAACCCTGGAAGGTCGCTTTCATTCCATCAGCATTCTTGGGAACGAAAAATCCGTAATCTTTAAACGTTACACGCATCTCTTCTCCGTTTTCCATATCAACTGTCATCCAGCATCCTTTTTTCTTACAACACTGATTAATGGTAGCAGTAAGTTTCACTTCCATTGAGTCTTTGCCCTGAATGGCCTTAACGAATTCAGTCATGCTAATTGCACCATCCGGAGTGATGGAACTGTCGCCATAGATCTCCACCTGCTCTTTTGCAGTAGTATCTCCGGCAGGTTCTTCTGTTTTGGTCTCTCCTCCGCAGCTCATTGCAAAAAAGGACATGGAAACAAGGTAAAGGGCAAGGATCTTTTTCATTTTTTCAAGGTTTTATGGGGGCAAATATAGTGATTGTAGGAATCCACCTACGTTAAGGCTTCGGCGGACAAGTGTGGGAGTGTGCGAATGTGGGAATCCGTTCTCGTTCCCATTCCCGTTCTTTTATCAAATACATCCATAAAACGCTAATTAGAACGCAGATAGCATGCGTAGCGACGACTATATATTGGCCGCTTGTAAGCTATTGCTCATGAATGAAACGAAAGAAATACACGATGCCATTCAATCTTGCTTAAAAGTTCTGATAGAACTTAAATGGGGCGATGGCTACCATTGCCGGAAATGCCAACATGGGAATTGGGTAAAAGGCAGAACATGGTATTACAGGCGTTGCGGCTCTTGCCGATACGATGAATCTGCAATTGCGCACACTCCACTACAAGGAAAACGACTAACGAAGCAATCCTGGCTTCTCTCACTTCGTGACCAATCGTTTGAGGAACAACTGAAAATTGTACGTGAACATATAGTTAAGTAAAAATATGTATCAACATTCATTCCCTAATACGAATTAAAAAACATAATAAATAAAGGAGAATGCGAAAGAACTCGTCCAGAAAACCGAGAATTTCATCCAAAATATTTGGATGAAATGATAAAATACTGGAAATTAAGGGCATGAAAAAAGGCGAGTTGCCCCGCCTTAAATGTTTTCACAACGGAATAATCCTTATTGTGATTTGCTTTCAACACCAAATATAATATAAATACTCAAACTATAAAAAAATGGCAAAGAAAATTTTAGGACTGGATCTCGGGACGAATTCAATTGGGTGGAGTTTAATTGAACAAGAAGTTGAAAAAGGAGAAGGTAAAATACTTGGATTGGGTAGTAGGATTATACCTATGGACGAAGCCAAAAAAAATGATTTTGGAAAAGGTGCATCAATTTCTCAAACTGCCGACAGAACAGGCTATAGAAGCGCGAGGCGTTTGCGCGAACGTCATCTTTTACGACGTGAACGTTTACACCGTGTTTTAAACGTTTTGGGCTTTTTACCTAAGCATTATGCTGCTGAAATTGATTTTGAAAAGAAATTAGGTAAGTTTCTAATTGATAAAGAACCCAAAATAGCATGGAAAAGGAATGAAGACGGGCAATTTGAATTCGTTTTCCAAAACTCATTTGCCGAAATGGCCAAAGAATTCGAAGGAAAGAAAATACCGTATGATTGGACCCTATATTATCTCCGTAAAAAAGCGCTAGAACGTAAAATTGAAAAAGAAGAATTAGCATGGTTGCTTTTGAATTTCAACCAAAAGCGTGGATATTATCAGCTAAGAGGCGAAGAAGCAGAGGAAAACGAAAACAAATTAGTAGAGTTTTACTCTCTAAAGGTTATAAACGTGTCGAAAGATGAACAAAAAGGCAAAAAAGATGAATCATGGTATTCTTTAGAATTGGAAAATGGATGGGTTTATCGACGCTCAAGTAAAACACCGCTTTTTGATTGGAAAGATAAGGTTAGAGATTTCATAGTAACAACCGAATTAAATTCAGACAAAACTATTAAAAAAGATAAAGATGGTATTGAGAAGCGAAGTTTCCGTGCACCAGGAGAAGATGATTGGACTTTACTGAAAAAGAAAACAGAACAAGATATTGAAAATTCGAATAAAACTGTAGGAGAATACATTTATGTTTCACTTTTAAAAAATCAAAACCAAAAAATTAAAGGGAAATTAGTTCGTACTGTAGAACGAAAATTTTACAAAAAAGAGCTTAGGGAAATCTTGAAAAAACAAATAGAACTACAACCTGAATTGTTTGCAAGCGACAAATACAATAATTGTATCCGAGAATTATATAGAAATAACGAATCACATCAAATAACTTTGGGTAAGAGAGATTTTGTTCACCTATTTTTGGACGATATTATTTTCTATCAACGGCCATTACGAAGTCAAAAACATTCAATCGCAAATTGCGGATTAGAATATCGCGAATTTAAAATAAATGGAGAAACTAAAAAGGAATATTTAAAAACCATACCAAAATCGAACCCTTTATACCAGGAATTTAGAATTTGGCAATGGATTAAAAATTTGAGTATATATGATAAAATCGACGATAAAAATGTTACAGCCAATTTCGTTGATTCCATAGAAGGGAATGAAAAACTTTTTGAATTCCTAAATAGTCGGAAAAAAATTGATCAAAAGAGTTTACTTAAATATTTAATTGATCAAAAGCTACCAAAACTTAAATCAAAAGAGTTAAATGCAGAAATTGAAAAATATCGATGGAATTTTGTGGAAGACAAAGAATACCCATGCAACGAAACAAGAAATGTAATTGCCTCCCGTTTAGAAAAAGTATCAAACATATCGTCTAATTTTTTAACCCAAGATATCGAACAACACTTATGGCACATCATCTATTCCATAACCGATAAGATTGATTATGAAAAAGCTTTAAAATCTTTTGCCAAAAAACACAATTTAGATCAAGCCTCATTTGTTGAAAATTTTAAAAAAATACCACCTTTTGATAGTGAATATGGGGCTTATTCTGAAAAGGCGATAAAAAAACTATTACCATTATTGCGAATAGGGAAATACTGGAGCTGGGAAAAAATAGATTCTAAAACGAAAGAGAGAATAGAAAAAATGCTAACCGGCGAGTTTGATGATTTTATTAAAACTCAGGTCCGGGAAAAAGCTATTCATTTAACCAAAGAAAATCAGTTTCAAGGATTACCCCTTTGGCTAGCGAGCTATATTATTTATGACAGACATTCAGAGGCCGAAAGTATTAGCCAATGGAAATCTGTAAATGAATTAGAGCATTACTTAAAAGAATTCAAACAACACTCCCTTCGAAACCCGATTGTTGAGCAAGTTATTACAGAAACTTTACGAGTAGTTAAGGATATTTGGAAAAAATACGGAAATGGAACTCAAGGTTTTTTTGACGAAATTCATATTGAGCTCGGCAGAGAAATGAAACAAACTGCAGAACAAAGAAAATCTGACACCTATAAGATTACAGAAAATGAAAACACCAATCTTCGCATTAAGGCTCTAATAATGGAGCTTAGAGAGAATTCTGATAATAAATTGGTTGTCGATAATGTTCGACCTTATTCTCCAACACAACAAGAAGCGTTAAAAATTTACGAAGACGGAGTTTTAAACTCTAACATTGAAATACCGGAGGATATCCTTAAAATAAGTAAATCAGCACAACCCACAAAAAACGAGTTAACTCGTTATAAGTTATGGCTTGAACAAAAATACCGTTCACCATATACCGGAGAATCTATCCCCTTGAGCAAATTATTTACATCTGATTATGAAATAGAACATATTATTCCGCAAAGCCGCTATTTTGATGATAGTTTTAATAACAAAGTGATTTGCGAATCTGTTGTAAACAAACAAAAGGACAACCAATTAGGATTGGAGTTTATCAAACATCATTCAGGTGAAATTCTGACCTCTAATTTTGGAAAAAAAATCAAAATACTCACTGAAGAAGAATACGTCAGTTTTGTAAAGGAACATTATAGCAAAAATCATCGAAAGAGAAACAACTTATTACTAGAAGATATCCCGGATAAAATGATTGAGCGACAGCTTAATGACACCCGATATATTAGTAAATTCATAATGTCATTGCTTTCTAATATTGTCCGTGAAAATATAAACGACGATGGTATAAACTCAAAAAATATAATTCCTTGTAACGGGAAAATTACTTCCCAATTAAAGCAAGATTGGGGATTGAATGATGTATGGAATGAATTAATTTTACCTCGTTTTGAGAGATTAAATACATTGACAAATTCTCAAAGTTTCACATCAAAAAATTCTAATGGAAAGATAATCCCTGTAGTTCCATTCGAACTGTCAAAAGGGTTTCAAAAAAAACGTATTGATCACCGACACCATGCTCTGGATGCTTTGGTGATTGCTTGTACTACCCGTGATCATGTTAATTTATTAAACAATCAATCAGCAAAGTCAGATACTAAACGATACGATTTACAACACAAATTAAGGAATAAAGAAAAGTGGTTAGACAACAATTACAAGGAGCGAGACAAGTTTACTACATTTAAAAAGCCTTGGATTAACTTTACCGAGGAAGCAAAAAATCGATTAGAAAAAGTTGTAGTAAGCTTTAAACAAAATTTACGTGTTATCAACAAAGCAACCAATTTTTATGAAAAAATTCAGGATGGCAAAAAAATAAAAGTTGCTCAAAAAGGTGTGAATTGGGCCATTCGAAAACAAATGCACGAGGCAACAGTTTCTGGAATTGTAAATTTACCATGGGTAAAACTTGGAAAAGGAGAAATTACTACCGCCACAAGGGAACGAAATGATTTAGTGTCAATCTTTAAAGATATTACAACCAAAGAAAAAGCTGAAAGTAAAATCAAAAAAATTACTGATACTGGAATTCAAAAAATTCTGCTAAATTACCTTGATAGCAAAGGTAACAAGCCTGAGGCAGCTTTTTCTCCTGAAGGAATTGAAGAATTGAATAATGATATTGCTAAATTCAATAAGGGCAAATTTCACCAGCCAATTTTTAAGGTGAGATTATACGAAAAAGGAAGTGGTAGATTTAAGCTGGGTGTGAAAGGAAATAATAAGGATAAGTATGTACAAGGCGCACCTAATTTATTTTTCGGTATTTATTTAGATTTAGGTGGAAATAGAAGTTTCGAAACGATTTCATTAGACAAAGTAGTTGAACGACAAAAGCAGAAATTAAGTCCTGTTCCTGAAAAGAAAGTAATAGAGGTAAAAAAGAAAAACGAAAAAGAAATTCACGAATTGAAATTGGAAAATTATTTATCTCCAGATGATTGTATATATATTCCAACGGATGATGAAAAAGAAAATATCCATGATATTGATTTCAACAATTTGACAAATGAGCAGTTAAATAAAATTTTCTTTGTTAATGATTTTTCAGGCACCACTTGTTATTTTAGACCAAATCGAATAGCGAAAGCAATCGCGCCTAAAGAAATCGATATGAATTTTGAGGAAGAAAAAAACAAATTGATGGGTTCATTTGATACAAAAACAGCAAGTTTTGAAGGAAAACAGATAAAAGATAGATGTATTAAACTAAAAGTAAACAGGCTTGGCGACATTTCACTAGCGTAAAATTTCTAACTTATTATACTAATGATCAAACGCACCCTCCATTTCGGCAATCCCGCCTTTCTGCATCTTGAAAATGCGCAGTTGATGGTAAAGCGCATGGAAGAGGGTATTGAAAAAAAACGCAGCGTTCCCATTGAGGATATTGGTGTAGTCATCCTGGATCATCCTCAGATCAGCATCACGCACGGAGCAATGGCTGCCCTGCTCGAAAACAATTGTGCGGTGATTACCAGCAATGCGAAATACATGCCTTCCGGGCTATTGCTGCCCTTAGACGGACACAGTCTGCAAAACGAACGTTTCCGGGCGCAATTGGATGCCAGCGAGCCCCTTAAAAAACAACTTTGGCAACAAACTGTGCAGATGAAAATCAGAAACCAAGCCACCGTTCTGGAAAGTACCGGGCAGGATGCCACTCCCCTGCGTGTGTGGGCCAATGAAGTAAAAAGTGGCGACACCGAAAACCACGAAGCCCGTGCTGCAGCCTGGTACTGGGCCCGCTTGTTCCGCATAACCGGCTTTACCCGCGAACGAGGCGGGCAATCGCCCAACAATTACCTCAACTACGGCTATGCCATTTTACGGGCTGTGGTTGCCCGCAGCCTTGTCGGAAGCGGACTCCTCCCTACCCTTGGCATTCACCATGCCAATAAATACAATGCTTATTGCCTTGCCGACGATATTATGGAACCCTACAGGCCATTTGTGGATCGTATCGTAGTGAACATGTGGGAAGAATATGGCCCCAGCGATGATCTGGACATTGAACTGAAAAAACCTTTGCTGCAAATACCGGCAATTGATGTTCAGCTCGACAAAGAAAAAAGTCCTTTATTGGTCGCCTCCATGCGGACTACAGCCAGTCTGGCACGATGTTTTGAGGGAACACAACGAAAAATTCTTTATCCCGAACTCTAACCGCGATCCTTATGTTGGACCGCCTGAACGCTTATCGCATCATGTGGGTGATGGTAATGTATGACCTCCCAACGGAAACCAAGAAGGAACGCCGGATCGCTTCTTTGTTCCGCAAAGCCATATTGGCTGATGGTTTTACCATGTTTCAGTTCAGTATGTATATCCGCCATTGCAACAGC
Organism: Flavobacteriales bacterium UBA2798; assembly: GCA_002351955.1. Classification (GTDB taxonomy): domain Bacteria; phylum Bacteroidota; class Bacteroidia; order Flavobacteriales_D; family UBA2798; genus UBA2798. The sequence continues at coordinate 27,943 of DEHO01000012.1, forward strand.
CGGGAGAATGCAGAAGTGCACATACGGCGGGTGAAGAAGCTGCTACCCGAACATGGTTCAATTGGTATTCTTACTGTAACCGATAAACAATTCGGGGAAATTGAACTCTTCTATGGCCGAAAACAAGCCGAAAAACCGGATACACCTCAGCAATTGGAGTTGTTTTAAGGAAAATCCTCCCCACCTGAAACAAAAAAAGCGACCACAATTGGTCGCCTTTTTTAAGCATCTACTGATTTTTTTTGATCCTGAATATGCACTACAACCCTTGTCAGCTCTACAAAAACATCCAACTAAGTTGTAACAAATATCAGTAGATCAAAGAATGAAAGCAAATCACAACAACGATCCACCTATTCCTCCAACCGTGTAAGTTGTAACAAATATCAGTAGATCAAAGAATGAAAGCAAATCACAACGGAAAACCTGACACAACAAAATAAATCAATGTTGTAACAAATATCAGTAGATCAAAGAATGAAAGCAAATCACAACAAATACTCGTTGAAATATATCGTGCTGAATGTTGTAACAAATATCAGTAGATCAAAGAATGAAAGCAAATCACAACCGGTGACAGGCAAGTGATCGCTGTTGCGAAGTTGTAACAAATATCAGTAGATCAAAGAATGAAAGCAAATCACAACGGAAAAGAAGAGTTTGAAACGCCTCGCAATGTTGTAACAAATATCAGTAGATCAAAGAATGAAAGCAAATCACAACTGATTTTACTTTCATTTGTTTTTAAATTAAGTTGTAACAAATATCAGTAGATCAAAGAATGAAAGCAAATCACAACTCAATCTTTGCAGCTTCCTCCGATGCCTTGGTTGTAACAAATATCAGTAGA
>DEHO01000012.1:28921-32179 GCA_002351955.1 Flavobacteriales bacterium UBA2798
AATGAAAGCAAATCACAACAGGCAAATAAACTCACTCCTAATAGGAGTGGTTGTAACAAATATCAGTAGATCAAAGAATGAAAGCAAATCACAACTTTATTAGAACGTTAGGGTCGTAAATATTGTTGTAACAAATATCAGTAGATCAAAGAATGAAAGCAAATCACAACAAGGTTTAGGAGGAAATAAACAATGAATTTGTTGTAACAAATATCAGTAGATCAAAGAATGAAAGCAAATCACAACTTACCAAAGTTCATCTCCCACCACATCAGAGTTGTAACAAATATCAGTAGATCAAAGAATGAAAGCAAATCACAACAAAAGTTTGAATCAGCCTGTAAATTTACCGGTTGTAACAAATATCAGTAGATCAAAGAATGAAAGCAAATCACAACTACTCTGGATGTCTACTTCCTTTTTAACAGGTTGTAACAAATATCAGTAGATCAAAGAATGAAAGCAAATCACAACAGGCCAAACCAAAGGGTGGTGAAACGTATCGTTGTAACAAATATCAGTAGATCAAAGAATGAAAGCAAATCACAACTTACCAAAGTTCATCTCCCACCACATCAGAGTTGTAACAAATATCAGTAGATCAAAGAATGAAAGCAAATCACAACTCTACCCGGGATCGTGTGGTGATGCGCCAGGTTGTAACAAATATCAGTAGATCAAAGAATGAAAGCAAATCACAACATCGAACACGCAAACTCAATTTGGTGTGTGGTTGTAACAAATATCAGTAGATCAAAGAATGAAAGCAAATCACAACATGATTTAAAAAGATCAGTAGTGACCTTCCGTTGTAACAAATATCAGTAGATCAAAGAATGAAAGCAAATCACAACCCAAACAGCAGAAAATCGGTAGAGTAAAGAGTTGTAACAAATATCAGTAGATCAAAGAATGAAAGCAAATCACAACTAACCTTGTCTTATTAGTTAAACAATAACAGTTGTAACAAATATCAGTAGATCAAAGAATGAAAGCAAATCACAACTTTTCGTCGGTATCCGTTTCCGGTGTTTCGGTTGTAACAAATATCAGTAGATCAAAGAATGAAAGCAAATCACAACAGTAATCTTCCATCCATCCATCCATCCATCTGTAAAACCCTCACTTACTCTTCTCCGCTTCCATTTCGCGTTTGCGGCGGCGTTTTACTTCTGTAAGATCGAATTCACGAATGATCAATCGCATTCCGCGGTCGGAGCTGAAGTAGTTTTTAGTCCAGTTGATAAAAGTCATGAAGCGATTGCGGAAACCAACTAGCGACATCAGGTGCACAAACATCCACATCATCCATGCAATGGCTCCTCCAATTTTAAAATTGCCTACCTCCACCACTGCACGGTNNTGATCATACAGGCTACATCACCAATGGCAAATACATCTGAATAACCTTGCACGCGATTGTATTCATCTACAAGATATCTCCCGGTTTTGGTAATGAGTTTGGGATCGAGTCCGTCGATGGGATTGCCCGTTACACCTGCTGTCCAGATGAGCGTACGTGCAATAAGATCGTTTCCGGTATTGGTTTGCACGTAGTCTNNCGGAGAGCATGGGTAAAACACGATCGCCGGATTGAACGAGGTAAATATTCATCTTCCCCAAATCGAGTTCGGGATAGTCGCGGGGGAAAACGTGTTTCTTTAATTCTCCCAATGCACCGGCTAACTCCACACCAGTTGGACCGGCTCCTGCAATTACAAAGTTCATATAACTCTGTTTTTTGCGTTCGTTGGTGATGGTTAGGATCTTTTCGAAATTCTGAAGGATCATACTGCGCAAATCGAGTGCTTCAGGAACACTTTTCATTGGCATAGAAGAAATGGTGAGTCCTTCGTTTCCGAAATAATTGGTTTTAGCACCGGTTGCGATAACCAGATAATNNTTCTGAAAAAAACATTCTTCGATTTACCAAAGATCTTGCGGATAGGATAGGCAATGGAATCCGCTTCGAGTCCCGCAGTGGCTACCTGATACAAGAGCGGTTGAAAAGCGTGGTAATTGTTTTTATCGATCAGTACAACCTGAACATTTTTTTTTGAAAGTGCTTTTGCCAGGCGTATGCCTCCGAAACCTCCTCCTATTACTACCACACGGGCTTTGCCTGAATTTGGAATATCGATCAGCATAGTTGAATAATTTATCCTTCCATTACGCCGGACCTAACTTTTTCATTAAGCCGGTCGACGAGCGTTCGGGTGAGTGAATTAAAATAGCGTTTCATTTTGTAGCTGCTCACCCATTGCCNNTTTTGCGGATTGAGTGAACATTCGTACACTTTTATTTTGTGTTCGAGGGCAAGATTAATGATCTGCATGCGCATCACACCTGCAAGGCATCCATCGGAAAGTGCGGGAGTATATAATACCCCGTTGCAAATGATGAACAAATTACTGCTGCTGGCTTCGATGATGTTTCCCTTGTCATTTACAATGAGTGCATCATCGAGTTTATTCTGCTTGGCCCAAAGTGCAGACATGATGTACAAGAGGGAATTGGCTGTTTTGTAGATGGAAAGTTTATTAACCGGCTTCCGGATCTCTGTATAAAGATCTACGGTTAATCCATCCTCGTTCAATTGGTAATGATGATGAATAATGGGCAATGCTTCAATTACAAATCCTGCACCGTTATCCTGCGGAAGGTAAAATCCGCCACTGTTGCGATACACCGCCAGTCGCAACCGGGCACCATCGGTGATGCCGTTGGCCTTTAGTAATTCATTGATTTTTTCAGCGAAAAATGAAAGGGAAAAATAGTCGGGAATCTCCATTTTCAGCATCGCCATACCCTCCAATAAACGTGCAATATGACTCTCAAGAAATGCGGGTCGTCCCTGCATAACGCGCATGGTCTCAAAAAGACCATCACCGTACCTGAAGGACCGGTTTTCAGCAGTAAGATAAGGCTGCGATGCCTCAACCAGCTGACCGTCGCACATTGCAAAACGGAATGGTGTCATGCCTCAAATTTGCTCTAATATAGGCAAAAGCGGAGAATTACTCTCAATTAAAATCCCCTTAACCCCGGCACCGTTAGCGGCCACTACANNTAACCGATATGCCCGCATCTATATTAAACCGGGCTATCGCCTTTTCGAGCAGTAAAGAACCCGGCTTTCGGCAAAGGCATTTACCCGTTGTGGGGTGATGCGGACAATAATAAACTTCCTCAAAAAAGAGATTTTCCCCGGCAAGCAAATCGGCAATGTATTGCTCAACTTCAAGGTATTCTTTGGTG